>JAZQMY010000038.1:0-32699 GCA_045627045.1 Clostridia bacterium | reverse complement strand
AAGCACATGGTAGCAGGCAGCCTTTCACTTGACAAGTCTGCAACAGCTGTTCACGACGACCAGCGCGTACGTGCTATTGCTATGAATGACGGCAGCGGCAGAGGAACGGTTGTTTACGCAGTTCTTGATGCTTTCGGAATTTCAAGCGGTGATGTTGCGGCTATCCGCGGCTCTCTTGCTGATTTTGCAAAGGCAAACAACATTGTCGGTCTTAACCTTTCTGTTCTTCATCAGCACAGCTGTGTTGATACCTTCGGTATGAACGGCAATATCCTTAAAATGGTATTCATTAATCCCGTTATCAGCTTTGCCAACAACTTCCTCGGTACTGATATTGATACAATCAACGGTCAGAATGACGAGTTTATGGCAAATCTCTACAAGGTAACAGGCAACGCTATCAAAGAGGCAGTCGGCTCAATGAAGGAAGGTAAGCTCTTCTATTCAAAGATTGATGCAGCTGATTACATCCATGACAAGCGCACACCTATGGTAATTGATCCCTACATTCATGTTTTCCGTTTCGTTCCCGCAGACGGCAGCCGTGAGACATATCTCTGCAACATGGCTATCCATTGTGTAGGCAACGGCGCAGCAGGCACAGAGGTTACAGGCGATTATCCCTACTACATTGAAAAGGTTCTCAATGAAAAGCTTGATGCAAACTTCATTCAGATAATGGGTGCCGAGCTTGCCATCACATCAGAGTACGAACCCTGCGAGTCATCCTTTACAGAGGACATGACACGTTATGACCGTCTCACAGTTTACGGCACAGCACTCGGCAATCTTATTGCTGATTCAAAGGCTCCCGAAAAGGAGATTAAGCCTATCCTTAACTATAAGGCAAAGACTTATTTTGTAACTGTAAACAATTCTCTGCTTTCATTCCTCGGCAGCATGGGTGCTCTTACAAACAAGTGTGTAAAGCTTGATTCAAACGGTTTTGCAATTCAGGTTGCAACAGAAATCGGTTATCTTGAGCTTGGTGATGACCTTGCAATTGCAATTGTTCCCGGTGAGCTTGAGCCTTCAATCGCATTCGGCGGCGGATTTACAGCGGCTGAATCATGGAGAGGTACAGACTTCAATTATCCCACATTCCAGGAAGTTGTAGGCAAGGACAAGGAGCTTCTTGTATTCGGTCTTTCAAACGATCAGATCGGTTACATTCTTCCCGATAACGAATACCGCTCAATGTTCCTTGAGAACGAGGAAATCGTTTCGACAGGCAGCCTTGCAGGTTCTGCAACAGCAGAGGCATTCATTGCTCTTGTTAACAGCGTTAAATAATTAAAGTAAACATAAAAGAAAAATCAGGTGCTCGTTTGAACACCTGATTTTTTTATGGAGGGAAAGTTCATCGTGTTGAACTGTTGTGTAGATATTGGGCGGCTCCTCAGAGCCTGCCTTCCTCAGTGCAGCTTCTTTGCGATTGCGTTAGCTGTGATAAGTCTGAAGAGGGTACGGAATGAAAAAATGTTTTTCTCATTTTCGATTTCGTCCAATAACTTTTTCTCTGCCTGATAATAATAATTTCTCTCTGACATATTATTCATTCCTTTCTTTTTGCTCAGGTAACTCTTCTTTGTTACCTTGCAAGCGTATTATAACACCGATATTTTGATTTGTCAAGCGTTATGCACAAAGAATTTTATAAATATTTATGCAACATGACGAAATATCAAAACTCTATATGTGCAAAATCTTAATATAATTATGTTGCAATAAATATAAATTATGTATAATACTTACAAAAGATAAGAAAAAACAGCCTCCGAAGAAAATCGGAGGCTGTCATTTTGTACAGTTTAATAAACTTTAAATTCAGAAATTGTTGCAAATTTTCTTGTCTTTTCAATGACAAGCTTAATTCTTCTGGCGTCCATCGGGGGCAGAAGGCAAACTTTTTTGCGTCCTATTGTGCCGCCCTGATAGATTTTATGCCAACGTTTGTTGAAATAATAGTAAAGCTTGAATTTCTCAACCTGCTGACCTGTTTTAATATTTTCGGCAAGAACAATCTTATTAATGCTCTTAACTTCCTTCATGTCAACGGTGATAACTGTTTTGCGTGCATTGTCCTCACTGCGGAAATAAGATTTGCCCGAGTTGATAAACTTTGCCTTATGCAGGGCTACCTTGGACTAGTTTGCAACAAACTCACATCCGTCAGTAAAATTCTCTTTAAATTCAAGCTCAAGCTGTGCGCCGATAGTTACAAGCTGTTCCAGGTCGGCTCTTTCGATTTTGCCCGAGTGTGACGGTGCAACGTCAAGCAAAAATGTTCCGTTGTTGCCGACCGACTTGAAATATGTCTCAATAGCCTTTGACAGTACATTCATATTCGGGGTATCTGTATCGTGGAAGAACCAGCCGGGACGCATTGTAAGGTCCATAACCATGGGGAACCACACAAGCTCATCTGCCTTTTTAATCTTTTTACGGCTGCCTAAGTCAGGCTGAACAAGGCTTTCCGGCGATGCATCATTTGTAAGCGACTTGGGTACAACGCTCCACTCACTTGTTCTGCCGACACCCTTGTGGTTGCCGCACCAGCGTATGTCGGGTCCGCAGTTGCAGATCATGGCATTGGGCTGGTATTTACGTATTGTGCTGTAATATCGTTCCCAGTCATAGTTCTGCTTTCCGCTGTGGTCACGTTCAAACCATACGCAGAAAATATCTCCGTATTCAGTAAGAAGCTCTGTGAGCTGGTTGCAGAAATAATCGTTATATTCGTCAGTGCCGTAATACTTTGAGTTTCTGTCCCATGGTGAGAGATAGAAACCGAACTTGATGCCGCCTCTTCTGCAGGCATCTGAAAGCTCTCTTACAACGTCGCCCTTGTATGAGCTGTTCTTAACGCTGTGCTCTGTGTACTTTGAAGGCCAGAGGCAGAAGCCGTCATGATGCTTTGCCGTGAGAACTATGCCTTTGAAGCCGCCTGCCTTTGCAGCAGCGACCCACTGGTCACAGTCAAGGTTTGTAGGATTAAAAATCTTTTCGTCCTCAGTTCCGTCTCCCCATTCCTTATCAGTAAACGTATTTACAGTGAAATGGCAGAAGATATACATTTCCATGTTGAACCAGTCAAGCTGACGCTTTTCCGGCTTTACTGCTGATGCTTCAGCAAGAAATTCCTTTAATTCTTTCATCATAGTTCCTTTCTTATAGAATCAGCAACGAGATCTGCCAGAAGCTGGTAGCCTTCTGCATTATAATGGTATCCGTCGTCTGATTTAATTTTTCTGTTTCCATAAACGAGTGAATAGAGATCCTCCACTCTGTATCCATACTTTTTGCCGAGTTTTTCCACGCATTCGTTTCTTCTTATAACAACCTTGTTATTTACAGCCTCCACGAATTCAGCAGATGGAGTCGTGATAGGCGTAGAGTTTGCAATCAATATTACTGCATCAGGACATATCTCGCGGAGATTGTAAAGAAAAACATCAAAAAACTTTTCATAGTCCTCATCCGACATTCCGATCCCATGCAAACCATTGTTCACATGAATGACCTTCACCGAAGAAGCACCGACCTGCTCAATGATCTCTTCCGTCTCTTTGAGAAGAGTGGGATTGTCGATTGCCTTGGATGTGGCATACTTTATCATGTCGAAATCATTCCGGAAATAGTTTGCAACTTTGTCAAAATAGCCGTTCGTTATCGAATCGCCAATAAGCAGGATGCTTTTTTCTTTTGTCGTATTATCAAACCATATCTGTGACCATTCAATAGTTTCAAGCTTGCTCATAATCTTTTTCCTTTCTTTTACTATAAATCATCAATGTTATTTTATCATAAAAGCCGTTAATTTTCAATATAAAAAACACAAATTTTTCAGGAGAAAGAAAAAGCTCCCGGCAAAACCGGAAGCCCTGAGTCTGTTTATATTATTTATTCTTCAGATCGCATTTTATCTGCTTCTGCATCCGCACATAATATACCGTACAGATTACTATTCCGAAGGCTGTCGCCGCAGGCATTGCAAGTCCTATATTCGTAAGCGATGCATCCGGCTGAATGCTCATTATGTACGATACGGGCAGTCTCACGAGAAGTGACTGCATGAGTCCCTGGATCATTACGAAGAATGACCTTCCGTAGCCATTGAAATAGCCCATATAGCTGAAGAGGATACACGTCACAACCGCCTCAGGCGCAAAGCCCCTCAGGTATTCTGCCGAACGCATTATGTAAGCCTCATTGGACGTGAATACACAGGAAAGAAGGTCTCCTCTGAAATACGAGAATAATCCGACGAACACACCTATCGAGCAGCCTATCAGCATTCCGCACTTCATTGCATCCCTTGCACGTTTGTCATCCCCTGCTCCGACATTCTGCGATACGAACGATGCCATTGACTGCATTATTGCCGAAGGTATGAGCATTACAAATGACTGTATCTTCTGCGCAATGCCGTAGCCTGAGGACTGATCAAGTCCGAGCCTGTTGATGAACGCACAGATTGCAAGGAACGTCATATTCGTAAGCAGCTCCTGCAATGCAAGCGGAGCGCCTATCTTGAAGAATTTCCATATTTCTCCGCCAAAACGGAAATCAGTTCTTTTCAGCGTAAAGCCGAGCTTCTTCTTTTTTATTATCACAAGCGAGAGAACCACGCTCACTGCCTGCGCCAATACCGTTGCTATTGCCGCACCTGCAACATCAAGCCTGAACACAGCAACGAGCAAAAGGTCACCTATGATGTTCACCGCACACGCTATTCCGACAAAAAGAAGCGGAAGCTTTGAATCTCCCATGCCTCTGAAAATACTGCTGATGAAGTTATAGAATATTACGAAAATGAAGCCTCCGCCGCAGATACGTATGTAAAGTGCCGTAAGCTCAACTGCCTCCGGCGGTGCCTGCATGAGCACTGCTATCGATCTTGCAAATATCACAAGAATAACCGATACCACAGCTCCCACTGCAGCAAAAAAGCAGACCGCATTTCCTATCAGTCCGCCTATCTTTTCAGGCTTTGCGCTTCCGAGATATACTCCTATCAACACCGTGACACCCGTTGCTATTGAGCAAAGCACGAATGTTACCATGTTCATTATACTGCTGCCGGTGGATACGCCCGATATTCCCGCATCCGTGCCGAACTTGCCTACTATAAGAAGGTCCACCGCTCCGTACATCGCCTGCAGTATCAATGCTCCGAGTATCGGAAACATGAACCTTACCATTTTCTTTGTTATACTTCCTGTTGTAAAATCCTGATCGTTATTCATTATTTATCCCGTGCTTTCAATCGATCGTTTCATCCGTTTCAGGTAGAATCACAGTGAAATTGCTTCCTTTGCCGACCTCGGAAGTAACATTTACTCTTCCGCCCGAAAGCTCAACTATTTCCTTCACGAGCGCAAGCCCGAGTCCGTTTCCCTTATTGGATCTGCTTGCCTCTGCCTGATAAAATTTCTCAAATATGTGCTTCATTACTTCTTCGCTCATGCCGATTCCCGTATCTGCCACATTAACAGTGATTCCGTTATCATTTTTCCTCAGGTAAACGGTTATCGTGCCCTTTTCGGGAGTGAACTTGATCGCATTCTGGACAAGATTTATCCACACCTGCTGGAGAAGCTCTTCGTCTCCATAGTATTCTGCCTCATCAAGATCGACATCAAGAATAAGCTCCTTTGCGTCCCACAGAGGCTCAAAAAGCACAATGGCATCCCTTATCTGTTCATCAAGGCGGAATATAGCCTTGTTCGTGGTTATTTTCTGATTTTCGATCCTCGAAAGGCGCAGTACGTTGCTGCACAGAACGGTAAGTCTGTCACATTCCTTCTTTATTATGCTTGCGTACTCAACAGTTTCCTCTTCGCTGAGATTTCCGTCCTCAAGCAACTTTGCAAAGCCCGATATCGTGGCAAGAGGTGTCTTGAATTCATGGGATACGTTGCTTACAAAGTCCTTTTTCAAAACCTCGTTGCTTTTGAGTTCCTTCACCATGCTGTTGAAGCTTCGTGATAGCTGAGCAATGTCGGTATTTTTTGTATCGATTTCAACTTGAACGTCAAAATCACCCTTTGCGACCCGCTGTGTTGCATCCCTGATTTCAAGAATAGGCTCCGTAACGCTCTTTCCGGCAAAAAACATTATTACCGCGCTGAAAAGAAGTGTCATTGAGAGAATTATGCCTATCCTCACTCCGTAGGAACTGAGTATGTTACTCGATTCGTTGAGTCGGATGCAGACAATATTCCCATATGCAGAAAAAATACATTCTGTATCAATCGAGTTGATGTGAGAAACAATAATTGCTTCTCCTCTTTCAACATACTTTCTCTGCTCACCAGAAAGGCGATTATATTCATCCTCCGTCATGACCTTTACGAGATACATTGAAGTAGACAGCTTTTCTGCAAGTTCTTTGCCGTCTGTATCACCCTGTTTGGCAAAAGAAATATAATTTCTTGCAATGATCATTTCATCAGCTCTTATCTCCTTTATCGCCTGGCGACGATTTACAAGAGATGAAATGCTGAAGCTGAGAACTGACGAGAACGTCGTTGCAAAAAGAAACGCAAGCATAAGGCTTACAAAAATATTTCTCTTCATTATCTTCTTACAGCCTTGTAGCCGATTCCTCTTACTGTTACAATCTCAAATGCTGTGATTTTTGCATCCTCAAGCTTTTCCCGTAACCTCTTGATATGTACGTCAACCGTTCTTTCATCCGTGTCGCTTCCCTGCTCCCAGATTTCTTCCATAATCATACGTCTTGTAAAAATATGGTTAGGCATACTCAGAAGCTTGAAAAGAATAAGGAATTCTTTCCTCGGAAGCTGCATTTCTCCGTTCGGATAAGATACCGTCATAGCATCAAGATCAATGCAGGTATCCTCAACCTCAATTCTTCTGTCCGAAGTGATCCTTGCTCTGCGCAAAAGAGCATTCATTCTCATAAGAAGCTCATCCATATCTATCGGCTTGACCATATAATCATCCGTGCCGGATGCAAAGCCTCTCCGTTTGTCCTCGAGAGTCTCTCTTGCCGTAACAATAAGTATCGGAATGTCCTTGTCTTCCTCTCTTACTGTTCTTGTGACCTCGTAGCCATCAATATCAGGGAGCATGATGTCGCATATCATTAGATCGATGTGCGTGTTGCTCATGATTTCGATTGCGCGTCTTCCCGTTTCGGCCTGGAAAACTTCATATCTGTTCTTCTTGAGAACTGCAAACATCAGCTTTCTGAGATTCTCATCATCTTCAACAAGCAATATATTAAACATATTTATTATCTCCTATCTTTTTGAAAAAGTATAAAATTTCATTCTACGGTACAATTATAAATGAAAAAGAAGTATTTTTCAAGTACATCGGAAATGGATTTACACAAAATTCTCACATAATTAACATTCAGTAAATAAAATTATCTCTCCGAAACCAGGTTCCTTATTATTTCAACGGTTTTTTCCATGGATTCAACCGGAATATACTCAAATCTCGAGTGGAAGTTCTCTCCTCCCGTGCAGATATTCGGGCAAGGAAGCCCTTCAAACGAAAGTCTTGCGCCGTCCGTGCCTCCTCTTATGGGCACGACCTTCGGCTCAACGCCTGCCTTCTTCATTGCATCGAGAGCATATCCAACTACTTCGATATGTTCTTCTATTTTTTCTTTCATATTGTAATATGAATCGACAATTTTCAATTCCACCGTACCAATGCCGTACTTTTCATTCAGCTTATCTGCCGCAAGCACAAACTGCTTCTTCTTTTCCTCGAATCTCGTCCTGTCATGATCTCTGATTATATATGAAAGCTCCGCATACTCACATACGCCCTCCATTGAGGTCAGGTGATGAAAGCCCTCGTAACCCTCTGTCAGGGACGGCAGCTCATTTTCGGGAAGAAGTCTGTCGAACTCAAAGGCGATCAACGAAGCATTCTTCATTATTCCCTTTGCACTTCCGGGATGAACGGAAACACCGTGAATAGTGATTTTTGCCGATGCAGCATTGAAATTCTCATATTCAAGCTCTCCGAGTGTTCCCCCGTCAACAGTAAAGGCATAATCTGCGCCGAATTTCTTTACGTCAAATAAATCTGCGCCTCTTCCTATCTCCTCGTCCGGAGTAATGCCTATCACAATTTTTTTATGCAAAACTCCGGAAGCTATTATATCTTCCACTGCGGATACTATCTCCGCAATGCCTGCCTTGTCATCTGCTCCGAGAAGCGTTTTCCCGTCGGTCACGATCAGTCTTTTTCCGATGTATCTCTCTGCAGGATAAAGAATATCTCCGTCAGAATTCAGCTCCACGGGTTTGCCGTCAAAAAGGACTGTTCTTGCCCTGACAGGAGAGTCAGGTGCATCCGGCGAGGTATCCATATGCGCTATAAGTCCTATCGTTTCATCTGAATCGGTGTTTGACGGAACCTCTGCAAATATATATCCATTTTCATCTATTCTTACTCCACTGCATCCTATCGAAATAAGATCATCCGCAACGTGCTTTGCAAAAGCAAGTTGTTTTTCGGTTGACGGACAGGTTTTGCTCTCCTCATCCGACATCGTGGGGAATGCAGTATATCCAAGAAATCTGTCGATAACGTTCATTTAATTTATTTTCCTCTATATTTATATTTTCGATCAGACAAAAATATTTATTACGCCTATCAGAAAGCCTAAAACTGCGCCGAGATTCACTATCATTGAGAGCTCATGCTTCATTACGTCAAGCACAAGCTTCTCAAAATCGGCAACGTCCATTGCATTTATTTTATCCTCAACTGTTTTGCCTATTCTGAAATTCTCCATAAACTTATCTGCCTGCGAAGAAATGAAGGCTTTGTATATTTCCTTGACCTTAGGTCTGACCTTGTCTTCTATGAATTGCTCCGTATCAAACGCCGAGCCGACATTCATTGATAAAAGTATATCTATCTCATCCGATACCGTTTTCATAAGTCCGTCAAAGCCTTCGGTTTCAACGTATTCATTTATTTTGTCCCTCACGGGCTCAAGAAATGTATCCACCTTTTTCGGGCTGACAAAAAGAGCAAGCGGAGAGCCTCTTAAACTCTCCTTTACCGTTTCGCCCTCGACCTCAGCAATCCTTCCGCCTATGTCGGCGTCCTTGATTTTTTCGGAAGCTTTCTGCGAAATCAACTCCATAGCCTTTTCCTTCAGCTTCTTTGAAAAGCCTTCGCATCCCGCCGTATCAATGAGCGCGCCGAAGGTCTTATTCTCCGAAAGAATGCTCCTGAGCGCATCGCATATGCCGTCTGACGCGCCGTTCACGGTTTCATCGGAAAGAAGGGTCGTCTTTATATCGTCCTTGCCGAAAAGGCTCGTTTCCACCGCATTGCCTATGGCTCTTGCAAGGTCACCCTTCCTCTTCGGAATAATTCCCGGTGTAAAAGGAAGTGTTTTGCCGAAAAGCTTTTTCTCCCTGTGCGGTCTGAAAAGCATTTTGACTGCTATATAATTCGTGAAATATCCTATTGCGCCTCCGATAAGCGGCCCTGTTACAATATGAAGCCAATCCATGGGTGAAATCCTCCTTTGTATACTCTAATTATACACTGTATAAGTCCGATTGTCAACAGTTTTATTATTATTGAATTATATCTATATTTATTCGGATGTTTATATCTACTCCCGTTTATATTATATTTATTACTGTTTTCATCGTGTTTTTTATATTTTTTGTTCTGAATTGAAAAAACCACTTGAAAAAAGAGAGGTTTTGTTGTATCATATATAATGTAGAAAAATATATACGACCTCTTTATGAAAGGTTTGGAATTTTTATGAAAATATACGAAAGTACTAGAAACAAAGAAATCACGGCTTCTGCATCACAGGCAGTCCTTCAGGGACTTGCTCCGGACGGCGGCCTTTTCGTAATGCGTGAGCTCGATACGCTTTCCGTTGACCTGGGAAAGGTTATGGCTATGTCATACTTCGATATGGCAAAGAGCATTCTCGGAATGCTTCTGCCCGACTATGACACAAGCGTTATGTCAGCTTGCGTTGATGCCGCATATTCAGGCAAATTCGATTGCGGCAGCGAGATCACTCCTCTCGTTAAAGTCGGCAACAAGTGGGTGCTTGAGCTTTTCCACGGCCCGACATCCGCATTCAAGGATGTTGCACTTCAGATGCTTCCCCAACTTGTGACAGCCGCAAAGAAAATGAACAACGATCCTACCGAGACAGTCATCCTCACTGCTACGTCAGGCGATACAGGCAAAGCCGCTCTTGAGGGCTTCCGCGATGTTGACGGCACGAAGATAATCGTATTCTTCCCGGAGCACGGTGTTAGCACGGTCCAGAAGGCCCAGATGACCACGCAGGAAGGAAACAACACTTATGTTTGCGGCATTGAGGGCGACTTCGACGATGCACAGACAGGCGTTAAAAAAATATTCTCAAATGTCGATATAAAGAATAAGCTTGCTGATATGAACAAGCAGTTCTCTTCCGCAAACTCGATCAATATCGGCAGACTTGCACCGCAGGTCATATATTACTTCTCCGCTTACAAGCAGCTTCTTGCAAACGGCGCAATAAAGATGGGCGACAAGGTCAATTTCGTTGTTCCGACAGGCAACTTCGGTGATATCCTTGCCGGAAGATATGCAAAAATGCTCGGTCTTCCCGTCGGCAAGCTCATCTGCGCATCAAACAGCAACAATGTTCTTTTCGACTTTATATCGACAGGTGTCTATGACAGAAAGCGTGAGCTTTCAAAGACTATATCTCCTTCAATGGATATTCTCGTTTCAAGCAACCTTGAAAGACTTCTCTACTACGTCAGCGGCAAGGACAACGAGCTTATCGCAAAACTGATGCATGACCTTTCCATAACAGGAAAGTACGAGGTACCGGAGTCAATGTTCAGCGCAATCAAGGACGAATTTGCTTGCGGTTGGGCTGACGATGTCATGACGAAGGAAACATTGAAAAAATACTATGAGTCTACCGGCTACGTTGCAGATACTCATACAGGCGTAGGTCTTTGCGTTGCCGATGAGTATATGAACAAGGAAAACGATTCAACACCTACCGTTGTACTCGCAACTGCAAGTCCTTTCAAGTTCTCTCACAGCGTTTACAGCGCACTCTTCGGAGAAGCTGAAGCAAATATGTATGAAAGTGAATACGATATTATGGCAGCACTTTCCGAAAAGACAGGCGTTCCGGCACCCGCACCTCTTGCTGGACTCCGTACAAAGCCGGTTCTTCACAGAAACGTTTACGAAAAAAACGAAATGGCTGAATTCGTATTCAACTGTCTGAAATAATAAGGAGAAAATATGATCAACGATATCTGGCAAAGAAAAAACATTATTTCGCGCTCAATCTGTGCCGAAAATATTACAGGTGAAAAAGGAAAAGGCGGTATGGCTCTTGAGGGCTACACAAAGAACGCTGCAAGAGACTTAGGTCAGGGCTGGAAAATAGCTCCTTTTCTCAATCTGCCTGCAAAGAAGGAAACCACAATTGCCGATATAGACGGCTCGGGCTTTATCAAGCATATATGGTACGTTCCGCTCGACACTGCAGCCGGCAGATCGCTCATTATCAGGATCTACTGGGATAACGATGACAAGCCTGCCGTAGAATGTCCAGCCGGAGATTTCTTCGCCTCCGCAAACGAAGAATTCTGGCAGATCAATTCGATAGCTGTATGCAGAAATCCAAAAACAGGTCATAACTGCTACTGGGAGATGCCTTTCAAAAAGCATTGCAGAATCACTACCGAAAACCTTCTCGAAAAAGATACCGGTCTGGCATATCAGGTTGACTATCAGCTTACAGAGGTTCCAGATGATGCGCTCTACTTCCACGCACAGTTCAGAAGAGAAAATCCGACACAGTACAAAAAGAACTTTACAATTCTCGATAGCATTTCCGGAAAAGGCTGTTACGTCGGCACATATATGGTTTACGGTCTCACAAACAACGGTTGGTGGGGCGAGGGTGAAATCAAGTTTTTCCTCGACGGAGACAAGGAATTCCCTACCATCTGCGGTACAGGCACTGAAGATTACTTCGGCGGATCCTATAACTTTGATGTCAACGGAAATTACGTTTCATTCTCCGGCCCTTATAATGGTCTCTTCATGTGGGGCACAGACCAGACATACAGATGCACAAAGAGATTCTCAATGTACCGCTGGCACCTCACTGATGCCATCCACTTTGATGAAGATATCCGCGTAGAAATTCAGGTTCTCGGATGGAGAAGCAAGGGCAGATATTTCCCGATGCAGTGCGACGTTTCTGCGGTAAGCTTCTTCTACCTCGACAAGACAAGCGCTGTAAGACCTGCTTTCCCGGATGCAGACGGTCTTGAAATAGTATAATATTGATTTTAGTAAATCTATCTTTGATGTCATTCTATCAAAGATAGATTTTTATAAATACAGTTGGAGGAAACTATGCTTTATAAAAAGAATGTCAGCCAGACGCTTTCAGATGAGCTTTTCAAAGCGCCTACAAGCGAATACAGATGCACTCCTTTCTGGGCGTGGAACTGCAAGCTCGATCAGGAGCTTCTCGACAAAGAAATAGATTATATGAAGGAAATGGGCTTCGGAGGCTTCCATATGCACGTTCGTACAGGACTTGCGACTCCGTACCTTTCGGAAGAATATTTTGACAGAATAAAGGGCTGTGTAAGCAAAGCAAAAGAAAACAAAATGCTCGCATGGCTTTACGATGAAGACCGCTGGCCTTCAGGCTCAGCAGGCGGTATTGTTACAAAGGATTACCGCTACCGTGCAAGAATTCTTACTTTCACACGCCGTATGCCCGAAAACGCAGGCACGCTCGACGAAGCAAGAAACGAAGGAAAGCCATATGTTCTCGCCGTTTTTGATGTTGTGCTCGATGAAGACGGCTATATGACGGATTACAGAGTGATCGACAAAAATGATTCCGCAAACGGAACAAAATGGTTTGCTGTTCTCATCACGGAGGGCAACAGCACTTGGTTCAACGGTCAGGCATACATCGATACACTCTCAAAGGAAGCCGTAAATCAGTTCATTTCAGTAACTCACGAAAAATATTATTCGGAGATAGGCAAGGATTTCAACGAAACAGTTCCTGCCATCTTCACTGATGAGCCTCAGTTCTCAAGAAAAAGCACACTTGCCACACCTTTCAGCGAGGGCTGGATAGCTTTCCCGTGGACATTCGACTTCCCGGATACATTCATGACAAAGTACGGCTACAACATCGTGGAAAAGCTTCCGGAGCTCTTCCAGGAGCCAAAGGACAGAATCTCTGTTGCCCGTTACAATTATCATGACCACATCTGCGACAGATTCACAGAGGCTTTTGCCGACAACTGCGGAAAATGGTGCACAAATCACGGCATTTCCATGACAGGACACATGATGGAGGAGCCTACTCTCTGCTCACAGACATCTGCTCTCGGCGAAGCAATGCGTTCATACAGAAACTTCGGAATTCCGGGCATTGATATGCTCTGCAACTGGCAGGAGCTTACGACCGCAAAGCAGACCCAGTCCGCCGTTCATCAGTACGGACGTGAAGGAATGCTTTCCGAGCTTTACGGCGTTACCGACTGGGATTTTGACTTCAGAGGTCACAAATTTCAGGGCGACTGGCAGGCAGCTCTCGGCGTAACGGTACGTGTTCCGCACCTTTTCTGGGCATCCATGGCAGGCGAAGCAAAGCGTGACTACCCCGCATCCATCGGCTATCAGTCACCGTGGTACAAAAAGTACGCTTTGGTTGAGGATCACTTTGCAAGAGTCAATACCGCACTTACAAGGGGCAAGCCCGTGGTATCTGTAGGCGTTATTCATCCTATCGAAAGCTATTGGCTCCATTTCGGTCCTGTTTCACTTACGGGTGAACTCCGTGAACAGATGGATCAGCATTTCAAAACATTCACTGATTGGATGCTCTCAGGTCTTATCGACTTTGACTTCATATCCGAGTCTCTCCTGCCGGATCAGTTCGGCGGTATTGCCGAAAAAGAGCTTTCTGTCGGCGTAATGAAATATAAAACAGTGATTGTTCCGGAAATGCAGACAATGCGCCGCTCAACTCTTGAAATACTCAGGAAATTCAGAACTGCAGGCGGACAACTCATATTCGTAGGAAACTGCCCGACACTCGTTGATGCCGAGCCTTCAGACGAGGTAAAAGAGCTTTTTGACGCTTCAGAAAAAGTGCCTTACGACAGGATTGCCCTGATGAACTCGTTGAAGAGCGTACGTCTCCTCTCGATTGAAGATCAGAAGCATGAGCGCTTCGTATATCAGCTAAGGCAGGACAACGATTGCAAATGGCTTTTCATCGCTCATCTTGATCAGAACAAGAACCGCTTTATGACAAGAGAGAACAACATCACTCTCCGCATCAAGGGCAACTATAAGCCCGTTCTCTATGACACTCTGACAGGAGAAATAAAGGATCTCAGCTTCCGTATTGAAAAAGACTCTACCGTCATTTCCCGTACGATCTATTCTCAGGACAGCCTGCTTCTGAAGCTACTTCCAGAAAAAGAGCCTCAGCTCTCTCTTCCTGTTGAAACACTCACTCAAACCGGAATACAGCTTACAAGACGCAAGGTTCCCTACCGCAGATCTGAGCCTAACGTATTGCTTCTTGATTATGCCGCATATAAAATCGACGATGGTGAATATTATGAAGAAGACGAAATATTGAGACTTGACAATAATATCCGCAGCAAACTCGGTTTTGATTACAGAGGCGGCTCAATAATTCAGCCGTGGGTATTCGAGCCGGAAGTTCCTCAGCACAAAGTCACACTGAAGTTCACCTTTGAATCCGAAATTGAGCTTGAAGGCGCGCTCTTTGCCGCAGAGGATATTGAAAAATGCAGACTGACACTCAACGGTGAAAACGTAACGACTGACATTGCAGGATATTACGTTGACGAATCGCTGAAAACCGTAAAGCTTCCTAAACTCGTCAGCGGAAAAAACGTAATTGAGCTTGAACTTCCCTTCGGCAGACAGACGAACACGGAATGGTGCTATCTCCTCGGTGAATTCAATGTCCGCCTCGAGGGCTGCGTAAAAACGATAGTACAGCCTACCAATATGATAGCGTTCCAGTCAGTCACAACTCAGGGACTTCCTTTCTACAGCGGAAACATTGAATATGACGTGGAAACCGACGTTCCCGAGGATTGCAATCTTTTCGTGAAAGTCGGAGCATTCTTCGGATCTGTCATATCGGTCGCACTTGATTCAAAGCCCGTAGGAGACGTTGCTTTTGAGCCTTATACTCTTCTTATCAGAAACGTTTCAAAGGGAAAGCACACTCTCACATTCACGCTTTACGGAAACAGATACAACAGCCACGGCGGACTTCATTCAACAGATTACGAAATGTACTGGACAGGTCCGAATATATGGCACACAGGCGACAACCGTGATAATGTCGGAAGCATCAAGGTAATCGGTGATAATGATATAAGTCTTAATCATTACTGTGCTGATTCATGGTGCGATGAATACCGTGTACGTGATCTCGGAATCATCACTTCACCTGTCGTAGTATTCGTAAAATAAGCAGCTACAGTTAAAGCACCTCTGCCGCAAGGCAAAGGTGCTTTTTTGTTCAGTATACATTGACAAACGTCGGATATTCTATTCCGTCATCAGGCATGAATTCCTTTTGTCCGGCATAAAGCTTGACTTCTTTATCCGTATATTCCGCCGCAGTAAGCAGTATCGATTTGACCGCAGGCTCTATGTCCTCGGGCTTCTCCCTGAGCGCATTGAATTCGTTCGAAAGGAAAATACAGTAATAATCTCCTATTTCTCCTGCGCTGATAAGCTTTGTTCCCTCTGGGATCGAAGTTTCAAGTCCCTCCTGCTTTTCTGAAAAGAGATATTCCAGAGCGCTGAAGATATCGTTCTTCTGAACGTACGCCGTCACGGGAACATAATATTCATAATTCGTAGGGCTGATTCCGTAATAAAAAACGCTTACCGCCTCATCACCGGTTCTTACGGACGCCATATTTATTTCTCCTGCCGTAAGTGCCTCGCCGACCTTCGTTCCGTACGGAAGAGAATCGAGCACCTTTCCATTAAACATCAGCTGAACCTTCTTCACGGTCGGAAATGAAGTCAACGCAAGCACTACGCCGTTAACAAAGTTCTGTTCGTCCTTTGCTGAATTAAGAGTGAGCTCTGCCGTCTTGAAATCGATCTTCGCAAGCCCTGAAGAAATTGAAATTCCGTTCAGCGCCGCTTCGGGCGGCATAAGTGACTGAAGTCCCATCACGAGAAGCTCCTTCTGAAGCTCTGCCGTGTTCATCATCTTTCTGATCACCGCCTTTGCTACGCCCTCCGTCCACGGGATCTGCATGTCAACAGGCACGATATAGCCGAAAGCATCCTCATAGAATACCGTTACGTCTATCGTTTTCTCTTCATCGTCCGTCAGGGAAATGACTTCCGCCTCAAATTCTATCGACTCCCCCGTGGTGATTTTGTTTGTGCAGCCGGCAAGAAGCAATAAGCTTATGCAAAGAATAGTTATAATTGCCTTTTTCATACTGTTTTCCTTTCATTTTTTGTATATAGTATGAAAAAGCTTAAAAATTAAGAACGCAAACAAAGCACAAAAAATCCGGAGAAGCTTTCTTCCCCGGATTTTCGTCTTTTCAAACACTCCTGATATCAGTCAGGTCTCACTTTACAATGATTTTTACTGCCGCACCCGTAAACTCAAACGTATGTCTGCCGTTTACAACGCCCTTATAGGCAATACCGTCAGCATCATTTACCTTTGAGCCGTTTTCAATAACGTTGATGCCGTTCACAGTAATGTTGGTTTCCTCTGCCTTCTTTATTTCAGGCACTGCAATAATGCCTGAAACTCCCTTGGGGCCTTCGGCAGTCATCTCAAAACCGGTGCGCTTCTTGTCAAGCGTTACGCTTATATCGCCCTTTACGGACGGAACAAGTGCTTCAATATGCTTCAGACTTCCCATGTCAGGTGAAATCTCATATGTCTCATATCCCGGCGTAAGCGGTCTGATACCTGCCATATACTTTGACATCGTGATAAGCGGGCCGCCTGACCACGCATGGTTCTTTGTGCCCTTTGTCTTATCCCAGAATTCCCAGAGTGTGGAATATGAGAGTTCACTGTCTGTCATATCATGGTAACGCTCCTTGATTCTCCTCTGAACGTCCTTCATCTTGCCGTGAACGCAGAGTGCATCAAGAACGTATTTTTCCATGTAAGGGCTTGAATTTCTTGTCTTTTCGAGGAGTCGGAGAATTACAGGCTTCTTCTTTTCATCTGCAAGGCCTGCAAAGAGTGCAACAGCATTGCATCTGTCATCAGGATTATCATTTTCAGTTGTCTTGTAGCCCTTTGAAGTCCAGAATTTCTGGAAGCCCTTTTCAAGGCAGGCTTTTCTTCTTCTGATTTCCTCAAGATCGCTGTCAATTCCGGCGGCAAGAGCCATATTCTCATACGCAATGAGCGCTCTATAATACCATGCATTCTCAAGCGGTCTGAAATCCGGATCCGGACCCCAATCAGGCCAATCCCATGTTCCCGTGTATCTGCTTACGAGATTATTGTCCATTACCCAGAAGCACCAGCTATGGATCATATAGTTTGCTACATAAGGATATACGTCTTTGATTGCCTGAAGATTGCCTGTATAGAGATAATATTCCCACATACCACAGATACCTGCAAGCTCCTGCATAGGAAGCTCGCAGTTAGATTTGTATGCCGGTACCACCGTACGGAGCTTGGGCGTATTGAGTGTATCGCAGAAGCCCATCTTTGTATAAAGGCCCTTTTCATAAAGTGCATATGCATTCGTATCAAGGCAGTACATGAACATCATCATTTCATTCGTAACATCGCCCCACCACTGTGCTCTTTCTCTGTCCGGGCAATCCATAAAGTTATCACGCATAGTAACATAGAGCGTTCTTCTGGACTGTTTCCAGAGCTTATTGAGGAATTCATCATCACACCTGAAATAACCTCTGAATTCGGCATTATAGCCTGTTTCACGGAACTTGAGAGCTTTTATCGTGATGCCGGCAGGTATCGTATAATAAACGTGCTCGCCCGGCATCCAGCTGAGGCCTTCAAAAGCCTGCTCGCCCTTCACCGTAACGTATGCGTTCTTTATTGAAAGACCGTTGCCTGCCGGATCTGCATAATTATCCGTCAGGATGTCTATTTTGAGGCCTGCCTCGGAGGCATCTATTTCAAGGTAAGGTGTAAGCTGTGCGTTATAATCAAGATAAAGGTCAAGTGTCTCTTCCTTTTCTGTTGTATAGCCGACATAATCCGTTGAATTGTTATAGTCCTTCAAGCCAAAGTCTTTGAGAAAAGGAATCGGTCTTCTGTGGAGCTTATTCCACGGCTGACAAGGCACGCTTCCGAGCTCCTTTGCGTTTTCCCAGCTGCTGTCATCGTAATCCGCCGCTTTCCAGTCGCCCATATCGAGTCTTGCATCATAGAAAACATTGCACTCAGGCAGTCTGTAATTCGGCTGAGGCTCCTTTACGCCCGGAACTGAACCGTCATCATAGACATATGCATCATTCTTATGCACCTTCCAGGATGAATCGGATACGATATTATCTCCGTTTATTTCCGCGTCAAAAATAAAGCCTGCTTTTCCTGCGAAATTACATGAATAGCACTCGCCCTTAGTTCCCCAGTACCAGCCGAGGGCCGCAATCACGTTCTTTCCTTTTTTAAGGTAAGGTGCGATCTCGACCTCATCGTAAAAGCTGTCGAATGCATTGATTCCTCTCTTGAGACCGCCTTCGAACACTACCTGTTCTCCGTTTACATACAGCCAGTATCGTGATTCAACAGCAATATTTGCAATCACGGAGGACGGTACTTCATCCAATTCAAATGTCTTTCGGAGGATCATCCACGTATTACGTCTGTTTGTATCGTTCTGATCCCATATCCATTTTGCATTCCATTCTCTTTGAGTAGAGCTGTAATCAAAAAAAGTGCTCATAATTGTGTTCCTTTCTTTATGTTATTTTTTCATAGGTATGCCGAGATGTTTATAAGCATTCTCGGTTGCAATTCTTCCTCTGGGGGTTCTTGCGATAAGTCCCTCCTGAATAAGGAACGGTTCACATACTTCTTCGATCGTACCTGCTTCTTCTCCAGTTGCCGCAGAGAGCGTATCAAGTCCCACGGGACCACCGGAGAATTTATTTATTATCGCAGAAAGAACTCTCATATCAGTGCTGTCAAGCCCTATAGGATCCACTGCAAGCATATCGAGTGCCTGACTTGCCAGCTCCTTGGTTATCACACCGTTGCCCTTGACAAGTGCATAGTCTCTCACTCTCTTGAGGAGTCTGTTTGCAATACGAGGAGTGCCTCTTGATCTTCTTGCTATCTCCTCTGCGCCTTCATCCTCAATCTGCGCCTCCAGAACGCCCGCAGAACGCTTGATGATTTTCTTCAGATCTTCATGTGAATAAAGCTCAAGTCTGCTTATAACGCCGAATCTGTCCCTCAAAGGAGACGTAAGCATACCTGCTCTGGTGGTTGCGCCTACGAGTGTAAAGTGGGGGATATCTATTCTTATGGTTCTTGCCGCAGGACCCTGACCAAGCACGATATCAATGGCATAGTCCTCCATTGCAGGATAAAGAACCTCTTCAACCTTTGCATTGAGTCTGTGAATTTCATCAATAAACAGAACGTCATTCTCATTCAGGTTTGTAAGTATTGCCGCAAGATCTCCCGAGCGCTCTATCGACGGGCCGGAGGTCACTCTTATATTTACGTTCATCTCATGAGCAATGATGGATGCAAGCGTTGTTTTTCCCAGACCAGGAGGGCCGTAAAGAAGCACATGATCAAGCGGCTCGCCTCTCATTTTTGCTGCATCCATAAAGATGCGGAGTTTTTCCTTTTCTTTATCCTGTCCTATATACTCCTCGAGTGTTTTCGGTCTCAGATTGTTTTCCGTGGCATCAGATTCAAGTCTTTCGGACGATACGAGCCTTTCATCTTCGTCAAACATACTTTTTTCCTTTATAAAAAAGGGAAAAGCCTTTTATATACGCCGTAAGCGATGCTTTTCCCGAGTATTTCAATGTAAATTATTATTTCCGGATCAGATCATTTCGTCAAAAATGATAGCCTGATTTGTCTCTGCTGACTTGAATGCATTCTCCATGACCTGAAGAACTCTTCTTACCTGGCAGAGCTTGATAAGCTGCTCTTCCTCACCGTCAACAGCCTTAACGAGATTTCTGTAGAAATCATGTACGTCAGAAACAGGTCTGTCGAGCTCGTAAGAATCGAGTGTGATCTCATCACGAGGAGCCATTGTCTTTGTGATGCCGGCAGCTGTCTGTACCGGAATAACTTCCTTTTCATTCCATGCCTTGAGCTTTGCAACCTGGCAATTCTTCTGCCAATCCTCTATCATTGCAGAACCGTTCTTGCACTGCATATAGAATCTCGGCATATAAATGAAGTTATATGTGCCAACTTCAACAGTTGCCTTTTTGCCTGACTCAAATGTAATGTGAAGTGTGAATCCATCATCAACTTCGTCTGTTGTGATGTGATTGATTTCACAGTAGATCTTCTTGATCTTCTCAGGGATAAGGAGAAGCATCTGGTCGATGAGGTGAACACCCCAGTCGAGAATCATGCCGCCGCCGTAAGGCTTGTGGCATCTCCAGTCAGAAGGAATACCTCTTGAACCGTGAACTCTTGATTCGATGTTGATCGTTTCGCCGATTTCGCCTGAATTGATGATAGACTTGATTGCAAGGAAGTCAACGTCCCAACGTCTGTTCTGATGAACAGTGAAGAGCTTGCCTGATTTCTTTGCAGCAGCGCACATATCGTCAAAATCCTGAACAGAAAGAGCAACAGGCTTTTCGCAAACAACGTTCTTGCCTGCTTCAAGTGCTCTGATTACGATTTCCTTATGAACATCGTTCGGAGTTGCGCACACAACAATGTCAACATTCTTATCTGCAAGAACTGCTTCAAATGATTCGTAAGTATTGATGCCCTTTGATTTTGCAAGGTCAATTCTTTCCTGCTTGATATCGTAAATACCTGCAAGGTTTACGACGTCGCTCTTAAGAGCATGGTTTGCGTGCCAGCCGCCCTGACCGCCGTAACCGATGATTGCTATATTCTTTTTCATGTGAAAATCTCCGTTTCAACGGGCATTTGCCCGGATTTTTCTTTTTCGTTTTAATTATAACATATAATAATGTGAATGTCAATAAAAATGAACTGAAAATTCACAAATTATTTCTTATTTCAGCCGTTTGCCGTTGCAGCCTTTGCATTTGCTACCACAGCATCTGCAAGTCTCTCTGTTTCAAGCTTTACAGTGCTGCCTTCTTCCTCGTACTTCTCCATAAGAGACGGAACCATAGGATATTCCGCAAGGATGTCAATGCCCATATCCTCAAATTCCTTGTAGCCGAACTTTCCGTCAAAAAGCTCTATCTTTGAGCCGCAGTCAGGGCACTCGATATAGCCCATGTTCTCAACTACGCCGAATACAGGCTTGTTCATCATCTGCATCATTCTGATAGCTTTTGTAACTATCATTGTAACCATGCTCTGCGGAAGGCCTACGCAAACAACGCCCGTAACAGGCATCTGCTGCATTACAGTGAGCGTTACATCGCCTGTTCCCGGAGGAAGGTCAACTACGAGGAAGTCTATCTCTTCCCAGAGTACGTCCGTCCAGAACTGCTTGACAGCTCCCGAAATAAGAGGTCCTCTCCAGATCACAGGCTGTGTTTCCTCTTCGATGAGGTAATTCAGAGACATAGTCTTGATGCCATCTGATGTTACAACAGGCTGAATTTCCGAATTCTCCATATAAGTCTCGGCGCCTGCCGTGCCTACAAGTCTCGGTATTGAAGGGCCTGTAATATCTGCATCAAGTATGCCGACCTTATAGCCTCTCTTGTTAAGCTCCTTTGCAAGAAGAACTGATACTGTTGATTTACCAACGCCACCCTTACCGCTCATTACTGCGATGACATTCTTTACATGATTCTTCGGATTGCATTCGATTTCGATCTTGCCGCAATTTTCTTTATCCTTAGAAGAGCACTTTCCCTTTGAAGGACAATTATCACAATTTCCCATTTATTTTATTTCCTTTCGTTTTACTCTTTTTGATTTCAGTGTTCAAATGCACGCTCTACTGTCTCGAGCCAGCATTTTGCCATTATTCCATGACCTGTATATGTCGGATGAACTCCGTCCCACACGATCTGTCTGTAATCGGGAACATTCCTGACGTATTTATCAAGAGCTTCCCAAAACGGCACAAACACAGCCTTGTAATCTCTTGCTATCTCACGGACATACTCTGCTCTTTCCCTTACGTCTTCCACGAAGTCCTCTCTGTAAGCAAAGGGCTGGCAGATGATAAGCCTGAGATCAGGCAGTTCCTTGAGAATATCATCCAGAAGCGCTCTGTACTGAAGGTTGAAGCTCTTCGGATCGACCGCATCCGCCGCACCCTCTTTATAAGCCCAGCAGTCATTCACGCCGTCAAGTATGCTCATGATCGTCGGCTTGATGTCAATGATATCCTTCTGCATTCTTGCCCTGATGAGAGGAATTCTGTCTCCGCTGACACCTCTGTTCTCTATTCTCGGATTTCTCTGATAATTATCCATGCCCAGCGTCTGTGCGACATAATCCTGATATCCGTGACCGATAACATGGTTCATATCCCAATCACTGTATACTCTGCCTCCGTGAGTAATGGAATCACCCTGGAACAACAGACAATCGTTTTCTTTAAGATATATCATAAATACCTCCGCTTTATCCATCAATAATTTAGTATATCACAAAACATCGTTAAAGTCAAGCAAAATACCCCTTTTTTCATTCAGAAAACCTATTTTTTCATATTTTTTGTCATTTGCTTCTTTTTTACCTATATTCAGGCATATTTTTTGTTTTAATAAAAAACGTATTTTCTGTTTTTCCCACTCACCGTCTGTCTTAAAATATAAGTATAATAAAAACAAAGGAGTATTTTTATGAGACTTGACACAGAAAAAGCAAAAACAGTTCTTGAGGAAAATGAAGTCACGCTCAATGACTTTGCAATGAGGTTCGGCATTCACCGTTCCTACGCCTACAACGTTATGAACGGCACTGTGGAGGCAGGCAGAAAGTTCTTTGCCGCATGGGCAAAATTCTGCAGGCTGTTTGAGCTTGATTTCCTCAGCTTCTTTATATTTGATGAGGATGACAGAGCCTGAATTTGAAAATCATTATCAATTTCGTTGACAAAAAACCGTTTTGGGTGTAAAATATTACTACCTTATTAAAGGAGCAATATTATGAGCAACCAAAAAGCATATAACACAAAGGGCAGGCAAATCATACTTGACCTCGTCAGGTCTTCCGATGACGGGCATATCACTGCTGCCGCCGTTTCGCAGAAGCTTGCCGAAAGCGGAGCTTCTCTCGGAACCGCAACAATATACCGTCAGCTTGAAAAGCTTGCCGATGAGGGTGTTCTGCGTAAATATTTTATCGACGGAGTGCCTGCCGCCTGCTTTGAGCTCGTTGAAAAGCACAACGATTGTGACACTCACGTTCATTTCAAATGTGAGGAATGCGGAGAGCTTTGTTGCATAGACTGCGAAGAAATGAAAGCCATAGAAAAGCATTTTGCGGCAGAGCATGGCATCAGCATTGATCCCGTCAGGACAGTCCTTTACGGCAAATGTAAGGCTTGCAGAGAAAAGGGGACAAAATGAAAAAAGCAATAAGTCTGATCATTATCGTTCTCATTCTGCTTGCGGCTTTAAGCGGCTGTTCAAAGGGCTTTGAAAATGACGGAAGAATCAGAATCGTAGCAACGGCATTCCCGGAATACGATTTTGCCCGTGCCATCGCCGGCAATGATGCAGAAATACGCATGCTCCTCCCTCCGGGAAGCGAATCTCACTCATTTGAGCCGACGCCTCAGGATATCAGAATGATAAGCGAATGCGATGTTTTCATTTACACAGGCGGTGAATCCGACAGCTGGCTTGATTCGATTCTTGATTCAATAAATACAGACAATATGGTTATTATTTCGCTTATGGACATTGTCGAACTGTATGAAGAAGAATCGGTTGAGGGTATGGATGCAAGAGGAGAAGGTGAGGAGGAAACTGAATACGATGAGCACGTCTGGACTTCCCCGAAAAACGCCGTTCTTATCTCCAAGGCAATAGCCGAAGCTTTGATTTCGCTTGACAGTGCCAATTCTGCCTCATACGAAAGCCGCCTTGAATCATACGAAGCCAAGCTTGAAGAGCTTGATGAAGAATTTGAAAAAATCGTTTCCGAAAGCAGCAAGAAAACGCTTATTTTCGGTGACAGATTTCCGCTTCTCTACTTTGCAAAGGAATACGGTCTTGATTATTACGCCGCTTTCCCCGGTTGCTCGGCCGCAACAGAGCCAAGCGCCAGAACGGTCGCATTTCTTATTGACAAAATCAGAGAAGAAAACATAAGCACAGTATTTACCATTGAGCTTTCAAACGGCAATATCGCCCGCACCATTTCCGAAGAAACAGGCGCACAGGTCAGAACGTTTTTCACCTGCCACAACGTCTCGAGAGATGATTTTGAGAACGGTGAAACATACATTTCACTTATGAAAAAGAATTTATCAACTTTGAAGGAGGCACTTGACTGAATGCCGATAATTTCATGTAAAGATCTTTGTCTTACATACGATTCAAAAATCGTAGCCGAAGGCATTACTTTTGATATTGACGAGGGCGATTATGTCTGCGTGGTCGGTGAAAACGGCTCGGGAAAAAGCACTCTCATAAAAGCGCTTCTCGGTCTCAAGTCACCCGAATCAGGCACCATAACATTTTGTGACGGTCTGTCCTTCAAGGAAGTGGGCTATTTGCCCCAGCAGACAGAAGTGCAGAAGGACTTCCCGGCAAGCGTGAATGAGGTCGTTCTATCCGGCAGGCTGAACAGACGTTCACCCTTCTTCACGAAAGCCGATAAGACTGCCGCAGAGGAAAATATGAAGCTTCTCGGGATCTATGATATAAGGAAGTCCTGCTACAAGGAGCTTTCAGGCGGTCAACAGCAAAGAGTTCTGCTCGCAAGAGCCCTCTGTGCTACGAAAAAGCTTCTTCTTCTTGACGAGCCTGTAACAGGTCTTGATCCTATGGTCACTCACGAGCTCTATGAGCTCATCAAAAAGCTGAACAGAGATTCAGGTATTACGATAATTATGGTTTCACATGACATTCACTGTGCCGTTGAGCAGGCAAGCAAGGTGCTTCACCTGAACGATCACAGAATGGCGTTTTTCGGCACGAAGAGCGACTATATTCAAAGTGAAACGGGAAGTTTCTTTCTGGGGGAATGCGGGCATGTCTGATATGTTTTCTTATGTTTTCATGGTGCGTGCGCTGATTGTCGGCGTTCTTATCGCTCTCTCGGCATCGCTTCTCGGTGTCAGCCTCGTGTTGAAAAAATACTCAATGATCGGTGACGGTCTTTCACACGTCGGTTTCGGCGCTCTTGCCGTTTCCGCAGTGACAGGTCTTGCTCCGCTCTGGGTTGCGATCCCCGTGGTAGTGATTGCGGCATTCTTTCTGCTCCGCCTGAGCGAAAGCGGAAAGATCAAGGGAGATTCCGCAATAGCGCTTATCTCGACCGCATCCCTTGCAATAGGTATATTTATTGTATCCGTAACCTCGGGCGTTAATACAGACCTTTACAACTATATGTTCGGAAGCATTCTTTCAATGACAAAGAGTGAGGTCTGGATAAGCATTGCGCTTTCAGCCACAGTGGTAATTCTCTTCATAGTCTTCTACAACAAGATTTTCACTGTGACATTTGATGAGGTTTTTGCCCGTGCAACAGGCACACCCACAGGATTCTACAATATGCTTATTGCTTTCCTTACAGCAATAACAGTAGTTCTCGGTATGCGAATGATGGGCTCGCTCCTGATTTCAGCGCTCATCGTTCTCCCTGCACTCAGTGCAATGCGCCTCTTCAAGACATTCAAGGGCGTTGTGATCTGTTCTGCCGCAGTAGCCGTATTTTCTATGGTGGTGGGGCTCACAGTCTCCTACGCATTCTCTGCTCCCGCAGGTGCCTCGGTCGTAATAGTCGAGCTTTTGGTGTTCGTCCTGTTCTCATTGAAAAAGCTTATATTCCGCAAATAAAATCAGATATCAATAAACCGCAAAGGAGCTGTTCTTACAGCTCCTTTTTTGTATGCACCGTTCAAAAGCAAATCCGCTTTTTATCATTTTCTCATTGACATTAAAGAGAAAATATGCTATCATATTATTGAATATATAATCATCTATCAGAAAGGAAATTCCGATTATGAAAATGAGAGCACCTGCTTATCCGCTTCTGACAGTTGACCCATATTTTTCCCTGTGGTCTATGGCAGATACGCTGAACGGCGACACAGTCAAGCACTGGACTGGCAAGCCCAACACGGTTTGCGGCACTGTCACTGTCGACGGCGAAGAAAAAACATTTATGGGCACCTGCGGCAAGGAGGCTATGACACAGACATCCGTTGATGTCAACGCCATGTCCACATTCTATACCTTCACCGACGGAAAAATTACATTGAAGCTCCGCTTCTTTACGCCTCTTACAGCAGATGACCTCGCCATTATGACACGTCCTGTCAGCTACATAGCGGCATCATGGGAGTCTTGCGATGATGCCGTGCATACTGTATCACTCACCATTTGCGCAAGCGAAGAGCTTGTTATGGACAAAAAGGGCGACGGCGCAGTTGACTGCGAGATTGTCGATGCAGACGGCATTCCCTGCATCAGAATGGGCAAGCATGAGCAAAAGATCCTGAACCGCTCCGGAGACGACCTTCGCATTGATTGGGGTTACTTCTATCTGGGTGTTCCGGACGGTGAGGTTTCATCATTCGTCTGTGATGAGTGCGGCATGACGTTTGTCAGAGGCCAAAAGGTATTGACTGCAAATGATGAGCATATATTTCTTCTTGCTTATGACGATATTGAATCTTTGGAATACTTCGGTGACCACCTTAAGTCCGTCTGGAATGCTGACGGTCAGACAATTACCGAAGCCATTGCTGCTGCTTATAAGCAGTACGCTTCCCTCGTTGGCAAATGCGATGCATTCTCCGACAAGCTGTATATCGATGCGGCAAAAGCAGGTGGCGTGAAGTATGCCGAATTATTGTCTCTTGCCTACCGTCAGGTCATTGCCGCTCACAAGTGTGCATTGGATACCGACGGAAATATAGTCTTTATTTCAAAGGAATGCTTCTCAAACGGCTGTGCCACAACTGTTGACGTCTCCTATCCGTCTATCCCTATGTTCCTGCTCTATAATCCCGAGCTTGTCAAGGGTATGATGCGTCCTATATTCAAGTTTGCCGAAAGCGATGCGTGGAAGTTTGACTTTGCTCCTCACGATGCAGGTCAGTATCCGCTCGTTCGTGGTCAGGTCTACGGCGATAACCGTCTGGAATTCCAGATGCCTGTGGAAGAATGCGGCAATATGCTCATTATGATTTCCACCGTCGCCATTGCGGAAAAGGACGTCTCCTTTGCAAAGGAGCACTGGAGCACGATTTCCGACTGGGTCAAGTATCTTGAAAAATACGGCAGTGATCCCGAAAATCAGCTTTGCACGGATGACTTTGCAGGTCACCTTGCGCACAACTGCAACCTTGCCATCAAAGCGATCATGGGCGTTGCGTGCTTTGGTATTCTCAACCGCATGGCAGGCAACAAATCAGAAGCAGAGCACTATATGGCAAAAGCAAGAGAAATGGCAAAATCATGGGCTGAACGTGCAGGCAACGGTGACGGCAGTTACCGTCTGGCATTTGACCGTCCGGATACGTTCTCAATGAAGTATAACGTCGTCTGGGATAAGCTTTTCGGCACGAGAATCTTTGCACCTGAAGTCCTTCAGAGCGAGCTTGCCTCCTACTTTGCCCACATCAATCCGTACGGTATGCCGCTTGACAACCGTGCCGACTACACCAAGTCCGACTGGCTTGTATGGACTGCAACTCTTCTCCGGAACGATGATGATTTTGAGCGCTTCATTGAACCTCTGTGGCAGGCATATCACAATACTCCGTCCAGGGTTCCGATGACCGATTGGTACTTCACAACAACATCCCTTCAGCAGGGCTTCCAGAACCGTACTGTTCAGGGTGGCTTGTTCATCAAGCTTCTTGATGCATCAGGCAAAATGAAAATCCGCTGAAAAAAATCAACAATACAAAAATACACCTCAGAAGTATAATGCTTCTGAGGTGTATATCATTTTATAATCTCTTTTTATCCGTCAATTCCCAAATGAAAAATTGAGTGTTCCCTTTCCGGGCACTTTTATCTCCGAAAAGCCTGCATTGAGATTTTCTGCAACAACGTTTCCGTTTTCCGTTACGGAAAGTATCTTTTTATCCGAATAAACGATCAGCTCTCCGCCATCAGAAATTTCTGCGGCAGCCTTCCTGCCATCCGATTCGTAGTCAAGCACTGCGGCACCGCCGTTATATTTACCCTTGATGCCGAGAGGTGCAAAGCCATTCTTCAGCTTTGCCACTGTAATTACATCCGAGCCTGACGGAACAATTTCCATGCGGAAAAGTGCGCCCGGAAGAGCATTCTTTCCGCTGAATGTGAAGAGAACCTCATCCTCATTCAGCTGAAGCTCATATTCCATTGCAGTTTCAACAGATGTGCTGAATACGCCCGTAACCTTGTTTGCTTTGTTCACGTTGTAAATAACAAGAGGCGTTTTGCCATCGCCGACTCCGGCAAAAAGTGAATCCGGATCAAGCTTTGCAGTTTCTTCGCAGAGAAACAGGCTTCCGTCTGATGCCGTAAGTCTTCTTATTATGTCAAAATCATGGTTGCCGGGCTTGTCCGAAACGTAAACAGGACCTCCGCTTATTGCTCTTGCCATTGCGTGGTATTCGCCGTACGTATTCTTTGTCCAGAACATATCCCAGTCGCACGCAGAGAAAATTCCGATATACATTGAATTGACCGCATTGTCAAAAATATGTCTGAAGCTTGATACTCCGTCCGACGGGCCGTAATCGTTTGATGTTCTCATCATATTCGTTCCGGATGTGTTGAAAACTATATCATTCGTATTTGCCATACAGTTTATAACGTTTCCGTTAAAGTTCTTCCTGACAGATGCTTCAAGAGCTTTACGCATCTTCTTTGTAACGCACTCTCTGCCACCGTTTCCTCTGCCATGGGAAGCGATGATGCTCTGCACGTCTATCTTTACTCCGTCAACGCCTGTCGATGCAAGATAGCTGTGATAATCATCATAGAACGAGTTCATATCTTCCGGTAAGCCGAACGGGAAGCACTCATCATAGCTGCGGTTCGGGTTAGACTTGAACATTGCATCCGTTACGATCGCGGCATCAAACCTTATGCCGTATTTCTGCATCTCCTCTGCAAACGGAGATGCACCGCCCCAGTATCCGCCCATTGCATGCCAGACCATGAAATGCTTGACTCCGTATTCTTCCTTCATCAGCTTTGAAATTGATGAAAGGTCTCCGCCGAACTTCTCATTCGGTCTGAAGGATGAAAGCAGGTGGTTTCCTCTGTGCTTGCCATACTCCGCAACGCTCTGCCAGCCGTCATCCAAAAGCACGAACTTCGGAACGAAGCCGCCTTCCCTGAAGGCTTCAAGCGCTTCTTTCATCTTCTCTTCGGATACACTGCAGTAAAATGCATTCCATGTGCACCAGCCGAACCACTTTGCAAACGCCGGAAGCTTTTTGTCCTTGCCGATCCTGATGCCTAGTGCAGAAGCAATGCTCTCTGCCGCAGCATCAATAAGCTTTATAATGTCCTCTCCGTGGATATGATAAAACGCTCTGAAGGATTTCTTCATCACACTTTTGTCTCCCGAGGATGACTGCGCAATAAGTCCGTTCCGGTCACCTGAAAAGACAGTTCTGTAACCGTCCGCAACAAGAGGAATAAGCACTGAATACGTTTTGTCATCATATCTTACCGCAAGCCACTCCGATTCTGCAGGAACCGCCGAAACGTCGCTTCCGCTCCACGCTTTAAGGAAGAACGGGTCTGCAAGATATGAGCAGGCAAACTTTTCAGCGCCTTCAAATATTCCCACAGGCGCAGAATAGTCAGTTGACAAGTCCTTTGCCTGATATATATAGTATTCGCCTCCAAAGGCATCCTTTTGTGCAATAAAATCTGTATTTTCGGTATTGAATTTCATATTATTCCCCTTATTACATCATTTTTTTCTTCGGTTTATATTGTATCATATTTATCTGTTTTTTTCAACAAAAAAGCACCTGTTTTGGGACACCTGCGATAAAGCAGGTGTCCCAAACTATTTTTCACCATGGTTCAGATGCGAATGGATTGTAGCTTTCAAATCATAATCACGGAGGAAATCAAATGAAAGAATCAAAAGTCGAATCCCGGATCGAATTATCTTATCATTATGTCGGTGACTACCGGTATCCGTCTCTCGCCCTGCCGGAATGCGAGGAGAAACCCATCGGCAAGTATGGACTGATGCGTCTCTCCTATATCAAGTCCCATCGCAAAGGAACCTATTCTGAACCTCTAATGTCGGGAAGGTTGAACGGTTATCTTGCAGAAATTGACGATGAGGCGCATCGGATGATTGACGGTTTGGTTACGAAAATGGCACAGGAAGCAGGCATTGATAAGCAGATGAAAGCTGCCGATCCATTCCGCTGGGTGCAGGAGATGAACGCCTGCAAGGCTACCGCCGAGGAGATCGTGATGGGAAAGTTGGTCTGCTGTTAAAGCCATTCTCACGAACCGGGGTCAATCTGGCCCCGGTTCTTTCAGACGGCGCAAATATCAAAGCCGCCTTCCCTGATTTCGGAGAAGGCGGCTTTCTATGTGCGTGAAAGAGGATGCAGAATGAGGTCAGGTTTCCCTGCAAGATGCTTGCTAAGACTGAAAGACAACAAGCGGCAATGATGAATCATTATGATACACGAAAGCAAGCGGTTGTACAATCCCTTTTCGAAATTATTCAACCGCTTTTCTTGTTTGGATAGGGCAATAATACACCAGCCCTTTTTATTGGCTTATGACTTATTCTATAATATCACTTTTTGAATTCAAGCCAAAGCGTGCACGCAGGCATTGCTTCATACGGATCTGCATTATCCAACTGTCCTTTGAAAACGGTAATGGACACGGAAACGTTTTTGCCATTGTATTTATAAGATCCGCTGGCAACCTTCATGCTCTTTGCCATCATGTAATCGACGGTCAGTTCTCCGTCCCCTAAGGTCATAACCTTTCCGTCGTCTGAAAGCGAATCGAGTTTGGTGATGATCTTCTCGATCCATGCCCTGACCTCCTCGTCGGTCATCGCCTCGGAAATAAAAGAACCGATTTCAACGATCTTCCCACTGTCGCTATTATACGAAGTCTTGTCTATGCGCGTAAATTTTGCGCATTTCATGTCGTCTTCCGTAATACCGAAGGCTTTCATAAAGCCTTCAATGGTGGTGAGATCGTCTGCTTTTTCGTTTTCATTGCCGTTGGGCCGCGTCTGCTCCTGCTGACCCGGTGTTTCACTCGGCTGACTACTGGGATTTGTGTTTTCCATACTCGGCGCAGGTGTTTTTTCACCGCAGGCTGCAAGTGAAAGCAGCATCAGAAGTGCGAGTACTAAAGTAATTATTTTTTTCATTGTTTTCTCCTTTTTTAATGGTTATCCATTGTAATTCAGATTCAGTTGTGTGAATTCAAAGCCCTCGCCATCGGGGTCAAGGTACTTCATGCAGATTCCGTTTTCCATATTGACCCAGAATTTTCCTTCGATCGCATTCAGCCCCATGGCATCAAAAACCCAGCATTTGCAGCCGGCAATCGTTTCACTACCGATATTGTAATAGTCCAGATCCTCGACCGTTTTGCCGAATGCGTAAAAGTATTTCAAAAAATATTCTTCAAAAGCGTAAAATTCATAGGCCGTCAGCTCCGCATAAGAGTATTCTTCAATGGAAACGTTTTCATCGGGTGTCCAGCCGTAATTGCCTTCCCAGTCGTCCATAAAGACGCCACCGGCGGAAAAATCATATTTTACCCGAAGTTCATTTCTCTCGGACGCTTCGATATAAACGTTCCCTGCCTTTGAAGCAGTTGCTTTGTAGGTATTTCCGCTGTAATATTCATTGAATTCAACGGAAAATCCGTCAGCAGGCGGATTGAAACGGTAACTTGCCGCAGACGTTTTTTTGCCGTCTTCACCTGCCGGAGTTTTTTCACCGCAGGCGGCGAGTGAAAGCACCATCAGCAATGCAAGCATCAATACTAAGATTTTTTTCATAAATACTTACCTCTTTTCCTCTTTTTCTTTTTTCTTCTTACCTTTGGCGATAAGAATAATTACAATGATTACAACAATCAGGATTATCGCGAGCCAGATGAACAAGCAGATGCCGAGCGGCTGGAACGGGCAGATTCCGCAGACCTTACACTTGCTTTTTTCTGTTGGCGTATTATCGTCAGGTTTTTCTCCCGGGGTGTTTGTACCGCTCTGACCGGGGTCCTCTTCGCGGGCCTCACCCGCATTGCAGAAGAGCGAATTGGTATAAGGGCTGTCTTTGCCTTCTTCG
>JAZQMY010000037.1:0-19119 GCA_045627045.1 Clostridia bacterium | reverse complement strand
GTTGGTGTAGGCGTAGGCGTTGGTGTAGGCGTTGGTGTAGGCGTAGGCGTTGGTGTAGGCGTTGGTGTAGGCTCCGGAGTAGCTGTCGGTGTCGGCTCCGGCGTAGCTGTCGGTGTCGGCTCCGGCGTAGCTGTCGGTGTAGGCTCCGGCGTAGCTGTCGGTGTCGGCTCCGGTGTTGCCGTTGGTGTAGGCTCCGGAGTAGCTGTCGGTGTCGGCTCCGGTGTCTCGCCTGCATCAGGTGTTGCCGTGGCATCAGGTGTTGCTGTGGCTTCAGGTGTCTCTGACGGTACAGGTGTAGCTATCGGTACGGCAGATGTCTTTATATAAGTGCCTGTCATCTCCCAAACGTCATTCGTGACCTGAAGTATTGTAGGTTTGTTTGCATCATAAACAAGCAATACGTTTATATCTGCCGCCTGTGCCTCATATTCTTCCGTCTTCACCTCTTCAAAATGAAGTTCAAATGAATATGTAAGCACGCCGTCAAGGTCTTTTGCTATTTTAAGATTCTCTACAGAAGTTGTTCTATAGAATTCAGTAGCATAAACCCAGAAGCCTGCTGTCATATCTGCCTTAGCAACAAAGTGTGTTCCTGTATTTTCGAGTGTCCAGTCATCGCAGATTGTCTGCCAGTATAGAAACTGTTCGGTTTTTCCGAGAAGATCTTCAATGAAGGTACATCCCGAGCAGAGCAATAAGGATACTGCAAGCACTATCGAAATAATAATTGCCTTTATCTTTCTGTTTTTCACGTTTTTTCTCCTTTTACTACCCACAAACTAATTGTCGTGCAATCTTTTATAAATGCTTACTTTTTCAAGTATAGCATATACATTTGAATTATACCACCTTAACATTGATATGTCAATATTATTTTGAATTCTCCCGACTTTATTTTTTTGAGATAGAATTATCTGAAAAGTTCATGATTATTCTATTGCAGATGCAAATATAGACTAAAGCACTTAAAAAATGTATAATTAACAAAGATTCTCAGCAAAGCTTTTACTTTATTTTTCGTAATCTGCATAACATTTGCGCTTTTTTCGGGCTGCAGTTCATTATTCAGTAAGAAGCCTGACAAATCAATCTTAATCGGCATTTCATGTCGAGCAGATTCAAACGGCACTTGAAAACATATCAGATGCATCCATGAAAACTCCGCAGCCTATACATTCATAGAAGTAGCAGTCATCGTAATCGACCCACTTTCTCGTTACATCGCAGACCGTGCACTTGTGGCTTCCGTTTTCGCAATCGAATGTGTACTCCGATACATTTCGTTTCTCATGGCAATAAGTACACTCTTCTGATAAAATAAGAATTAATAAGCTGATTTGCCTACAATTAAATTATAACTTTTTTGCGAAAAATACAATATTTCAAGCCTGATCATGCAGATAATCCATAATAAAAAAGAGAAGTCAAAAACTTCTCTTACATCATTTTGATTAATCAGTCACTCTGAAGCCGCCGTTTTCTCCACTGCATAATATTTTACATAATCTTCAGAGCCTCGAACCCGTACTCTCAAGGATTTTTCTGTGTTATTATAAATCGTACTGTATTGCGTATAACTTGTCAGCTCCGTGTGGTCATAATCCTGCATCAAATCAAAAAGGAGCGCCCGGACCTCATCTTCCGTCATTCGTGTCTCATACGTATTTATATCTGTCATATGCTCTTCAAGCACATCAGCCATAACCGCAAATCTGTCATAGCCGTGACCGTAGCCATAATGATATTCACGTATATGTTCATCCGGCAGAACAAATCTCTCCTTGAGAACGCCGTTCACCAGACAATCCTCCGCATCATCAAATGCCGTATAAAAGTTCGTAACCGCATCCGTATATACCACCTGCATAGTATTGTACCGCCATTCCAGCACAACAGATGTGCCTTCAGCGTCAGTCACAAACAGATGATAATCGTGTCCGAGAATGTTGATTAAATTGCAATTTTGAGCCAGATCTATTGCTTCTGACACATCAGCGCAGTTATCAAGCATTTCTCGCAGAAGCTCAACAGGCAAAATTTTTTTCTTTCCTGCTTCTCTTTGATGAACAGGCGCCTCTCCGTCCTTCACGTCAAGCGCAAGAATCGAAACAGACAAGCCTTTTTCGTTGATTCCATCCATACAGAGATACGGCAGAAGTGCCAGCGGCCAGGTCGGTGTATGTCCGTCATCAAGTGCGCCTTTTTCGTAGTTGAGACCGAGTTGTGAGATCCAAGCGGCATCAGCCATATTGACAGACTTATACTTGCCTTCAGGCTCAAGTCGAAGCACAACATTCAGCCCCGTTACTTCGTCATTTCTGTCCGTATGTGCCAGATCATAATTTCGCCCTGTCAGCACGCTTCCATCTTCTCCATATGTCATGAACGCTGAACAGCCGAAGCCCCTGATCAATCCTATTCCCAATCGGATGAGCCCTTTTGAATAATCGTCGCTATACTCTGCATAGTAAAGTGTACCATTCTCATCAATTCGTTTGATATTCACCACGTGACCTGAAAGCTCTATCGCACACCCAATCAAAACGATTGCAAGTATAACAGCGAAAACAACAATTGCGATCAGTATATTTTTTCTTCTCTTTGTCATCTTAATACCGAAAGCATCGCCTTGCTGACAAAAGCATTCCTGTGCTTCCTTCCCTTCTTTACTGTTTTAGGCAAATCGGATCATCTCTCATCACTCACTAAATTACTTCTTTTTCTATTCTTTTAAGCCTTTTGTTTATGTATTTCTTCATCAGCTTTAGGAATGCTTCCGTCAGGTAGTTTGCGACATCTTCAACGCCCAATGCTTCAATGACAACAGGTGCAGCATTCTTATAAATAATTATCTTAAAGTTTTTTTGAAATAACAGGCTGAGCAAATTGATTTTGATGTGTCCAAAGGACAACCGATCCTGTGCAGGATATATTATTCATTATTCCCGCCTTTCGGGTTGAACCGCTTGCCGTTTTTAATTTGCCTTTCAAAATCAATAATTATCGCGTTATTGTTTCATTATACACTCTTTATCATTTAATGTCAATAGTCTTGAAAAATAATCGCAATTCTTTGGTAAAGTATTATGCTTTCAGGCTTTTATCCGTTAAATGCCAAAAGCACCCCGGAAATACCGGAGTGCCTTGAGTCAGTCATTAACCTTTAATTTTTAGCTTATCAGTCCTTTGCCGTTCTGTAATCGAGAACCGCAAGACAGTAGTTATAAAGTTCTAAACCATCCTTTTGTTTATATTTTTGCATCATAAAGCAATATTTCCGGCGATAAAATGCAGCCTTCTCTTTTCTCAAGAAGGTAAACGAATTCATAGCTCTTAATGGCGTTGTACTTGTCTTCCTTGCATTCAAAGAAGTTCTCGCAGAATTCATTATAATCTTTATGAGATTCCATTGCCGTTTTATGATACCAATCAGATTTTTTCAGAGAAAGCTTTCCTTCCGTGACCTTAATTAATGAAATCCATATATTCTCCGCTGCAATCTGACGAATCAATTCTGCCCTCAAGCTCAAAATCATTCGGTAAAAGATCCTTAAGTTTCCCGGCTTCTTCAGTTCCCTTTCATGCGCCTTTTTAACCCAGCATTTTTATCAATCCGTAGCCTTAACGTGATTCCGTTATCCTCTCGTAAGCTCTCTTCACCATATCTTCGTAATCTTTTTTCGCACTTTCAGGCTCGAAGATTCTTACCTTTTCCTCAAAGCCGAATATCCATGCAAAGAAGTTCTTGTTCACCGCAACATCAGCGCGCACGAAAAAGCTACTTTCATCCTTAACCGTTACCTTGACATCCTCACCAAAGCGATCAATAATGGCATTCATCGTACTGTTCTCGCAAAGAAGCGTAATCATCTCGCTGCCCTGACCGAACATTCTCTGTGTGGAATTCAAAAACACATCAATATCAAAATCATCCGGCATTGGAATTGCATTCTCTTCCGTTATCTCCGGTGCCGACACCATCCTGTCGACTCTGAAGCTTGCAACCTTACCGTGCTTTTCAGAGAAGCCTACAACATAATAGTAATCGCCGTTCCAGATTAAACGATACGGGCTTAGTTCGTAATATTCCCCATCGTGCTTCGGCACACGCTTCTTCTGAACGGTGTACTCAAAATACTGAAAACGAATCCTCTTATTCTGATTTATCGCATCGTTTATCCTGTCGATAATATTCAGCACCTGACCGTTCTCCGCCTTAATGCGTCTTTCAACTGAAATATTTCTTTTCAGCTCATCCGCCCTATACATTCCTCCAATAGCCGCTATTCTCTCCGTAAGGCTTTCGCTCTTGGTCTTGCTGATGAACTTTGACGAAGCAACCGCATCTATCAAAAGCTTCAGTTCGGCATAATCAAAATTTCTGCTGACCAGATTATAACAGGATTGCGAGGAACGTATCACCTGAATATCTATTCCGAACCTCTGCAGTAGTTCAACATCATCAGAAATAGTCGTTCTGTGCGTCGGGAGGTTGTACTCCTCATCAAGAATCTTCTGCAACTGATGTGTTGTGAGATAATGATCCTCATCAGTTCTTTCGTAAAAAATTTTTGCCAATGCCAATGGGCGAAGCTTATTTTCTGTTTTCTCCATATTTACCTCTTTATGAATGTTAAGCAAATCAATTCGTAAAACAAATTATTGATAATCAGTTTTTCTTATCTGTATTCATTTTATCATATAACTTCTTAAAATTCAAGCGAAAAAATGCGGATTTTGAGTAAAAAAAGGGGTCTGTTGTCTGTATTTGACGACAAGATGCCTTCGTCTTTCCAAACGGTTAATTTAATAAGTTTTTTATAATTGTATCAACAATTCTTTCATCCCTCACCTCCTGCCTATCCTTTTCTGCTGTAGCATAAAACAAACCGGTCATAAGGTTTTGCGCCTTTCTGACCGGTTTTTATCATACTTTGTTAATCCAATTCAATTAATCAAGAGAAATCGTATAGCTGATCGTGTTCTTTGAAATGCTTTCAAGCAGCTTTTCAACGTCATCTACAACATATTTTACATCAGGGCTTGTTTTTGCTTCCTCTATGTATTCTGCGTAGGAAATGCATCTTAAGCCTGTCAAATTATATGCGTGAATCTTTTCATACATCTTATCGGGATCTGCTGCAACTATTGTTGCATTAGTCTCTGCTGCGAGAAAAGCCAGTTTCTTTGTTTTGCCAATACCTCTTGTTCCTATAATTCCTTTCATGTTAATAATCTCCTTTGAATTGATATAGTTCAGTATTATTACTGTAATTATATTATATCACGCTTTTGAACAAAAAAGTATACTTTTTTGTTCAAAGCAAGATAAAATTTTCAAGTTCATTTCTTTCATCTGAATGAAGGACCATTTTTTCAGTAATTGTCTCTGACCGCCCATATCAATAGCCGAAATATTTTTTCCTTAATTTATCCATTCTTCCGTAAATGAATTCAAGTGATACCTGTGCATCTTCTCTTTCGTCTTTGCTGCCGGTTACATATTCTTTCATCAACCTTCCCTCTTCAAAACAAAGCTCGTCATGTATCGGGAAATAGTTCTGCATAAGAAACCAGGCATATCTGATAAGTCGGTTATCACCCACAAACTGATTTGCAACGCCGTCAAATGCAACTGAATACTTATTTTTTATTGCATTTATCAGAGTATCATGCTCCATTGACTCAGCAAAAACCATTGTTCTTGCCACATACGCTCCGGAATTCAATTCTGTTGAATCGTGGCTGTCTGTAGTACCTACCACTGCATAATCAATGCCGTTTGCTTTGTCATCGTAATACCGTGCAGTCTGGAAACCGTTCTGCTCATAATATTCTTCTCCGCCAAGAACCTCAAATGCATCAAAAGGATGATTTTTCAGCATAAATCGAGTAAATGTTTCTGATATCTGAAAAGCATGAGATATCCAATAAGGATGACAGAAAAGCGAAAGGCCATTTGCCTCTTTTATTCTTCTGAAAGCCCATACAGATGCCGCATACGGAAATCTGTCAACGTCATCAGGTATATCAAGCGTATCCGCGAGTTCTTCCACCTGACGTCTGTACTCTGTTTCCGAAATAGTATCCGGTGCAGTTTTACCGACAGCACTTCTCCAAAATGACTCAGTACCTCTGCGACGGCACTGTTCAGACTCTGTAATAAGTCCGTTTACACTGTATTCTCCGCCGAAATTGATTATATGAACATAATTTCCAGGAAGATGCACTTCTTCACCTGTAAACAAAGCAAGATCAAGAGGCACATCCTTATATGCATTTATTGCTTCAAGCGATCCGAAATAAACATGATGATCTGTTACTGCAAGAAAATCATATCCGAACTTTCTGTAATTTGCGGCAACCACTGCCGGAGCCTGTCTTCCGTCCGAACAGTTTGAATGAATATGAAGATCTCCTATATAAGCATATTTTCCGTAGAGATCCTTTTCAACTGCATATACAGAAAGCCTTTGATATGTACTGTCGTTTCTTCGCAGCTTTATATCATATTGTCCTTCTCTGTTGAATGCGTATTCAAACCAGCCCGATCCGTCCTCATCAATATGGAACTCCGTTTTTTCTTCTGTTCCTGTGTTCATCTCAAGAAGTGATACTGTTATCGATCCATCCGTAGCAAAAGCAGCTTGTGAGCCGAGCGGTCTGATTGTGATCTTTGTATTCTTTTCTACTGGTGCAATCTTAGGATATACATCATAATTCAAAGATGTCTTTCTAATTTTATACATTTTCTTCTCCTTTATTTATTTTCTGCTGATATTTCCGGTTTAAGCATCTCATTCAAAGATTCTTCCATATTTGTATACATTCTGTCCAGTCTGTACCATTCAGACTTCCTGCTGAACTTCATCCAGAGTCTTTCATTTTCCTTATGCAAAGTCTTATGTTCCTCAACCCAGTCCGGTTCGGCCGCAATAATTTCCGCAATCTTACTGCGTTCCACCTCAACATCGGGAAGAATGCTTGCTCGCTTTGCTCCCCATACCATTCTCTTCATATCGAATAAGAAGCACTCAAATGTTTCTTTATTGCTTGTCGGCTTCAATGTTTCAATATACTTCTGCGCCTCAGACAGAATGTTGTACAAAGTCGGAGCAATGCCATGCAAGTTATAATACTTGACAGTCGGACGATTTACATTCTGGAAAAATGCGCTGCAAAGGTGCATGCTCAAATCACTTGCATCGTTGACGTTTTCGTTATTGACGTAATGCTCATAGTGATAAAAATCAAGGAAATATTTGATATCCACGTTTTCCAAGCCGTAATAGCTGAAAACAAACATCTCTACAAGATCCTCAAAGCTTCTCTTGCTGTGGCTTGCCCAAGCAAATTCTCCGCCTATCGCAAACGCCTGCATATTCTCTTCTCTGAGGATTGCTCCTGCATCATTCCACGATGAAATGACAACCGAATCAACCATTCCAATTGAATAATTGCATATCTTGCGAATATTTTCATATGTAATGTATGCCGGCATAAACCTTCCGTAAGAACGTGCAGCAGGGCTGACATACATTTTTCTGCCCATATCTGTAAAACGTTTTACATCCGGGTACTCATTTTCAGACCAATATGCCCAGTACACGATTGTAATATCCTTATTCAGGCGCTTTACTGCGTCGATTCCGTAAGGATAATCTCCCCAAGCAGTATAGAACATATCGCCGTACATAAGCATTTTGCAGTTTCTCTTCTTCAATTCTTCATCGAGGAAATTCATGTAATCGCAATAGAGTATTTCTGCCTGCTGTTTTCCGTAAATTTCCGCAAGAACTGCAGTTTCATCGCCGCCGCAATGGAATTCGCCCTCGCCGAATGCATCAACTATCTCGTCAAGCATTTTGCAGACAAATTCATGCAGGCCCGGTGCCAACGGATCTATGCACCATATTGCGCTGCCGTTTTTATAATGCAGAATGTAAGGATAATATCCTTTTTGTGCGCCCAGCGAGAAGTGGCACATAAGGTTAACGAGCGGTCTTACCGAAACGCCGTACTTTTTTCCGTACGAACATAGTTCTTTCCATTCAGCTCCGGTCAAAGCATAATCTTTCTTTTCAGACGGCAGAAATGCAAAATCAAAGGTATCCTCTATGTATGGGAAATATTCATTATACTTCCAGTATGAAAGGCGTCTCAGTATCGACTTGAAGTTTTCCATCGTTGAAACCTGTCCACGGGAAATGTCATCTGAAATCGAGCGGACTTTCATATCCGGGTAATCATGTATTGAGCAAATGTTTAATACATTGTGATTGATTTTTCCTAACTGTGCTAACGTTACAATGCCGTAATATGCGCCTACAAAATCAGAATACTCAACCTCAATCTGATTTTCTGTAATTTCAACTGTATATTCTCCTTCAGAAAGAGCCTTATTTTCCTGCGGGATGATAAGCTTTGAGCCGTTCAGCTTCACACCGAATTCTTCAAATGTTTCCTCTGCAACTTCTACAAGCTTGTTATACTCTTCGGAGAGCGAATACTCACAAAGTAATATTGTCTTATCTTGTTGTTTAACTTCCTTAATTGAAGGAATAATATCAATTCTCATATAATTAAAACTTCCTTTCGTTTATATAATTATACCACAAAAAGCTTCAAAAAGATAAGTATATATAAAAAGTGAGTCAGAAAAGCTCACTTTTCGGTGTGGAAACAGATTATATTTAAGCAAGCAAATTAAGAATTACCCTTATCTCTTAATAATGCAGTACCGTCTTTCATTTTCCAAATATTCATATTCAAAAGGTAGTAAGTAAAGCAGAAATGAGCGGCAACCTGCATCAGAAAAAATGATTAAACCGTTTTATAAAAACAGCGGTTTGAAATACTTCAGGCCGTGTTTATTATTCCCGAATTCGGCTTAAAACGCTTTCAGTATACCGGCTTTTCCATTTGGGAGAATATTGTTTGCTTATTTTTCTCTTCATTGCTCAACTTCTCCATCGGCAATTAACTCCGCAGCTTCACGTACTATATTTTCCACCCCTTCAAGACATTCGATCTTTCCAAGCAAATCAAAGCAATAGGAATGAAATGTCTTGATTTCAACAAAATTTGCTGCATTGTCTATGAGTGCCATCAAACGTTTCTTAAACTCGGTTGCTGCTGCGCGAGAAATAGCTCTTACTGATGCCCGGTACTTATCATTTTTAACTGACTATTTGATATTTTAGCGTGAAAATAGAACCATTGAAACATATTTATTATGAGCACATAAACATTAAGCCGTCAGCATTTATATCAATACCGACGGCTTATCTTTACTTATCAAATTCAATCAAAAGACATGTGGACGATTCCTGTGCTATATAATACTTTCCTTCATATTTCGGTAGCTGAGATATCGTAATCTCCTCTCCAAACAAATACGCCCTGAAGTTCTTTTCTGTTGCTAAAAACGAAGGAGTTCCAATTATCATATCAAAATTCAGTTTTTCACTTACCGCTTCAATCGGAGTGATACATATTGCAATACCGCTCTTATCCTTTTTCTCATAGTATCCTATTATCACACCTGTGCTATTGAACGTATTACTGTATTCAAACCACTCGTTTTCGTCAAAGACAACAGGATTATCGAGTTGAGTAACAGGGTAGTATTTATTTTCGTTATATACGCGTGAGCCAATATAATCGTAAGCGGAAAGAATATTTCCTGTTTTTATCATATCGTCATTCATGGTCTTGATATTTTCCCACATAATGCCGTGTGTATAATCGTTATTGACAACAATTCCTTTTTTGTAGTTGGCAAACGTATAGCCCGAAGCTCCGAATGCCTCTGCAAATGCAGCGTTTCTGTGCATAAAAGTCGGATAGTCTGAATAACTGTCATTCATCGGTATGTTAGAACCGAATACCGTTACCCATAGTTCCTCTGCTCCGCAATCATTCTTTGCCCCGTTTACAAACTCGTATGCCGTCAGATACTTTTTCCCTTGCCACCATTCTTTTTCGGTTACAAACATCGGAAGTTCTATGTTGAGGCAAAGCGCATAAGCATCCTTAAGCATTGTGGAAGCATTGTTTTTTATCATATTCTTAAAGTCTTCTTCGGAATCATTATAGCTTTCATACATATCAGGTATCTCAACAACAAGCTTCCATCCGTATTTTCCATACTTTTCCTCGTAATTTATGCCGGGAATAAGTGTTTCGTACCTGTGATAATCAGGAATTGCAGTCCCGTCGGAATCTAATGCAAGCATAGCGAGATAATGTCCGTACATCATCGGATTTTTTACCGTAACGTCAAAATCTGCCGTTGTTACATCGTCATCCGGCAAATTCAGGAGTGCATCATAAATAATCCTGACTCCGAATCTTGCACACCACTTGCCGTATTCTCTGAGATTAGCAACATCAATATCCCACGAATCAATTCTAACCATGTTGAAGCCTGCATCAGCATAATCCTTGACGTCCGCTGGCATTTTGAACGGATATCTGCCTCTTATATATGCCATTGTAGTAACATTAGGTTCTTCATAAATTACTGTTTCAAAGCCGCCTCTTTCCTTTACAGGTAGCTCAGCAAAAGTATCCGTCAAATCATCGAAGCCGATATAATCATTTATGAATGCATAAATTGCTCTGTAATCCGAGTAGAATCCGTTTCCGCCCAGCACTATTTTGTTTCCGTTTTCATATATTATGAAACTCAGTTCGTCATCTTCTGCAAGCTTTTCAGGAACATCTGCAGATCGATTTGCGCCATAGAGTATTATTTCCTTATCTGCGGGTGCTTCCGTATCAGGAACAACTTCGGGCTTTTTACCTTCCTTCTTTTCGATCACTTCCGCCAAAAACAAAACATCCTCTTTCTGCCATTCCTCATATTCCTGCGGATAAACGATAGTATAAGCCGAAAGATCTTTTTTTGATGTGCATCCTGATAAGAATGCAAAGAGTAATGCAGTTATTGCAAAAGCAAACAAAATACTTATTTTCTTCTTCATTTTGACATCACCTTACTTCTCTACTGTTATGTACCATGCGTAACCGTTTCCGCATTCAATATTGTAATATCCTCCATCATCCATCTCAATCTTCTGATCCACACCGTCACGGTAAAACGTTGCCTTGCCTTCTATCTTCATCCTTATCGGCTCAGCTGTCGTTTCTGCGTAAGCCTGCTTGTCAAGCTGTGAACAGTTTACTATAATAAATGAGTATGCATTCTTGTTATCCTTCTTCTGATATATGCCCATGAGATAGGGTGATTTATCATTTTCAGGCAATACAAAATCCATTACAATTTTTTTGAAGTAAGGATAATCCGTATCCAGATACATAAACCTGTCATCATCTGATACGTTTTCCTCATGAGTACCGAGATAATCGTAGTTTCTCACTAGGTCTTCGCCGATTTCAACAATCTGCCTGTTAGCTTCCTCTGCATAATCCCAATAAATAAGCTTTTCATATTTATTATCAACAACCCAGCCTGAATAATTAAAATACAAAAGCGCACTCGGGCCGAAGCACATGTTGATGTATTCATTCCATCGGAGCATCTTCTCCGTGTTATAATCCGGCAGATAGAAAGCCGTAATATAAGACCAGAACTCCTGACCGTTCTTTCTTGCTTCAGCATAATGTTTTTCCCAGAAATGCTGTATCTCGCTTTCGTTCAACGTTGAAGGACCCGGTTTCTGTATGGTAGTTGCTCTTTCCCCCTCAAAAAAATAATAGTCAAAACTCCATGCATCAGCATCCCTGAAAGTTCCGGTATAGAAGGAATTGTATCTCGTCATATAAAATGTAAAATTAAGAACACACTTCCAGCCTTTTTCCGAATACTGTTTCTTGTATCTTTTTATTACATCTGCAAAATTTTCAAAACCGTTCCAAATGTTTAGCTCAGGCTCATCTACAAGATAATGCCCCCAAACAATAGGATTGTCTTCATAAGCTTCTATCCATCTCAGTTCAAAATCAAAAGTATTCTTATCAATCCATTTAACCGGCAAAATAAGTCTTATATCAAATCTTGTGCACCAGAGACACAACTCTCTGAATTGTTCACAGCTTGCTTCGTAATTTTCAGTCCCGTCCTCGTTCAGCACCTGATATGGATGATACAGTCCCTGTATTATTATCGCATTGAAATGTGCATCCTTCATATCCTTAATTTTGCCTACATCTGGCACCTTATGCTTATAAAATGAGCCTACTGCCATAGTAAATGCAGGATCGTAATAATCAGTCTTGTTTACGCCTGATATTTCTTCCGGCAACGTTCCGTAAACAGCGTTAATATCATCATATCCGAGATACTCGTTTATAAAAGTATATGCTGCACGCATATCACCGTAATAATCCTGACCACCTATAACGATATTGCCGTCTGTAACGCCTATAACATAGTCAAGTCTGCTTGCAAATGTCGAAACATATTCAGAAAGTCCTGTTTCTCTTTTTGAGCTTGCGAAAATTATTTCTTTACCGTTTGATTCCATGGTATCCGGAATGGCTTGTATTTGAGTACCGGTTATATGCTGAAGCACATCCTTCAGTATATTCACCTCAGTCATCTGCCAAACAGTATATGCTGACGGATATACTATCGAATAATCTTTAAGTTCTGCCGTCTTAACCGTCTCCATCGGAAACGAAGGTTCAGGTGTTTCCGTCCGAAATGAAGCATCCGGTGTTTCAGCATATATCGTCCCTTCGTAGGATTTATCATTTCTTTGATTTTTTTCGCAGCCTGCCATAGACAAAAGAATCATCACTGAAAGTAAAAATGAAATTATTCTTTTCATACTTTTTTCTTTACCACCTTTTTATTTATTATCTTCTGCTTCTTTGTATCTTCCTATTACAGTATAGTCAATCTTTTTGTATTCATCGGCATTCGCTAAAACTATGCCCTTGCCAGATACGGAATAGCCATCCTCATTCAGCATATTGAGATTGATGGAATAATTCGGCCCGATATCGACAAAATCAAGGATTTTTTTGTCATAACTTTCATTTTTTGCGCAACCTACAAAGAAATTGTATTTTACGGTCGAGCGTGCGGGATTGCCGATATACTCAGGCTCTGCGATACTGATAAGCCTGTCCTTGGCATAATTAAAAGTAAGATTTTCAAGTGTAACGTTATTTGCAGTTCCGCTCAGTATTGGCGTATTAAGAGTAGGTATGATAAATTCTGTATCTGTGTCTTCTTCAAAATAGCAATACATAAGAAGGTTTTCACGGTCTATATAGTATTCATTTACAGTGTCAAGTTCTTCAAGAATGTTGAAAAAATAGTAATACATATTCTCCAGGTAGCCGTATACAGTATAATATGTAAATTCAACATAGTCGTTATCAAAGTCAAATGATTTAATCGGTGTGGATGAATCACACCAGTCCATATAGAAGTACCCGAAAGCCCACGGTTCTTCCTCTGCCCATGTTTTTGCGCGCTCCATAACATCGTGTGAAGCCTGAATTATACCGCCCTTAGGATTGGCTATTACTCTGCCCTCATTGTTAAGCGCATCCTCCTGAACAAAGTATGTTTCGCCGTTGTCAATAGAAGCTACGATATACGTGAAGCCTTCATTCGGATAACGCGCATTTTCAAGCCTTTCACCGTTTCTGAATACATCAATATTTGTTCCTTTAGGTATGTTATCATATCTTGTTTCATCAACACCCGAACCTATCGGATGAATAACGCCGATCTGCTCAGCAGAAAATCCTTTGCTTTTTAAGTCGACTACCTTTATTTTGCGCTTCTGTTCATCCGAAAAGCGTGCAATAACAGCCTCGTCTGTAATTTCCGTAAAGTCGTCATAGCCTATGGAAATACCACCTGAAAGTGAAACATCATCATCCTCATACGCTTTTATTGTAACTTTGAAAGGGTATGTTTTAAGATTTAATCCGGTTACAATATAATTTCCTTCACGAATTAGTATTTCAACATTATCTGAGTTTTCATTTTCAGCAAGCACACAGAGCTCTTCTATTGCTCTTTCAGGCGTTCTGAAAGGATCGTTTTTTGAGCCGTTGTTTGCATCGTTTCCTTCCGTTGAAACAAAAAGCTGAATCGTTTTTTCCTTTTTTCACAACCGGCAAAAGCAAATAATCCGAACAAAAGTGCCGAGGCAAGGATTAGTGACATAATCTTCTTCATATTCGTTCTCCTGACTAATATAATACATATAATTTACGGAGCATTTATACAATTCCATATTTACTATTATAGCATAAAAAAGAAAAAAAGAAAGAGAAAACTTTAGTTTTTCCCACTTTTTAAAATCTGATTGAATTAAGAGTTTATTCTTCGCTTTCTCAATGTTGTTTCCCTCATAATCTGAAAAGAACTCTGCTATCTTTGTTACAAAATCTTCCACTCGCTCTTTACCGATTTCTGGATTGAATCAAAATTTTTTCCCAGCAAAAAAAGAATCCAAGAACCCACTAATAATTCCGCTTATGGTTGAAAAAAATAATTAAACTTATCTGTGTCAAGATAGTATTTGGCTAAATATTTATATTTTTCTCCTACAACTTTGTTTTGATTCTCAATTGCTTCAAAGGCTGTTTTCTCGCTGTCAAACTGAAATTTGAAAAAAGTTATTTCCATGGGACATTTCTACAAATATTCTATAAAAGCCTATATCAATACTCAATACTCAATAATCAAATAATTCTTCATTAAATTACTGATTTATTTACAATATTTTTTCTAGCCTTGTTCCGCTCACATGACCGCATTCAGTACATTTCCATAATCCATGCCTTGTCGTAAAGCGTTCTTGCACATTCAGAAAAGCATCGCATTCATCGCTAAACCAAAATACACCGAATTTGAATTTCAGACTTGTCAATTCATATCCGCAGTCAACCGATAGATCAGCTCTATGTCCATCCCGGACAGTTCTCCATCTTTGTAGAAGTTGAATAGCCATTGTATAAGGAGTCAATGAGATTCCTTGAGATCTTTTCCAGACAAACGGTCGCTTAATTTCAGGAATTACAAAGTCTTCAGTCTCAATCAAGCCCAGTATTGTGCTTATTGAATATTGCATTAAAGTGAATTTTTTCACCGTTCATTTTGTTTCACCTATCCTATTAGTATTTCTTTCAATCCATGCCATCAGGGGAATCTCACCCCCGCCTCTTACGTGGCCGGCCACCGATGGAAGTATAATTATTATTCTCAGATAAGTCTTCGCCTCGACAGAGTGCAGCTCTGCCAGTACAGTCGGAGTTAGCACTCGCCTTCCTGTGAGAGAAGGGTCATGGCGTACCGCCGCCCGGCTCGTTACCTGAGATAACGTACCCGATAGTTTGTATATTCAGTTGTCAAGGATCATCGGATGGGCTTTCCGGTGGTCCGGATTCTTGCCCCTCCATAATGCATGGAATAAGGGGTGTCAAAAGATAACCTTAAAATGAGCATTTTCAAAAAAATTTTATTATTTGAGATTTTCCTCGAGAGCATAAAAAAGAGCCCTACGAGCAAATTGCTCAAGGACTCATAAGCGGTCAAAAATATGGAATTAATATTATAGATAGAAAATAAAAAAAGCGGTCTCACAATCCGGTTAAGGACCATGTGACCGCTGATTTTAAGCTATTTAAGACTTCTTAATAGCAGTATAACGGCTATTAGTGTCTATTAATTGTGCTCTTGCTTTATGGCTGCCTGCTCCGACGTCCGCGAATGGATGGAAAAGCTCGCCGGCCGTATCGAAATTCTTCACCTCAAGGATGTCCAGCTCAGATACAACACCAATCTGTTCGGTACCATGACGGAGGTCGGAACAGGAAAGTTAAGACCTGCTTTTGCGGCATCGGCGGGATTATTCCTTATTCCGTTCCGCCCATTCCTTCTGCGCTTCCCGGAAATGCCTTGCCGCCTCTGCGTTGGCGTCGTTCTCCGCCCTTTCCTGCGCGGCCTGATGATTTTCAAGCCTGACCTCGTCGGGATCATCCGGAGTCAGCATATCCTTTCCACCGGTATTGGCAACGACCTTCGCCGCGCCTCCCGTCATGCCTTTTGTAATCTGCTGTCCGCCGATGGAGCCGACTACACTGTCGCCGGTCAGTCCGAGTTTTCCGGCCGCCTTATCTCCGACAGCGTCGAAAGCGACATCGACCGCGGCATTGATACCGCCCTGGATTGCCGCGCCTTCGCCTGCCTGACGGATATCCTCAACGCTTCCGCCCTTCATATAGGTATCGGACATGGCCTTCACACTGTCGCCCATGATGTTGGAGGCAAGCTTCTGGGTAACGCCTTCCGAATGATTTTTTGCCAGCTCTACGCCGGAATCCACGGCAGTCTGTGCAATGGCTCCTCCGACGGTCTTATACCCGGCCATGACGTCGCCCGCGTTGGAGGCGGCAGCCGTCGCGACCGTATAAGCGTCCTTGAGTTTCTTGCCCGTTTGCGTAGGATCGACCTCGGCATAAATGTCAATGGCAACATCGGCTCCCTTCTTGACATTTTCAACGTAATCCTGACTCTTTTTGTATTCCTTCTCGTATTCACGCTGCTCGTAGCCTTCGATCTCCGCCTGCCCCTGTTTCTCGCCGATTTCGGCATACAGAGCATCGTCACCGGAATAGACGCCGTATTTATCGGCGAGCTTTTCCTTGTACCTGTTCTGATCCGCTTCTGCGGCTTCCCTGGCACGCTGTGCGGCGTTTTCCGCTTCGGCTTCCTCAGCGATCCACGATTTTCCCTGATTTTCTTCTCTTTGTGCGTCGATTGCATCTTTGGCAGCGGCATTGTCCTGACAAATCAATCCTGCGTTTTCCGCACGGCTGTCAAGGGAATCCTTCAGTTCCCGTTCCGTATAGGTTGCACCGGTCAGAGGATTGGTATAGGTTCCGTCGCCGTTTGCCGTATAGAGACGGTTTTCTCCGGTCGCGGGATCCCGGACATTCAGATCGCCGTCCGCGTCGCGGTATATATACGGACCGAGATCCTCTTTCTCCGCGGGAGGCGGCGTCTGTTCCGGTTCCTGTCCGGATCCGTCTTCCGATGCCGGATCGGAAGAGCCGTCTTTTTCTTCTCCCTCTTCTCCTTCTTCTCCTTCACCGGAGAAATCAAAGTTCAGATCGAGTCTCGCACCGCCGGAGCCGAGACTTCCCGACAGGATCGCAAACGCGGAGCCGCCGCCTGCGCCCGCAATTGCGGCGATGACCGCCGTCATGACAAGCGCAAAGCCCTCCGGGGTATCCATTGCGTCGGGATTGTGGACGAGGACGTGCTGGATCTGCCGGTCAGCATAGTCGATATCGCCGTCGCCGTCAAAGTCCATGAGATCCGGCCACGGCTGACCGTACTTGTTGGTGCCGCCGTTCGTATAGGTAAGTCTGCCGCTGTATTTTTTGTAATCCGGGTCGCCTGTGGGTGCCTGTTCCCCCGCATCCATTTCCCTGAATACCTGTTCTTCCTTTTCGACCTCGATATCACACGGAAGCGATTGGAGCAGGGAAAGATATTCCTCGAGCATGGAATCAAAAATATCAAAGCTGTATCCCTGAATATCGCAGCCGATCACAAGCATGGAGACTTTTCCGTAGCAGTTCGGCAGATCGCCGATCTGAACGTAGACCTTGCCCTTATTCCATGCATACGGCAGAACGCCGCCCTGAGGATCGCCGGGATCTCTGTCTTCGGAATAAACGTATACGGCATCATAGCCGTCCACCTTGAGCTCCATGCGAGACTGGCCATCAAGCATATTGATCTCATCCAGGTTTTTGTAATATCCGATACAGTCAGCCACCTCGATCGAGTACCACGCATCATCCAGCCATTCGCCGTTCTGAGACTCGAGCTTCTGCATCTTCACGGTCATGTCGTAACGTTCCTGAAGATACAGCTGTTTATGTTCATCGTCCCAGACCTGATGTATCCAGTCGGCATAAAAGATCCCGTTGTCCTTGTCGTAATACTCACCGTCAAAGCTGTGCTCATTCCACTTGCTTCTCCAAAGCTTTTCATTGTCGAACGAGTCATCGCACTGGGTGTCGTCATATCCGTCGGGGAGCTTGCCGCCTGTCGGGTTCGCTTCCTCTTCCTTTTGGAGCGGTTCGCCGTCCTTTGTGACGGTTCCCTTGCCGTCGGTGAAATAGGTTCCCTCCGGCGTTTCGACGGTCGTGCCGTTTTCGTCGCAGCGGATCGTGATGCCCGCCTCGACGTCCTTCCATTCTTTGATTTGTCCGTTTTCGATGTGCAGCACATTGCCGTCGTTTTCCTGATACAGATCCGTAAGCTCGCCCGCTTCATCGACTTTGACGTGCGTACCGTCGTCGGCGTTGTACATCTCCCACGCATCGGAATTCTTGTCGATATACACATAGGAGCCGTCGGCACCCATGAATTTCGACTGTCCGCCCGTCATGGTAAAGACCGCACCGTCGGCAAACCGGATCTCGCCGTTTTCACCTTCGGTTTTCGCAGTACCGCCGTCCGCAAACGTAATGGAAGTGGTGTCTTTATCAGTGTCAAGTTCATATTCCACACCGTTCGCGCCCTTGAGATAAAGCCCGTTTTCGGTGTTTTTTAAGATCTCTCCGTTTTTGCCGCGGATCTCGCCCTCGGGGAATTCCCCGTTTTTGTCGGCTTTGAGGCGATCCTTTCCGCCCTCAAAATAGGCGGACGTCTGATTATGATCCGCGTCATGCTCGATCACAAGACCGTTTGCATGCACGGTCTTTCCGCTGCCGTCGGGATTGATGACAGTCTTTCTGCCGTTCCGTTCGGTCATTTCCTGCGTACCGTCGGGACGCTCCACGGCGATCGTGCCGTCCGTTCCGTATACGGTGTAGGTGCCGTCCTTGTCCTTGGTATGGCGGTTTCCGTTTCCGTCCACACCCTCAAAGGATCCGTCCGCGTATTTCGTGCCGACGCTGCCGTCCCGGTAAGTCATCGTGACGGAACCGTCATCGTGCGGGTATTCCATAAAGACGCTTTCAAACGCGTCGTCGGGAACGAATGCTTCCTGCGCTTCCCCGTCCGCAAATACGGTCAGGCAGAGCGGGAGCATCAAGAGAAGAATCAGCACAATCCCTGATAGCTGTTTCATCGTCTTTCCTCCCAATCAGTGTCCGAGCGAGGAAAAG
>JAZQMY010000036.1:0-11265 GCA_045627045.1 Clostridia bacterium | reverse complement strand
TTTCCTTCAAATTTGTCGAGAAAAGCAAGTGTTTTTTCCTTGCTGTCAAAATCACATGCAATTATTACATCTTTACCCATTTGTTTTTTCGTCCTTTTTATTTTCTCAAAGCGCCTATTATTTCTTCAAGGCTGTTAATTCCGTATTTTTCCATTGCCTGAGGCAGGTCTTCAATGATCTTCCTTGAAGCAAACGGGTCAGAAAGATTTGCCGCTCCGACCTCAACCGCAGTTGCACCTGCAAGCATCATCTCAATAACGTCATCAGCAGTTGAAACGCCGCCCATTCCCACCACGGGGATCTTTACAGCATTCGCAACCTGGTAAACCATTCTCAATGCCACCGGGAATATTGCACTTCCCGAAAAGCCGCCCATCGTGTTTGCTATAACGGGCTTTCTTCTACGGATATCGATTCTCATTCCTAGAAGCGTATTGATAAGGCTGATGCCGTCTGCACCGTTGTCCTCGCACGCTTTTGCTATGGCAACTATATCAGTCACATTAGGTGAAAGCTTCATTATGACAGGCTTTTTTACCGCCTTCTTAACCTCTCTGCACACCTCTCCCGCGGCTTTCGGATCAGTTCCGAAGCTCATGCCGCCGCCGTGCACATTCGGGCAGGAAACGTTTACTTCTATCCAGCCGACCTCTTCGCATTCATCTATTCTTGCAGCCGTATAAACATACTCATCAACCGAAAAGCCGCTTACATTCGCCATAACAGGCTTTGAAAAGCACTTTTTAAGCTTCGGAAGCTCTGACGATATTACTTTATCAACACCGGGGTTCTGCAGACCAACTGCATTTATCATTCCTGCAGTGCATTCTGCGATTCTCGGTGTGGGATTGCCGAATCTCGGCTCTTTTGTGGTTCCCTTGAAAGAAAATGTTCCGAGTATATTTATATCATAAAGCTCTGCGAATTCATATCCGTAGCCAAAGGTTCCCGATGCAGGAATAACAGGGTTATCAATCATTATTCCGCAAAGGTTTACGCTCATTTTTCCCATATTATTTCTTCCTTCTCAAGAACAGGTCCGTCCTTGCATATTCTTTTGTTTCCGTAAAGTGTTTTGCATGAGCAGCCCATGCAGGCACCGAAGCCGCAGCCCATTCTTTCCTCAAAGCTGAACTGACCTGAGGTAGCGGTCTTGTTATACACCGCTTTCAGCATCGGTTCGGGACCGCAAGTATAGAAATAAGTATAATCAATTCCGTCAAAGGCATCTGTAACGAAGCCCTTTGTTCCGTATGAGCCGTCAACCGTTGTCACTCTGACCTCTGCACCGAGCTTTCTGAATTCGTCCTCGTAGAAGATTTCATCTTTTCTGTTAAAGCCGAGAATCACTGAAACCTTTTTGCCGTCGGCAATAAGTCTTTTCGCAAGCAGATAAAGAGGCGGCACGCCTACTCCTCCACCTATGAGGAGCGGGTGATTGCCTGATTTCGATAAATCATATCCGTTTCCGAGTCCTGTAAGCACGTCAAGCTTTTCGCCTGATCTCATTCTGCTCATTGCCTGTGTGCCGTTTCCGACCGTCTTATAAATAATGGTCAGCTCGTTTTCCGAAATATCATTCACCGAGATGGGGCGTCTCAGAAAAAATCCGTCAAGCTTTATGTTGACGAACTGTCCGCAGTTTGTGACTGCGGACGTATCTCCCGAGAGCACCATCCGGAATACATTTTCATTCAGACTTATGTTTTCTTTTACTGTAAATATTCCCTGTTTCATAAATTATCCCGTTAGTATTATGAATTTATCATTGAAATGCTGAACGTGATCTCTTCAAGTACATCAAGAAGAACCTTTACTGTATCAAGTGACGTGAACATTGTGATATTTGATTCAATGGCATACTTTCTGATAAGATAGCCGTCGCTCATCTGGTTCACAGAGCCAATGTTGCTTGTATTGATTACATAAACGATTTTTCCCGATCTGATCGAGTTCTTTATCTCGTCGCTGCCTTCTCCGATTTTACCGAGTATCTTTGTTCTGATTCCGTTTTCCTTGAGGAATGTTGCCGTGCCCTCTGTTGCCTCGATGTTGAAGCCGAGATCATAGAATCTATTTGCAAGAGGAAGTGCTTCTTCCTTATCCTTGTCAGCTATAGTAAAGAATACTGTTCCGTGATTCTGAAGCTTTGTTCCGGATGCCTGCAGAGCCTTATAAAGTGCTCTGTTGAGCTTCTCATCGTAGCCGATGGCTTCTCCTGTTGACTTCATTTCAGGTGAAAGGTAAGCATCAAGTCCGCTGAGCTTATTGAACGAGAACACAGGAACCTTTACGTACCACTTCTTCTTTTCTTCAGGATAGATATCGAATATGCCCTGCTCCTTGAGAAACTTGCCGAGTATGACTTCCGTTGCAATATCTGCAAGAGAATAACCTGTTGATTTTGAGAGGAACGGAACCGTTCTTGAAGAACGCGGGTTAACTTCTATTATATACACTTTTTCATTCTTGTCAACAATAAACTGGATATTGTAGAGACCGATAATGCCGATTCCGAGGCCGAGTGCCTTTGCATACTGAAGGATCGTGCCCTTGACCTTGTTTGAGATTGAGAATGACGGATAAACGCTTATTGAGTCGCCTGAATGAATACCTGTTCTTTCAACAAGCTCCATAATGCCCGGAACAAATACGTTCCTTCCGTCGCAGATGGCATCGACTTCAACTTCTTTACCGATAATGTATTTATCAACAAGAACCGGCTTGTCTTCATCAATTTCAACTGCATTTCTGAGGTAGTAACGAAGTTGCTCTTCATTTCCTACTATCTGCATTGCTCTTCCGCCGAGAACGAAGCTCGGTCTTACCAGAACAGGGTAGCCAATTCTCTTTGCAGCAGCAACACCGTCTTCGATCTTTGTTACTGCGCAGCCCTCCGGCTGAGGAATGTTGAGCTCTTCAAGAAGCTTTTCAAAAAGGTCTCTGTTTTCAGCCTTGTCGATTGCCTCGCAGTCAGTTCCGATTATCTTTACGCCTCTTGCGTTGAGCGGATCTGCAAGGTTAATCGCAGTCTGACCGCCAAGGGAAGCAACTACGCCCTCAGGCTTTTCGAAGTCGATTATTGCCATTACATCTTCAGGTGTGAGAGGCTCAAAATAAAGCTTATCTGCCGTTGTGTAGTCTGTTGAAACAGTCTCCGGGTTGTTATTTATGATTATCGCCTCATAGCCGGAGCGCTTGATTGTCTGAACTGCGTGAACTGTTGAATAGTCGAATTCAACGCCCTGGCCGATTCTGATAGGGCCTGCACCGAGAACAACGATTTTCTTCTTGTCTGTGAGTCTTGACGCGTTTTCACCCGTATATGAGGAATAAAGATAAGCAATGTATTTTCCTGTTCTCAATGTGTCGACCATTTTGAATACAGGCACGATGTTATTCTGTTTTCTGATGTTGTAAACATCAAGCTCGTTCATCTTCCAGAGCTTTGCAATGTATTTATCGGAGAAGCCGAGCTTCTTTGCAGAAAGGAGAACGTCTGTATTTCCGATATTTGCCTTGAGGTCGTCCTCTTTTTCTATTATTCTGCGGATAGCATCAATAAAGAGAGGGGTTATCATGGTGATCTTGTGGATCTCTTCTGTTGTTGCGCCTCTGCTGATGAGCTCTGCTATTGCAAAAATATTATCTGACTTGAACTCTTTGATATAATCAAAAAGCTCTTCTTTTGTCATATTATCGAACTTTGCAAGCCAGAAATGCATAGCACCTACTTCGAGTGAACGAATCGACTTCAGCATACATTCTTCAAGGCATGAACCTATGCCCATAACCTCACCGGTTGCCTTCATCTGTGTTCCGAGCTTGTTGGAAGCCTGTGTAAACTTATCGAACGGGAATCTCGGGAACTTTGCTACAACGTAGTCAAGCACAGGCGCGATTGCCGCAGTGCCGCCTGCAACGGGGATATCTTCAAGAAGCATACCTACTGCGATTTTTGCAGTTACTCTTGCAATAGGATAGCCGCTTGCTTTTGATGCAAGTGCTGAAGAACGTGATACTCTGGGGTTTACTTCGATAAGGAAGTATTCGCTTGTATAAGGATTGAGCGCATACTGAACGTTACAGCCGCCTTCAATCTTGAGTTCCTTGATGATCTTGATCGCACTGTCATTGAGCATCTTGAGGTCATGATCATTGAGGGACATGATCGGAGCAACAACGATAGAGTCGCCCGTGTGCACACCGACAGGGTCAACGTTTTCCATTCCGCAAATCGTGATTGCGTGATCGGATGAGTCTCTCATTACCTCAAACTCAATTTCCTTGTAGCCCTTTACGCTCTTCTCAACAAGAACCTGATGAACAGGTGAAAGCTGAAAGCCGTTTGCCGCAATTTCAAGAAGCTCTTCTTTGTTGTTTGCAAAGCCACCGCCTGTGCCGCCCAGAGTGAATGCAGGACGAAGCACTACCGGATAGCCTATATCATCTGCGGCCTTTACTGCTTCTTCTATGCTGTATGTAATTTCGGAAGGAATTACAGGCTCGCCGATAGATTCGCACATTTCCTTGAAGAGCTCTCTGTCCTCGGCTCTCTCAATGCTTCTGCTGCTTGTTCCGAGGAGCTCTACTCCGCATTCTTCAAGAACGCCGCTCTTTTCAAGCTGCATTGCAAGGTTGAGACCTGTCTGTCCGCCTATTCCCGGAACAATTGCGTCCGGTCTTTCGTATCTGATTATTCTTGTTACAAATTCAAGCGTGAGAGGCTCCATATAGACTTTATCAGCTATTGTTGTGTCTGTCATGATTGTTGCAGGGTTTGAGTTAGCAAGAACGACCTCATAGCCTTCTTCTCTCAATGCAAGGCAAGCCTGTGTGCCTGCATAGTCAAATTCCGCAGCCTGACCGATTACAATCGGGCCTGAGCCGATAATAAGTATTTTCTTCAAATCTGTTCTTTTAGCCATTATAATTTCCTTTCTCAGAGTCTCACGCTCTGAACACAATTTTTCCGTTATGTATTGTTAAAATATTTTTTCCGCAAAGAGTCTTTCCTTCAAAAGGAGTAGCTTTTCCTTTTGAAATAAACTCTGCGGGATTTGTCACAAACTGTTTGTCAAGCATCCATATGCTGAAGTCATTTCCGTCTTTTATGCCGAAGCGTTTCCTCGGTGCTGTCGTCAGCATTTCAAGTATCCTTTCCATACTGACAACGCCGGTTTTCACCAGATATGTATATAAAACGGGGAATGCCGTTTCTATTCCCGTAATGCCGAAAGCACTTTTCTCAAGTCCTCTTGATTTTTCTTCATGAGAATGCGGTGCATGGTCTGTTGCGATCATATCGATTGTTCCGTCAAGCACGCCTTCAATCAGAGCTTCCCTGTCTTCCTTTGATCTGAGCGGAGGATTCATTTTGAATCTTCCTTCCTCCATCAGGTCATTCTCATCAAGTGTAAGATAATGCGGAGCCGTTTCGCACGTTACGTCAACGCCGTCTTTTTTTGCCTGCCTGATGATCTCAACGCTTTCCTTTGCAGATATGTGGCAGACATGATACTTGCAGCCGGTTTTCTTTGCAAGCTCTACGTCTCTTGCGATCATTTCGTATTCGCTTGCCGATGAGATGCCTCTGTGGCCGTGTTGCCTTGCATATATTCCGTCATGGATATATCCTCCGTTCAGAAGGCTGTTCACTTCGCAGTGCGCAGAAATCACCTTTCCGAGCCTCTTTGCTTCAAGCATTGCTTCTTCCATGAGTTCTTCGCTCTGAACACCTTTGCCATCGTCTGAAAATGCAATCACGTCATTCGACATAGCTTCAAAATCAGAAAGTTTCTCGCCCTTCTGCCCTTCTGTAATCGAAGCAAACGGATAAATATCTATCACAGAATCCGCTTTGATGATATCCGTCTGAGCTTTGAGGTGCTCGGGACTGTCCGGAACAGGTGAAAGATTCGGCATAGTCATCACAGACGTATATCCGCCTCTTGCTGCCGCCATTGAGCCCGTTCTGATTGTCTCTTTATAAGAAAAACCCGGCTCTCTGAAGTGCACATGCACGTCACAGAATCCGGGTAAAACAGTCAGTTTCTCAGAAAAAGAAGTAAAACAGGAAGCAAGCAAAGAAACACTGTCCTTGACAGCTTCTGTTGCAGAGTATCCCATTATCTTCTCGCAGTAACTGAAATTGATCACTTATAATTTCTCCTTTCGATATCTCTGTATCGGTTAAAAGATTATTTATTATTCTTCGTCACAAATGAAAACGCCCGTGTCTCCCTCAGAAGAATCAGTAACAAGCACAATTTTCTCATGCTTGGATGTCGGAACGTTTTTTCCTATATAATCAGGTCTGATCGGCAGCTCTCTGTGTCCTCTGTCTATCAGCACGGCAAGCTGAACGACCTTCGGTCTTGCTACGTGGAAAACAGCCTCAAGAGCAGCTCTTGCCGTTCTTCCGGTAAAGAGAACGTCATCAACTATTATTACGGTCTTGTCCTTAACATCGCACGGGATGAAGCAATCCTTTGCTTTTTCCATCTTTTCAGATTCGGAGAGATCGTCTCTGTGCGCGGTGATATCAAGATAGCCGAGCGGAACATTAACATTTTCAAATCTGAGGATATTATCGTGAAGAACCATTGCAAGCGGAACGCCTTTGCGTTTAACACCGAGGAGGCAAATGTCTTCAACGCCCTGATTTCGCTCTATTATCTCATGGGTTATTCTTGCCATAGCACGGCAGACAGCCTGCTCATCCATTATTTTTGCTTTAGCCTTCATGATTCTGAGTCCTTTCGTACAAAAAATGCCTTATCCGGAGTACAGACAAGGCATTGTAAACAACGAGATTATTATATTCTTTTCATGTTTGGACCTTGTCAATATCTCTGTATCGACTTAAAGTTTCTTACATGAATTATTATATCACTTTTTTAATAAAAAGTCAAGGATTATTTCTCTTTGTGATACAATATTTGACGTTTGAAACAGTATCCCTTTGATTATTTTAAATGCGAAAAGAACGCTTTATTACCGTTTCAAAACCTACTTCATTCTTTTTGCACTTATTTTCTTCTCCATCAGCTCGTCGATATAAAGATAAACCGAATTATGCTTTGCCTTATTCGCCATTTCCTCGAACGTAATGACGGTTACACCGTTTTCCGTACTGTATTTTATTGAATACGGTATCCTTTCAAGATGCTGATAAAATGTAATTATCTTTCTTTCCTTATTGTACTCGTAGTCGATAATGTCAGTTCTTGCAGGTTTAGAAAGAAGTTCCTCAGCCTCCGCCTCATCGAGTGCCGTCCCGAATATGAAGTCGGTAAGCTCGCTTCTGCCATTATTTTTCTGCTTTTTCGTCTTTGAAAAGCCTATTGCCGGCACTGCAAATGCAGAAACAATTATTACCACGACTATTCCTATGACTATGTAAATTTCAGTTCCCATCATTTATCTCCGATAACAAAGCCATCTCATCATAAGCCCTGCAAATATCATTAAAAAGGTCCTTTACTATGACCGTATTATTTTCCGTATACACTTTTTCCTTCGGGAAATCGTATATCCGGCAATTTTCATACAGGCAGTTTATCATCTTCGTATGTTCTTCTGCCGTTTTGCAGGTACATATCGGAGTCGAACCGGTTTTTACCGCTTCAATACAGTCATAAAGCTTCTTTACCTGATTTCTGAAAGGATCTCCGTAGTTTTTGGTACTTCCGTCCTTGAATACCGCCGTTACTTCATTTGATTTGTCCTGAGCATAATAAACGGTTCCGTTCTGAAATTCATACACGAATTCAGGATTGCGCACTTTTCCCGACGCATGTGTCGCCGCATAAAAACACTCTGCTCCGTCACGGATGTTGAATTTTATCGTACAGGTATCGAAATTCTCAATGTCATTTGCTCTGTAAAGCTCTGCCCTTATATCCGATGAGGTTGCACTTTCCGTAAGTGAAGGACCGGTTACGAAAAGCAGATTGTGGAGATAGTGTGCACAGGCATTCGATGCTATTGAGTCAAGCACGAGCCTGCCATCTTTTTTGATTTTTCCGCCCCAGCCTGTGCCTCTTCCGTAGTAAGCCTTGTTTCTTGGCCAGCTGACTATTGTTTTCAGCGAGATGGGGCTACCGAATCTGCCGTTAAGTATGTCCTTTTTCAGTTCAAGCATCGTATCCGAGAAAGACCACTGATATCCTACCGCGATGAAACGGCCGTATTTTCTTTCTGCTTCTGCCATTTGTTCGGCTTCTTCCACCGTTGGTGCGACCGGCTTTTCCACAAGAACATTTGAACCGTGTCTGAGCGCCTCAATACTCTGCTCGCAATGAAGATAAGTTGGCGTGGCAATGATCACCAGATCCGCAGAATTATTCCCGTAAAAATCCTCGATGTCATCAAACACGGGAATATTCTTTGCCTCTATTTTTTCTTTTGACGGAGCATTATCGATATACGGATCAACTGCTCCGACCCATTCTATCCCATCATCCTTCAGAAGTGTCTGAACGTAAATGTCTGCATAGCCACCCGTTCCCACAAGCAATATCTTCATAACTTTATTTCTCCCGTCATTATTTTTCTTCCCGAATCCGCTGCCTCTCTCGATGCAAGCGCTATCCTTGTCAGATAGAATAATTCATCCGTCGGTATCGTTTCTTTTCCGTCAAGGAAATCGAGCGTAAGATCAGGTGCAAAGGACGGTCTGTAAATCGTCTCTTCCTTTTCCGTTATCAATGTTACATTTCCTCCCGAGATCTCTACTATACCTTTATCACCGACCACTCTTATTCTGTCGTCCCCGTGACTTTTTGATCCTTCCGGACGGTAGTAATCAATATTTACCGAAGCCATAGCGCCGTTTTCAAGCTCATACTGACAGAGTGCCGTTCTTTCGGGTCTTCCTGTATGGATCGCATTTACAGATGCAAATTTCATTCCCGTGAAAGCATATATCCAGTCTATTGCGTGTATCCCTATCCACGGGATAGTTCCGCCGTAAAGTTTTCTGTCCGAATACCATTCAGGTCTGTCTGTTCCCCATCTGTAGCTTTTCTGCGCCGTGATGAGAAGCGGCTTTCCTATCACTCCGGCTTTTGTCAGTCTTGCTCCCTCATAAAACGCAGGAGAAAATCTCAGATAGTGCATCGCCGAAAACCTTACGGAGGACTCTTTTACCGTTCTTTCTAGTCTGTCCAGCTCTTTCTCCGTCACCGCAACTGGCTTTTCGCAAAGCACATTTAGCCCACGTTTTATACAGTCAATGCTGACTTCGGCATTATAGCCGAATATCGGCGATACTATCGCCGCTTCGGGTCTTGTTTCGTCAAGCATTTGCCTGTAATCGGGAAAAGACTTTATTTCTCCGTTTGCAAGCTCCGGAACGGTTTCTCTGCCCGGACCGGGTGCTATGCCTGCAATATCTATATCGTGCCTTTTTCTCATGCTTGAATACGCAACGTGGCTATGACCCGACCATCCGATAATTACCGTTTTCATTTTTCATCCTCAATCATCATACATAACGAACATCACAGCATCAGAATGCCATCCTCCTGTATGTGCGGCGTAAGTTCCTTCGTGCCAGTAAACAGGCAGATTATCCTGTGCAAATACCGGTACTACCGGTCTCCATATCTTCGTTTGCTCATATACCGGAAGCGTGTCGTCCGCAGGTATGCTTCTTATCGTCTGCTCAAGCTGATACGAACGGCTTCCGTCTTTCGAGGAATAGCTCTCAAGCACTCTGTTTTTGCCGTCAAAGCGTGCTATAAACACTCTGTCTGACGTTGTATGACTGTTTTTTGCATGGAACGGATGAAATCCCGCATCCCCTACGCCATAATAAACTGCCATTCCTCCGACATACGTCTGTGAACCGTCCGACTGTCCGGGTGCAAGAAATTCTCCGCCTTTCGCAATCGGTTCAGAAAGCTCCCAGGTTTTGTTCCACCTTACTATGTAATATACGATACTGTCAGGATCAGGATTTTCACAAGATTCAGGATTCAGGAATCTGAACGCAGCGATACCGATCCTGTAAGGCTTTAATGGCGAAACCTCAAGAAGCCTAACTGATGTATTCTCAGGGGAATCATACACCGTTTCAAGTCGGTCAAGAGAAATCGACTCATCGTTTTCGTCAAAAACAGAATATCCCATTCTTGTTCCGTCCTGTGAAAGCAGTTCTCCGTCTTCGTCAAATATTCCGCTTCTGATCTTATGGTCATTTGAACGTGGATGTCCATAGACCGCAAAGAACCATTCCTCGCGTATTTCTGAGCCCTCCGGTATAAGAAGCTTTCTTATATCAAGGTAATACAATCCCGAACTGCCGTTGGTATTTGTCCGGATAAATACTTTCGGTTTACTCCACGTCATTCCGTCGTCAGAAGAATAGGTAAAAGTCCAGTTCTTCCCCATCAGTCTTGAAAAAAGCCATAGTTGATGCTTCGAAGTGTTCTCGAAGAGCTGAACGTAGCTCACTCTGCCTTCATACTTAATCCTTTTCTCTTCTCCAAATGAAAAAATGTCAAACGGTTTTTCCGTTATTCTGTAAAAAATGAATCCGTTTTCATTGTGACCCGTATAGAATACGATTATCTTTCCCTTTTCGGTGATACACATTCCGGGAGCATTGTGTTCGTCCGAATAATCCAGATTCAGTCTTGACACTCTGACATCACGGCTTTGCGTCGACGAACATTTTGCATCAATTTGTTTTACGTGCAATTCTCCTGTATCAGTACAGTACGCAATATAAGTTTTGCCATTCTCTGCCACTATCGACCTTTCATTGATCCACCAATCCGTATTGGCACGTTTTATTTTGAGCATTCTTGCATCAGAATCTATGATCATATTTTCCTCCGTCGAACATTTATATCAATATTTTATCACAACAAAAGCCAAAAGTAAACAAAATTCCTGCAATAAATTTTTCGGTGGTAACAATACGCTTTTTGAAAAAACTCCGTCTGTTCCGAACAGCAGGAAAATAAAAAAACACTTGCTTCTGCAAGTGTTTTTGGTGGGTCATCGGGGACTCGAACCCCGGACACCCTGATTAAGAGTCAGGTGCTCTACCAACTGAGCTAATAACCCGTATATGGAGCGGAAGACGAGATTCGAACTCGCGATTTCCACCTTGGCAAGGTGGCACTCTACCACTGAGTCACTCCCGCAAATTTTTGGTGGGTCATCGGGGACTCGAACCCCGGACACCCTGATTAAGAGTCAGGTGCTCTACCAACTGAGCTAATAACCCGTATATGGAGCGGAAGACGAGAT
>JAZQMY010000035.1:0-17257 GCA_045627045.1 Clostridia bacterium | reverse complement strand
ATCTATAAAATGGTTAACGAAATGGAAATCAAAAAGCAGATTTGCGATATTGGTAAGCGAATCTACGGACGTAACATGGTTGCAGCTAACGATGGTAACATCTCAGTAAAGCTTAACGACCACGAGTTTTTATGCACACCTACCGGTGTATCAAAGGGCTTCATGACACCTGAATATATCTGTAAGGTTGATGCCGAGGGTAAGGTTATCCAGGCATACGAGGGCTTCAAGCCTTCATCTGAAATCAAGATGCACATGAGAGTTTACAAGGAGAGACCTGACGTTAAGGCAGTTGTTCATGCTCATCCTATGTATGCTACAAGCTTCGCTATTGCAGGCATTCCGCTTACGGAACCTATCATGCCGGAAGCTGTAATCGCACTCGGATGCGTTCCGATAGCTGAATACGGCACGCCTTCAACAGAAGAGATCCCGGATGCAGTATCAAAGTATCTCCAGTATTTCGATGCAGTGCTCCTTGCTAACCACGGCGCACTCACATATTCAGATTCACTTCTTGCAGCATATCACAAGATGGAATCAGTTGAGTTCTATGCTCAGCTCCTCTATCAGTCAAAGATGCTCGGCGGACCTAAGCAGTTCACACCTGAGCAGGTTGAAAAGCTCTACGAGATCAGAAGAAAGTTCGGCATGAAGGGTAAACATCCTGCAAACCTCTGCCAGAACCTCAAGGACGGAAAGCCCAGCTGCCACAACTGCGGCAAGTGCTCAAAGGGTACATCAGAATCCGGTGAATCAGACCTTATTGCAGAGATAACAAAGAAGGTCCTTCAGCAGCTCAACAAGTAATCAGACTATGAGCTACGATATAGAAAAGCTCGTTGAAAAGGTAGTGAAAGAGCAGCAGACATCCGCTCCGACAAAGAGCATACCTCAGGAAAAAACTCTTACACTTGCCATTGCAAGACGCGCCGTTGAAATCATCAAAGCCAAAGCAACCGAAATGGGTGTAAAGGCGGTGGTTGCGGTTGCAGATAAGGGCGCGAACCTCATGACTATAGATTCAATGGACGGTGCCTACATTGCGAGCTGGGACATTGCGGCAAACAAGGCGTTCACGTCTGTTTCACTCAAGATGTCAACAGCCGAGCTTTCAAAGCTTGCCGCTCCGGGCGGTTCACTTTACGGCATACAGTTTACCAATAACGGCAGAATAGTGATATTCGGCGGCGGTGAACCGATCATGTATGACGGCAAGGTGATAGGCGGAGTCGGCGTTTCAGGCGGCACTGCGGCAGAGGATACGTTCCTCGGTAGTTTCGCTGAAAAGACTTTTGAAGAACTTTTGAAATAAGGACTTTTAGGAGAATTAAAATGAATATAGAATCTTCAAAGATAGAAGAAATCGTAAAGCAGGTCATTGCAAATATGAATACTGCTCCTGCAGCCGCTACGAAGGCAGCAGCTCCCGCTTCAAACGGCAGCGTGCCAAAGACAGCAAGAGTCGCAGTTCTTACGAAAACCGAAAACTTTGACATAAAGGAATACCCCATCCCCGAGCTCGGCGATGACGATATACTCGTTAAGGTTGAAGGCTGCGGCGTATGCGGAACAGATGCTCACGAGTTCAAGCGCGATCCTTTCGGCCTCATTCCTGTTGCACTCGGTCACGAGGGTACAGGCGAAATCGTAAAGATGGGCAAGAATGTTACAAAGGACAGCGCTGGCAAGCCCCTCAAGGTAGGCGACAAGGTAGTTACATGTATGATATTCAAGGATAATCCTGATATCACGATGTATGACCTCAACAAGCAGAACGTAGGCGGCGCAGACGTTTACGGACTCCTTCCCGATGACGATATCCATCTCAACGGTTGGTTCTCGGATTATATTTTCGTTCGTAAGGGCTCATCAATTTTCAACGTAAGCGATCTTGATCTTGATTCAAGAATCCTTATCGAACCTTGCGCAGTTCTCATTCATGCGGTTGAAAGAGCAAAGACGACGGGCATACTCAGATTCAATTCAAGAGTAGTCGTTCAGGGCTGCGGACCTATCGGTCTCATCTGCATCGCAGTGCTCAGAACAATGGGTATCGAGAACATTGTTGCAGTTGACGGAAATGAAAAGCGTCTCGCTTTCGCAAAGGAAATGGGCGCATTTGAAACAGTAAACTTCAAGAATATTTCAGGCATAGACAACCTTGCGGCAGCAGTTAAGGATGCTTTCGGCGGATACCTCGCTGATTTTGCTTTCCAGTGCACAGGTTCACCTGTAGCTCATGCAAACATCTACAAGTTCATCCGTAACGGCGGCGGTCTTTGCGAGCTCGGATTCTTCATCAACGGCGGAGACGCAACGATCAATCCTCACTTCGATATCTGCTCAAAGGAAATCACGATCGTAGGCTCATGGGTTTATACGCTTCGTGACTATGCTACAACATTCGACTTCCTCAAGAGAGCAAAGGGCATAGGTCTTCCTATGGAGAAGCTTATTACACACAAGTTTGCTCTTGAAGATATCAACGAAGCACTTCAGACGAACCTCCGTCAGGAAGGTCTGAAGATCGCCATCGTAAACAAGTGATTCTGCGGGCGGGCTAATATATGTCATCAGCAGCAGGATTGATTGAGGTTTACGGACTTGTTGCGGCATTTGCGGCGTGCGATGCAGGCTGCAAGGCAGCAAACGTAACAGTGGAAACGTTCGACAAGAACAAGCCGGGTCATCCGGATTCGCTCAAGGTTCCGCTTATCGTGCTGATTAAGTTCAGAGGATCTGTGGAGGACGTTACAGCCGCAATGGATGCGGCCGAAGCAGAGGCAAACAGAATAACAGGAGTTGTCTCAAAGCACATAATAGCAAACGTCACTGAGGGCGCAGACAAAATGATGCACCTCAATGCATTTGACAAAAAGTAATCTAATTTTTTAATACATACGGAGGATATAACATTATGGCACAGGAAGCACTTGGAATGATCGAGACAAGAGGTCTTGTAGCAGCTATCGAAGCAGCAGATGCAATGGTTAAGTCAGCAGAAGTAGTTCTCATCGGAACAGAGAAGATCGGTTCAGGTCTCGTATCTGTTATGGTAAGAGGCGATGTTGGCGCAGTTAAGTCAGCAGTTGAAAGCGGCGCAGCAGCAGCAGCTAAGCTCGGCGAAGTAATTGCTACACACGTTATCCCGAGACCTCATGCAGATGTTGAAAAGATTCTGCCGAAGATCTGAGCTGAAAGGTAACAGATAGACATGAAGGCTCTGGGTTTTGTTGAGGTCACAGGCGTTGTCGCGGCTGTTGATGCACTTGATATTATGTGCAAAACGGCTAATGTTGAGCTCGTTTCATGGGAACGTAAGCTCGGCGGCAGACTTGTCACCGTCATCATTGAAGGAACCGTTTCGGACGTAACGGAAGCCATTGAGAATGCAAAGGCAAAATGCGTAAGCGAGGTCAAGGCTTCAAACGTTATTGCAAATCCTCACAGCGAAACGCAAAGACTCGTTGAGTTGAGCGCATCAAGGCTGAAAAAGAAGAACGCTCCGAAGACGGAGGCTGCTCCGGAAGCCGCTCCGGCAGAAATTGCCGAAAAAAAGGCAGAGGAAGCACCGAAAAAGAAAACAACAAGAAAAACAAAAACAACTAAATAATTGAATTATATCATAGGAGGAAAATACTATGGCACAGGAAGCACTCGGAATGATCGAGACAAGAGGTTTGGTAGCAGCTATCGAAGCAGCAGATGCAATGCTCAAGTCAGCAAACGTTGAGCTCGTTGGAACAGAGAAGATCGGTTCAGGTCTCGTATCTGTTATGGTAAGAGGCGACGTTGGCGCAGTTAAGGCAGCAGTTGAGAGCGGCGCAGCAGCAGCTTCATCACTCGGCGAAGTAATCGCTACACATGTAATACCGAGACCTCATACAGACGTTGAGAAGATTCTGCCCACACTCGACTGATAAGTCAGAAGGCAAGAAAACACACAAATTTTCTTTTTTTCATAACAACCCCACAGCCGCATTTGCGGTAAGATACACTCCTTTCTATTTTCTTCAGTAGCGGCAGGGTGAGTGGGGCACCCTTGCCGGAAGAAATTATTTCAGGAACAGAGCAGGTGAATTGAAAAATGATAATCGGTAAAGTTATCGGAAGCATCGTTGCAACAAGAAAAAACCCGAACCTCATTGGACAAAAGCTCATGATCGTTCAGCCGAAGGGCTCAGAAGAAACGATCGTTGCAATTGATGACGTGGGCGCCGGAATAGGCGAAATTGTTATTGTTGCCTGCGGAAGTGCGGCAAGAATAGGTTGCGGACACGAGAATGCACCTGTTGACGCCGCAATAGTAGGAATTGTTGATGACGAATGCGGATTGGAGTTATAAAATATGGAACTTACACAGCTTGCAGATATAATGAGAAAAAGCGGTGTAGCAGGAGCCGGCGGTGCCGGATTCCCGTCCTACGCAAAGCTTGATAAGAGAGCAGATACTATAATACTGAACTGCGCAGAGTGCGAGCCTTTGCTCAAGCTTCACAGACAGGTCCTTGAAAAGTATGCTTTCGAAATAATGACGGCTCTTGATGCTGTTGCAACAGCAGTTGAAGCCAATCAGGTAATAATCGCTGTAAAGGCATCATATACAGGTGCAGTTGAAGCGGTAAAGAATAATCTTTCTAAATTCAAGAATATAAAGATCGGCATCCTTCCGGAAATTTACCCGGCAGGAGACGAGGTCGTAACTATATACGAAACAACAGGCAGAGTAGTCGCTCCCGGAGCACTTCCGATAACTGTTGGTGCAACAGTATTCAACGTTGAGACAGCTCTCAACATCTACAATGCCATCACAACAGGCACACCGGTTACGAGCAAGTACATAACGATCGCCGGAGAGGTAAAGAACCCTGTAACACTCAAGGCTCCTCTCGGAATCACTTACGGTGAGCTCATCAAGCTTGCCGGCGGCGCGAAGATAAGCGAATATGCACTCATTGCCGGTGGTCCTATGACAGGAAGAATCTGCAGTGAATCCGATGTTGTAACAAAGACATCAAATGCAGTCCTCGTAATGCCCAAGAATCAGTACATTGTCATGAAGAAGACAACTCCTACAGAAGTTAGTATGCACAGAGCAATGGCAGTTTGCTGTCAGTGCCATATGTGCTCTGATCTCTGCTCAAGAAATCTTCTGGGTCATCCTATTGATCCTTCAAGATTTATGCGCGGAGTATCAAACGGCCTGACAAATGACACAGGCGCTTACCTCAACACATTCTTCTGCTCATCATGCGGACTCTGCGAAATGTATTCATGCGGTCAGGGACTTTCACCTGCATCGCTCATAGCAAAGACAAAGGGCGCACTCCGTGCAAACGGCGTAAAGGCTCCCGCAGTTGAGCTTGAACCTGTTAATCCCCAGCGTGATTTCAGAAGAGTACCTATGGCACGTCTTACGGCAAGACTTGGTCTTACAAAGTATAACGTACCTGCTCCTCTCAAGGACGAGCTTGTTGAAGCAGACAGCGTAAAGATCATGCTCTCACAGAGCATCGGCGCTCCTTCAATGGCAGCAGTCAAGGCAGGAGATACGGTGAAGATCGGCGATGTTGTAGGCGCAGCACCGGAGGGTAAGCTCGGAGTAGCAGTTCACGCATCAGTAAACGGTGTTGTGGCTGAGGTTACAGACAAGTACGTAATTATCCGTAAGAATTAATGGGACTTTCTTTTGGAAGGAATGGTATAAACAATGAATAAAGCAATAGGTTTGGTTGAATACAAGACGGTTTCAAGCGGTATCGCAGCAGCCGATCTTATGATAAAAACATCTAATATTGAGATCATACAGTCTTCAGTAGTTTGCCCTGGTATCTATGTAATCATCGTAACAGGCGAGCTCAGCTCAGTTGCCGCTTCAATCGAGGCAGCAAAGGTTCAGCTCGGAGAAAAGATGGTTGACAGCTTCGTTCTCGGTAATCCGAGCGATGATATCTTCCCGGCAATCTACGGCGGCGTTGCAGTTGAAGGAGCAAAGTCTCTCGGTATCCTCGAGACATTCTCTGTTCCGTCAATGATCGTTGCAGCTGATACTGCAGCCAAGACATCAGATGTTAAGCTCGTTGAGCTCCGTCTTGCAAGAGGTATGGCAGGTAAGTCATTCATGCTCCTTACAGGTGATGTTGCAGCAGTTACAGCAGCTATTGAGCACGCAAAGGACGTTGTCGGCAAGGAAGGAATGCTTCTCGACAGCACAGTTATCCCGAATCCTGATAAGGAACTCTGGGCAACAATTCTCTGATTGTGTTAAGCTATGCTCCCGATAGAGAGAAAAAACGAAATATTGTCAAAGCTTATGCTTGACGGCAAGGTCGTTGTGAGTGATCTTGCAGAAACGTTCAATGTTACGGAAGAAACTATAAGACGTGATCTTGACAAGCTCGAAAAAGAAGGGCTTGCCAAGAAAACGTACGGAGGAGCCGTCAGAAATGAGAGCCTTAACGTGGATCTTCCGCTTACAATAAGAAAGCAGACGAACGTTGATAGTAAGAAGTATATCGCAGAGCTGATAAGCGATTTTATAGAGGACGGGGATCACATCCTTTTCGACTCAAGCACGACTGCTCTTTACACAATGAAGAGCATATTTACGAAAAACAATCTGACGATTATTACCAATTCAGTTGAAATGCTAATTGATGCACCGCAGAAGAACGATTGGAAGATCATTTCCACAGGCGGAAACTTTTCGCAGGCATCACTCTCGTTTACGGGATTGAGGGCAGAAGAGGTCATAAAGTCCTATCATGCTGATATTGCGGTTATTTCCTGCAAGGGCATGGATATGACAATGGGCTTCACGGATACGAGCGATCAGAATGCACAGCTAAAAAAGGCATTTATGTGTTCCGCAAAGAAGGTAATCATCGGAGTTGATAGTTCAAAATTTGATAAGATATCATTTGTGAAGTTTGCAGGCTTTGATAATATTGCCGCAATAGTCACAGACAGGGAACCTGACGATAAGTGGAAGGCTTTCCTTGAGGATAAAAATATCAGGTTATATTATTGACAGGCAGGTCACTATGCAGAAATTCAGAATAAGCACCGAGGTAGTATTCGGAAGAGATTCCCTGAACGCCCTCGGAGAAATTAAAGCAAAAAACGCAGTCATTTTTACCGACGCATTCCTTTATAAATCAGGAGCAGTTGATAAGCTGAAGGCGTATATGAAGCAGTGCGAAAATATAAGCGTATTTTCTGAAATCAAGCCGGATCCTCCGGTAGAGCTTATTGCAAAGGCGCTCGGCTTCCTCCTCGAAAAGGATGCTGACGTTGCAATAGCAATCGGCGGCGGATCATCCATTGATGCGGCAAAATCAACTGTGCTTATAGGCAGAAAGAAGTCCGGAAAGGAAATCCCTCTCATCGCCGTTCCTACAACAAGCGGCACGGGATCAGAGGTTACGTCCTTTGCAGTTATCACGGATAAGGAAGCTGGCGTGAAATATCCGCTCGTTTCCGATGAACTTCTTCCGGCACAGGCACTTCTTTCGGGAGAACTTGTTCTTTCTGTACCTCCACAGATCACTGCCGACACAGGCATGGACGTGATCACTCATGCACTTGAGGCTTATATCTCTACGCATGCTAATGATTTTTCAGATGCACTTGCAGAAAAGGCACTCGAGATCGCATTCGAGTATCTTCCGAAGGCATATAAGAACGGAAACGATATCGAAGCAAGAGAGAAAATGCACACGGCATCATGCCTTGCAGGTATGGCATTCAATGCGGTAAGCCTCGGCGTAAACCACGGAATAGCACATTCTCTCGGAGCACATTTTCACATTCCGCATGGCAGAGCAAACGGTATGCTTTTGCCGTATGTTATGTGGTACAATGCCGGACTTGATTCAAATGTTGATGAACGTGTTGCATCAAGACTTGCAAACATCGCAAAGCGTATAGGTTTGCAGAGCTTCAACTCAAGAATCGGTGCGCAGAATATAGTCAATAAGCTCAAGGCAATGCAGAAGGAGCTTGGCATTCCGCTTTCACTCAAGGATGCCGGGGTTGAGAAGTCTGCATATCTTGAGGTTAAGGCTCACATCGTAAAGAGCGCTCTGAACGATGCTTGCACAGTAACGAATCCGAGAAAGCTTGAAGGTAAGGATATCGAGAATATCCTTGCATTCATTGATAAATTTTAATTGAAATAAAATATAGTTATTAGTCAATAATACGGTGCAAGCTGATGACCTGCACCGTATTGATATATTCAGAAATATGAATAATATAAAGATAATAGCACACAGGAGCGGCCCTGACATCCTTCCGGAGCAGACGGTGGCAGCAGCGCTTGAAGCGATAAAAAACGGTGCCGAAATGGTTGAAATCGATACAAGATTCACAGCTGACGGCTTTGCTGTAATATCTCACGATTCCTCAACGGGAAGAGTTTTCAAGGAAAATCTTGTTATCAAAACAATAGATAAAGATAAATTTGTCTCTCTTTCAAGAAAGGAAGAGGACTTCCACGGACATACGCTCACGGACTATCTTGAGGCAGGAGTAAAGCCCCTTCTGATTCATGTAAAAGAGGGCAAAGAGAATATCATAAAGCTTGCGGATGAAATCCGTAAGGCAGGCTATCAGGCGGACACGACATTCGGTGTTCACAGCATTGAAGACCTTGAAATTGCAAGGCAATATGCCCCTGAAATCAGGCTTCTTGCGTTTATGCCTTCGCTTGGTTGTCTGGATGAATATCTTGCGACAGACGTTGACTATATCAGACTCTGGGAAGCATGGATCACAAAGGAAAATATTGATAAAATTCATTCTTTTGGCAAGAAGGTCTGGATCATGACCGGCGAATGCGAAAACAGAGCATGCGGAGATGTTACGGAGCAGAGTCTTGAGAAGGTGCTTTCATATGACATTGACGGGATTCTCCTGAACAATGTCAGAAATATGACTCATAAATAAGAAAATAAAAAACTTTACAGGAATAACAGAACACCGTAATTTCTATTGAATCGGAAATTACGGTGTTGTTATTTGGACTGATTGATTGTCTTTAATAATATTTAGATATTATTTGTTTTTGTTTCTGTCTGCGATGACCTTGAGTCCCATCAGGGTAAGGTTTTTATCATATGTGTCGATGCATTTCGTTTCACTTGCGATAACGCTTCCGAAGCCGCCTGTTGCAATGACTTTCATCTCGGGGAGTCCCATTTCTTCCTTGATTTTTGAAACGATATATTCAACCTGACCGATGTATCCGAAAACGATACCCGCCTGCATACATTCAACCGTGTTTGAAGTGAGGATTGAAGCAGGCTTCTTGATGGTTATTGCAGGAAGCTGAGCCGCATTTGATGTAAGCACGTCGGCGGTAAGTCCCACACCGGCTGAAATCACGCAGGCAATGAATTCGCCTTTTTCGTTTATTACCTCGTATTTGGTGGCAGTGCCGAAATCGACAACGATGCACGGGCCACCGTAAAAATAGTTTGCCGCAGCAACATCGGCAATGATGTCTGCACCTGTTTCACGGGGATTATCCGTCTTGATCGCAACGCCTGTCTTTGTTCCGGGAGCAAGCAGAAGCGGCTCGACGCCGATATACTGCCTGATGGCTTTGCAGATGGAATAGTTTATGTTCGGCACAACGGATGAAACGATCGTGCGTGTTATCTTTGAAATCTCAATGCCCTTGGCTGTGAGCATTGATGCGATTGCAATGCCGTATTCGTCTGTGGTCTTTTTATTGCCGGTTGTGATGCGGCAGCTGACTGTGAGCTTATCGCCCTCGAATACGCCCATTTTGATGTTTGTATTTCCTATATCAAATACGAGTAACATAATATTTCCTTTCCGACAGCGGTTCATGTATTTTGTCAGGGCAAGAGAGATCGCGCCGCCGAGAATGAATGCCGCGATAGCTTCAATAACTCCGTTTATTCCGACAAATGCGACTACGAACGAGAACAGGCTGAGTTCACCCTGCATAGCAAGGATGTAATCAGTCCTGCCGAAGAAGAGAATCAGTGCTGCCATAAAGAACACCGTGTTCATGATCGGCGAGGTAAGTGCCGCAATTAACGTTGAAACTGTATTGCTTTTTGAGTGATCGATTTTTTTAACGGAATTATAAATTACGCCTGTGAGAAAACCCATAAGAATTCTCGGAACAAAACATACAACGATTGTTCCGACGGGATTGATCTCCATAAGCGCCGCACCGAATGGACTTGCGCCCGTGAGTGCCTGGATAAAGCTTGTAAGACCGAATGCAAAGCCGAGTATAGTTCCTGCCTTTGTGTCAAGAGTGATCGCTCCGACAAGAACCGGGATCATAAGGAATGTGATCTCAATTACGCCGACCTTGAGGTAACCGATTGGGGTGATGCTCATCACGATGAGAACCGCAAGAAGCACGCCCATTCTGACTAACCACTTTGTTTTCTTTGATGCTGCCATTTTTGCCTCCACTCAGACTCCCGAAGGATGTCTGTCTTCGCCATACCAGCGATATTGAAATATGTAATTCTGATGCTCAGATCGGATGTATCTGTCATCTTTATTATTATAATCTTTTTTTGATTTTTTGTCAAGAGCCTGCATAATCTTTCACTGTGAAGCAAAAATACAGGCAAAACAGGTTCTTTGCCATCAGCGGTGGTTTTTGCATATTTTCTACCCCTTAATACCATAAAAAATGCAAAAAAACACTTGCATAATTTGGCATATCGTGATAAAATAATAAAATCGGATGATTGTATTATAAAATGGTATTTCAGACAGTTTTTGAAAAGCTTAATCAAAAAATCATCACAGAAAATGTGTTTTTGCGACTGTTCCCGTCGGGAAAACGCTATATATAATGAAAGGAACATTGCTACATGGCAAACATATTGAAGGCAATATTCGGAGATCCGAACGAAAAAGAGATAAAGCGTCTTTCAAAGATAGCGGACAAGATTGAAGCACTTGATCCTGTTATGCAGAAAAAGACGGATGAGGAGCTCCGTGAATATACACAGATATTCAAAGAAAGGCTTGCAAATGGCGAAACGCTTGATGATATCCTGGTGGAGGCCTTTGCGGTCGAGAGAGAAGCTTCATGGCGAGTTCTCGGCAAAAAGCCTTATTATGTACAGCTCATAGGTGCAATTATTCTTCATCAGGGCAGATGCGCCGAGATGAGGACAGGCGAAGGAAAAACATTTGTCGCACCTATTGCGGCGTACCTCAATGCGCTTTCGGGTAAGGGCGTTCATATCGTTACGGTAAACGAGTACCTTGCCAAAACACAGTGCGCTTTTATCGGCAAGATATTTAATTTCCTCGGAATGTCCTGCGGCCTTATTTTAAGAGAAATGACTCCGACAGAGAGACAGAAGAACTACGGCTGCGATATTACCTACGTTACCAACAACGAGCTCGGATTCGATTATCTTCGTGACAACATGGTCAGGGATAAGAAGAATATGGTTATCAGAGATCTGAATTTTGCTATCGTGGATGAGGTCGACTCAATTCTTATCGATGAAGCGAGAACTCCGCTTATCATTTCCGGCGCCGGAGAGAAATCGACGGATATGTACTTTGCGGTTGACAAATTTGCCTCTCGCCTCAATGAAAAAGATTACGGCGTTGACGAAAAGGCAAAGACAGTATATTTGACTGACGAGGGCACAAGAAAGGCAGAGCAGTATTTCAAGATAGAAAACCTTGCAGATGCCGAAAATATAGAGCTTCAGCACTTCATTCAGCAGGCTATCAAGGCACGCTTCAATATGAAGAAGGATGTTGACTACGTTGTCAAGGATGGTCAGATCATAATCGTAGACGAATTCACAGGCAGACTTATGGTCGGCAGACGTTACAGCGACGGTCTCCATCAGGCAATAGAAGCAAAGGAAGGCGTAAAGGTTAAGAGAGAGTCAATCACTCTTGCAATGATAACCTTCCAGAATTTCTTCAGAATGTACCATAAGCTTTCCGGTATGACAGGTACCGCAAAGACAGAAGAAGCCGAATTCAAAGCAATTTATAACCTTGATGTTGTGGTTGTACCGACTAACCTTCCCATGATAAGGGAGGATATGAACGACGTTGTTTATGCAAAGGAAAAGACAAAATTTGCGGCAATAGTCGAGGAAATTGTTCAGTGCTCAAAGACAGGTCAGCCTGTTCTTGTAGGTACGGTTTCCGTTGAAAAATCCGAAATGCTCAGCGAAATGCTCAAGCGCAGAGGCGTAAAGCATCAGGTGCTAAATGCAAAGCATCATGACAGAGAAGCCGAAATCGTTGCACAGGCGGGCAGACTGAATACAGTCACCATTGCAACGAACATGGCAGGCCGTGGTACGGATATTATGCTCGGCGGCAACCCTGAAATGATGGCAAAGCAGGAAATGAAGAGAAACGGCGTTTCAGATGACATACTTGCGCTCGTTGATACCTACGAAGAAACCAACGATGAAAACGTTATCAAGGCAAGAGCTGAATTCAAGGAGCTTGTTGCAAAATATAAGGTAGAGACTGATGCCGAAAAGGCAGAAGTAATCAAGCTCGGCGGCTTATATATAATAGGTACGGAACGCCACGAGAGCAGACGAATCGATAATCAGCTCCGCGGTCGTGCAGGAAGACAGGGTGACCCGGGTAAATCAAAATTCTATGTTTCACTCGAGGATGACCTTATGCGTCTTTTCGGCTCGGAAAAGCTTCAGGGCATGCTGGCAACACTCAATCCTGAAGACAATATGCCTCTTGAGCTCGGACTCCTTTCAAAGCAGATCGAAAATGCACAGAAGCGAGTCGAGGGCAAGAACTTCTCCATCAGAAAGAGTGTGCTCCAGTATGACGATGTCATGAACAGACAGAGAGAGATCATCTACGAGCAGAGAAGAAGAGTTCTTGAAGGCGAAGATATCAATGAGCTTATCATGGGTATGCTCGATACTGTAATCGAGGATGTAGTCGGCGCATATACGGCTGAATCCGATGATCCGCATGACTATAACTTCGACGGTATGATAGAGTATTTCGAATCACTTTTCATGCCGAAGGATACGCTCGTATTTACAGATGAAGAGAGAAACGGCATCAGCAGGGAAGATCTTATCAAGAGAATAGGCGAAATTGCAAGAGAATGCTATGCGAAGAAGGAAGAAGAGATCACTTCACCTGTTATGCGTGATCTCGAGAGATATTTCCTCCTCTGCACAGTTGACAAAAAGTGGCGTGAGCATATCGATGCCATGGCAGAGCTCAGAGACGGTATCGGTCTGAGAGCATACGCAAACAGAGATCCTATCGTTGAGTACAAGAAGGAATCGTTTGAGATGTTCGACGAAATGACTTCTGCAATTCAGCATGATACGCTCAAGATACTCTTCAATGTTGTCCTGAGAGCAAACACGCAGAACGCCATCAACGAGAGACCGAAGGAGAATGAAAACCTCCGTGTGAACAGAACGAGCGACGGTGTGGTGATTTCGGATGGTCCGAAGAACACTACGCCTGTAACCGTGAAGAAAAAGCCGGGCAGAAATGATCTTTGTCCGTGCGGAAGCGGAAAGAAATACAAATATTGCTGTGGACTCAACGAAGAAAACGGCGGCGAAAACGAAAAATGACCTGTAATTCAGGATCAGATAAATTAAAATAAATTATAATCAAGAGAGGGTGATTATTATGCAGGTAGAGGCAGCAAAACAAAAGCTGGATTATCTCTATGATGTCATAAAACAGGTAGGTGATGCACTTTAACCTGGGTTCAATGAAACAAAGGATTGAGGAACTTAATCTTTCTCTTTCAGACCCCGATGTCTGGGGTAACCAGGATAAAGTGAACAAGCTCAATGCAGAATTAAAGAGCTGCACAACGAAGCTTGAAATACACACGGACCTCATGTCAAAGCTCGATGACGTTCAGACGCTCATTGACTTTTTTGAGGACGCGGGGGACGAAGAATCCCTTACGGAAGCGGAAGAGCTTCTTCAGACGGCAGAAACCGAAATCGAAACACTCCGTCTGGAAACACTTCTTAACGGAAAATACGACAAGATGAACGCCATCATCACACTTCACGCAGGTGCAGGCGGCACAGAGGCCATGGACTGGACGGGAATGCTCCTCAGAATGTATACGAGATGGGCAGACAAGAAGGGCTTCAAGGTCACAACGCTTGATTACCTTGACGGTGAAGAAGCAGGCGTAAAGAGTGTTACTCTCAAAATTGAGGGCGAATACGCTTACGGCTACCTCAAGACAGAGAGAGGCGTACACAGACTAGTCAGAATATCGCCGTTTGATGCGGCAAAGAAGAGACATACTTCATTTGCTTCTGCAGATGTTATGCCTGAGCTGAACGATGATCTTAACGTTGTTATCAAGCCTGAAGATCTCAGAGTGGATACCTACCATTCATCAGGTGCAGGCGGTCAGCACGTCAACAAGACAGAGTCAGCAATCAGAATCACACACCTTCCTACAGGAATCGTTGTTCAGTGTCAGAACGAGCGTTCACAGATACAGAACAGGGAAGTTGCTATGAATATGCTCAGAGGTAAACTCATGGCATTGAAGGAGCAGGAGGAAATGGAGAAGATTGCAGGCATCAAGGGTGAGATAAAGAAAATCGAATGGGGTTCACAGATCCGTTCATACGTTTTCTGCCCATACACGATGGTAAACGATCATAGAACAGAAATCAAAACGTCAAACGTTCAGGCAGTAATGGACGGCGACCTTGACCTGTTTATAATCGGATATCTCAAAGCCATGAATGGCTGATCAGACTGACGGAGGCAATGGCTCGGTATGAAGAAAAACATAAAGCGCATTCTGGCTGTGTTCCTTATCATACTGACCGTACTATCTTCGGCTGCCTGCTCGGCTCCGAAGAACGCGGAAGGACCGGTCACAACGCCCGACCCCACACCGAAAAGCGGCACAGAATCAAAACCGATCAGGAAATACGATGAAGTCAAGGAAATTACCTGGGTAAGAGTGGCAGACAAAAAGCTCTCACAGGAGACGCTTGAATTCATTCTTCTGAACTTCGGTCTCAAGGTGAATGAGAAGCACTTCACTTCGGCAAATATGAATGACAGTATAGTCCGTCTCTATACGGCGGACATCTGTCCTGACCTTGCAACGGGTATTTCGATAGGCACGGCAAAGGCGCTTGGCGAAGCCGGCTATCTCGAGAACCTTCTTACAAGAAAGGATGAGCTTCATTCCTATTTCGAGCTCTGGAGCGACTGGGAGGACGGCTGGAATTATACGAAGAATATGATTTCTGTTTCGGATAATCTCTACTGCCTTGTTCCTATGAACAAAAAAGCCTCACTCGGCTGGATATACAATGCTTCTGCATTTGAAGAGGACTCGATAAAGTACCCTGAAACGCTTTCACAGCTTTACGAGATATTGATGCGATACAAGGAAAAGCATGAAAGCAAATTACCTCTGTGGACAAGCGAGTATGAAGCACTTCAATATGATGCGATACTGAATGCATACGGCTTGACATCACAGACGTGGCAGACGGATGAAAACGGAAACGTATTTTTCCTTTATTCCGACAAGAGATGGTACGATTCACTTGAATGGCTCATCAAGTTTGAAAAGGCAGGCATAGTGCCTGTCGATGAGAACAAGAAGCTGAAAGCACTTGAAGAGAAGGACTACAACAGCTATACTTCAAGAAATGCCCAGATAATGGAGTTTTCAAAAACCTACAATTATCTGTATATCCAATCGGCACAGAAGGGCAGCGTATGGGCGGCTGCAGATGTGATGATAAAGGCAAATGAGAGCTCACAGCCTGTGATTTCTTCAAATGTACCTTACCTGAACGAAGCGACCTGCATTTCAATGTCCGCCGATGAAACTGCAAAGAAGCAGATACTTGCATTCCTTGACTGGCTGTGCACCGACGAAGGCAATATGTGGGCTAATTTCGGAAGCGAAGGCGAAGGCTACACGATCAATAACGGAAGGTTCACATTCCTCAGGTATTATTCCGAAGAGCTTACGCCGGACATTGACCCTGATGAGGCGGGCGGCATTTCCGATATTACGGTCGGCAGAATGTTCACAACGGCTCCCATTGATTCAATCAATACGGGAAGAATAAACAGATATTCAATTGAAAATGCTTTCGTTGAATCTTCAGGCGTCAGAATAAAGGTGCCTGATGTTTATGCTTCTGCGGAAAGTGTGCTCGAAGACAAAACACTTTTGTGGGAATACGAGAGAATAAAGGAGAAACTCGAGGAGCTTGCGGCTGATTTTGAGCAGTTCACGAGAGTCAACGGCTGCTCGGAGTATTTCTGGGAAAAGTATTATGAATCCCTCGTTGAAGCGGGCCTGGAAAAATATACCGCTTTTATGCAGGACAGACTTAAATAACAAATAACCCGGCAAAACAGTTTGCCGATTGCGTGCACCGGACGGTGCATAATAAAAAACAATACAAAAGGAGATATATTATCTTATGCTTGATATCAATCTTATCCGTCAGAAACCGGATTACGTTAAGGAGCGCCTTGCAGCAAAGGGTTGCCATGCAGACATCGACCTGCTCCTCACTATGGACGCTGAAAAGCGTGCACTTATGGCAAAAACAGAAGAAAAAAAGGCTGAACAGAACAGAGTTTCAAAGCTTATTCCTAAGATGAAGAAGGAAGGCAAGGATGTTTCGGACATCATGAACGAAATGAAGACACTTGCCGAGGACATCAAGGTCCTTGATCAGGAACTCTCACAGAAGACAGCTGAAATGAAGACATTCATGGACGCTCTTCCGAATCTTCCTGATGATGACGTTGTTCCGGGCGGCAAAGAGGCCAACAGAGTAGTATCCGTTTACGGAGAAAAGCCTGTATTCGACTTTGAAGCAAAGGATCATGTTGAGCTTGCAACGTCTCTCGGCCTTGTTGACTATGCAAGAGGCGCAAAGCTCGGCGGCACAGGCTGCTGGGTATATACGGGTGTAGGCGCTCAGCTCGAATGGGCTCTCATCAATTTCTTCATAGAGTGCCACCTCAAGGACGGCTACGAGTTCATGCTTCCTCCGCACATTCTCACATATCAGTGCGGTTACACGGCAGGCCAGTTCCCGAAGTTCAAGGATGATGTATTCTCACTTCAGGACGAAGCAACTGAGGATGGCTTCAATTTCTTTATGCTTCCTACGGCAGAAACGGCTCTTATCAACTTCCACAGGGATGAGATCCTTTCGGAAGACGAGCTCCCGAAGAAGTA
>JAZQMY010000034.1:0-14185 GCA_045627045.1 Clostridia bacterium | reverse complement strand
TGTCATAGCCTCTCCGAGAGCAACTGCCTTTGCGGCGATGATGTGCATGAGCGGGCCGCCCTGTGTGCCGGGAAATACAGCCTTGTCGATCTTCTGGGCAAATTCTGCCTTGCAGAGGATGAGACCGCCTCTCGGTCCGCGAAGAGTCTTGTGAGTTGTGGTTGTGACAACATCTGCATAGGGAACCGGGCTCGGATGGAGACCTGCGGCAACAAGACCTGCGATGTGTGCCATATCTACCATGAAATAAGCTCCGACTTCATCGCATATTTCACGGATTTTAGCGAAGTCGATTATTCTTGCGTATGCACTTGCACCTGCAATGATCATTTTCGGCTTGCATTCGAGCGCAGTGTTACGGATGGCGTCATAGTCAAGTGTTTCTGTTTCGTCTGAAACGCTGTAAGGTACGATATTGAAGTACTTACCGGAAATGTTGACAGGTGAGCCGTGTGAGAGGTGACCTCCGTGAGCAAGATTGAGGCCCATTATTGTGTCACCGGGGTTGCAGAGTGCAAAGAATACTGCAAGGTTAGCGCTTGCACCGCTATGAGGTTGAACGTTTGCGTGCTCTGCACCGAAGAGCTTCTTGGCTCTTTCACGGGCAATGTTCTCAACGATGTCAACGTACTGACAACCGCCGTAGTAACGTTTGCCGGGAAGACCTTCAGCGTATTTATTTGTGAGAACTGTTCCTGCGGCAAGAAGAACTGCCTTTGAAACGATGTTTTCCGAAGCGATAAGCTCTATATTATTTCTCTGACGGTTAAGCTCAAGGTCACAAGCCTCGAAAACTTCACTGTCATAATTTTTAAGTTCATCAAAAAAGTTCATATTATTTATCCTTTCAATATTAATGATGGAAAAGACGCATTCCCGTGAATGCCATTGAAATGCCGTACTTGTTGCATACGTCGATTACGATATCGTCACGGATGGAACCACCGGGTTCTGCGATGTATGAAACGCCGCTCTTCTTTGCTCTTTCGATATTGTCACCGAAGGGGAAGAATGCGTCAGAACCGAGAGCAACACCCGAAATTGTTGCGAGGTAAGCATCCATTTCTTCTCTTGTGAATGGCTCAGGACGCTCTGTGAAGTAGTTCTGCCAGATTCCGTCTGCACATACATCTTCTTCGTTCTTGTTGATGTAGCCGTCGATAACGTTATCTCTGTCAGGACGCTTGAGTGTCGGGAGGAAAGGAAGATTGAGAACCTTTTCTGACTGACGGAGCTGCCATGTATCTGCTTTTCCGCCTGCAAGACGAGTGCAGTGAATTCTTGACTGCTGACCTGCGCCTACGCCGATAGCCTGTCCGTCAACTGCATAGCAAACGGAGTTTGACTGCGTATACTTGAGAGTGATGAGAGAAACGATGAGGTCACGCTTTGCGGAGTCAGGCATATTCTTGTTTTCTGTAACGATATTCTGGAGGAGAGCTTCGTTGATTTCAAAGTTATTTCTGCCCTGCTCGAATGTGATGCCGTAAACCTGCTTGCGCTCGATGGGATCCGGAACGAATGAAGGATCAATCTTTACGATGTTGTAAGCACCCTTACGCTTTGTTCTGAGAAGCTCGAGAGCATCATCATCAAAATCAGGAGCGATAACGCCGTCCGAAACCTCACGGAAAATGAGCTGTGCTGTCATAAGATCGCACTTATCGGAAAGTGCAACCCAGTCTCCGTATGAGCACATTCTGTCTGTACCTCTTGCTCTTGCGTAAGCGCAGGCGAGAGGATTATTGTCAAGACCTTCTATATCGTCAACAAAGCAAGCCTTCTTGAGCTTTTCCGGCAGTGGAGTGCCGACTGCACCGGATGTAGGGCTGACGTGCTTGAATGAAGCAGCGGCAGGAAGATTGAGGGCAGCCTTGAGCTCCTTTACGAGCTGCCAGCTGTTGAATGCATCGAGGAAATTGATGAAGCCCGGACGTCCGGAAAGTATTTCAATTGGAAGCTCGGAACCGTCGTTCATAAAAATCTTGGCAGGCTTCTGATTAGGGTTACAACCGTATTTAAGTTCAAATTCTTTCATGATTTCTCTCCTTTATATATGTTGGTAAAAAATTATATGTTCTTGTTGATGAGTCTGCTTTCAACAGCACCTGTTCTGAGGTCAACTGTCTTAACGTAAAGCGAGATCTTGTTGTCTGCATCGAGATTGTTCCAGATCGAAGAAGTAAATTCGTCGATATCATCGGGAATAGCTACTCTTTCAGGTTCGCCCTGGAATGTCGGGATGGGGTTGCCGTTGCAGACATATGTGTGAATGAAATGCCCGAGACCTGCAAGAGCCTTGTAGCTGTAAGTAAATCTGTTGCAGGCAGTGCCTTCTGCATCGGCACTCTTGAGAATGCTCATCTTGTATGTAAAGTCATTATCGGCGAAAGTGAGCATACCGCTTATTCTGGGAGTCCAGTTCGGGCTGTCAGGCTCAAATTCTCTTGTTTCAAGGGATTCTTCGAATGTTTTGCCTTCTGCAAGGAAATCATAAATCGTATCTGTCTGATTGCCGTTTGTTACGATGACTTTGTTTTCAAACTGACGAACTGCGGCATAGATAATAAGGCTCGGATCCTCGACTTTTGAAGCATCAAACGGTTCAGTGAAGATCTCACCGTTCTTTTCAGTAAAAATTCTGTTGCGGCTGTTAGCACTTCTACCCATGATGAAGTAAGCGAATGCGGCCTTTGCGCCGTCTGCTGTTTTGCCGATCATAATGCCTCTGCCCTGATAGGAGTTGCCGGCAAGAAGCTCATTGATTTTATTGATTTCGTAAATATTCATTGTATTCTCCTTAAAGATTAATTCGTATTATAATTCTGAAGAAACCTTTTCAACTGAAAGGGGAAGTATTTTCCACTCGGCTTCTTCCATTACTCTCCTCTGGAGAGTTTCGGGTGTGTCACCGTCCATGATTTCAACGGCCTTCTGCATAATGATCCTGCCGCCGTCCGGTACTTCGTTAACAAAGTGAACTGTTGCTCCTGTAACCTTGACACCGTAATTCAGCGCCGCTTCGTGAACCTTCAGACCGTAGAAGCCTTTTCCACAGAAGGAAGGGATAAGCGCCGGATGTACGTTGATTATTCTTTCGGGATAGCGTGACGTGAAGTCTGCGCTGAGAATGCTCATAAATCCTGCAAGAACTATCAGATCTATTCTGTAATCGTCAAGAGCCTTTATAATGCCGGCTTCAAATGCCTCCTGTGAGGCAGAAGCTTTTCTTGAAACGACCACTGTCGGTATGCCGTTGTTTTTTGCTCTTGTCAATGCATAGGCATCGGGAGAGCTTGAAATGACGAGCTCTATCTTTCCGCTTTTGATGATGCCGCTTTTTTCCGCATCGATGAGTGCCTGAAGATTTGTGCCGCCGCCTGAAACAAAAACGGCTATCCTTGTATTTAACATATAATAACGCCCTCTTCGGATTCTGCAATTTCACCGATGATGTAAGCATCCTGACCAGCGGCCTTGAGAACCGCAAGAGCCTTGTCTGCATCGTTCTTATCGAGGATCGCGCTCATTCCGACACCCATATTGAATGTGTTGAACATATCTCTTTCGGGGATATTGCCTGTCTTCATGATGAGGTCAAATATCGGGAGAACCCTGACTGCGCTCTTTTCGATCTTTGCTGAAAGACCCTTCGGGATGCTCCTCGGAATGTTCTCATAGAAGCCGCCGCCTGTGATGTGAGAAACGCCCTTAACTGTTACGTTATTGAAGAGCTCAAGCATAGGCTTTACATAAATTTTTGTAGGAGTGAGAAGTGTTTCGCCGATTGACTTGCCGCCGAGGCACTCAAGAGGAGTCTTGATGTCCTTGTTCTCAACGTCAAAAACCTTTCTTACCAGAGAGAAGCCGTTTGAGTGAACACCGCTTGAGGGGAGAGCTATAATAACGTCTCCTGCCTTCATTGTTGAATTGTCAAGAACCTTCTTTCTGTCAACAACGCCTACGGAGAAGCCCGCAAGGTCATATTCGTCAACAGGGTAGAAGCCCGGCATTTCTGCAGTTTCGCCGCCGATGAGTGCTGCACCTGACTGAACACAGCCTTCGGCAACGCCTGCTACTATATCGGCGATTCTTTCAGGAATGTTCTTTCCGCAAGCGATATAGTCAAGGAAGAAGAGAGGCTTTGCACCACAGCAGATAATATCGTTGACACACATGGCAACGCAGTCAATACCTACTGTATCGTGCTTATTCATAATGAATGCAAGCTTGAGCTTTGTTCCTACGCCGTCAGTTCCGCTGACAAGTACAGGTCTTTCAATACCTGTAAGATCAAGATCAAAGAGACCTCCGAAGCCGCCTATATCGGATGCAACAGAATTCGTCATTGTTCTTGCAATGTGCTTTTTCATGAGTTCTACTGCCTTGTAGCCTGCAGTGATGTCAACACCGGCTGCTGCATAACTTTCTGATTTGGAATTATTATTCATATTTGTAAGCCTTTCTGTATTTTTTTATTCTTTTCCATTCCAGCAATATGTGCAAAGATCACAGGGATCAATGCCGATTGCCTTTATAAGTCCGTCAAGTGTCTGATAATCGAGAGAAGCAAAGTGGAACCTTTCCGCGATGGTATCTCTTAATTTCTTGCCTCTTTCTGTTGAACCGTCAGCGTATTCATCAATATATTTGAGACCTTCTTCGCCTTCAAGCTCGTGGATGATCTGTCTTGCAATGAGCTCCATTTCGGATGTTGCTCTTGAGAAGTTGAGGTATTTGCAGCCGAACATGATAGGCGGGCAGGCAGAACGCATATGTACTTCTGTTGCGCCGTGCTCATAGAGGAACTCGACTGTTTCTCTGAGCTGTGTGCCTCTTACGATACTGTCATCAACGAAGAGAAGCTTTTTGTTTTTGATGAGATCGTGAACAGGTATCTGCTTCATCTTTGCAATTTTGTTTCTCTGCGCCTGGTTTGTAGGCATAAAGCTTCTCGGCCAGGTAGGCGTGTATTTGATGAACGGTCTTGCAAAGGGAATCTTGCTCTGGTTGGCATAGCCTATTGCATGAGGTGTTCCTGAATCAGGCACGCCTGATACAAAGTCGATGCCCTGGGCTTTGCCTGTCTTCCTGTCGTTCTCGGCAAGAATTTCACCGTTCTTATAACGCATTATTTCAACGTTTGTGCCCTCGTAGCATGAATTCGGATAACCGTAATATGTCCAGAGGAAAGCACAGATACGCTTTTTCTTCTTTGCATGGGCGAGAACCTTTATTTCGTCTGCCGTGATTTCAACAATTTCGGCAGGGCCGAGCTCCTTGACTGTATCGTATCCGAGCTTTTCGAACGCGAATGATTCAAAGGAAGCACAATAGCCGTCATCATCCTTACCGATTATGATAGGAAGTCTGCCGACCTTATCTCTTGCGGCGATAAGACTGCCGTTTTCCTTGAGAATGAGAATTGATGCCGTGCCGTCAATCTTATCCTGCGCATAAGCGATGCCTTCTTCAAAGGTATCCTTCTGATCGATAAGAGAAGCAACAAGCTCTGTCATATTTATTTTACTTGCAGAAAGTGCATTGAAGTGTGCGCCTGCGCAGGCAAGACACTCTTCAGCAAGCTCTTTTGTATTGTTTACAATGCCTATTGTGCTGATGGCATATGTGCCGAGCCTGGAGCAGATGAGTATCGGCTGAGGATCTGAATCACTGATACAACCGATGCAGGCATTGCCCTTCATTTCTGCGATTGCATTTTCAAATTTAGTTCTGAAAGGAGAATTTTCAATATTGTGAATTTCTTTCTGGAAACCCTTTTCAGCGTCGAGCGCCACCATTCCTCCACGCCTTGTGCCAAGGTGCGAATGATAATCGACACCGAAAAACACGTCGAGAACGCAGTCTCTTTTAGATGTTGCACCGAAAAAACCACCCATTTTTTACTACCTTATACCCTGCAAATGTGCAGGACAGTCCTTTCTTTATTGATAAAGCGGAGCTACCGCTTGTTTGCTGAAAAATAACAAAGCGGCATACTTTTTGAATGGAATGCCGCAAGATATATTACAATGTGCTATACTTTGATGAAATCTCTGAGTTCTTTGCAAGAACGTTCTCGGCGGCTTTCTTTCTTGCTTCGGCAAGCTTTGCTGCCAACGAGGCGTCTTCAACTGAAAGTATTTGTATTGCGAGAAGTGCGGCATTCTGTGCACCGTCAATGGCAACGGTTGCAACAGGTATTCCGGAAGGCATCTGGACTGTGGAGAGAAGTGCATCCAGACCGTCAAGTGTGGATGACTTTACAGGAATTCCGATTACAGGCAGAGTTGTGTTTGCGGCAATGGCGCCTGCAAGATGAGCTGCTTTGCCTGCGGCTGCGATTATTGCTCCGAAGCCGTTCTCTCTTGCATAGAGTGCAAAGTCACGTGCTTCAACGGGAGTTCTGTGAGCAGAAAAAACGTGTACTTCAAAGGGTACTCCGTACTGCTTCAATGTGTCTATTGCTTTTTCAACTACCGGCAGATCACTGTCACTGCCCATTATAATTCCGACCTTTTTCACTTCAAAAACCTCTGAACAATATGATTTGCTGAACGAAAAATGTTCATTTTAGTACAAACAAATGATACCATATTTTTGGAAAAAAGTCAAGTACTATACCGAACAAAAAAGCAATTTTACTGAAATTTTTTCGGGTTTTTCACTTTTCTTTTTCATTGGTGATTAAATGAGCCCCAAAACGGCAATAATCAGATAAAAAGAAAGGTTCGGGTCAGGATGAAAACGGTATCTGAAACGGTACGGATGATATCCGAGTTCAATAAATACAGAGGCATAAACGTTTCTCCGACGGGGACGCTGATAAGCATCTTTTTTCTGATAGCTTTTGCGGCTGTCGGCGTATTTTTTGCTGTATTGAGGATAACGGAAAACGAAATATTCGGAGCGTTATCGGGATCGGTCACGGCTTTTTTTCTTTGGATAATAACGTTTTCGTCTGTGAGGGAGAGGATAGGTAAACAACTCCCGGAGATGAAAAAGCAGTACATTCAAAGAAAAAGAATCGAACATCTTTCTCAACTGCCTCCTGAATTGTTCAGAAAGATGAGCCTTGAAACTGTAATGAAAAGGAAGGCTGATATTAAAGTACAATCAGATGTGATTTTCCTTTTTGACGGAAAGAATACTTTCCCGATGGAATCTCTTGAAGCTGTGCCGGAAAACGGACTGACAGTGATTTGCATTGATGCTTCGGCAGAGAAAATAAAAGAACACTTTTCAGGAAAGCTGTCATTTATTGTAACCGTCGGAGAGATTGCCGCAGATCATCCGGAGCTTGATTATCCCGATGAAAAGCAGAAGAAAAGACTGAAGCCCGCTGATATTCTGAGGCACGCCGATCCGTGGAAGCTTTTAAGACTGTCGCTTATGTTTATAATTTTCGGCTTTTTCGGCGGACGGTACTATTATTTTGCTTCGGCATTCTCGTTTGTATTTGCTCTGGCTGTCTGGGGGGTGAAAATCAAAGCTCGCTGATGATTTTCGCTATTGCGGATTCATCATTTGAAACCGTGATCCTGTCGGCGGCATCCTTTGCACTCTGGCAGGCGTTAGACACCGCATAGCCTATGTCGGCAAACTTCAGCATTGAAACGTCATTCTCAAAGTCTCCGATACAAACCGTCAGCGAAACATTTCCGAGATAGTCGCACAATGCCTTCACACCGCTTGCTTTGTTTCCGTTACCCGGGAGGATCTCAAGGCCGACCTCCCAGCTTCTTGAAAACTCGAATGTCTCTTTGTATTCTTCGAGAGAATCAAGATAAACCTGCATTTGGTGTGCTTTCTCCGATGAGAAGAAGTGCAGGAGAATCTTGTTCTTGTTTGCTTTATCAAATTGAGCGATATATTCTTCCAGTGAAGCTGATGAATCCGACTCGTAATTATACTGCTTGTCCATGTCGTAGAATGTAATTGAACTGATTTCTCCGGGACATTCATCAAGAATCGTGTTTACCGGCCTGATTACGGAATTATCAAGAAAAACAGAACGGATGTATGAAGATGTCCTGTAATCGTAAAGTGTGGAACCGTTATGAGCTATAACGGGAACGTTCGGAATGAATTTGTCATGGAATTTCTTCAGATAGAGTGGAGGCCTTCCGGAGGAAAGCGTAAACATACCTCCGTTTGCCATAAAATACTTTATAGCCTCAACATTTTCATCTGACAAAGTGCCGTCACATCTGATAAGAGTGTGATCAAGGTCTGTGCAGATAAGAATTCCGTCAAATTTTCCCATTTTGTAACCGCCAATCAATTTGATTTGCCGAAAATACTTCGACAGAATTAGTATATCACATTTTCAGCTTAATTTCAAGACAAGAATAAAAAATGACAGAAAAAACAGTTAATATAATAATGAAGAGAATAAAAAAAGCAAAGCTCTTCTCAGGAAGCAATACACTTGCATCAATCAGAATCAGTGCAGGAAATGCCGCTTTCAGGATGATAACATCGGCGGTGCCTTTTGCACTTGCGGCGGCGGTGACATTTTCGCACATCCCGGAGGCGGAGAACAGACTTTCCTCCGTAATAGAGCCGAATGTCAGCTCACAGACATGGGGCTACATCAGGTATGTAATGAGTCTTGCTTTTGAAAAGGCAACTTTTCCCGTGTTTTCAATAGGTATGCTGACGCTTCTTTTTACTGTATCGGCGGCGGTCAATGCGCTGATAAAGGGCATCTCCGATTCGGGAGAGAGCCGGATAGGGGACAGGGTGAAATCAGTGCTTGTTTCGATACTGATCCTTCTTGAGGGGACGGTTCTTATCAGTGCGGCAGAAGGAATTGAGAGCATAAAAAGAACGCAGGTGCTGCTTTGGGTTCTGAGCTTTGCCGCACTTGCGTTTATTTTGTATGTATTGTATGTAATTTCCGGACGGGAAAAGACTAAATCAAAGGAAGCCGCCGTGAAGGCGATCTCGGCCTCGGCAATGATCCTTTTGCTGACTCACGGAATGAGACTTTACTACTCTGCTGCTGTTCACCCGGAGAACCTTTACGGCTCACTGGGAGGATTACTGATCATATTCTCGTGGATTTATTTGGTCGGATTTGCTGTAATTGCGGTGGGCAGGATCAGCTTATAACCGAAATGCAGTTATCTATCAGACGGAGGAAGTCCTTCTGTGCGGCTGTATCGTCGGCAACTGCAAGTCTGCTCATGAGATTGAGAAGCTCATCAATGCAGGGCTTGAGGTATTTGCCTGTCTGACCTGAAAGAGCTGTTTCGTACGGGTGCTTTTTCGGATCAAAAGGCACATTATCGTACACGGAAATTCCTCTGATGAGGCAGCGCAAAGCATCCTGTGCGGACATAAGTCTGCCAAACGGGTCTCTGTATTCGTCAAGATATGAGCTGAGAGAACGTCTGCGCTTGAGCATATGATTGTAAACGTGTTTCTGATGTCTTTCCACCAACTTCTGCTCGGCTATGTATTTCTGAATCTGCTTGAATGCGCCTGAAATATCGTCAAGCGGAATTGCGGACGTATAAAGATAATACGTGAGGTCATCCAGTTTGTTCAATCCCTCAAGAACGTTATCGACAATTTCGAGATAATATCTTGTTTTGACTCCGCTGATTGCCATTTCAACGTATTTTCCTGCATTCCATTCAACGTTTGGGTAAATGAGATTGTATGTATCCCTTGAACAGAGAATACAAAGGTCAACATTGGACTGGGAATTGCAAATACCTGAGGCTACTGAACCGACAAGCACAACGCTTATTGAGTTAACGTAAGGCTTTACGGCATCGAGGTTCGTTACATAAGGACAAGCCAGATATCTGGCAAATGAAATGAATTGATCTCTAATATCCATCACAAAGCTCCAGAGAAAAAATTAGGATAAATGTAAACTTTTATACAAAATCCAAGAAAAATTATACCACATATGTCAAAATAAATCAACTGTTTTTTATAGGAGAATGCTACTTCTAAATTGCAATATGTAAGGAGAATGCTACTCAAAATGTATATAATGGTATAAAGTTTTGAGAAAAAAGCAATGCCCCCGACGGCATTGACCGACGGAAGCATCTTTCATTTTAAGCTGATAGTACAGGACACATTCGTCAGGCAAAAATTTGCCCGGAGCTTGAATGCGCCGCTGCTCGTTTTGATGACCTTCCACTTCTCACAGTATTGCCGCCCCGGAGCAGAGCAGAGCTGCTCCGGGGGGACAGAGAATTACTTATTGATAAAGGCTTTTAAGCAATCGGCAGATTTAATATTGACAGTAGAAGGCATTTCGCCATCAGCATACGGATAGAATTTTATTTCTGTAATAGTCATTGTATCCTTCTTAAATTCTACGGTCAGCACGCCATCGCTTAGCAGCTTGAATACCATTCTGTAATTTGCTTCTTCGTCCGTAAGAGTGTAGTAAGAGAATATCTTTTCTGCATAATTGACTGACAAATTCCATTGATGAACATCATACCATGTTGTCTTGTCTAAATCATATAGATCTTCAACATTGTCTCCAACTTTGACATCTTTGTAATCTGAAAAATTCCCAAGACGATCAAAAAAATAGATTTCTCCGGTTTTTCCCCAATATTCTTTTTCTTCTGAATCTACATTTACAATTTTTCTTTCAAAAACAACGATTGCGAATGTCTCTCCATCGTTTTTATATTCTGTTTTGAAAACAGCTCCAACGTGATCCTGATCTATTTTCAAAAGATTAAAGGAATCGTTCCCCAACATATGAATACAGTCAAAAAATCTGTTTCCGATCGAACTTCTTTCCATAAGTATGTACCGGCATGAGTCAACATACCAAGCCAAAGCTGGAAAATTTGTTTTCGGGATCTGGTCTAAGGGAACGTTTTCTTTTACAGAAAGGAACTCTTCCATAAATCCGATATCCCAATATTGGGTATTTTCAAAAATATACAACATGATTTCCTCTTTGCTTCTTTCGGAAGTTTTTTCGGGTTTCTGTTCATAATCAATTGTCGTATATTCTGCAGGATTTGATGTCTGGGGTGAGCTTGGTGTCGGAGTAAATTTCTCAGATTCACCATTATTATCAGCTATATTGCTACTGCACCCTGCAAATGATAAAAGTACGAAAGTAAGCATTATAATAAATATTTTTTTCATTGTCAGTCTCCTTTATTAATTAATAGAATAATAGTATTTAACATTCATAATATCATAAGGTTGTGGAACATAAACAAGATTTCTGTCCCTGTCATAATTCATTAACGAATAGTTTCCTGAAACAGGCGGATTATCAGCAAGTCCGAACAAGTGCCCAAATTCGTGTGAAATTGTGCTTTTTCTGTTGTTTGATTCAGTACCACAAGTTCTCGAATTAATTTTAATGTTTGCATAATCAATACTGCCGGATGTAACGCTTGATGGATATGTTGCGCCAAACCATGTACTCGAGTAAGAGCCAACTTCAATCGTGTAGTTTGAAGAATTAGTGGATACTGTTATATTTATGTCAGATATAGCATTATTCCAAGCGGCTGCGGATTGCTGAATAAGTGGTGACCACTCTGTTCCTGTTGCAAGAGAACCTACACATTGTATGCTAACTGATGTCGTGGAAACCTTGAACTCAAGAAGTATTCCACACGACGGATCTTCAGGTTTTACCAAGTTCCACTCATCATCATAAGGAGTATCATTCGTGTACAGTTTATGAACAAGTCTGTCGGGATAGCTTGTTGATGTACCCTTCATCAGGCACAGATCGGTGTTTCCCGCGACCTTTGCCCGGAGCTTGAATGCGCCGCTGCTCGTTTTGATGACCTTCCACTTCTCACAGTATTGCCACCCCCCCGGAGCAGTTGTAATGGACCACTCCGGGGGGACGATTCACTTCATTTATTTAAGGTAAATCACGTACGCAACAAGGTCTCCCTCGTTATCCGGATCCTTTCTGCCGGGAGAAGGATTGAAGGTAATACTTAATTGTTTGCCTGACTCCGTATTCCACACCAATACTACCGCACCTGAACCAACGTCACGGAGTGGCTGTCCTATGATCGATACGACTTGCTCAAAAGTCATGCCTTCCTTGATCTTTTCCGCATCGCTCATTGATACAATGTTCTTGCCTGATTCATCAAACCATGTTTCATGACGGTTCAAATCAAAATCACCTGTATCTTGCGCGATGCCTGAATCATAATCACCTGTATCCTGTGCGATGTCTGAATCAAAAGTACCTGCAGCCTGTGCAATACCTAAACCAATAGCAACAGCAATAATAATTGATAAACAAATAACTATGATGCCTTTATTTTTCATCATTTTTTACCTCCATTTCAATAGTCTTATTTGTATACAGCTTATGAACAAGTCTGTCGGGATAGCTTGAAGATGTGCCCTTCATCAGGCAAAGATCAGTATTTCCCGCGACCTTTGACCGGAGCTTGAATGCGCCGCTGCTCGTTTTGATGACCTTCCACTACTCACAGACTTGCCGCCCCGGAGCAGAGCAGAGCTGCTCCGGGGTGACAGAGAATTACTTATTGATAAAGTCTTTTAAGCAATCAACAGATTTAATATTGACACTAAAAGGCATTTCACCGTCAGCATACGGATAGAATTTTATTTCCGTAATAGTCATTGTATCTATCTTGAATTCTACGGTCAGCACGCCATCGCTTAGTAGCTTGAATATCATGATGTGATTAAGTTCCTCATCAGATAGTTTTTCTGATGACAATAATTTTTCCACATAATTGACAGAAGGCGCCCATTGATGAGCATCATACCATGTTGTCTTGTCTAAATCATATAGATCTTCAACACTGTCTCCAACTTTGACATCTTTGTAATCTGAAAAATTCCCAAGACGATCAAAAAAATAGATTTCTCCGGTTATTTCCCAATATTCTTTTTCTTCTGAATCTATATTCACAATTTTTCTTTCAAAAACAACGATTGCGTATGTCTCTCCTTGGTCCTCATATTTAGTTTTGAAAATTGCGCCAACGTGATTTTGGTCTATTCTTTGAAGATTGTATTTATTCTTTAACAAAAGATTACAGTCCAAAATTGCATTACCTATTGAGCTTTTCTCCCAAATAATGTAGCGAGTTCCTCCAGCAAAAAAGTTCAAATTAGCATTGTCCGTTATGGGCAGATTGCCAATCGGTGAATTTTCTCTTACAGAAAGAACCTCTTCCATAAATCCGACATCCCAATATCTCTCATTTTCAAAAATATCCATGATTTCCTCTTTGCTTCTTTCGGAAGTTTTTTCGGGTTCCTGTGTATTATTTGACATATATGCGTAAACACCTGCGCCTGTCCCTAAAACAGCAATTATCACAATAACAATAACTATGACTTTTTTTAAATTACTCATTTTTTACTCCTTTCAGTTTTCGGTAATAATATATGAATATATTATTCCGTCATAAAAATTAGCATATGAACCAAGATTCCAGACTGAAGTGTTTGTTGAAGACGGAATTACTCCAGCCGGAAGATGTTCTTCTGTTGTTAAGCCATGCTTGTCTGACCATGTTCCGTTATAATTCTGATACCAGAAATGATAATCTGCCCGAACACGAGTATCTTCTTTAATTATTCCGGTTCTCAAAACCACTCTATACTGATTGTCAGCCAAACGAACATTTTCACCATTCAATGAAAATGTATCCTCAAATTGCCAATCAAAATTATAGTAGCTCAACCATTCCTCAAAGTCCTGTTTTGTATACAGTGACAAATTGTTCTTTACGGTTGAATCAATAACTAGATTATTTGCAAAAACATAATTGCGGTAAGAATCACCTCTATGCCACCAGTATTGATTACCAGTATAAATTGGAGCTTCATTCAAAAACATCGCATATCCATGGCAGTTTATCGATCCCCTTTGACTTTGCGTCAATACTCGATGTGTTTTTGTTCCGTATGAAGTAATATACCACTCATCATCATAAGTAGTATTATTCGTGTACAGCTTATGAACAAGTCTGTCGGGATAGCTTGAAGATGTACCCTTCATCAGGCAAAGATCAGTATTTCCCGCAACCTTTGACCGGAGCTTGTATGCACCGCTGATTGTCTTGATGACCTTCCAATTCTCACAGACTTGCCGCCCCGGAGCAGAGCAGAGCTGCTCCGGGGGACAAAACTTTTTTAATTACTTATTCTGCGCGGCCGAAAGATAATG
>JAZQMY010000033.1:0-123826 GCA_045627045.1 Clostridia bacterium | reverse complement strand
ATAACCGCTGATCATATGACCAGCGGTTATTTTGTTATAATAATGAAATTATTTTACGATACTTAAAAGTACACCGGCAGCAACTGCTGAACCGATAACACCTGCAACGTTCGGTCCCATAGCGTGCATGAGAAGGAAGTTGCCGGGATTTTCTCTCTGACCTTCAACCTGAGAAACACGAGCCGCCATAGGAACTGCTGAAACACCTGCTGAACCGATGAGCGGATTGATCTTGTTCTTGAGGAAGAGGTTCATGAACTTTGCAAAGAGAACGCCGCCTGCCGTTGCAACTCCGAAAGCCACAACGCCCATAACGATGATAAGAATCGTTCTGCCAGAAAGGAATGTTGTTGCAGTTGCGGTCGCACCGACTGAAACGCCGAGGAATACCGTAACGATATTCATAAGCTCGTTCTGAACTGTCTTTGAAAGTCTTTCGGTTACGCCGCATTCTGTAAGGAGGTTACCGAACATAAGGCATCCGATGAGCGGAGCTGCGGACGGAACAAGAAGTGAAACGAATACTGTAACAACGATCGGGAAAATGATCTTTTCCTTCTTTGAAACAGGACGAAGCTCCTTCATAACGATAGCTCTTTCCTTCTTTGTTGTAAGGAGTCTCATGATCGGAGGCTGGATTACAGGAACAAGAGCCATGTATGAATAAGCGGCTACTGCGATAGGTCCGAGAAGATGCGGAGCAAGGTGTGAAGTTACGTAGATAGCCGTAGGGCCGTCTGCACCGCCGATGATACCGATCGATGCGGCCCCAAAGCCATCAAAGAAGCCTGTAAGTCTTGCTGCGGCAAATGTAATGAAGATACCGAGCTGAGCAGCAGCACCGAGGAGAAGGCTCTTCGGGTTTGCAATCAGCGGTCCGAAGTCTGTCATGGCACCTACACCGATGAAGATAAGACACGGATATACACCGAGCTTAACGCCGAGGTAAAGGATATCGATGAGACCTGCGGAAATTGTTGTTCCAACCGGGTACTGGCTGAGAATTGCCTCAGCAACGCCGGCAGTTCTGAGCTCCTCAATAAGCTCTTCTGTAACTTCAGCACCGCCGAAAAGATCCCAGTGAACGTGACCGCCCGCAAAGAGTATCTCATGGAACATATTTGCTCCCGGAATGTTCGTCAGAAGCATACCGAATGCAATAGGAAGAAGGAGCAACGGCTCGAACTTCTTAACGATTGCAAGGTACATCAATACGAACGAAATCAAAATCATAATAAGCATGAGCCAGTTATTCTGCACGAACAGATAGAAACCGGTCTGCTTCAGAAATTCCAAAATTGCATCCATATTATTTCAGATATTATTTCCGCATCATGAGAAACGGGAATAATACTCCTTTCTTTGATTACAGTTGATTATTGATTATTATGCGATAACGCAAAGAACAGTGCCTGTCTGAACAGAAGCGCCCTTTGTTACGTTTACAGAAGCGATCTTGCCATCCTTTGAAGCCTTGATCTCATTTTCCATCTTCATAGCTTCGAGAACGAGAAGAGTATCGCCCTTCTTGACTGATGCGCCGGCCTGAACCTTTACATCAACGATCGTGCCCGGCATAGGAGCTGCAACTGTTTCACCGCCTGCGGCAGGAACTGCTGCGGGTGCTGCTGTCTGGGCTGCGGGAGCCTGTGTCTTTACATCGTTTTCATCAACGAGTTCAAGAGCGATTTCATACCAATTTCCATTTACGTTAACCTTATACTTTTTCATTTTGAAAACCAAACCTTTCCTTTAACAATAGTACATTAAATTTTTTTAAGTGATACAATTCTTATAGCTGAGACTTCTTTTCCGAGCTCCTCTGCTATTACTGCCGACAAAGCGGCTACCATTTCTTCCCTGTTCGGGATTTCCTCCTGCACAGGTGCATTTAAAACCGGCTTATCGTCAACAGTCTTTTCCTGCTTTGAAAACCTGGATACTACGAATCCAAGAATCTTGCACAAACCGACTATGCAGACCAATCCGGCAAACACTATACCTACGCCCATCAGGCATACGCCAAGTATTCCCATGATACTCAACTCCTCCGTACTGATATGATTAAAAATACGCTTGTCTGAAATAAACCAAACTTCGCTACATTGCACATTATACTCTAATTGTCAATAAGTATCAAGACCTTTTGATTACTGTTTACATATTATTAACATTTTCGACTTATTTCAATTCAATTCAACGATTTCTCAAAAAATGAAAAACTGCGAGAAAGAGAGCATAGCGAAGAAAAACAGAGCATAATATGTGTTTTACGTTCAATCAGTCGTTTTATCACATTAGCAATTTAGCGTACTAAAGTGTATAATATACCCATATTACAGCAAAGCTGTCAATAAATTTCGTTTTATTTCATTTGCGGCTACAGTCTGCAGATACAGAAAGGAAAAACATGAAAAAGATTTTAGCACTTGTACTCGCCATCGCTTGTATTCTCTGCCTTGGCACAGCATGCACACAGAAGAGCAATAAGCTCGTGATTGGTATTGACGATTCATTCCCGCCGCTCGGCTTCAGGGATGAAAACAACAACATCGTCGGCTTCGATATCGACCTCGCAAAGGCAGTCGGCGAAAAGCTCGGTATGGAAGTTGAATTCAAGGTAATCGACTGGGATACAAAGGAAGAGCTCGTTAACAACGGTCAGATCGACGTTATCTGGAACGGTTACACGATCACAGAAACAAGAAAAGAAAAGGTTGAGTTCACAAAGCCTTACATCGCAAACGCACAGATCGTTGTAGTAAACGCTGCTTCATCTTACGAAACACTTGCAGATCTCGCAGGCAAGGTAGTTGCCGCACAGACAGGTTCTTCTGCTGTTAATGCTATCAAAGCAAACACAGAATTCCATAACTCAATTGAGAAAACATTCAAAGGCTACACAGAAAACGTTTCCGCTCTCGAAGATCTCAAGCTCAACAGAATCGATGCTCTCGTTGTTGACCTCGTTGTTGCTGAATACTACATCAGCCTTGACAAGAACAATTCATTCAAGATTCTCGGCGAAACACTTAATCCCGAAGAGTACGGCATCGGCGTTGCAAAGGGCAACACAGAGCTCTGCAGCAAGATCCAGAAGGCTCTTGACGAGCTCATCGCAGATGGCAAAGCTGCCGAGATTTCCAACAAGTGGTTCGGCGCTGACAAGCTCCTCAAGTAATTTATTGTAATCAAATAACAGAACGTATATTTACAGGAAGAGAGTCTCTGAAAAGCAGAGGTCCTCTCCCTGTAAATAAATGTTTTAAAAGATATTTTTGAAAAGGACAGTTTACAAATGAATTTTTTTGAAAAAGCCCTGAAAGTATTCGGCATACTTATGAGCGGTGCGGGAACAACTCTCGCCCTTTTTGCCATTGTTATCATCACATCAATCCCTCTCGGTTTTCTTGTGACGCTTATGGCAACAAGCAAGAACAAGATCCTTCGCGGATTTGCAAAGGCCTACATATTCGTTTTAAGAGGTTCTCCTCTGCTTCTGCAGATTCTGGTTGTATATTTCGGTCTCCCGAGACTCCCCGGAATAGGCAAGTTTCTTATTCTTGACGGTTTCACATCGGCAACAATAGCATTCATACTTAATTATGCCGCATATTTTGCCGAGATTTTCAGAGGCGGTCTCCTATCAATCGACAAGGGTCAGTACGAAGCCGCACAGGTTCTCGGTCTGACAAAATTCCAGACCACCACAAGAATAATCATTCCGCAGATGCTCCGTGTATCTCTCCCGTCAGTCAGCAATGAGACGATCACCCTTATCAAGGATACATCTCTTCTCTATGCCGTTGCAATTCCGGAGATACTCCACTATGCAAAAGCGCAGGTCATCAGCTCCGCAAGTATGTTCCCGTTTGTTGTGGCAGCCGTGATTTACCTCATCCTTACATTCGTGCTCACACTGATGTTCAGATGGTTTGAAAAGAAATTCAAGCATAACAATCCCGAAACGACTGCGAAAGGAGCTTCAAAATAATGGCTGTAATTGAAATAACGAACCTCAACAAAAGCTTCGGCTCGCTCCACGTTTTGAAAGACGTTTCAATGACGGTCGAAAAAAGCGATGTTATCGCAATTATCGGTTCATCAGGCTCCGGAAAAAGTACGCTTCTCAGAAGCATGATTCACCTTGAGACAGTCGATTCAGGTTCAATAAAAATCGAGGACAGATATCTCGTCGAAAACGGCGTATATGCTCCTAAAAAGGAAATTTCGGGCATTACAGCCAAAATGGGCATGGTGTTCCAGAATTTTAATCTCTTCCCTCATATGTCCGTAATGAAGAATCTCGAGCTCGCTCCAGTGCTTCACAAAACTTGCTCAAAGGAAGAGATCCGTGCCAAAGCCGAAAAGCTTCTTGAAAGAGTAGGTCTCTCCTCAAAGGTCGATGCCTTCCCAGATAATCTTTCCGGCGGTCAGAAGCAGAGAGTCGCTATCGCAAGAGCACTTATGATGGATCCGGAAATAATCCTCTTCGACGAACCAACATCAGCCCTTGACCCTGAGCTTACAAAAGAAGTTCTTGCCACAATCAAGCAGCTTGCGGCAGACAACATGACGATGGTGATCGTCACTCACGAAATGGGCTTTGCCCGTGACGTTGCCAAAACAGTAATGTTTATGCATAACGGTGAATTCATTGAATCCGGCTCGTCCGAGCAGATTTTCACAAATCCGAAGCATGAACGAACAAAAGCATTTATCAATAGTATTCTCGATTGATTTTTTTATCCGACCGGAGCTCAATTTCGGTCGGATTTTTTATTGCTATATCTATGATTTCGAATAAAAAATGCAAAAAATCAATAAATAAGCTATTTAGGTATTGACAAATCTTGAATTTGTGATATAATTTTACGCGTGTTCAAGAACACGGAAATACAATCAAAAAGGAGTTTTACTCATATGAAAAAAGTTATCAGTTTGGTACTTGCACTCGTAATGCTCGTATCAGTATGTGTACTCTGCACAGGCTGCGGAGAAGCAAAGGCTTCACCTAAGGTAATCGATATCCCGCTCACAGAAGAGGAATATGCTTTCGCTGTCAAGAAGGGCAACGAGGAGCTTCTCACAAAGGCTAATGAATACCTCGCAACAATCAAGTCAAACGGCACATTCGATGCCATCGTTGACCGTTACTTCGGCAATGGTGAGCCCGTTGCAGTAAAGTCAGCTGTAAAGGATGCATCAAAGGATCAGCTCATTGTTGCTACAAACGCTGCTTTCGCTCCGTTTGAATATGCAAAAGGCGACAACTTCTACGGCGTTGATATGGAAATTATGGCAGGTCTTGCTGAATACCTCGGCAAAGAGCTCGTTATTACAGATATGAAGTTTGAATCTGTTTGCGAATCTGTTGCAAATGATACATGCGACATCGCAGCTTCAGGTCTCACAGTAAACGATAAGCGTAAAGAGACACTTGACTTCACAAATTCTTACTACAATGCTTCACAGCTCGTTATCGTTCTTGACAATGATAAGACATTTGATGAATGCAAGACAGCAGACGAAATTATCAATATTCTCAACGGCTTCGATAAGAATGTCAAGATCGGTGCTCAGAACGGCACAACAGGTCTTCTCTTTATTGACGGTGATGAGGATTGGGGATTTGATGGTCTTACTGCTACATCAGTAGGTTTTGATAACGGTGGACTTGCAGTTCAGGCTCTCGTTAACGGTTCAATCAATTACGTTATCATTGACGAAGCTCCTGCAAAGAAGATCGTTGAAGGCTTTACAAAATAATATACACTAAAGAAAAAATAATTCAAGGCTGTCGGACAACGGTCCGGCAGTTTTTTGTAGTACAGGAATAATTATGGATTTCAGCAAAAATTTAGAAATATTTATCGAAGATTTTATTAACGAGGGCGGCTACAAAGTCTGTATCAGCGGTCTGGGAATCACATTTCTCGTTGCATTGTCAGGTTTGCTCATCGGTATTCTGATAGGCACTCTTATTGCCGTAATCAAAATGCTTCCGGGAACAGGCTTCGGAACAAAGGTCGGAAAGAAAATCTGTGATGTATATGTTGGTTTTTTCAGAGGTACGCCTATTGTCGTACAGCTTCTGGTCGGATTCTTCGTTCTTCCCGGTCTCCTCGGAACAAGCTGGGATTCAGTTGTCGTATGCGTTTGCGTTTTCGGACTCAACTCAGGTGCATACGTTTCAGAAATTATGAGAGGCGGAATTCAATCTGTTGATGTCGGTCAGATGGAAGCCGGTCGTGCGCTCGGTCTCTCCTTCTCCACAACAATGCTCAAGATCATTGTTCCGCAGGCCATAAAGAACATTCTTCCTACACTCGGTAACGAGCTCATAGCTCTCATAAAAGAAACGTCAGTAGTCAGCTTTGTCGGTGCCATTGATTTGTGCAGATCATTCCAGCGTATTGGTGACAGTTCATACAGATACGTTATCCCGTATCTTGCACTCGCAATAATATACATTATTATCGTAGTAATATTCACCAGACTTATTAAGCTTCTTGAAAAATGTCTTCACAAGAATGACCGCAGATGGGTAAAGCAGAAGGGATAACAGCCATGAGCATGATAGAAATCAGAAATCTTTGTAAATCATTCGACAATCAGAAAATGGTTCTTAACGGTATCGATCTTGATATCAACAAGGGCGATGTAGTCGTTATAATCGGACCTTCCGGTTCAGGTAAGAGTACTTTTCTTCGCTGCATGAATCTTCTTGAAACTCCTACAAGCGGTGAAGTGTGGTTTGAAGAACAGCAGGTCAATGCCAAGGGCACGAACATCAATGTGCTCCGCCGTAAAATGGGAATGGTATTCCAGTCATTCAATCTCTTCCCTCACCTCTCGGTTCTTGAAAACATTACATTTGCTCCTGTTCACCACGGCATAATGACAAAGGAAGAAGCAAACGAAAAAGCCGAATCGCTTCTTAAAAGAATCAATCTCCTTGATAAGATAGACTCTTACCCCGATCAGCTTTCCGGCGGTCAGAAACAGCGTATTGCTATCGTAAGAGCTCTTGCAATGAATCCTGATGTTATGCTCTTCGACGAGCCTACATCAGCTCTTGACCCTGAAATGGTCGGTGAGGTTCTCAGCGTAATGAAGGAGCTTGCAGAAACCGGCATGACAATGGTAGTTGTTACTCACGAAATGGGCTTTGCCCGTGAGGTTGGCAACCGCATCCTCGTTATGGATAACGGTAAAATCATCGAGCAGGGCGATCCTAAGCAGGTATTTTCAAATCCGCAGAACGAAAGAACAAAGGAATTTCTCAGCAAGGTCCTTTGATTCAAAATCAGAAAAACAAAAGGCACAAGGTCAATCATTGACATTGTGCCCTTTTTTATTCATTATGTCCAGCCGCCTGCATCAGGCACATCACTATCATGCCGATCGTGCCTCCTGCAATCAGCCCCGCAGAAAAAGCCCAGAACATTCGATTTCCCCTTTCTAATCGATAATAAATAAGACCGCGCTGATTTATGCACGGTCTTCATTCGTTAAGTATTATTTCCTTTTATCAAAGCTTTATGTTCTCGCCGACAAGGCCGATATAAGCTCCTGCCTTTGCTTCGTTCGTATCGGGATGAGCAAGAAGCCACTTGTTACTTCCCCAGAGAAGCGGGCAAACCGCATCTGCGGGCTTTTCGTAATTTGTTCCCTTCGGAAGCACAACAGCTGCTCTGAAGCCGTCGCCATCCACACCGCAGGGTGCATAGTGAAGTGTTGTGGCATACATCTCAACTGCTTTTCCTGCAGGAACAAGGAAAGCCTTTGTCTTTGACGTATCGAACTTGCCGTTCTCTATCTCCCACATACATCCAAGAAGAAGAATCGTATCCTTCTCCATTACGTTTATCTCACTGCTTGTGTGATATTCAAGGCAGTTGAGCATATTATTATGACCGTTGCAGTAGCCTACCTGAACCGGCAGACCGCCGAACCAGTTTTTCTCCATGTATTTTGAAACTTCTTCAGCCTCAAGCTCTTCATCCGAGGGAACGTAAACAGTTGAATCCTCCGGGCAGGGCTTCTTTGAAAGCACTTTGATGAATGAAGTGAAGTCTCCATCCACCACTTTTCCGTAAAATCTGAACTCATCGTCAAAAATACTGTATATTTTCATTGTTTTACTCCTTTGATACATTATATGCATTTAATGCGGTTTATTTACTGTTAATTATAACAAAAACAGCGAATTTTGTCAAATATATAATAAAAGCTCCGAATGAATTAATTTCATTCAGAGCCTGATCATTTATTTAACGCCGATAAGTATCCTTACCTGTCAGAACTGATCTCCGTTATCAACAAAGAACGGAAGTGGGAGCCAGTTTCTGAATTCTCTTTCCGGTCTTGCAAAGCTCTTTAGCTGAAGAAAGAGTCTCTGTGCTTCGATGTTTGTGAAGCTTCTTGCGCCCTCGGGGATTTCGTTTACCTTTTCAACCGTAGGAACATTCTGCTTTACGCTGATTTTAAGTCCTTCTCCTTCGATTGCAAATACTGCTTCGCCGTCATCAAGTGTCATTGTTGAAGCCTTGAGAAGCAGTAATGCTTCAAGTATGTTCTTCCAGTTGATAACTCTTATCTGCTCGACAGGATTGAGTGTGTAGCTCTCGCAGACAGATGAGATATAATCAATTCTCTCTGCTTCGTATGTTGCCACTCTGAAGAATACTTCGTGGAAGCAGAGTCTCGTGAAAGCAGCCTTCAATACTTCCGGCATATCCTTTTCATCAGCAAGAACGCATTCTGCAAATCTGCCTACAAGATATCCTGCCATCTTTCCGTTCTTTCTTATCAGGCGAACGTCATTTCCCCAGTTCTTGAGGATATCTCCGAGCTCCTTCTTAGGACGAACGGTATGCATTATTCTGTCGGAATAGATTTTGCTTGCAAAGTCAAGCTGTTCCTCATTCTTCATATCCATAGTTTCAAACGTGATTGCGCTGTCATCAACATCCTTGAGTGCGTGCTTGATATTTGCATCGCAGATACGGAAAACGAACTGATAGCCTGCATGGTCAAAGCCGAAATAGCCGTATCTCTGTCTCTGTCCGCCGAGGATAACAAAATCAGCATTTTCTTTTATTGAATCCTCTACTGCCCATGAAACGAGCTTCTGCATATAACCGAGGCCTCTTCTGTACGGATTAACGGATACGTTGCCGATCTCTGTCACCTTGAGTGCCTTTGAGCAGATATTCATCTGAATTGTTTTGCAGGCAACACACGCTCTTATTCTGCCATCTTCCTTGACAAGATAATGCTCTGCGCCGAGGCCCTCTTCTTCATCCGCATAGCACTTCGGCTGAAGATGCTTGAATTCATGAGGTCCGTTGAAATTTGAAAAAACATAATTGATAAAATCAAGAACGTCCTGTTTTTCTTCAGGTTTTGCTTTTACATATTCTGCCATAATTAACTCCCGAATAAAATCGTTTTTTTATGCATACGATATTGCACTTATGTATTATAGCATAATAATTTTATTATTTCAATAGGTTAAAATATTATATATTATAAAATAAATTCATACAAATTATGAAAAAAGTGTTTTTTTTGCCTTTTATCTATTGCAAAATAGTGCTTTTTCCTGTATAATATAGTATGATTTTTTATGATGGTATATAATACGCACATCAGGCATACATATAGTTTTTAACGAAAAGAGATAACAAATTGAATTATACAGACGAAAACGAAATCGAGCTTACTCCGGAAGACCTTATGAACGAAGCAAATTCAAGACCTATGCGTTTTACACTTGCAGGTGTAAAATACCCCGTAATAATGCTGCGCGGGCTTGTAGTCTTTCCCGGAACACACATAAAGTTTGATATAACAAGAGAAAAATCCCTCAATGCCGTACTTGCCGCACAGAAAAACGGAACAAACAAGGTCCTCGTTGTTGCGCAGAAGAATGCCGTTGAAGAAAATCCTGATTTTTCCGGACTTTATTCAATGGGTACGCTTTGCAAGATCGAAAACATCGTCAGAGAAAACGATACTATGTACAAGGTATCCGTTGAGGGCATAAAAAGGCAGAAAATCAACAAGTTCCAGCAGAAAAAGAACTATGTTGAAGCTTTCTCCTCCGATGTAAACGAATATTCCGATGATCCCGTTAGCGAAGAGACACATCTTCGTGTGATCATGCGGCTGATGATAGACTATCTCAAGGTCGCACCGCAGTTCTCACCAGACGTAAAGCCGGTTTTTGCAGATACGGGCAATCCGTCACAGTTTGCAGATACCATTGCTTCCAATATTATTGTCAAATATCAGGAAGCACAGGATATTCTCGAAGAGCTTCAAATAGAAAAGCGTCTTGAAAAGCTTGAAAGCATCATTTCAAATGAGACAGAGCTTCTCAAAATCGAGAGCAAGATAATGACAGAGGTTCATCAGTCGATAGACAAATCCCAGAAGGACTATTTCCTCCGTGAACAGCTCCGTGCAATCGAAAGAGAGCTCGGAGAGGATCCAGACGGCGATGACGATGACGCCCCTGCAACTCCCGGCTCTGACTATAAGGCTAAGGTTGAAAAGGCTGATTTGCCCGATTATGTAAGAGAAAAGGCACTTGAGGAAGTCAAGAGGCTCCGTCATATGCAGTTTGGTTCAGCCGAAGCAACGGTAATCGAGGCATATCTTGACTGGCTTCTCTGTCTGCCGTGGAAAAAGGTTTCAGATGACAATATCAATATTGAAAAAGCACGTCAGATACTCGACAAGGAGCATTACGGGCTTGAAAAAGTAAAACAGCGTCTCATTGAGTTCCTTGCCGTTACATCTCACACAGGCTGTATCAAGGGCTCCATCATCTGTCTTGTAGGACCTCCCGGAGTCGGCAAAACATCAATAGGCAGATCTCTGGCAAAGGCAATGAAGAGAGAATTCATACGGTTGTCTCTGGGCGGTGTCCGTGACGAAGCCGAAATCAGAGGTCACAGAAGAACTTACATCGGCGCAATGCCGGGAAAAATCATTTCTTCCCTCAAGAACGCAAAGACAACGAATCCGCTCTTCCTGCTTGACGAAATAGACAAGCTCGGAAACGATTTCAGAGGCGATCCTGCGTCTGCCCTGCTCGAAGTTCTCGATTCAGAGCAGAACCGCACATATTCGGATCACTACATAGAGCTTCCGTACGATCTTTCAAAGGTCATGTTCGTTATGACGGCAAATACTCTCGATACAATTCCTCCGGCACTTCTCGACAGAATGGAAGTTATCGAGATTCCCGGCTACACAGACGAAGAAAAGCTCAATATTGCCAAAAAGCATCTTCTTCCGAAGCAACGTGAGGCTCACGGACTTGCGGCTTCACAGTGCTCCATCGGTACAGAGGTTCTTGAATATATAATTAACCATTACACAAGAGAAGCCGGCGTAAGAAATCTTGAGAGAGAAATCGCCGCACTTTGCAGAAAAGCAGTGGTAGCAATCGAAAGCGATCCTGAAAAATCAGCTAAAATAAGATTTACTGTGGACAATCTCCCCACTTACCTCGGCGCTCCGAAGTTCTTCTATGATGAAGCAACCAACGAAGACAAAGTAGGTCTTGCCACAGGTCTTGCATGGACTTCAGTGGGTGGAGAAACGCTCTCTATCGAAGCCGCCGCAATACCCGGAAACGGTCAGCTCGTACTTACAGGTCACCTGGGTGATGTAATGAAGGAATCTGCCGCCGCAGGTATTACATACATACGTTCCAGAGCAAAGGAATTCGGAATTGAAGATACATTCTTCAAAAACAACGATATTCATATTCACGTTCCGGAGGGCGCAATCCCTAAGGACGGTCCTTCTGCCGGAATCACCATCACAACAGCGGCACTGTCAAAGATAACGGGAATCCCGGTAAAAGGCACAGTTGCCATGACAGGTGAAATCACACTTTTGGGCAGGGTTCTTCCCATCGGAGGGCTTAAAGAAAAGCTTCTCGCCGCAAAGCGTATGGGCATAAAAACAGTAATCGTTCCGTTTGAAAACAAGAAGGATGTCACAGAGATTCCTCAGTCAGTAACCGAAGGCTTCGAAATCGTATTTGCAAAGGTTTACGATGATGTGATTCCCGCCGCAATGACAAGACATCCCGGAGAAAAAGAATAATATATTATCAGGTCAGGAAAAATGGAAATAATCAGAATGCACTTTGAAACGAGCGCAGCAAAGCCGTCTCAATTTATCAACAGTACCAAAAAACAGATAGTGATAACCGGCAAATCCAATGTCGGCAAATCCTCTCTGATCAATTCTCTCGGCAACAACTCAAAGCTTGCAAGGACAAGTGCAACTCCCGGAAAAACAAGGCTTATAAACTACTTTTCCGCGGAGGACTCATTTTATATCGTTGACCTCCCCGGATACGGCTTCGCACTCGCACCTCAGGACGAGCAGGCAAAGTGGCAGTCCCTGATGGATAACTTCTTCCAGAGCGGAAGTGCCTCAAAAGCGCTTATGCTCGTCGATATAAGACACAAGCCCACAAGCGAAGACCTGCTTATGAGAGACTATTTGCTTTATTACAATTTCAATGTAACCGTTGTTGCCACAAAGGCCGACAAAATTGCAAAGACTAAAGTAACTAACTACGTGAACGATATCAAAAAGGAGCTTGCCTTCCCCGAAGGAACCGAATATATTCCCTATTCGTCAGATACAGGGCTCAACAGAGACCGCCTGATTGCAAAAATTCGTTCCATGCTGAAGGAATAACATAAGTTTGCAATATATTATCCGATAAACAGAAAAAATAATTTACAAATCACACTAATTGTGATATACTTAAAAGAAGAATAATTTTTCAATTTTTATTGAACGGAAAAAGAAATGATCAGATTCGACAGCCAATATCATCTTTATGACATAACACCTCTTGAGAATATGTTCATTCAGCAGTATCTCGTAAAGTCTCCCGGAGATTACGTCAAGATTTACATTTATTGCCTGAATTTGTGCTATTATCCAGGAGGAAAAGAAATTACATACGCATCGGTTTCATCCGCACTCAAGCTTTCTGTGGATGACATCAAGCGTGCTTTCAGATATTGGACGCAGCTCGGCGTAATGAGCGTATCTGAAGAAGAAAATGACATCATCGACATTGAAATGCACAGCATGAAGGATCTCTTCCTCAGGAGTGATTTTTCGGATAATGTCGAGCTTTATAAATTTGCGGCATTCAACAATCAGCTTTCCGAAGCATTCTCCCCGAGAATTCTTGATACGCAGGACTATCTTCTCTATCAGGATATGATGACAATATTTGATGTCAGCGAGGAATACGTCATTGAGGCGGTCAAATACAGCATCCGTGCCGCACAGTCAACAGATATTCCATACAAATACGTTGAAAAGGTCATTGAAGCACGCAAGAACGAGGGTATCAACACTGTTGAGGAGCTGAGGAAATATTTTGAAACCAACTCCAACGCATTTCGTGACACGCAGAAGATTCTCCGTTATCTCGGAATGAACAGACAGCCGACAGTACCCGAAATTAATTGTTATAAAAAATGGACATCTGAATACGGATTTTCGTTTGATGCGATCCGTGAAGCATGTAATCAGACGCTCAACGCAAACAATCCTACGATCAAATACCTCGATACGATAATAACGAGTCTCCATGAGAAAAAGCTCTCCTCCGCAAAGGAAATAAGCACCGCAAAGGAAAGCTCGGAGAATTACAGATCAAAGGTAAGAAAACTTCTTTTCTATCTCGGTATTTCAGGTGCTCCCACGGCTGTACAGACAGAAAAATACCGCAAATGGGAAAACGAATATGGCTATGACGATGAATCGATCGAAATTGCCGCCAGCATGATCTCATCAAGCAGAAATCCGTTTGAAGCACTCGATGCTCTCCTTGAATCATTCAGCATGAAGGGGATCTCAACCGCAGACGATATGCTCGCTTACATGAATCAGAAGCATATGTTTGATGAGGACATCAAGCAGGTGCATTCAGTTCTCGGCGTAACTCAGGAGATATCCGAAAACGAGCGTGAGTATATGAAGCACTGGAAGGGTGACCTGAAAATGCCGCTCGACCTCATTCTCTATGCCGCAAGTATGGCGCTTTCCGCAGAAAAGCCGTGGAGATATATGAATAAGGTGCTCATTGCATGGGCGGATGCGGGAATATCAAACGTCAAGGATGCAGAAGCAAAGAGTTCAGGATATCAGGACAAACAGGTTTCGCCGCAGAAGGGATCAAAGAAATATGCCTTCAAGGATATGGATAATCACTCCTACTCAGAAGAGGATTATTCCGATATGTTCGACAATTTCGGAGGTTTTGAAGATAAACGATGAACGAAGACATCTACTCGCTCGTAATGCAGAAATACAGAGAGCTCAGAAAAGAAGCCGAAAAGAACTGTATTGAAGAAATAGACAGACTTTACGCTGTCCATCCGAAGCTCAAGGAACTCAACGATTCGGTTTTCGCCGCAAAATCAAAGGTTCTCCGTGCAGGCATGAAGCATCTTCCGGAAAAGGAAGCCTTTGAGAAGGATCTTGAAGATATTCTCCTCAGGAAGGAGCAATACATCAAGGAAAACAATATCGACACAGGCGTTTTCACCATAAAGTACACCTGCCCCGATTGCTCCGACACGGGAAGACTTCCTGACGGGTCAAGATGCCATTGCTTTGCCGACTATTTCGCACAGATGAGATTCGGCGATGAGGAAATGAAAATTCTCGAAAGAGAAAACTTCACATCCTTCGACAGTAGCATATTCCCCGAAGTCACAAAGGACGGTCTTGAACAGAGAAAGCAGATGGAGCACATCAGGTCTGCTCTTGAAAGCTACTGCGCATCATTCCCCAATGTGCCGAAAAAGAATATAATAATATCAGGTCTAAGCGGTACAGGCAAAAGCTTTCTCCTCAACTGCATCACAAAGGCATTCTATGACAGGAAGGTTTCCGTGATCAAAATAAGTGCCTACAAGCTGATAAGTGAGCTTTTCAATCTCTACATTTCCGACAGTCAGGGCTTCAATTCAGAGCTTGAAAGGTTGTCTGACATTGACGTTCTCGTAATCGATGATCTCGGCACAGAGCTTATGAAGGATAACTTCACTCTCAATACTCTCTATTTCATCTTTGACAGACGAATCGAGCTTGACAGAGCCACAATAGTATCCACGAACCTTTCACCCAGACAGCTTGAAGAACGTTATTCAGACAGAATAATGTCAAGACTCTTCAACAGACGCGTATCAAACTCATTACTCCTCAACGGAACCGACGTTCGCGTAAAGCCGAACGCTTAAATAAAATCAACAATGTTATTTTTGAAGAAAGGAGAAGAAAAATAATTATCATTTTTTCGGATAAATCATTTTTCTTCAGGTATTCATCATGAAATTAGGTTTACAAATGTACTCACTCGGAGGCGCTCCGAGAGAAGATCTGGAAGGCACGCTCAAAAAGATCAAGGAAATCGGCTATGACGGTATTGAGCTTTGCGGTTTTGCAGGACATAAGCATTCAGAATTCAAGAAAATGCTCGATGACAACGGTCTTGAAGCACCTTCATGTCATTCAGGTCTGCCGGACAACGGCCCTTACGACAGCATTTTCGAAACATATGCCGAAGTCGGCGTAAAATACATCATCATTCCCCACCTCGCATACGACGCCTGGTTCCCGAAGTGCAATTTTGACGAAACCTTCAGAAAGATCAAGGCTTACGGTGATTGCGCAAGAAAGCACGGAATGCAGATCGGCTTCCACAATCACTTTCTTGAATTCACGGAAGTATTCGGCAAGACGGTAATGGATCACATTTTTGAAAATACAGCTGATGACTTCCTCATGGAAATCGACTGCTGCTGGGCTGAATTCGGTACTTGCGATGCCGCATACAAGATCGTTGAGAAATATGCTCCCAAGACATCAAAGGTTTGCCACTTCAAGCAGCTCTTCGACAGAAACTTCCCTAACCCGGACACAATGAACGGTGGCTGCGTAAACCTCAAGGCAGTTGCAGAATACTACAAGAAGAACGCTCCTGACTGCTGGGCTATCGTTGAGCAGGAAGGCATGGAAGATGTTTCACCTATGGAAGCTGCAAAGATCAACCATGACTTCATGAGAACAATTCTTTAATTCAGAAAGGAAATCATCACTATGAAATTAGGTATTCAGATGTACTCGCTCGGAAAAGAGCAGTCAGAAGATTTTGTCGGAACACTCAAGAAAGTAAAAGAAATCGGTTATGACGGTGTTGAATTCTGCGGCTACGGCGGCAAGTCACCCAAGGAAATAAAGGCTCTTATGAACGACCTCGGACTTGAAGGTATTTCATGCCACCTCGGTATGCCGAAGGATCCTGCTGAGTTTGATAAAGTTTTTGAAGAACACGCAGAAATGGGCATCAAGTACGTTATCATCCCGTGGGCAGGCTTTGAGGAATGGTTCCCGAAGTGCCGTTATGACCTCAAGTTTGACATGATCAACAAGTTCTATGAAGCCGGCAAGAAGTACGGCATCCGCACAGGCTTCCACAATCACTACATGGAATTTGCAAGCATCTGGGGCAAGCCGATCATGCAGCACATCTATGACAAGACAGCCGATGACTTCGTTCTTGAAATAGATACTTGCTGGGCTCAGTTCGCAACTGACGATGCTCTCGCTCAGCTCAAGGCTTTCGCGCCGAAGACAAACGTTCTCTGCCACTACAAGGGTCTCCTCAGAAACGGCGCTGCAGAAATGTGCACACTCGACAAGTCCTGCATTGATTTCAAGGGCATCACGGATTACCTCAAGGCAAACAACACAGAGTGGGCTATCGTTGAGCAGGAAAGCATCGATCTCCCCGCACTTGAAGCTGCCAGGATCAACCATGACTTTGTAAGGAAATTATTATAATATAGAAATCAGGATATCAATAAAATGAGCAACATTAAAACACGTTTTGCACCAAGCCCGACGGGCTATATGCACATAGGCAATCTTCGTACTGCACTCTATTCTTATCTTATCGCCAAGTCACAGGGCGGAACATTTATGCTCAGAATTGAGGATACAGACCAGAACAGATACGTTGACGGCGCTATGGACGTTATTTACAGAACTCTCGATCTTTGCGGTCTGAAGTATGATGAAGGTCCGGATAAGGATATGGGAAACGGCCCGTACATTCAGAGTGAACGTAAGCCACTCTACAAGAAGTATGCGGAAATGCTTGTTGAATCAGGCCACGCATACTACTGCTTCTGCAGCAAGGAGCGCCTTGATGCACTCAGAGCTGACCTTGAAGCAAAAGGTCTTCCCTATGAATACGACGGTCACTGCAAGAATCTTTCAAAAGAAGAGATTCAGGCAAAGCTTGATGCAGGCGAGCCCTACGTAATCAGACAGATCATGCCCCGTGAAGGCACGTCCGAATACGATGATGCCGTTTACGGCCACATTTCAATCGAAAACAGCACTCTTGAAGAGCAGATCCTTCTCAAATCAGACGGTCTCCCGACATACAACTTCGCAAACGTTGTTGATGACCACCTTATGGGCGTTACACACGTTGTAAGAGGTAATGAATACATCACTTCCACTCCTAAGTATAATTTGCTTTACGATGCATTCGGCTGGGAAAGACCTATGTACATCCATCTTCCGCTCATCACAAAGGAAGGCGGCAAAAAGCTTTCAAAGCGTGAAGGTGATGCTTCATTCGAGGACTTCTACAACAAGGGTTATCTCGTTGATGCAATTATCAACTATGTAGCGCTTCTCGGCTGGAGCCCCGGCGGTGAAAGAGAAATCTATTCACTCAAGGAGCTTGAGGAAGTATTCTCCGTAAAAGGCATCAACAATTCTCCTGCCGTATTTGATACAGTCAAGTTCCGTTGGATGAACGGTGAATACATAAAGATGATGAAGCCTGCCGATTTCCACAAGGCCGCACTCCCCTACTATGAGAAGTGCCTCACAAAGGAGCTCAGACTTGAGAGAATTTCAGAGCTTCTCCAGTCAAGAGTCGAAGTGCTTTCCGAAATTCCGGATTACGTTGACTTCTTCGAGAACGTTTGCGAATACGATGTGTCAATGTACGTTCACAAGAAGATGAAGACAACAGTTGAAGGCTCACTCGAAACACTCAAGGAGCTCGTTCCCGTTCTTGAAGGAATCGAAAACTGGGATGAAGAGACGATCCACCAGACGATCATGGATCACATCGCTGCAACAGGCGTAAAGAACGGCATCGTTCTCTGGCCTTTGAGAACAGCTCTCTCCGGCAAGATGTCAACACCAGGCGGCGCAACTGAAATTGCCTACATCATCGGCAAGGAAGAAACACTCAACAGAGTAAATAAAGCCATTGATTTTATCAAAGCAGCGCTTTGACAAAATACTTATATTGTTTTTACGAAAGGATAATTTGTAAAATGAAAAAGATCAATGTTACAGTATGGAACGAAGGTTTCCACGAAAAACAGAGCCAGGAAGTAAGAGACGTATATCCTGAGGGTATCCACGGCTGCATCGCAAACTTCCTCAAGGAAGACGAAGAAATCGGCAAGGTTCGTGCATTCACAATGTATGATGACGAGCAGGGCTTCAAGCAGGAAGACCTCGATGATACAGATGTACTCATCTACTGGGCACATTGCTGCCACGGCAACATCGAAGATCAGTATGTAAACAGAATTTATGACAGAGTCGTTAATCACGGCATGGGACTTATCGTTCTTCACTCAGGTCATGCTTCAAAGATTTTCAGCAGACTTTGCGGTGTTAACACATGGGACCTCAGATGGCGTGAGTCAGGCGACAAAGAGCGTCTTTGGGTAATGGAGCCTCAGCATCCTATTTGCAACAACGTTCCTGAATTCTTTGAGCTCGAGCACGAAGAAACATATGGTGAGCGTTTCTCCATCCCTGCTCCGGATGCACTCGTATTCATGAGCTGGTTCTCAGGCGGCGAAGTATTCAGAAGCGGCGTTTGCTACAACAGAGGCTACGGCAAGATCTTCTACTTCAGACCGGGTCACGAAACATTCCCGACATACTTCAATCCTACAATTCAGCAGGTTATCAAGAATGCTGTTAAGTGGGCTGCTCCTGTTAACTTCCCGAAGATGACACAGGGCTGGACACCTTCTCTTGAGAACAAGTAATAAATTGTAAGTATCATCAATGCGTGCGGAAATCAGATACAGTACGTTCTGTTTCTGCGCGCATTTTCAAAAAAAGGAGAAAAAATGAAAAAAGCACTGATAGTCCAGGGTGGCTGGGACGGTCATGAACCGCAGCTTACATCCAAAAGATTCAAGGGTCTTCTTGAAAAACACGGTTACGAAGTAAAAATCAGCGATACGCTCGATATTTTCCTCGATCTTGATTATCTTATGTCACTCGACCTGATCGTTGCCTGCTGGACAATGGGTAGCATCACATGGGATCAGGTAAGAAACGTTTCAAAGGCAGTTGCTTCAGGCGTAGGCCTTGCAGGATGCCACGGCGGTATGTGTGACTCTTTCAGAGACAACACAGAATGGCAGTTTATGACAGGCGGTCAGTGGGTAAGCCATCCGGGCGGTGACGGCGTTGAATACACAGTCAATATCCGCAGAGGCTCAAGCCCGATCATTGAGGGCATTGAAGACTTCAAGGTCTCAAGTGAACACTATTATCTCCACGTTGATCCGGCAATCGAAGTTCTTGCAACTACACGTTTCCCGCTCGTAACCTATTATCACGCTTCAAACAAGGTAGTTGATATGCCTGTTGTATGGACAAAATTCTGGGGTAACGGAAGAGTATTCTATACTTCCCTCGGACATCACGACGATGTTTTCGACAAGTCACCTTCAGCAAACGTACTCATGGAAAGAGGTCTTGTTTGGGCAGGCGAAGGCAAGCAGTATGCCGTTGAAAACGGTCTTACAACTGAAAAATACGAAAATAACGCAAAAATGTATTGATCAGAGAGGTCAGAATAAATTATGATGAAAATAGGAATGGTCGGCGTTGGCTCGATAAGCAGAGTTTATCTTGAAAACCTTGCAAATACTTTCAGGGAAATAAAGCTCGTCGGCGTATGCGACCTCATCAAGGAACGTGCACTCAACGCACAGAAAAAATACCCCGATCTCAAGGTCTACGATACAATGTATGACCTCTTTGCAGATCCGGAAATAGATATCGTTCTTAACTTAACACGTCCTTATCAGCACTTCAACGTTTCAAAGGAAGCTCTTCTCCACGGCAAGCACGTTTATTCCGAAAAGCCTCTCGGCGCAACATTTGAGGAAGGCAAAGAGCTCGTTGAACTTGCAGAAGCAAAAGGCCTTATGATAGGCGGCGCTCCTGATACATTTATGGGCGCAGGTCTCCAGACATCAAGATTCCTGATCGACAGCGGTGCAATCGGCAAGCCGATCGGCGGTCACTGTCAGATGCTCTACCTCGGACCTGAATCATGGCATCCGGATCCGGAATTTCTCTATAAAAGAGGCGCCGGCCCTATGCTTGATATGGGACCGTACTATATCACTGCTCTCATAAATATGCTCGGCGGAATCAAGCGCATATTCGGTATGGCAAAGATCACTTATCCTCAGAGAATAATCACATCCGAGCCTCACTACGGAGACATCATCGATGTTGAAGCACCTACATTCACGTCAGGTCTTATCGAATTCGATTGCGGTGCAGTCGTTTCGATCACAACATCATTCGACGTACTCGCTCCCGAGGGCGTTAAATTCGAGATCTACGGCACAAAGGGCACTATCGTTCTGCCTGACCCGAATTGCTTCTGGGGACCTGTCAAGCTGATTCGTCCCGAAGACGGCGGGCAGGTAAAAGATATGCCTATCATGTTTGACTACAACACCGATTCACGCGGTCTCGGTCTTGCAGACTTTGCAAAGGCGCTTGAAACAGGCAGAGTATTCCGTACAAGCTACAAGCAGACTCTTCATGTTATTGAAGCTCTTTCTGCATTTGAAAAATCAAGTATGGAAGGCAAGCCTTACGAAATGACAACTCATTTTGAACGTGTAGAGCCGATGCATAACAATCCTATGCACGGCATACTGGACTGACAGAATAATTCAGATCAAAACGGAGGTACATTATGGTTAAAATAGGTATGGTAGGAGTCGGCTCCATCAGCGGCATCTATCTTGAAAATCTTACAAAGACTTTCAGGGAAGTCAAACTCGTTGCTCTTTGCGATCTTGTAAAGGAAAGAGCTCTTAACGCCCAGGCCAAGTACGGCATTGAAAAGGTTTACGACACAATGGAGGAGCTCTTTGCAGATCCCGAAATTGATATCGTTCTCAACCTTACACGTCCTTATGAACATTTCAATGTTACAAAGGGCGCACTTCTTGCTGGCAAGCACGTTTATTCGGAAAAGCCTCTCGGCGCAACATACGAAGAAGGCAAGGAGCTCGTAAGAATCGCAGAAGAAAAAGGTCTTATGCTCGGCGGTGCTCCTGATACATTCCTCGGCGCAGGAATCCAGACAGCAAGAAAGCTCATCGACAGCGGAATGATCGGTGACATCGTCGGTTCTGCATGCTTTATGCTCTGCCACGGTCACGAAACATGGCATCCCGATCCGGAGTTCTACTACAAGTTCGGCGGCGGCCCTATGCTTGATATGGGACCGTACTATGTTACTGCTCTTCTCAACCTCGTCGGCGGCGTAAAGAGTGTTACAGGCGTTACTAAAACAACATTCCCGAAGAGAATCATCACTTCTGCACCTCACTACGGTGAGGTGATCAACGTTGACGTTCCTACTCACGTCACAGGAACACTTCACTTCGACAACGGTGCAATCGGCACGATCATCACAACATTTGATTTTTACTCAAACGAAGGCGCAAGATTTGAGATTTACGGAACAAAGGGCACTATTTTCGTTCCCGATCCGAACGGCTTCGGCGGTCCCGTCAAGGTTCTCCGTCCTGAAGACGGAAGCTTCAAGGAGATTCCTCTCATGTTCGATTACAAGGAAAATTCACGTGCTCTCGGCCTCGCTGATATGGCAAAGTCTCTTGAAACAGGCAGACCTTTCAGATGCAGCTACAAGCAGACACTTCATGTGCTTGAAATCCTTACTTCTTTCCAGAAGTCAAGCGACCTTGGCAAGACAATAGACCTCGAAACACATTTTGAGAGAACGATACCTATGCAGAACAATCCGATGCACGGCATTCTTGACTGATAATATCGTTTAAGATACGCAGGCACCTTGTGTGTCTGCGTTTTTCTTTTATAATAATAAAGCATCACTTTTTTGAATGCCGTATTATCAGATATCTTCCGAAAAACATTTGATATTTAACATAAAGTATGATATAATCATAAATGAAATGAATCTCCGGGTCATCTCTTCGGGACTTCATTTCCGATGCAGCCGGCAAATGCTTCAGCAACACATTCCTGCATCATTATGACAACGAAAGGAAAAACTATAATATGAAATCAATTTTCAATGGCACACTTTCCGAAAACGAAACTGTCTTTTTCAATGAATGGGAAAGTGAAAAAGCTCTCCTGTTCCCTGCGGATGAAATTCTGTCTGTCACATCATACGACAGAAGTATTACTTACGAGCGCGGAACCGATTTTGATCTGAAGGACAAAAAGCTCGTTCGCACAAAGGACAGCAGAATTCCGTTTATTCCTGATGAAATATACTTCAATGCCTACAAGGGCAACTACATCACCACCATCCACAACGGCAAAGAGGTCCATACCTACTGGGGTGAGGATGATGCCATGACTAAGTGGCAGACCTGCATCACTTATACTCACAGTGAACCGTGGAACGGCTTTTTGCCGGAAGGTAATCAGCATATTTTCACAAAGCTTCTCAATAAGCTTTCAAACGGCGAGGACGTAACAGTTATTTTCTACGGTGACAGCATTACATACGGTGCAAATTCAAGCTTTGCGCTCAAGAGACCTCCGTATCAACACACATATCCGATGCTTTTCGTTGAACAACTCGCTGATAAATACGGATATAATGTCAGATACATTCCGACCGACAATCTGCCGTATACCTGCCACGTCCCCGATACATATCATCCTGAAAGAATTCCCACACTCACCTACATTAATCCTTCCGTATGCGGCTGGACAACCAAAAGCGCAACAGAAAACTTTGAATATTCTGCTCTTCCATTCATCCGCGAATATGGCTGTGACCTCTTCATTCCCGCTCTCGGCATGAACGATCAGGCACCGCCAACAGGAACATACGAAAATGGAAGAGCGATATACGATAAAGTTCTTGATGCCGCACCCGATACAGCTTTCCTTGCCATAGCCACAATGGTTCCGAACAACGAAACCAACAACGGCCCTCACTGTCATCAGGAGGAACAGGAAAAGTATCTCATCAACGGCTTCAGGAACGACTATCTTCCGAAGGGCGTTCCATGTGCGGTTGTGCCGATGGGCTCAATGAGCCTTTCTGTGCTTGAAAAAAAGCGTTTTGTTGATTATACGGGAAACAATATCAACCACCCGAATGACTTTTTCGCACGTGTTTACGCAGAAACAATGCTCCGTACCATTGATTCGGACTTCTATGCCTGATAAAAGAGCTATCCGGGCTTCATTTTTGTAAATTCAAAGCTATAAAATCCTCAAAGTGCGCCGTCGGCTGTGATGAGCGCACTTTGTCAATTATATTCGGCAGAATTTGATTATTTTTTCCGTTTGATATTGATTTTATTACAGTTTTATGATATAATATAGTGTGGTGTGAGTTAGCAAAGACTTACCCCGCAATAACGCAATCAGAAAAGTTTATATAAAGAAAGGGTTTTATAAAATGCCTGAAAAAGTAATATATTTCGATCATGCCGCAACTACAAAGCTCTCATCAGAGGCTTTGGATGCAATGATGCCGTATCTTACAGAAAACTACGGTAATGCATCATCAGTTTACAGTATCGGCAGAACATCAAGAGAAGCTGTTGAAACAGCAAGAAGTCAGGTTGCTAAATCCATAAATGCCAAGGAAAAGGAAATCTACTTTACGGCAGGCGGTTCAGAAAGCGACAATACTGTTATAAAAGGCGTTGCATACGCAAAAAAATCAAAGGGCAATCATATAATCACATCAAAGATAGAGCATCCTGCTGTTCTCGAAACATGCAGACAGCTTGAAAAAGAAGGCTTTTCAGTTACTTATCTCCCCGTTGATTCAAAGGGTCAGATCAGCCTCGAAGACCTCAAGAATGCGATCCGTCCCGAGACTATCCTCATCTCCATCATGTTTGCAAACAACGAGATAGGTACAATCCAGCCTATCGCCGAAATCGGTGCCATTGCAAAGGAGCACAAGATTCTCTTCCATACAGATGCAGTTCAGGCAGTCGGTCATGTTCCGATAGATGTCAAAGCAATGAACATCGATATGCTTTCAATGTCTGCTCATAAGTTTGAAGGTCCTAAGGGCATCGGCGCAATGTACGTCAGAACAGGCGTTATCTTCGAGAAGCTCATTGCAGGCGGCCATCAGGAAAGAAGCAAGCGCGCAGGCACAGAAAACGTTCCCGGAATAGTCGGTATGGGCAAAGCAATCGAGCTTGCAACTGAAAATCTCGAAAAAAATATGGCTTACGTTTCTTCTCTTCGAAACTATCTCATGGATAATATTGACAAGCGTATCCCATATATCAGGAAAAATTCAAATACTGAATGTTGTCTCCCCGGCACAGTCAACGTATCCTTCAAATTCATTGAAGGCGAGTCTCTCCTCTTCATGCTTGATATGAAGGGCATCTGCGCATCAAGCGGAAGTGCATGCACATCAGGTTCACTCGACCCATCTCACGTTCTTCTCGCAATAGGCGTACCTGTTGAAGTAGCTCACGGCTCACTCCGTATTTCAATCGGTACAGACAACACAAAGGAAGATATTGATTACCTGCTTGACAGCCTTGAACAGATCGTTTCAAGACTCCGCAGTATGTCTCCTCTCTACGAGGACTTCCTCAACGGCAAATACAACATCTGATAAGAAAGGAAATTACAAACAATGTACACAGAAAAAGTTCTTGACCATTTCAATAACCCCCGCAACGTTGGCGAGCTTGAAAACGCAAACGGCATCGGACAGGTTGGTAATCCTGTTTGCGGCGATATCATGAAAATGTATCTCAGAATTGAGAATGATATAGTAGTTGATGCAAAATTCAAAACATTCGGTTGCTGTGCCGCTATCGCAACAAGCAGCGTATCAACAGAGCTCATCAAGGGCAGAACGATAGAGCAGGCTCTCCAGCTTTCAAACAAGGAAGTAATCGATGTTCTCGGCGGACTTCCTCCGCAGAAGATCCACTGCTCAGTTCTTGCAGAAGAAGCCATCAGAAAAGCACTTTCCGATTACTATATGCGCCAGGGTATGTCCGAAGAAGAAGCCAACAAGCTCTGCGGAGTTGTTGAGACTTCCTGCGACAGCTGCTCTGCTCACGGCGAAAAGTAAAGCACTCACCAAGCCTCTCTTAAGAATGAGAGGCTTTTTTATAATCATGACTTATATTGATTTTCATACTCACGCTTTTGCGGACAGCATAGCCGCAAGAGCAATAGAGAAGCTTTCCGCAGTGAGCCATTTTACTCCGTATTCCGACGGAACGGTAAAGGGGCTTCAAAAAGTCCTTGCCGAGGACGGAATCACAAAAGCCGTAATGCTCCCCATTGCAACTAAGCCTTCTCAGCAACATACAATAAACGATATTTCGATCGCACTGAATTCAGATGGTTTTATCTGCTTCGGAAGCATTCATCCCGAAAGCACCGATTGGCAGGAAGAGCTTATCCGCCTGAAATATCATGGGATTAAAGGAATAAAACTTCATCCCGACTATCAGGGCTTTTTCGTTGATGACGAAAAGCTCGACAAAATCTATTCCTTCTGCGAGGAGCAAGGCATCATTATCGTGCTTCACGCAGGGTTTGACCCGCTGTCCCCCGAGCTGATCCATTGCAGACCGCAGGCCTCCGCAAAAACGGCAAAGCGCTTCCCCAAGCTGAAGCTTGTTCTTGCGCATCTTGGAGGAATGAACATTTTTGAAGAATCACTTGAATACCTTGCCGGAATAAGAAACGTATGGCTTGATACGGCTTTTCTTGCCGGAAGAATTGAAAACAGTCTTCTTGAAGCCGTAATCATGAAGCACGGTGCAGACAGGATCCTTCTCGGAAGCGATATGCCGTGGCAGCGCCCGAAAGATTCCATAAAGCAGATAAGCTCTCTTAATATCTCGGATGAAGAAAAAGAGCTGATATTCCACAAAACGGCAGAAAATCTCCTCTGCCGTTAATTATATCGGAAAACGCCGCAGGGATACCCCTGCGGTTTTATTATGCCGGAACGCATTTTTGTTTTTCGGCATTTTTCTTTTTTATCCAATAATATCCGTCAAAATGTAAATAATTTATGAATTAGGGGAAAAAGTGGTGAATTATACCAATTTTTAATCAAAAAGTGCTTGCAAGTGGTAGCAAGTGGTGGTATAATATACATAAATAATAGTATAAGGAGAACCAAAGGTATGCTTTGCGGTACATCATATCATTCGATGGACAACAAAAACAGAATAATCATCCCGCAGCAGTTCCGTCAGGAAATGGGCGATACTCTGTACGTTACCGTAGGCTATGACAGAAACCTTTTCCTTATATCAAAAGAGAACTTTGAGCATCTTGCCGAGAAGGTCATGTCTGTTCCGGAGACTTCATTTGAATCGCGTGAATTCCGCAGAACATTCTTCGGAAATGCCACAGCCTGCGAGCTTGACAAAATGGGCAGAATAGTTCTCCCCCAGTATCTTATCAGCTTCGCCAATATCCAGAAGGACGTTGCAGTTATCGGTGTTTCGGACAAGCTTGAGCTTTGGGGTATGGAAGAATACAACAATTATATCTCCGGCAGAACCGAAGAAAGAAAGAGCAATATGCTTACCGCCATGGCAGGCTACGGCGTATAACGGAAAGGACAAAAAATGTTTGAATTTTCACACAAGCCGGTTCTTTTCAATGAAGTCATAGAAGGCCTTAATCTCAAGGAGGGTATGACTGTTATAGACGGAACTCTGGGCGGAGGCGGTCACTCATCAAAAATACTCGAAATAATCGGACCGACAGGAAGGCTCATCGGCATCGACAGAGATCAGGATGCACTTGATGTCTGCAAAAAGAAATTTGACGGCAATCCTGCTTTCATCCCCGTAAAATCAAACTATTGCGAGATGAAGAAGGTCTGCGCGGAACTTGGCATAAACAAAGTTGATGCAATACTCCTCGACCTCGGTGTCTCCTCTTATCAGCTCGACAATGCGGAACGTGGATTCTCATATATGCACGATTGCAGACTCGATATGAGAATGGATGCGTCGCAGGAGCTTTCGGCATACGAAGTTGTAAACTATATGTCCGAAGCCGAGCTTGCAAAAATCATTACCGACTACGGCGAAGAAAGGTTTGCAAAAAGAATAGCTCAGTTCATCGTGAACAACAGACCTATCGAAACGACATTTGAGTTGAATAAAGTGATTGAGGAAGCAATTCCCGCCAAATTCCGCAGAGAGGGTCCTCACCCGTCAAAGCGAACATATCAGGCAATCAGAATTTTCGTTAACAACGAGCTTGAGCCGATCGAAAACACAATAAAGGATGCAGTTTCCCTGCTGAATGTCGGTGGAAGACTTGCAATCATTTCATTTCATTCGCTTGAAGCTAGAGCCGTTAAAACAACTATGAAATATCTCGAGCTTGACTGCATTTGTCCGAAGCAGTCAATAATCTGCACCTGCGACAAGGTCAGCGAGGTCAGGATGATAACCAAAAAGCCTGTCACGGCTTCCGAAGAAGAGCTTGAGGACAATCCGAGATCAAGAAGTGCAGAGCTCCGGATTTGCGAAAAGCTCGAATACAAACCCAAAAAGAGATTCAATTGAAATTAATATATTGACAGATACAATCAGAAAGGAAAAATACCATGGATGAAGAATTGATGAGAATGCTTAACATAAAAGAAGAGCCTAAAAACGAATACATCCCGGGAAGTGCCGCTCCTAAAATAGACCAGCCGGAGAAGAAGCCTGAAATCACTCCCGAACCGGAGCAAAAGCCTAAGCGCGCCCCAAAGCCGGAGCAGAAACGCCCTGTATACTTCATTTCAACTGCTCTTACGCTTGCCGGAATAGCAGTTCTTGCCATAGGCGCTTTTTTCCTTCTTACAAGAGAAGTATCCATTCAGAAGCAGAAGAATCAGATCACAGAGCTCTCCAGCAAGATCGAACATCTTTACGCAGAGCGTGATTCTCTCTACGCAGAATACAACGGATCAATAGATATCGCTATGATAAGGGAACGTGCGGCGCAATACGGAATGCATGAAGCAGCCAACGGTCAGGTAGTAGATCTCAAGTGATAAAAAAACGCCGTTGAAGGTTCTCCATGTGCAGCAAACTGAATAAATATAGAATGCATATGAAGTTGTCATTGATTTTGTTAAAAGTGAATGGTATAATATATGCTGTTCACTTTTTTATTTAATAAAAGGAGTAATAAATATGAAGGCAGTGCCGAGTTCAAATCTGAATACCATTAAGCAGCGTTCCGTTACGCTTCTGGTTGTTTTCTGTATATTTTTTGTAGGAATTACCGCCAGACTCGCTTACATACAATTTTCATGGGGAAGCGAGCTCAAAGATAAAGCCATTTCGCAATGGACAAGAGAAATCGGTGTTTATCCGAAAAGAGGTACTATTTATGATACGAACGGTCTGACTCTTGCGGTATCGGTCACACGTTATTCTCTTCAGGCAACGCCGAACGATATCACAGACCCGGATTCGGTAGCCGTGCTCCTCTCTCCTATCCTCAACATAGAATCAGACGAAATATACAAAAAAATCAGTGATAAAAAGCAGGCTCTCGTCTGGATCAAGCGTCTTCTTACAGATGAACAGGCCGAGCAGATAAAAGCTCTCGGCATCAAGGGACTTGATCTCATTGATGAGCCTGCAAGAATATATCCTTACAACGATCTTGCTTCGCAGGTTCTCGGCTTCGTTATGAAGTACGCCGATGCAGACGGTCACAGCGGTCAGGAAGGCATTGAGCTTTACTATAACAAGGATCTTATCGGTGAAGCCGGCAAGGTCCTCCGTCAGTCAGATAACACGGGTAAGGAAATTCCTCTCGGAAGCGAGATTTACGTTGAAGCCGTAAACGGAAACAACCTCGTTCTCACTCTTGACGTAAATCTTCAGTCATATCTTCAGGATGCCTGCGAACAGTGTCTTGAAAAATATTCAGCCGACGGCATTTACGCCATCGCAACAAACCCGAAAACAGCCGAAATACTTGCTATGGTCCAGCTCCCGGGATACGATCCGAATGAGCCTCCCAGAGAGCTCTCCCTGAGCGAACTGCGTGCGCTTTCAAAAAATATGTGCTGCGAAATGAACTTCGATCCGGGATCTGTATTCAAGTCAGTTATCCTCGCCTCCGCACTTGAAGAAGGCGTTGTTTCAATGGATGATGAATTCTACTGCAACGGCTACGAAGTTATTGACGGTGTAAAGATTCACTGCTCATGGCATCCTACCACAGGTGGCCACGGTAAGCAGACGACACAGACAGGTCTTAACACTTCCTGCAACCCTGTATTCATCAATATCGGCGAAAAACTCGGAAAAGATAAGGTTTACGAATACATCCGTGCTTTCGGCTTCGGTGACAAAACAGGAATCGATGTATCCGGTGAAGAAAGAGGTATTCTCATCCCTGAAGAAGCCGCAGTTCATCAGGACTGGATCACAATGTGCTTCGGTCAGGCTATTTCAGTAACGCCTATCCAGATGATCACCGCATTCAATGCCATAGTAAACGGCGGCTATCTTGTAACGCCGCATCTTCTCAAGAGCATCACAAGAACTATCGAGAATGATGACGGTTCACAGTCCGCAGAAACTATCTACACAACGGGAACAGAGATAAAAGCACAGGTTATTTCCGAAGAAACAAGCGCAATCATGCGTGATGCTCTCCATCAGGTCGTATTAAACGGCGGCGGCAGCGCAGCAAAAGTTGAGGGCTACACGATCGGCGGTAAAACAGGTACATCACAGACATACGATGAAAACGGTAACATCTCCACAAAGGATATTTCATCCTTCATCGCTTTCGGACCTACGGACGATCCTGCAATCACTGTATATCTCGTAGTTGACAATCCTAAGGGCATCACCTTCGGCAGCCTTGTTGCCGCACCTTATGTCGGAAAGTTCCTTGAAAAAGCACTTCCCTACCTTGGTGTTGAAACTACTGAACCCATTGCCCAGAATATCTACACTCCGGATGTGATCGGTCTTGAGCTTGAAGATGCATTCTCTGTTCTTTCAGAAAGACATTTTGACGTTACAGTTCAGGGTTCAGGAAATATCGTTACTGCACAGAGCATCGAGCCGGATACACTTGTTTCAAAGAATACAAGAATCATTATCACAATTTCTCAGCAAGAGCTTGACCCGTCCCTAGTCCGAGTGCCTGACCTAACCGGAATGACACTCACCGAGGCAAACAAAGCTTTGCTCCTGAAAGGTCTGAAGCTTAACGTTATGGGCGAAGGCGACTACGTCTGGGATCAGAATTATATTGCAGGTACATTCCTTGCACCGGGCAGTGAAGTCACGGTTCTGTTCATGACAACACCCGCTCCGACGCCCGAACCGACACCGGAGCCTACTCCCGAGCCTACACCCGAAGCTACTCCCGAGCCTACACCGGAGCTCTTCCCCGATGAAACTCCCGAGCCTTCAGAAGATGTCAGCGGTGATGAACCGGAAGAAACAGAAAACCCCGAAGGTGAGGACGATCCTACTCAGGAAGCCATTCCGTCAGAAGAACAGAATGAAGACTTTACCGAGGACATAATCGAAGAGTAATCAATACTGATTTTCGAGCGTAAAATATACAAGACAGATATAAACAAAAGAAAAGCATTTTCAAGGGAACCAAATAGTCAGAAACGGAGATTGCAATGTTTTTCTTTGAGCTTATCAACAATGCCCTTGAGGGCGTCAGCAGTTATGTATATCCGGAAGTCGTAAAAAATATAAAAATTAACGGCATAGCAAGTGATTCACGCAATGTTCGGGAAGGTTTTCTTTTTGCTGCCATCCCCGGCTACCGTGACAATGGTGTGTCATACATTCAGGATGCGGTCGCACTCGGTGCGGTAGTCATTCTCACCGAAGCAAGCGAAGAGCTTTGCAGAAAGGTCTCATCCTCATGCTATGTCATAAGAGTAAATAATGTCAGAGAAGCTTTTGCACTCATCACTGCGGAATTCTATTCGCATTGTGACAGAAAGCTTGATCTTATAGGCGTAACGGGAACAAACGGTAAAACATCGACCACCCATTACATTGCGCATATTCTGAATTCACTGTCCGTCAGGACGGGGATAATCGGCACTCTGGGAGGCAGGCTAGGCGAACTTACGTTTCCCACAGAAAGAACCACGCCGGATATACTTGACCTTTTCGGGCTGTTCTCTTCTTTTGCGGCAAATGATGCCAAAGCTGCGGCAATTGAGGTATCTTCTCACGCACTCGAAATGAAGCGTGTTGCCGGGCTGAAATTCAAATTCGGCGTATTCACAAACCTTACCGAGGATCATCTTGACTTTCATAAAAATATGTCCGCATACAGAAAAGCAAAGGAAAAGCTCTTCTCTCAATGCGAGACTGCCGTGATAAATTCAGATGATCCCTACGGAAGAGAAATAATAAAAAACATTCCGTCAAGAGTAATTACATACGGAACGGGAGCCGATGCAGACTACAGGGCAGTGTCGGTCAGATCATCTTTTTCAGGTGCCGTATTTGATATGATAACTCCTGACAAAAGAACCGTTAAAATATCAGTCTCAACGCCGGGAATGTTTTCAGTTTACAACGCCCTTGCTTCAGCAGTTGTGTGCACAGAATACGGCTTTGATGCCGGAGACGTTGCAAAAGCGCTCTCCTCGGCCCCTCCCATCCCCGGAAGATTTGAGCCGATAATCAGAAAAGGAGCGCCGCTTGTCATAATTGATTATGCACATACTCCCGACGGAATAAAAAACGTAATCCAGACGGCAAGGGAATTCACAAAAGGCAGACTGATTTCGGTATTCGGATGCGGCGGTGACAGAGAAAAAGAAAAACGCAGTAAGATGGGAGAAATCTCAGCTGAATTATCCGATTACACGGTTATCACATCCGATAACCCGAGAAGTGAGAATGAAATATGCATTGCAAACGAAATTGTTTCGGGTCTTGAATGCAAGCAATGCTTTTACAATATAGTAATCAACAGAGAGAAAGCCATTGAACACGCCATACGTTGTGCAGACACAGACGATACGGTAATAATTATGGGAAAGGGGCACGAAGCATACCAGCAAATCGGAGGCATTAAGTATCCATCAGACGACAGGAGTATCGTTCTTTCGGTGCTTGATGATATCAACGATCCGGCTTCAGAATAACTTTATGGAACTTATGAATTTTCAGAAAATAGTTGAAATAACCGGCGGAAAAACCGACTGTAAAGAGGATTTTCCCGTTCTCGGTGCACAGACAGATTCAAGGAGAGTAAAAAACGGCGATATTTATGTTGCAATAATCGGTGCAAAGGTGGACGGACACAATTTTATTCCGGGAGCCGCCGAAAACGGTGCTGTATGTGCGCTCATCAGCCATCCTGTCGAGGAATCTCCCATACCGGTTATCCTCGTTGAATCAACAGAGGAGGCACTCCGTTCTATCGCAAGATTCTATCTTGCAGAGATCTCTCCGAAGACAGTTGCCGTTACAGGCAGCTGCGGAAAGACCACGACCAAAGAAATGCTTTATCAGGTCTTCTCTTCAGAATATGATACGCTCAAGACCGAAGGCAACTATAACAGTGTTATCGGACTTCCGCTCACCGTCACAAGACTTTCATACACAAACAAAGCCGCAGTATTCGAGATGGGAACAGGTCACAAGGGTGAAATTGCCACTATGGCTGGAGTTGCCGCTCCGGACATTGCCGTTATCACCAATATCGGAACAAGCCACATTGAATTCTTCGGCTCAAGAGAAGCAATCGCAAACGAAAAATGCGATATCTTCCGTGCAGTAAAGCCCGGCGGCGCAATCATTATAAATGCCGATGACGATATGCTCGCAAAGGTAATTGACGATAAATCCTTTATCTCAAGAAAGCTGACTTACGGCATCAACAACAAAGCAGACGTTTTTGCATCAAACATAGGCACATTCACAGAGGACGAATACTTCATCACCGAATTTGATATCACCTATGGAGACCAGACGGCGCACGCAATGATCCACACTCTCGGCATTCACAACGTTTACAACGCACTTGCCGCCGTTGCCGCAGGAATCGCAGACGGCATACCGCTTGAAAAATGTGCGTCGGCACTCAAAAACTTCTTCCCTGACGATATGCGGATGAAGGTTTTCAGATGTCCCGACGGCGTTACCGTAATAAGCGACGTTTACAATTCCAATCCTCAGGCAGTCAAGGCTTCCCTCAGGGTTCTGAACGAGATAGCAAAGGGCAGAAAGATTGCCATTCTCGGTGACATGCTCGAGCAGGGCTCATTCTCCGAGGAGGCTCACAGAGAAATAGGCGTTGCCGCCGCGGCATCCGCTGACTTTGTACTGACAAGAGGCGATATGGCACAGTTCACTGCTTCAGGTGCCGCATCCGGTCTTCCCTATAAGAATATACACTCCGTACTGACAAATAAGGAAGCCATTGAATTTCTCTCCGCATTTGACTTTACAAGCACGGATACATTCCTTGTAAAAGGTTCAAGAGGAATGAAAATGGAAGAAATAGTTGATTATTTGTTAAAAAAGAGATATAATTAACAGGTTATAAATTACACTCATTGAAAGGGATTCCTCAAACAGGAATAATGGAAAAAATAAATGCAAATTTTCGGTATAGCAATGCTGTCGGTATTTATACTCACACTCATCTGCGGCAAGTTTTTTATCCCGATACTCAGAAAACACAAATTCGGTCAGACAGAACGTGACGACGGACCGCAGTCTCACCTGAAAAAAACAGGTACTCCGACTATGGGCGGCATTATATTCATAATTCCGATAACAATAATGGCATTCGTGCTTTGCAGAGGAAGCTATGACTTCATTCTTGCCTGTGTGCTTGCCACACTCGGCTATGCCGCAGTAGGCTTCATTGACGATGATATAAAAATCGTAAAAAAGCGCAGTCTCGGACTCAAGCCGTATCAGAAAATCGTCGGTCAGTTCGGTCTTGCACTTATCTTTGCCATATTCTGCTACCACTGTCCTTTCATCGGCAGCGAAGTTTATATTCCGTTTACGGATATCACAGTCAATCTCGGCATCTGGTACATACCTCTCAATATATTTGTTATGGTCGCAGTTGTCAACAGCACAAACCTCACCGACGGAATTGACGGGCTTCTTTCAAGCGTTACTCTCGTTTCTGCCTGCGGTCTCGGAGCTATACTCTTCCTTCTCATCTCATTCGGAGTATTTGAAGAATCATCCTATATGCTCGTCAACATGAAGAACCTTCTCATGTACTGCGGACTCGTTATGGGCGGATGCATGGGCTTCCTCATGTTCAACTCAAATCCTGCAAAGGTATTTATGGGCGACTGCGGTGCAATGGGCATAGGCGGTGCAATAGCAGCTATCTGCATGATCATGAAGATGCCTTTCCTGCTCATCATTTCAGGAGGAATCTATCTCATCGAGAGCCTTTCCGATATCATTCAGGTATCAAGCTACAAAATCAGAAAAAAGCGTGTATTCAAGATGGCGCCTATTCATCATCACTTTGAGCTTTGCGGAATGAGTGAAACTCAGGTCGTGACAATGTTTACGGTCATTCAGGGATTCCTTTCCCTCCTCGCTATTATTTCAATACTACCGCTAATAAAATAAAATATATCTGAAAGAAGATAAAATATGGATACATCAAAAACATATATGGTAATCGGTCTCGGCAAAAGCGGTGTTGCTCTTGCTGAGTATATACATTCACACGGTGCAAAAGTAATTGCATATGATAAAAAGCCGTCTGCCGAAGTCATCGGACAGTTCGAAGGAAGGATAGAAATCATTTCAGGTAATTTTGACATCAGCCGTCTCGACGAGACAGATGAAATGATCCTGAGCCCCGGAGTACCTACAAAGCTTGATTTCATTGAGGAATCAAAAAGAAGAGGTATATCAACAATAGGTGAAATCGAATTTGCATACAATCTCTGCAAAGGAAAGATCATTGCCATCACAGGCACAAACGGCAAAACCACCACCACTACCCTCACAGGGGAAATACTCAAAAACGAGTTTGATACATTCGTTGTAGGCAATATCGGAAACGTATTTATCGGAGAAGTCGACAACATCAGGGAAAACAGTGCCGTTGTCGCCGAAATCTCAAGCTATCAGCTTGAATCCGTAATCAACTTTACACCCGAAATATCGGCTATTCTCAACGTCACACCTGACCATCTCTCACGTCACGGTTCACTTGAGGCATACATTGAGGCGAAAAAGACTGTCTTCAGGAATATGAGTGGAAAATACGTCGTTCTCAACGCAGACAACGAAACCACAGCCGAAATGGAAGTCGGAAATAACAAAGCCGTTTATTTCAGCACCAAAAAAGCACTCGGCTTCGGTGCATGGCTTGAAGGAGATATGCTCGTTCTGAATACTCACGGAGCAAAAGAAAACATCTGCCGCGTAAGCGAGCTTAATATTCTCGGCACTCACAACATCGAGAACGCTCTTGCCGCTGCTCTTCTCTCAAGTCTTTACGGAGCATCAACCGAGTCCATCAGAAAAACTCTTATCTCTTTCATGGGCGTTGAGCACAGAATCGAATATTCAGGTGAAGTCAACGGCATCAGATTTTATAACGATTCAAAGGGAACAAACTGCGATTCGACAATCAAGGCGATCGAGGCAATGCCCTCCCCCACAACTCTCATCCTCGGCGGATATGACAAGGGATTTGCCTTTGATGAGCTCTTCGACGTAATCGACGATAAAATAAGAGCAATAACCGTTATCGGCGAAACCGCTCCTCTCATTCTCAGAACGGCCGAAAAGTACGGCTACACAAACATCACGTACTGCACAACATTTGACGAAGCCATCGAAAAGGCATTTGCCGCCGCAGAACCGGGAGATAACGTTCTCCTCTCACCTGCCTGCGCAAGCTGGGATATGTTCGATAATTACGAGCAAAGAGGCGTAATTTTCAAGGAAAAAGTCAAAGAAATAATTGCAAAAAATCAGAAATAATTGTATAATATAAATTGAAGTCAAGCTCCGGAGGTTTTTCGTGAAAAAGCATTCTCCCGACTATTGGGTACTGATCATCGCTGTCGCATTGACAGCATTCGGAATAATAATGATACAGAGCGCAAGCTACTATTCAACTATGGATACGCTCGGGCCTTATTACTATGCCCGCAAGCAGCTGATAAATGCCATAGTAGGAGCGGCTGCCATGTTCTTCTTTTGGTTCGTACCGCTCGGAGCTATCAAAAAGTTCGGATTCGGACTGTACATAATCAGTCTTGCTCTTCTTGTGATCGTTCTGGTTGCCGGTCCGGAGGTGCTCGGCGCAAAGAGATGGATCAACATAGCCGGACTCAGTATTCAGCCGTCCGACTTCGCAAAGCTTGGCGTTATTCTCGTAATGGCGGATCTCTTCTCCAAGAAAACCGTCACACCTGAAGAAAAGCTGAAAAATGCATCCAAGCGCAAAAGAAAAGACAAAAACAGAATTCAGGAATTCAGATATGTAATTCTTGCACTTATGCTTACGGGTATCGTTTGCCTGCTCATCATGAAGCAGCCTAACCTCTCAACAACTGTCTGTGTTGCGGCTATTGCTCTTGCAATGCTTTTTGCTGCAGGTCTCCATTGGGGATATCTTGCCGTATTCATGGGCGGCGCAGTTGCAGGTGCAGTCGTGCTTATGATTTCCGCACCGTACAGACTTGAAAGACTTCGTGCCTTCTGGGATCCGTGGTCTGATCCTCTCGGAGGAGGCTATCAGCTCATCGAATCTCTCTATGCTGTAGGTGCAGGCGGTCTGACAGGTGTCGGCATCGGTCAGAGTATTCAGAAATATCTCTATATTCCTTTTGCAGAGAGTGACTTTATTTTTGCCATTATTTCCGAAGAAATAGGCTTCATCGGATGTGTTGTCCTCTTTCTTGGCTTCATTCTTCTCATCTGGAGAGGAATCGTTATTGCACAGCAATCAAAAGATCCCTACAATTCACTTCTTGCCACAGGCATCGTGAGTATGATAGGAATACAGACTATAATCAACCTGTGCGTTGTTCTCGGAGCGATACCTCCTACGGGTATTCCGCTTCCGTTCATCAGCTACGGCGGAACATCGCTCATCATTATGCTTGCTTCGATAGGAATTCTTCTGAATCTCTCGTCCTACACAGAGCATCCCGCTCCGAGAAGGCAGAAGAAAATAACGCTTTCCAAGAACAGCAGCTGGACCAACAAATAATTGTAACCATATTTCCTGTTCTGTAATAATTTGTTATATAAGAATAACAATAAAAAACAGAATCGAGGTATGGTATGGACACTTTGACTATCAATGGCGGTACTCCGCTCTACGGCGAGCTCACAGTCGGCGGTTCAAAAAACGCCGTTCTTCCTGTGCTTGCCGCTTGTTTGCTCACGGACGAGGAAGTTATAATACATAACGCACCTATGATCACCGATATTGATGATATGCTCTTCATAATGAGTGATCTCGGTGTAAAATCCCGTCGGGAAAGCAATACTCTTATTATCGACAGCTCCGGGCTTGCAAACTGCGAAATATCAGACTCGCACGTAGGCAAGATCCGTTCATCGGTAATACTTCTCGGTGCAGTTCTTGCAAGGCTAAAAAAAGCAAGGCTTGCCGAAACAGGCGGATGCGACATAGGCTCAAGACCTATAGATATGCATCTGTCAGCTTTTATGAAAATGGGAATTTCCATTGATTATGACGGCGACTGCTGGTGCTGCAATGCCGAAAAAATCACGGGAACCGAAATCGTGCTTCCGTTCCCGAGCGTAGGCACCACAGAAAACATTATCCTCGCCGCATCAATGGCTTCAGGAACAACGATCATCGAAAACGCCGCCCGTGAGCCTGAAATAGAAGCTCTTCAGAATTTTATCAATTCAATGGGTGGAAGCATCAGCGGTGCAGGCACAGGAACCGTCATTATCGAGGGCAAAAAGAAATACCACGGAACAAGCTATTCCGTAATCCCGGACAGGATCGTCGCAGGAACATATATGCTTGCAGCGGCTGCTGCCGGCGGAGACGTCCTCGTAAAGAACGCAGTCATCAGGCACAACAACTCTCTTAACGGTATTCTTGAGGCCTGCGGAATTAAGCTCCTGCCGGATACTCTCGGCATCAGAGTCACATCCACGGGAAAATACAAAGCGACAGATATCGTATCTACGGCGCCGTTTCCGGGCTTTCCGACAGATCTTCAGCCTCAGCTGATGGCATTTCTCTCAAAAGCCGACGGCACATCCGTCATCAAGGAAAACATTTACGAAAACAGGTTCAAAGCCGCTTATTCCCTGTGTGCTCTCGGCGCGGATATTCATATCATAATCCCCGACGATATGAAGAATTCTGCCGTGATCAAGGGTGTTCCCTCTCTTTACGGAGCGGAAATATACGGAACAGACCTCAGATGCAATGCGGCACTTGTAATCGCAGGGCTTTGTGCACAAGGCACGACCACAATAAGGCAGGCTCACTTTATCGAGCGTGGATATGAAAACATTATACCGGCATTCAGAAGTGTCGGTGCAGATATAAGCTGATACAGCTGATAAATCACAAAAGAAAGGCAGACTATCTTCATGAAATCAAGAACGTTCTTACTTGTTATTGTAATAACAGCCATCGTGGTCCTTGCAGGGCTCGGTGTTATGTACGGTAATCTGTTCAAAATACAAAAAATAAACATAATCTCCGATATGCTTTCCGAGGAGGAATGTATTTCGGTAAGAGAGCTTTCCGGACTGAAGGAAGGACAGAATATATTCAGAGTAAACACCGAGAAGGTCATTGAAAAAATCAACGCTTCAGGCACTTTTGAAGCGACAACAGTGACCGTTCTCTATCCCTTCACAGTCAACATAACGGTATCCGAAAGGCTCCCTGCCGCACTTATTTCATATGATGAAGGTTATATCGTCATAGACAGCAATGCCAACGTCATCAGAACGGCCATGGGCACAACAGGCTACTCTCTGCCGATATTTACAGGCATCAGAATTTCGCAGTATCTGAAGGGTGATAAGCTCCTCACAAAGGATCCTTATCAGAGAAGCGTGATCCTTACCGTAATCGAAGGCATCGCAAAGTCAGGCTCAAAGGATCTCGTCGACATCATTTCTCTCGAAGATATGTCGTCTGTTTATCTTATCACAAAGAACGGCAAGAGACTTGACCTGTGCGAAGCCGTCGATATCGACAGCAAGCTTGAGCTCCTCGGAGAGGAAACATTGATAGAGCTTATCCTTGACGGCAATGATCACCAGATAACCATTTATAAGGATTATTTCACCGTCTCTTAAATTCATTCAACACCCCACAACTTCCAGAAAGGATGGCAGGTCAGTATGAAAATCATTCTCACCGGCGGAGGCACAGCCGGACACGTCAGCGGTAATATGGCGCTCGTTCCGTCGCTCAAAAAGCACAGATTTCAGATAGATTACATCGGCACAAAGCGCGGTATGGAAAAGGATATCACGGCAAAGGATCCGGATATCATTTACCATCCCATTTCAGCAGGAAGACTGAACAGAAGCATCACACTTGAAAACGTAAGGGATGCATTCAGGGTCCTCAAGGGTCTCAACGATGCAGAAAAGCTCATCAAGGAAATAAAGCCCGATATCGTTTTTTCAAAGGGAGGCTTTGTTACGGTGCCCGTAGTTGTTGCGGCACATATCCACAAGATCCCTGTCATCATACATGAATCCGACTATACTCTCGGGCTTGCAAACAAGCTTTCTGCGCGCTTCGCAGATAAGGTCTGCACGACCTTTCCCGAAACAGCAGCTGCATATCATTCGGATAAATATATCTGCACCGGTTCTCCTTTAAGACAGGATCTTTTCACGGGTTCAAGAGAAAAAGGACTTGAGCTGTGCGGATTTGACGGCAAAAAGCCGGTTCTGATAATAATGGGCGGTTCGCTCGGAGCAAGAGCCATCAATGAGCTTGTAAAAGCCTCTGTAAGCACTCTTGTCAATAAATTTGATATTATACACATTTACGGGAAAAGCGGCACGGATCCCGATTTAGAGGGCATCAGGGGCTACAAGCAATTCGGATACGTTTCCGAGGAGCTTCGTCATCTCTTCGCCGCAAGCGATCTGGCAGTATCCCGCGCAGGCTCAAATTCGATATTTGAGTTTCTTGCCGCAAAGAAGCCTATGCTCCTCATCCCTCTTCCGAAGGGTGAAAGCAGAGGTGACCAGATACTTAACGCCCAGTCATTTGCAAAAAGCGGCTATGCTCTGTCCGTGGATCAGGATGAGCTTGATTCAGAAAAATTCATCTACTACATCAACAGGCTCAGCCAGGAAAGCTCAAGAATCAAGTCTGCTATGAATGCTTCACAATCTGCAGAAGGAACAGATACGATTCTTGATCTGATTTACTCTCTTTCAGGCAAAAATAATAAAACTTTATGATTTTTGAAAAAATCCTCTTGCATTTATTTTGATATTATGATATAATAAGCAAGTAAATTTTAGTGCTATTAACTATAAGGAGGTGTGTTTCGATGTCTAAGGTTTGTTCAGTTTGCGGCAAGGGTAGAACTTACGGACATGCAGTAAGCCATTCCAACATCAAGACTAACCGCTCATGGAATGCGAACTTGAAGAAGGTTCACGTTAAGTCAGGTGACTCCGTTGAGCAGGTGTATGTTTGCACACATTGTCTTCGTGCAAATAAGATCGAGAGAGCATAACTCTCCCGGGCTTTCAGTCTGAAGCAACACATTTATCAGGGTAAAACAAGAAAGCAGCCTGCGGCGATAATAGCTATGCCTAAGATTGCTCCCCAGACCCAGCCGGGTAAGAAGCATATAAGCAGGACTGCTCCGGCAATAAGAAAAAGAGTGCCAATTATCCTTTTGGGTGATAGGCACTTTATTTTTTTTAATAAATTATTGAACATTCAGGCAATTCCTTTCCGATAAATTATTTCTGCACTCTCATTATATGCAGAAAGGATGGCCTTTGTTACTGAAAAATTTATTTTCATCCGCATCGTGTGCGGTATTGTTATTTTACTTATATGAAAAAGAATTATTTACGTCAAACCGTCTGCCCCATCATCGCGGCAGTAATATGGGGTACGGCATTCGTTGCACAGAGCGTTTCCACCGACCTCATCGGTGCATTCACATTCAATGCACTCCGATCATTTATAGGTGCAGCGGCACTGATTCCGGTGATCCTGATCATAAGAAAGCTTTCGCATAAGCCCGAAAAAACACGGGCAGAGAAAAAAGCTTATACAAAAATGCTCCTTCTGGGAGGTCTTTGCTGCGGAGCCGTGCTTGCGATAGCATCAAACCTTCAGCAGATGGGACTTTCGGAAACATCACCGGGCAAGGCCGGCTTCATCACCGCTCTTTATATCGTGCTTGTGCCTATAATCGGCATTTTCTTCGGCAAAAAAGCGCCCGTATCGGTATGGATAAGTGTCGTAATCGCCGTCGCAGGGCTTTATCTTCTCTGCATCAAGGAAGATTTTTCTGTTTCCGTCAGCGACCTTTACGTTCTGCTCTGTGCGTTCGTTTTCTCCTGTCACATTCTTGTGATCGATTACTTTTCAAGATTCGTTGACGGAGTTGAGCTTTCGTTTGCGCAGTTCATCGTTGCAGGTGTGTTTTCATCGATATGTATGATTTTCTTTGAGACGCCGTCCATGCCTGCTATAATCGAGTGTGCCTTCCCTATTCTCTATGTCGGCATATTCTCAAGCGGCGTTGCCTACACGCTTCAGATAGTCGCACAAAAGGATGCAAATCCTACTGTCGTGTCGCTCCTTTTAAGTCTTGAATCGGTTTTTGCAACTCTCTCCGGTGCAATAATTCTTCACGAAAGGATGACCGTAAAGGAATACATAGGCTGTGTGCTGATGTTTGTCGCCGTTATGCTTGCACAGATACCTTTCGGTAAAAAGAAAAATAAAGTTGAATAAGCGTCAAGTCCCGTAATAATCACGGGACTTTTTCTTTGCCCTTTTGTCTTTTTCCTACGCTCTTTCAAGGAGGTTTGTGTCTTATAAGTCTTTCATTCAGACAGCGGTTTGATATTATCCATAAATTCTGCTTTCATTCTCTTTTATTTTGTTTAAGAGCTCATTATTCTTGAAAAGAAATGATTTCTGTGATATAATTATTTTATGAAATTCTGAAAGGAAATAATAAATAATGAGTACATTCACATTTAAAGGCAAAGATTTTCTTCTTGACGGCAAGCCGTTCCAGATCATGTCAGGCGCCATGCACTACTGGCGTATCGTTCCCGAATACTGGGAAGACAGACTCAAGAAGCTCCGTGCCACAGGTCTTAATACTGTAGAAACATATGTCTGCTGGAATCTCCACGAGAGAAAAGAAGGTCAGTTCGACTTCTCAGGCATACTTGATATTGAAAGATATATTTCTATCGCCGAGAGCCTCGGACTTAAAGTTATCGTCCGTCCGGGTCCGTACATCTGCTCCGAATTTGACTTCGGCGGTCTTCCGTCATGGCTTCTCAATTACGAAAATATCAACATCCGCTGCAACGATAAAAAATATCTTGAAAAAGTCCGTCCGTACTACAACGAGCTTCTTTCACGCATCCGTCCGCACCTCTGCACAAACGGCGGCGGAATCATTATGGTTCAGATTGAGAACGAATACGGCTCATACGGTGATGATAAGGATTATCTGAGAGCCATTGCCGATATATACAAGGAAAACGGCATTGATTGTCTCCTCTACACATCTGACGGTCCCGGCTACTGGATGCTCAACGGCGGCACGCTTCCGGAATATCCCTGCGTTGCAAACTTCGGCAGTCATCCAATGGAGGCATTTGAAGTGCTTGACGATTTCAGACCGAATCAGCCTTCAATGTGCGGAGAATTCTGGTGCGGTTGGTTCAACCACTGGGGTGAACAGAACCACACACGTTCCGTTGAAGAAACTCTTCGTGACCTCGTTCCGATGATAGAAAGCGGTGCATCATTCAATTTCTATATGTTCCACGGCGGCACAAATTTCGCATTTACAAACGGCGCAAACCACTCGGAAGGCGTATATCAGCCTACTGTTACAAGCTATGATTATGATGCTCCCGTTTCCGAATCAGGCGACCTTCGCCCGACATATTTTGCAGTAAGAGATGTTATTGCAAAAAAGACAGGCTATCTCCCTCCGCTCGACGTTGAAAACACAAAGAAGAAAGCTTACGGTAAGCTTGCGCTCACAAAGAAAGCTCCTCTCTTCAGCAATATCGATAACATTTCCGAGAAAAAAACCTGTGCTGCACCTCTCACTATGGAGCAGGCAGGGCAGGATTTCGGATTCATTATGTATTCAACAACACTCACGGGCCCGATGGAAAAGCGTTACCTCTGCTTCGGCAATGTAAGAGACAGAGCAACGGTATTCATTGACGGTGAGAAAAAGTCCATCTTCTACCGCAATGCAGAAGAAAACGGCGATCAGGTATGGATCGAGCTCAAGAAGGGCGAAAGTCTCAAGCTTGACGTTCTTGTTGAGAACTGCGGACGAGTTAACTACGGTCCGGAGCTTTTCGACAAGAAGGGTATTGTCGGAGGAATCCGTCTTGAACAAATGTTCCACTATGGCTGGGATATCTATTCCATGACAATGGATGATCTTTCAGGCCTTGTATATCAAGATGAGACAGCCGATGACAACAGACCCGCATTCCTCAAGGGTGAGCTTGAAATCAACGAGGAGCCTTGCGATACATTCATTCGCCTTGACGGCTTCCACAAGGGCTTCGTTGTCGTAAACGGATTCAATATCGGAAGATACTGGAACGATAAGGGACCTACGAAGACACTTTTTGTTCCTGCTCCGCTCCTCAGAAAAGGTAAAAACGATATTATCGTATTCGAATCCGATGCTTACGAAAAGCCGGAGATCGAATTCTTCGCCGAGCCTAACCTCGGCTAAAAGCTATGACAATCGAAAGAATAAGCGTACACATACCAGGAATCCGTTTTCCGAAAAAGCTGATCCATATTTCAGACACTCACATCACCGTTCCCTCTGCCGATGACGATCAGAAGGATTCTGATGCAATAGCCCACGGAATAAAGGAATGGAGCTCCAACGGCAAAACGCCTTTGCAGAATCTCGAAGAAATACTTTCAGATGACGAAGTCAAAAGCGCCGACATACTGGTTCTGACAGGTGACGGAACAGACTCTCTCACATCAGGCTCGCTTCAATATCTTGAAAATATTAAAGCAGGCTTCAAGGGAAAGTTCATTTACGTCATGGGCAATCACGATACTTCTCATCATGATAAAGAGCTTGATTACGCAAAAAGCGTGTCAATGCTGATGCCGTTATTCGATAACGAGCCCGATTTTCACGTTGTAAGGCTTGAGGACTTTACGGTAGTCTCGCTGAATGCCTTCAAGGGATCCGTTTCAGAGGAGCAATATGTTCAGATGAAATCCGTTTCAGCCGAAGGAAAGCCCATTGTGCTTGCTTCACATATGCCGCTTTTCACCGAAGAAACAAAAAAGCTTATTGACAAAAGATTCTGGGAGGGTGCTTCGCCGTACTATCTTCTCGGCGCACCTCATTCAGACTCAATAACCGCTCAATTTGTTGACTTTGTAAAGTCTGCAAAAAGCAATGTAGTCGCTTATCTTTCGGGACACATTCATTATTCTTCGGCATTTGAATTTGCCGAAGGCAGAATGCAGTACTCCGCAGGGCCGGCATTTGAAGGCTTTGTGAGAATAATAAGTATCGAGCCGTAAATTACACCACGTTTCGGCTATCATTTTTTGAACACAGGAGACAAATATGGCAAAAAGGACAAAACTTGATTACGGCTATAAATTTCGTCTATTTCCGGACGGGAAAGCTCCGGATGCAGTTTTCTCACCCGATTATGACGACGGCTCATGGGAAGAAGTTCGTGTGCCTCACGATTGGGCGATTTCCGGCGAATTCAGGCCCGAAAATGACGGAAGCTACTCAGATGTGCTTGCAGACGGCGTAACACGCCCTATCGTTCACGCGGGACGAACAGGTGCCCTGCCAACTGTAGGACTCGGAGTTTACCGCAGAGTCATCTTTATCCCCGCATCTGCTGAAGGGAACTCGATTTTTCTCGAATTTGACGGCATCATGTGGGAATCAGACATATATATCAACGGAAAGCACGTTTTCTTCAATCATTTCGGCTATAAATCATTCTCCGTCGATATTACGGAGCACGTAAATTACGGAGAGCCGACTCTGATATCAGTTGCGGCAGCGGTTTTTGATGACTGCTCACGCTGGTATCCCGGTGCAGGCATTTTCAGGAACGTTTATCTTGTTGAAAAAAGTGCAAACCATATTCAGTATAACGGAATTTATATCCGTCAGCTTGAGGTAGGAAAAGAAAACGCACGTTTTGAGATATCGGCAGCCTTCACAGGCCCCGATACAACACGTCTTCAGGCAGAAATATTTTCTCCGGACGGCCAATCTGTTGCCCTTCTTGATGAAGGGACAGATGTATTCGGAAATCTTTCGGGAATAGTCGATATTCCGGACATCGTTCTATGGGACACGGAGCATCCAAAGCTATATTCCGCAAAAATAAAGCTTATTGACGAAGCGGGAAGCATCGCCGATGAGGAATCGGTCACATTCGGAATCAGAACGATTCAGTTCACGCCGGATCACGGATTTTTCCTCAACGGGAAGCAGACAAAGCTTCACGGAGTGTGCAACCATCACGATCTCGGCTCTATAGGTGCCGCAGTCAACACAGCCGCACTCAAGCGTCAGCTGAGGCTTATGAAGGAAATGGGTGTCAACGCCATCAGAACAAGCCATAATCCTCCGTCGCCCGAGCTTCTCTCGCTCTGCGATGAAATGGGCTTCATGGTAATGGATGAATTCTTTGATGAATGGATGATGCCAAAGGTTAAAAACGGCTATTCCAAATATTTCAGGGAGCACGCCGCAAAAGATGCAATGGACATTATCTGCCGTGACCGCAACCATCCTTGTGTCATTATGTGGTCTATCGGAAACGAGATAGGCGAGCAGAGTTCAAAAGATGGGTGGCGTATTGCAAGAATGCTTACAGAAATCTGCCACCGCACCGATCCGACTCGTCCGACAACAGCCGGATGCAATGACATATGGAATGCATTTAACTATCATCTGACAGATTATCTTGACGTTGTAGGTATCAATTACAAACCTCTGTATTATAAAGAATTTCACCGTGACCACCCGAATATCTGCCTGGTAGGAAGTGAAACGGAATCCTGCGTTTCCACGAGAGGAATATATCACCTTCCTGCGGAAAAAGCCATTCCCTGCATAAAGCATGACGATCTGACAATTTCCGCATACGATACGGAAGCTCCTGCATGGGCATATTATCCCGAGCGTGAGCTTGCGGCTCAGGATGACTGCGAATTCATGGCAGGCGAATTTATCTGGACGGGTATGGATTATCTCGGAGAGCCTACTCCGTATTACTCGGAATGGCCTTCACGTTCATCCTACTTCGGCGTTGTCGATCTTGCAGGCCTTCCAAAAAACCGTTTCTATCTGTATCGCTCACAATGGACTGATAATCCGGTTCTGCATATTTTTCCTCACTGGAATTGGGAGGGATATGAAGGAAAAACAGTTCCCGTTCACGCCTTCTCAAGCTATCCCAAGGCGGAGCTTTTCATTAACGGAAAGTCCTTCGGAACAAGAAGCTTTTCCGATGCCGATGAGATGCTGCGTTACCGCCTGATATGGGACAATGCGATATACGAGCCGGGTGAAATAAAAGTCGTTGCATATGATGCTGACGGAAATTATGCCGCAGAAAAAGTAATCAGAACTGCAGGCAAGCCTCACCATATATCGCTTTCAGCCGAGAGGAATTCTATTACAGCTGACGGAGATGACCTTGTCTACATCACTGCGGCAGTTTGCGATGAAGAAGGCAATATATGTCCGCTTTCATCCGACAGATTGTTTTTCTCCATATCGGGACAGGGTGAGCTTCTTGCAACAGATAACGGCGATCAGCGTGAAACTGATGCTTTTATCCGCCGCGATAAGAAAGCTCTTGCAGGCTATTGTGTTGCGTGTGTCCGCTCCGTAAAAAATCAGAAGGGAAGCTTCACTCTCACTGTTTCGGCTGACGGAATCAGGGAAGCATCTGTTACGGTTCAGGTCCGGTAATATATTATTTTTTAATAAAAAAGCAAAATGGTTTATCCGGCAGATCACTCCCGAATAAACCATTTTTTATTTTATATATGCTTTTTACCCACGGCACATAACAAAAGCGCCGGCTGACCGTCACGTGATTGTCATCCTGTGTATCGCCTCCGGAATAATCCGAACCGATCATTTTACCACTTCATTACGTTCCTGATAGTATCGCCTATAACGATCGCCATTTTATTGAAGCCGAGGTCTGTCGGATGAATGCCCTCAACTGTGCATTCCGATCTTGAAGGGCCTGCAAAGAATGCCGCACCGTCCACAAACCAAACGTTATTGTCGCCGTTTCTGAACGCCTTGACGTAATTGCTGATAATTGCCGCTCTCTGATCATTATCCTGCTTGCAGAAGAAGTCGTAATTCGGGCGCGAAATCATTATATACGGAATATCGGGATGCTTCTCCCTGATTATCTCGTAAAGCCTGTAATGCTTGAATTCAAGCTCCTTTGCATCGTTTATATTGTGATCGAAGTCGCTCACAAAAGCGCACATATCAAGCGTTGCCATAAATCTGCAAAGCTCTTCCTCGCCCTTTGCGGAGCCTGAAAAACCAAGATTAATATAATTGCAGTCAAGCATTCTTGAGATCGCAGCCTCGTAGCTGACGCCGGCTCTTGAGCCGCAGGCCCCCTGCGTGATGGATGAGCCGTAATACACCACAGGAACATTATGCTTGTAGGGCTTGTGTTCTCTTACCTTCGCATCCGTATCAAGACCTATCATAACATTGCTTACGCCGCCGTAGAGAGGGAAATTCACAGTTATCTCCTTCATTCCTGCAGGAAGATCATATATTGCCTCAAGATGTCTGTGGCAAACAAGGTCATACGTATTCGTTACGCCCACAAACTTTGCTTCAGACGGAGAGTCAATATATATATCGAATGCACCGCCGAGAAGAGCCGTGTAATGAGTATTCCATGTATTGTCAACAGGATCAAATGACATCACAATTCTCGTTGAATCCGTTGCAAAGCGCACTCTGCCGCCTGCAGTGTTGTAATTAAGGTTATATAAATCATTGCTGATGCCTTTTGCAAGCTCATCGGGAATACGCATATAGCGTTCTCTCGTCAACGGTTCATACAAGCCGAATATCTCAAAAGGAGCCTTCTGAATATCGTAAAATACTATATTTTCATATTTTTCAGCCATATTATTCTCCTCTGTTACCACTTCAACACGTTTTTGAGAGCATCGCCGATATTGTTCGCCATTCTTCTGAAGCCAAGATCAGTAGGATGTGTTCCCTCCATCGTGCAATCGCCTCTTTCATCGCCGGCAAAGAAAGCCGCACCGTCAACAAACCAAACATTTTTATCACCGTTTCCGTATGCCTTCAGGTAGCTCTCCATGATCACAACTCTCATTTCGTTATGTTTGTTATTCTTGCTGAAGAATCTGTAATCCGGACGTGAAACCATAAAATACGGCATATCAGGATGCTTCTCTCTTATGATCTCATACATTCTGAAATGCGTTTCGGCAAGCATCGGCGGATCTGCATTGTGGTCATAGTCGCACACAAAAGCAGACATATTGAGGCTCGCAATATATTCTGCAATGGCTTTTTCGCCTTTTGCACTGCCATTGAATCCGAGATTGATATAGTCGCAGTCAAGCATTCTTGAAATAATGGCTTCATAGCAGGTTCCCGGTCTTGAAGCGCAGGCTCCCTGCGTAATTGATGAGCCGTAATACACTATCGGTACGGTATGTGTATACGGGCGGTGTTTTCTGACTGCGGCACCCTCATCAAATCCGAGCTTCAGGTTCTTTACTCCGCCGTAAAGTGGGAAGTTCAATGTGAACTCCTTCATTCCGGGGCCAAGCTCAACAGGATATTCAATATGCTCATGAGCAATAAGCTTTCTTGTTCTTGTTGAAGTTACGAACGGATTGCCTACCTCGCTGTCACAGTAAAGATCAAATCCGCCGCCGAGCAACGGTGTATAATGCGGTCCTATGCTGTTATTTACAGGGTCGAATGAAATAACGAGATTCTCCGAATCAGTTGCAAAGCGTACTCTGCCGCCTGCCGTCTGGTATATCTTATCCCATACGTCATTGCTTGCATTTCTTGCCGCCTCATCGGGCATTCTCATATACTTTTCTTCCGTAAGAGGATTATATAAGCCGTATAATTCAAAAGGAGCTTCCTTTACATCATAAAAAATAATATTATCCATAATTCTCTCTTGTTAAAAAATACACCGTAAGCGCATTTTATTTTACTTACGGTGTATATGGTTTTTTCTGTTAATTCACATCACGGAGCGTAAACTTTTTCAGTTACGGACTCATAGCTTTCAGGCATAAGGAACTTCTTTGCGAACTCGATTGAGTAATCAACGCCCCATTCGCCGACAGCACCCTGCCAGTAACCTGAGTGAGGCTCGATTGAAACCATGCCTCTGTAATTTTTGATGTAAAGCATTGCGAATACAGAACCCCAGTTAACATCATCAAGTCCCATCGGAGGATCATCATAATGCTGACCTTCTATGTAGAGACAACCCTTGAGGTGGAAGTGATAGAAATATTCACCCCAGTCTCTCATCTGCTTCATGTAGTCACTTCCTCTGCCCATAGCATGAGAAATATCGTATTTGATACCAAGTCCCGGAACAGCAGGGATCACAACTGACCACGCCTTTTCATCATAGATGAAGTTGTTCCATGAACAGTTGTAGCAAGCAACCCTAACGTTGTGCTGCTTACCGAATTCAACGAGCTTTCTGAGTGCTTCGCAAGCAAATGAGCAGTTCTGAGTCCATGATCTCTTGTCAATATAGTTTACACCAACGTTGTAAACAGGGCAGCCGAGCTTTTCAGCTGCTTCGATAAGTACGAGGTGATTTCTGAAGAGCTGCTCATTCATTGTGCCGTCTTCATTCTGGATCTGCTCACCCCAACGGCCCATTGAACCGATCTTAACATCATACTTTTCCGAATAGCCCTTGATTTCATCTACTCTTGAAGCAAAGCCGTCTGCGTCAACATAATAATTGATGCAGAACTCAACATACTTGAGATTCTTCTTTGCCATGTACTGGAAATCTTTTTCATCCCAGCCGTTGATCATACCTAAATTAAGTCTCATCTTAAGTATTCTCCTTTGTTTTTTTGTATTACTGAAGTTTGTTCTTAATCTCATCAAGTGCCTGAGCAATGAATGCATCAGCATCAACAACAACGCTGTTAGGAGACTTTCTTGAACGAACCGCAACCTTCTTTTCTTCAACTTCCTTATCGCCGATTACGAGCATATAAGGAATCTTCTGCATCTGTGCTTCACGGATCTTGAAGCCGATCTTCTCGTTTCTTGTATCTGTTTCAACTCTGATGCCGTTTGCAATAAGCTTTTCTTCGAGCTCTCTTGCATACTCCTCGGCACGTTCGCTGATCGTAAGAATTCTTACCTGAACAGGTGCGAGCCACATCGGGAATGCACCGGCATAGTGCTCTGTGATGATACCGATGAATCTTTCGATGCTGCCGAAGATAACTCTGTGGATCATTACAGGACGATGCTTCTCGCCGTCCTGACCAACATATGTGAGGTCAAATCTCTCAGGCATCTGGAAGTCGAGCTGGATAGTACCGCACTGCCATGTTCTTCCGAGGCAGTCCGTAAGATGGAAGTCGATCTTCGGGCCATAGAAAGCGCCGTCGCCTTCGTTGATCTTATACGGCTTGCCGTTTGCTTCAAGTGCATTCTTGAGAGCGTTTGTTGCTGTTTCCCAAGCTTCATCAGAACCCATTGAGTCCTCAGGACGTGTTGAAAGCTCAACGTTATACTTGAATCCGAATACGCTGTAGAACTTATCGATCATGTTCATAACGCCGAGGATTTCAGTTTCTATCTGATCAGGTGTCATGAAGATATGAGCATCATCCTGTGTGAAGCAACGAACTCTCATGAGGCCATGGAGTGTGCCTGACTTCTCATGTCTGTGAACGAGGCCGAGCTCTGCCATTCTCTGAGGAAGATCACGGTAAGAATGTACTCTGCGCTTGAATACAAGCATACCACCCGGACAGTTCATAGGCTTGATTGCGAAGTCCTGATCATCGATAACAGTTGTATACATGTTATTCTTGTAGTGATCCCAGTGACCTGAACGGAGCCAGAGTTCCTTATTGAGAATCATAGGAGTTCTGATTTCCTGATAGCCGTTCTTTCTGTGCTCTTCACGCCAGAATTCCTCGAGCTGATTACGGAGAACCATGCCCTTCGGGAGGAAGAACGGGAATCCCGGGCCTTCATCATAAATATCGAAAAGGTCGAGCTCTTTGCCAATCTTTCTGTGATCTCTTCTCTTCGCTTCTTCGATTGCATCAATATATGCCTTGAGCTCTTCCTGCTTTGTGAAAGAGATAGCATAGATTCTCTGAAGCATCTTGTTCTTTTCATCGCCTCTCCAGTATGCACCTGCGAGTGAGAGAAGCTTGAATACCTTTACGGCACCTGTTGAAACAAGGTGAGGACCTGCGCAAAGATCTGTGAATTCACCCTGCTTGTAGAATGAGATAATGGCATCCTCAGGAAGGTGCTCGATAAGGTCAACCTTGTAAGGCTCATCCTTCATGAGCTCAAGCGCTTCTGCTCTCGGGAGCTCAAAGCGCTCAATCGGGAAGTTCTGTGAAACAACCTTGTTCATTTCCTTCTCGATCTTGGCAAAATCATCAGCCGTAAGAGGTGTTTCGAAATCAACATCATAGTAGAAGCCGTTATCAATGGAAGGGCCTATTGCAAGCTTTGCAGTAGGATAAAGTCTCTTGATAGCCTGAGCCATAATGTGAGAAGATGTATGCCAATAAAGCTTCTTGCCCTCTTCATCTGCAAAAGTAAGAATCTGAAGTGCGCAGTCATTTTCGAGCTTGTCATTGAGTCCGAGTGTCTTGTCTCCGACGAGTCCGCCGAGAGCAGACTTTGCAAGGCTGTGAGAAAGCTTTTCTGCTACTTCCTTAACAGTGCAGCCGTTTTCCATCTGAAGCGTGCTGCCGTCTTTCAATGTAATGTTTATCATATTAAATCAATCCTTTCGATGATAATAATTTTCCTGTAAAAAATAAAAACCCGTCCCTTGAACACAAGGGACGAGTCTGATCATACAAAACCCGCGGTTCCACCCCGTTTGATAACTTTTCGGTTATCCTCTTGGAAAGTCTGTAACGGGACGACCCGTACTGCTTTTGCAGTAATGCTCCTGACGCCGGCATTCAGATACTCTCATAGAGCGTTTTCACCGTCCGCTCTTCTCTGGGCTGAAAAAGTTATCCTACTCTGCGCCAATCATAGCAATTAAATTATAAAACAATTTTTGGAAAAAGTCAAGTATTTTTTATCACTTTGCACTATTATTTTTCCTTAGCGACACACAGCTTGAAAGGAAAGCTGATTTTCCATCTTGTCCGTCCCGACCGTCTACATAGCTTTGAGAAGCTCGGGAATCATCAATCCGTTATCTTCAGGCTGACCTCGCCCGAAACAAGTGTTTCTTTTCTGCCGTCCGGATAAATCACTTCAAGCCCAAGGCTTTCATCAAGTCCCGATACAACTGCCTTTTCCGTTCCGTCAGGTCTTATAACTGTAACCTCTTTGCCGTAAAGAAGCATTCTTTTTCTGTATTCATCGGTAAAAGCCTTTGGATCCTCCGCAAAGTAAAACTCTGCAAAGTTTTGCAGGAATGCACTCAGAAGCTCGCCTCTTCTGTCCTCGCCGAACGGGAAAAGCGCCCCTGCAACATTGCTTATCTCCTCCGGGAAGCCGCCCGAAGGCTCGGACACGTTTATTCCCACGCCGACAACCGCAAAGGAAAGTCTGCCGCCCTCAAAGCCGCCCTCTGTGAGTATTCCGGAGACTTTTTTGCCGCCGGCATAAATATCATTCACCCACTTTATGCCGTTTCCGATGGCAAATCTGTCCTCTATGGCCTTTGAGAGTGCCGCCGCAGTCATCGTTGTGATCATCAGAGCATCACTTATATTCTTTTCCGGTCGGAGTAATATGCTCAGGTACAAGCCACCCTTGTCAGGTGAGAAAAACTTTCTACCCTTCCTGCCTCTTCCCGATGTCTGTCTGCCTGCAATCACGACCGTAAGCTCCGGCGCCCCTTCTGAAGCAAGGGCCTTTGCAATGTCATTCGTTGAGCCCGCCTCATCAAATATTACAGGAAAATATCCTTTCGGAACGTATTTTTTCAAGTCACCGGTGTTCATCATTCATCAAGAAGAGCATCCATCTCGTCAATAAGCGAATCAAAGAGCTTCAATGCCTCATTGACAGGCTGGGGAGTAGCCATATCAACGCCTGCTATCTTCAGGAGTGAAATAGGATCCCTGCTCTTGCCGCCTGAGAGGAATTTAAGATAATCCTTTACTGCAGGTTCGCCCTCGGTGAGTATTCTGTTTGCAATGGCAACTGCTGCCGCAAAGCCTGTTGCATACTGAAATACATAATAATCATAGAAGAAGTGCGGTATTCTTGCCCACTCGACCTTGATGGCATCGTCAACTACCATTCCGTCGCCGTAATAGAGCTTATTGAGCGCATAATATCTGTTGTTGAGCGCATCAGCCGTAAGGCTCTCTCCTGCCTCTGCCATTCTGTTTATGTCAAGCTCAAATTCGGCAAACATCGTCTGTCTGTAAAGCGTTGTTCTGAACTGCTCAAGAAAATAGTTTATCAGATAAGCCTTTTCTTTTTTATCCGTTGTCTTTGATAGCAGATAACGCATAAGAAGCACTTCATTGCAGGTCGATGCGACCTCGGCTACAAAAATAACGTAATCAGAATAAATTACAGGCTGATTTTTGATTGAAAGATAGGTATGAAGTGAGTGGCCCATCTCGTGTGCAAGAGTAAACTGGCAGTCAAGATTGTTCTTATGATTCAGAAGAACGTAGGGATGCGGTCTTCCGCATGAAGAATAAGCACCGCCTCTCTTGCCCTCGTTTTCGTAAACGTCTATCCATCTGTTTTCAAAGCCTTCCTTAAGAACGGATATATAGTCTTCGCCGAGAACGGAAAGTCCTTCGATAACATTCTTCTTTGCTTCCTCGTACGTTATCTCTTTGTTCATTTCGTTGACAATAGGGCAATAGATATCGTACATATGAAGCTCATCGACCTTCATCAGCTTTTTGCGGAGTGCGACGTACTTATACATTTTGTCCATGTTGCCGTGAACGGCTTCAATGAGATTATAATATACCTGCGGCGGAACCTCCGTAGAATCAAGCGATGCTTCTATTGTAGACTCATATTTACGCATATCGGCATAGAATTTAAGCTGCTTGACCTGACCGTTGAGTGTTGCGGCGATAGTATTCTTCACACCGTCAAAAACAGAATAGAATGCTTCAAAAGTATTCTTTCTGAGAGTTCTGTCCGGGCTGTGCAGGATATTGATGTACGTTCCCTGCGTGAGAACGTGCTCCTTGCCCTCGCTGTCCAATACTTTCGGGAACTTCAGCTCCGTATTCGTCAGAACGGAATTGATTTCCTCTGCCGTTTCAGCCAATCTTCCGCTTTCGGCAAGGATCCTCTCCTCTGCATCGGAAAGCATATGCGGCTTTTTGCGTCTGAGCTTTGTGAGGAATCTTCTGTAAAGCTCCAGTCCGGGAGCAGTGCGGTAAAACTCCTCAAGCTTTTCGTCATCTATCGAGATGATCTCCGGAGCGGCAAAGGAATCTGCTCCTGCAACCGTATAATAGAGCTGCATGATCTTGCCCTTCATGTCTATATAATACGGATTCGCCTGATCCTCATCGTTTCTGCGCATCGCATACTCCGCAAGAGCAGTGATATCAAGTCCTGTCTTATCTGAATACTGCAGGTATTCAAGCAGGCTCTGTGCACTCTTTGAAATCTCTCCCTTGAATCCGGAAAGCTCCTGCGGTATGCTGCCGCATTTTTCAAAAAGCTCGAACCATGCTTCGTTCGTCTCAAACATATCTTCAAGTCTCCACGTATTTTCCGTGGGAACTTCATTTCGTTTCAGTATTTTTTCTTCCATAAAAACTATGTTTCCTTTCATGCCTCAGGCAAAAGAATAATACTTATATATTTTACCACAACAGTCATAAAAATGCAAGGAAAACGCTTTTCGGGAGCATCCGTCAAAGCCTCTCGCCTTTCAAAAAGCTTTGTTTGAAATATATAAATAAGAATGCAGTGGTTTTAAATACAAAAAAGCCCGGATTCATCCGGGCATAAAATTCTTTTTAAGCAAGCTTTGAAATAAAGTCTCTGATTCTTACAAGTCCCTTGATTATGTTCTCCTGCGAAGTTGCATAAGAAAGTCTTGCATATCCGTCACAGCCGAATGCCGCACCCGGAACAACCGCAACATTTGCTTCTTCAAGAAGAATATCTGCAAACGTTACTGAATCGGTAATCTCTCTGCCATTAAGCTTCTTGCCGAAAAGTGCCGTAATATCCATCATTACATAGAAGGCGCCCTTTGGCGGAACGCAGGAAACACCTTCGATCTCGTTGATGAGCTTAACAATAAGATTTCTTCTTCTCTCAAACTCATCCCTCATGACCGTCATGAATTCCTTTTCATGATTCAGCGCCACAACGCTCGCATACTGTGCTATTGAATTTGGATTCGAAGTTGCGTGCGACTGAACGCTTGCCATAGCCTTGATGACATTTTCAGGGCCTGCCGTGTAACCGATTCTCCAGCCTGTCATTGCAAATGCCTTTGACATACCGTTTACCACGATAGTGTTTTCCTTGACCTTATCGGATATCTGGGCTATGCTCTGATGCTTTTCGCCGTCATAAACAAGCTCCTCATATATTTCATCCGAAATGATCGCCAGATCGTGGCGAAGTGCAACCTCTGCAATAGCCTCAAGATCTTTTCTTGAATAAACAGAGCCGTTCGGATTGTTAGGTGAATTCAGCACAACAGCCTTTGTCTTCGGCGTGATCGCCTTTTCAAAAGCCTCAGCCGTCATAATGAAATTATTGTCTCTTGTATCAACGAATACCGGTACTCCGCGGCAAAGCTTTACCATTTCAGGATAGCTGAGCCAATACGGTGACGGGATAATTACCTCATCGCCCGGATCGATAAGCACGCTGAATATATTGAAGAGAGAATGCTTTGCTCCGTTCGAAATAATGATCTGAGACGGCTTGTAAATAAGACCGTTATCTCTCAGAAGCTTGCGGCAGATCGCCTCTTTCAGCTCGTTCGTACCGGAAGCAGGCGTATATTTCGTAACTCCCTTATGTATAGCCTCAATAGCGGCATCCTTGATGAAATCCGGAGTATCAAAGTCAGGCTCACCTGCTCCGAATGCCACAACATCAACGCCCTGGCTCTTGAGCTTTGCGGCCTTTGCGTTTATCACAAGCGTGAGTGAGGGTGCTATATTACTTGAAAGTTCGTTGATTTTAATCATTATGAATGACCTTTCCTATTTGAAATCTGCATAATTTATTATTAATCCTTGCATTTTGATATTATATCACTTTTTCAGAAAAATGCAATAGGTAAATCATAAAAATTCAGAAATTTATTAAAAATAATGCTCTTTCATACTCAAAATACGAACTTTTACAATGAAAATGCCGATACAATTCATATTCCGACTATTTCTGCTATTATTTATTTGCGTTCTTTTTCCTTCAAAAAGAAACTTTTATTATCACTTCTTGCATATTCAACGGCAATCCTGCTTCCGAATATATTCGTCAGCGTCGAAAAAAGATTTGTCCTGAAGAATTCATCCTCCGCCTGCACGGTTATTCTCTCGGGTGCGGCAGCTATCAGCACTCCGAGAAGAAGGTCTTCGTTCTTTATTCCTTCTGCGCTCTCGGACATGATCAGCGCCCTGTCAAGAGGCTCTCCGTCGCTGTTGCAAAGGCAGAATCTGTCATTCTCCACTATCAGCCTGATTTCGTGGAATTTCGGCTTCTGTCTGTCAACTATGCTCTGAAACATTGCCATCGTTTCCATATATTTTATCTCTTCCCTCACTCCCGAAACGGCAGAGTTTGCCCGGACAGAGACATATTTCCTGAAGTCCTGCACTCTGAACCTTATAAAAGAGCTCACCGCAAACACAGGGCTTTCAAGCATATTCTCAAGAATCCGCCTCCGAAGCACTGTAAACCAGTTTTTCTTTTTTCTTCTTAAATCACGCCTGATATCCGAAAGCACGGTTTCTCTCACCGCCTCAAATATACGTTTTCTGTCAAGGAATGCATTTTCCTTGACAAGCTCCATTTCCGTCACTTCCCTGACATACACCTCAGGCATACCGAAAAGGATGTACTTCGCAAGCGTGGAAGCGACCGTATTGACCATTGAGGTCAGAACTGTTTTTCTTTGTCTTCTGCTGAATGATTCCGGAATTGCCGCAGTCGTAAGCAGGATGTATTTTTCGTTTTCATAGCTCACCGAGCCCAGAAGAGAAAGCGCCTTCGTAAACGAATCAGCCAGCGCCGAAGGATCGGGAATCGCTTCTTTTTCTATTAAAAGTTTCAGTATTTCATCTCACTCCCTTCCTGTTTTCATTATATTCCGTCACTTGATTTTTGCCATAAAGCTTGCAGTCGAAAGTCTGCTGTCCCTGTTGAATCTGCCCAAAAGATACAGACAATCAGAATCGTGAGTGATATAATTCAGTTTTTCGTAGCACGAAAGCGTTGCCAGAAACCCGAGCCTCTTCAGGACCTCCTCCGACTCATCAGAGCTGTATCCGTAAGGGTAGGTATATGTTGTCGGCGTGGTGTGGGAATATCTGCTGAGTTTCTCCTGATTCTGCATAACATCGGCAGAAAAAATCGCCTTATATTCCTCTGAAGATTCGGTTTTCAGCTTCGATACGCCTTTTCTCGGCTCTGTGGAATGCATTCCGTAGGAGTGGTTCTGGAACTCCACGGTTCCCGATGCCGCAAGCTCGCTTATGTCATCCCATGTCAGGTGAGCATAGGAAGGATTCATATCCTTTGATTCGCTGAACATATCCGAAAAGCTGCCAACAACGGAGATGACGGCTTTCATGCCGTACTTTTCAAGGAGCGGCACGGCATAAATCAGATTATTGTAATAGCCGTCGTCAAATGTTATCATAACAGGCTTTTCCGGAAGAGCCTTCCCCTCATAAACATAGTCAATAATATCCTGCATCACAACTGTTGTGTAGCCGTTTTCATAAAGCCATCTCAGATCTTCATCAAGCTGTGCCGGAGTCACTATGTATTTTGTCTTTTTCTTCGGAGATTCGAGCACACTGTGATACATAATTATCGGAACGCATATTTCATCGCTCCCGTTCGTTGCAGGAACAATGTTATCTTTGATGTACTCTCCTGCCGCGCACAGTATCAGCGAGGCAATCAGCGCCAGAGCTATGATTTTGCCTTCCGTAAAGCAGATTTTTTTCATTATCATCATCCTTTCTCACGTTTTCTACTAATTTTATGTAACACAGCGACGGATTATGGCATAAAATGAAGTAGCAATACAGAATAAAAGGAGATATAATATGCGCACTTCGGAATTGAAGCAAAAGGAAGTAATCAACATCAGAACAGGAAAACGTCTCGGAGGCATCTCGGATTACGATCTTGACCTGCGTTCGGGAAGGATCCTCGGAATAGCAGTACCCGTTTCAGGAGGAAGGTTCTCCATTCTTGCAAAAGCCGAGCAGGATGTCTACATACCGTGGGAAAGCATCAAAAAGATAGGTGATGATGTGATACTTGTTGAAACGGAGGAATAAGCGCCGCATCCCAAGAATATAATGTCATTGAAAAGGAGCGGTGCCGGATATGAAAAAACTGATAAAATACTGTGTAAGAGCTCTTCTCGGTATGGGAACGTCGCTCATACTCTCAATGATGGACTGCGGGCTTGTGCTTCCCGTAAATATTCTGACAGGTGCTGCCGCTTTATTTCTGGGAGCACCCGGAATAGCACTGTGTGTTGTTCTTTGCAGTTGTATTTTCTGATACAACGTCATTTCAAAAACCCCTGACGATAAAAGACGACCTCAACGGTCGTTTTTTATTTTTCAGAAAAAGCACTTGACAAATAAGGCTTTCGGTAATATAATATTAACGATAAACGTTAATTATTGTATGATTAACTTAAATAAAAGGAGAAAAACATTATGAACATCATCAGACTCATCCGTGTCTCCGGCACAGTCGACACCATTCTTCGCATCATACAGAAGGTCCTTTTTGTTTGTGCAATCGTATCGGGCGTATTCATCATTCTGACATTTGCAGCAGGCGAAGCGATCGTTGCCGACACCTCAAGCATTGACTTCGGGCCTATCACGCTTATTTTTGCACAGGATGCAATACCGGAATTTCATTCCATCAGAGCTTGGATAATTTTTGAGCTTATCAACTTTATCGTATTATCCATAGCAGGATGGTATCTCATCCGTGTGATCCGCTCTATCATAGAGCCAATGAAGGAGGGCAAGCCATTCGAAAACGGCATATCGGCAAAGGTCAGAAAGCTTTCCTGGACATTTCTCGTTGCCGGAGCAATTCTTGAGCTCAGCAGACTCGGCAGTTCATTTGCGCTTGTCAAAGCATACGATCCGTCGCTCTTCCTTGATCCTGCAGTGATAAGTGACTTTTCATTTCATTATTCATTCAACGGGGCTTTCCTTGTTGTATTCGGCGTGCTGTTCTTCCTGTCGCTCATTTTCGGATACGGTGAAAGCCTTCAGCGTGAATCCGACGAGACATTGTGAGGTATTTCTATGGGTAAAATCGTTCTGCGACTTGACCGTGTGATGGCTGACCGCAAGATAAGCCTCAAAGAGCTTTCGGAAAAGGTCGGCGTTGCCAATGTCAACTTATCCAAAATGAAAACCGGCAAAATAAGTGCGATACGCTTTTCAACTCTCGTCGCAATCTGCGAGGCACTCAACTGCCAGCCCGGAGATATTCTTGAATACAGTCCGGAGGAAGCTCCTGAAAGCAACAAAGAGATATAACAAAACCGAAACTGAAAAAGCTGCCGGAAAGGATATGATTCTTCTCCGGCAGTTTTTCTTCAAGATAATAAAAAACCGGCAAACAGAAAACATCTGTCTGTCGGTTTATGTTTTTTAAGATTACTTCTTCTCCGGCTTCGGGAGGTCAATAACGTCCTTGAGAGGTCTGTAAAGCCATGCGCCATGTGTGAAATCCGGGATTGCCTGCGGCATACCGCCCTGAGCAATAGAAGCTTCTGAGAGGCATGAGATGCACATGAGTGATGCGCAATCGTAAACGTCGATAGGCATATCTTCGCCTGATCTTACGCAGTCAAAGAATATTCTGAACTCGATGCCGTCCATACCGCCGTGGCCGAGTCTTCTGCCCTCTTCTGTCATACCTGCCCAGCAATCCGGGAGATACTCGTTGAATTCTTCTGTATCATGAAAAACTTCCTCTCCGTCAAGAACGATTCTGTTATTCTCGCAAAGAGCATTTGTACCATGAACAGTAAACTTTCTGTTGTAAATTCTCGGGAGTGAAGTATCAAGCTGAAGCTCGATTGTCTCGCCGTGAGCACACTTGATGATAGTTGTTACAACGTCGCCCTGCATAAAGTCGAGATCGATGAGATCGGGATCGATATTGTCCTTGTGCTTCTTGACATAATCCTTCATGCCGGCTGCCTTTGAAGCCATGGATACAAGGGATACCATTCTGTTTCCTCTGTTGATGCCGAGGAGCTTTGCGATCGGTCCGAGCTCGTGAGTAGGATAGTTCTCGCAGTTACGGTTGATGTAGTTTCTGAGGCGGTAATGTCTCCATTCCTTACCTGTTCCTACTTCGCTTCTGAGGTCATGAGCATAAGCGCCTGCACAATGAACGATTTCGCCGAAGAGACCTGCTCTTACCATTGCTGTTACCTGAAGCTCGAGCTTATCGAAGCAGCAGTTCTCAAGCATCATGAAAGGAGTCTTTGTTTCTTCCCATGTGCGGACAAGATCAAAGCAATCGCTGAGTGAATAAGCACCGCCGACTTCCATTGCAGTAGGCTTGCCTGCTCTGAGGCAGTCAATAGCTATCGGTATATGTGATTCCCAAGCCGTGCAGATAATCACTGCATCGATTTCAGGCATTGCAAGAATTTCCTTGTAATTTGTTGTGATAAAAGGACGGTGTCCTTTGCCGTAATGGTTTTCGTTATCGTCTGCGCAGAGCTCGCACTTGTCGATATAAAGGTCGCACAAAGCAACTACTTCAATATCGTCCATTGACATAATGCAGAACTGATTGCCTCTGCCTCTTCCGCCGCATCCGATAATACCTATCTTAAGTTTGTTTTCCATAGTTTCCCCTTTCAACATCTGCAAAAGCAGTTGGAAATACTGTAAATTTTTCGTATTTCACACGAATGCATACATCCGCATGATATCATTTCAATTAGTAATAATTTTAACATTCTGAATGAAATATTGCTATATCATTTTTTTGCTTCTTTATGTCTTTTTTTGAACAATAGTGTTGACAAAAGCGGAAATTAGAGTTATACTTAACATAAAAGAAACACACTGCCGTTTAACATGAAAAGGAGTATTGGAATTTGAGCTATTTTGATACAAGACATGACCTGATCGTCAGGGCAAACATCAAGGAAAAACAGATGACAGGGCTTTACTGCGTCGGCTTCAACGATTTCCATTCTATCAAGCCGATGTCTCTTTTTACATCAAAACCATTCAGGACTATCCATATAATTTTCTCCGGAAAAGGCTCTTATCTTCTGAACGGAAAGAAATATCAGCTTCACGGCGGGCAGATGTTTTTCACACCCGCCAACACTCCCATCTGCTATTTTCCTGAAGAAAATGACCCGTGGAGATACGTTTGGTTCTCATTCTCATCAGAATCATTGACACAGTATATGCCGCTTCTCCATCTGGATGCCGACAATCCGGTCCACGATCTGAAGCATCCCGACACAATTTTCGGGCTTCTTGAAAAGTCATTTTCCGATCCCGACACGGAATCAAACCGTATTTTTTCCTTTCTCTCAACGTTTATGCAAATTCTTGCACTTGAAGCCGATCCTATTGAATCAGATGAAAGCGAGAAAATGCTTTACATCAGAAGCATCAAGGAGTGTATCGAGAGCAACTACTCGTCACAGGACTTTTCAGTTGATATGCTCTGCGATATCCTGCATCTGAGCCATTCATACATTTGCCGGATATTCCGTGCAAGCGAAGGCATGACGATTATCGGCTACATTGAGGACACAAGGCTTCAGCACGCCTGCGAGCTACTGATCGATACCGACTATCCCGTTTCAAGAATAGCAAATCTCTGTGGATACAGGGATCCTCTTCATTTTATGAAATGTTTCAAAAAGAAAACAGGAATGACCGCAGTACAATACAGAACCCTTCGATAAATCATTCTTATTGACATCTGAACGCAAATATGCTATACTTTTTATAATAACTGAAAGGATTTTTTATTATGGAACTTTACAAAGTCAATAACGACTTGTTCTACATCAAGTCACGATACTACGATCTCAATCCCTTTATAGGCATTGAGCCCGAAAACGAACCTCTTCCGCTCTACGAAGATTCAAAGGACAAGCTTCCCCAGCCGATCTGGGAAGGCCACGATGATGCGATCAACTGCTACAACTACGCATGGAAGATCGCTTTCTCAAACCTCAGAACACCTGAAAAGGACTCAGGATATGTTTCAAACTTCATTGATACTGCATTCAACGGATTCCTCTTCATGTGGGATTCATCATTCATCGTGATGTTTGGCAAGTACGGTTCAAAGGTATTCAATTTTCAGAAAACACTCGATAATCTTTATTCACATCAGCATTATGACGGCTTTATCTGCCGTGAGATCTGCGAATCACAGAATGGTGAGCATTTCACAAGACACGATCCTTCCTCCACAGGCCCGAACATCATGCCCTGGTCAGAATGGGAATCATACTGCCAGACAGGCGACAAGGACAGACTTTCAAAGGTATTTTATCCTCTTCTCGCATATCATCTCTGGCTCAAAGAGAACCACACATGGAGAGACGGCGCTTACTGGAGCACAGGTCTCGGCTGCGGCATGGACAATCAGCTGAGAAATCCTCATGAGGAATCAAGCTTCCACAACGGTCATATGGTATGGCTTGATACCTGCGCACAGCAGATCATATCTGCAAAGGTACTCATCGCTATGTCAAAGGAGCTCGGCAAGGAAGACGATCCCGGAATCAAAGAGCTCAAGGATGAAGTTGTTTACCTCACAGACTACCTCAACAACAAGATGTGGGACGATGAGAAGGCATTCTATTTTGATATGTTCAAGGACAACACTCTCAGCGACCTCAAAACAGTAGGCTCATACTGGACACTCCTTGCAGACATTATCCCTGAGGAAAGACTCGACAGATTCGTTGCTCACCTCGACAATGAGAAAGAGTTCAAGCGTCCCAACAGAGTTCCTGCCCTCTCAGCAGACAGCTCAACCTACAACGGTGAGACAGGCGGCTACTGGAACGGCGCTATCTGGGCTCCTACAAACTACATGGTTCTCAAGGGTCTTGACAAGAACGGCTACAACGATCTTGCATACGATATTGCCGCAAGCGCTCTTGATAACGTTGTTAAGGTATTCAACGAGACAGGCACGATCTGGGAAAACTATGCTCCTGAAAAAGCCGCTCACGGCTCTGCAAAGCCGAAGTTCATCGGTTGGTCAGGTCTATTCCCGATAAGCATCATGTTCGAATACGTGTTCGGTATCCGTCCTTTCGCACAGCAAAAGAAGATTGTATGGTACGTCAACAGACTCGAGAAGCACGGCGTTAAGAAATATCCTCTCGGTGACATCGACGCTGAGCTTATCTGCGAAGCACGTTCTTCTGCTGATGAAGAGCCTGTTATCAGCGTTAAGTCTTCTGCTCCGATAACGGTTGAAGTTCACTGGAACGGAAAGGTAAAGACAATCAAGGCATAAATCAAAGCTCACCGTATATGATTCATCGGAGCGGTGAGCCTTTTTTTGATAATCTTAAATAAACAAGAAAAAGCACAAGAGCATTATCTGCCCCTGTGCTTCTCTTTTTTCTGTTGCTGCTTCAGTTCAGACAGGCGTTCCTTCTCTGCCAGCTTTTCCTGCCGGTTTTTGAATTTTCTTTCCTGCTTGTTCTGCTCCTGCTGTAATTTCAGAGCCTGCTGTGATTTTGTCCCGGTTCCGGTTTTCTCCAGCGATTTCTTTATCTCTCGCTGCATCCTTTTCGGATTCAGCTTCGATTCCTTTACAACAGCTGCCACAGCGGGGCTGAACTGCAAATCAAAATAGTGTTTCAGGACAAACTCATACACTTCATTATCCTTCGGTTCTGCGCCGAAAGTCACTTTAGCTGCGGATAAATGTCCGTTTTCGATTTTCTCAAAAACGCCTACCCAGAACGGTTCTTCAAAAAACACTGTCAGTCTGATCTGCTCCTGACCCATGACAATCCCTCCCTATGATTGAAATGAGCAAAGAACGGACAACCCGGAAGGGGCAGGTTACTTACCACGAAAATCGTGACGGCCGGGCTACCTACCGGCTCTGGCATGCAAAAGCATACGTTGCGTTTTTATCTCTGCGTTTTATATAATCAGGCATTTTGCCGGATCAACTGATTTCGTCTGCCCGTCTATTATGCAGGCATCGTTTTTCGGAATTATTTCGTCTTTGATACGAAATCCTCAAATATCTTTATGAAGCCTTCATCCTCATCCAGTATTCTTTCAGGATGAAACTGCACCGCATGAATTTTCCCGGACACAGATTCAAAGGCTTCCGTTATTCCTTCACTGCTCCACGCCGTAGCAAAAAGTCCCGGAGCAAGCTTTTTTACCGCCTGATGGTGGGATGAATTCACCGTTACGGCGTTCTTTTGGAATATGCCCTTCAGAATACTGCAATCGGAAAGGTTCACGGTATGCCGTATATCTCCCGTGTGACCGTCAATATGCTGAATTAGTGTTCCGCCGAGAGCTATATTTATCAGCTGAAGTCCCCTGCAAATGCCGAATATCTGCTTTCCCGCCGATGTGGCTTCCTTGAAAAGTGCAAGCTCCGCAGTGTCTCTTTTCTCGTTCACGCTTGCCACTCTCTCATCAGCCTCTTCACCGTAAAATCTCGGCGCGATATCGCCGCCTCCCGCAAAGAGGATTCCGTCCGATGTCAGAACATAGTCCCTTGCAAGAGTGTCATCATTCTCAATTATTATCGGCAGACCTCCGGCCGCCTTTACCGCCTGAACATACACATCAGGCACAGCCTTGTATTTGTCAGTTTCAAAGCCGACTATCGCTATTACAGGTCTCATTTTTCACGCTCCAGAAATTATTGTTATAATTATAATACTTTTATGTAAAAAAAACAAGAAAAATTCTATTTTTATGATATAATGTTATATAAACCATATAATCTGTCTGATTTTCTCATTACAGTATATTTTCAGAGAGTCAGATGTGCTTTTCAGAAAGGTAAAATCAAATGAAAAACAAAATTCTTATCGCAGGAAAGCCGATTTCGGACTTTACTGTCATAATATCGGCAAATGCATCTTCCTCCGTGAAATATGCGGCAGGAGAGCTTATCAAATATATTGAGAAAGCCACAGGTGTGATGCTTCCTCTTGCAGACGATTCATCTGCTCCCGGCGCATCCGAAATTCTTGTCGGAGAAACGTCCCGCCGCAAGAAGCCTGATGACATCACAGACGAGATGACTGAAATTTTCTGCTCCGGCGGCACGCTCTCTCTTTGCGGAGGCTGTGACAGAGCAACTATCTACTCTGTATACGAATATCTTGAAAAAATCGTCGGTTGGAGATTCTTTGCAGCCGACTGTGAGGTTCTCACGGATACTGTGAATTCCGTAATAATAAACGGAGAAAGACTTCTTGACAAGCCTGTTTTCAAATACAGGGACAACTTTTTTCTTGATGTACTAAAAATTCCTGAATTCCGCGTTAAATCAAGGCAGAACACCTCTGCGCCCATACCCGAAAATATGGGGGGAGCTCTCCTCTATAACGGTTTTGTGCATACTTTCAACCAGCTTATTCCTCCGAGCGAATATTTTGAGGAGCATCCCGAATATTTCGGTCTCTATCACGGAAAGAGAGAAACATATCAGCCGTGTCTTTCAAATCCCGAGGTTCTGAAAATCGTTACCGAAAACGTATTGAACAGGCTTCGCAAAAACAAGCAGTTCTTCGTTTCCGTTTCCCAGAATGACAATCCGTTCTACTGCGAATGCGAAAACTGCCTCAAGATCGACGAAGAGGAAGGCTCACACGCAGGCACGCTTATCCGCTTCGTAAACGCCGTAGCAGACGAAGTCAAGAAGGAATTTCCTGACGTAAGAGTGGATACGCTCGCTTATCAGCACACAAGAAAGCTTCCGCTTCACACTCTACCCCGTGACAACATGACGATCCGTCTTTGCTCGATTGAATGCTGCTTCCGTCACCCTATGTATGATGACGATTGCGAACAGAACAAGCTTTTCTGCGATGATATCAGACAGTGGAGTTCTACCGGAAATGAGCTGTTTGTATGGGACTATGTAACAGACTTCTCCAACTATCAGATGCCATTTCCAAACCTCTCGATCATAAGACAGAATATGAAATTCTTTGCCGATCACAATGTCAAAGGTCTTCTCCCGCAAGGCACTTACAACTACCACGGATCTGACTTTGACGCTCTCAAAACATATCTTTTCAATAAGCTTCTGTGGAACCCTTATATCAGCAAATATGAATTCGAGTATCACCTGAATGACTTTCTGAAGGGTTATTATGGCAAAGGCTGGGAATATTTAAGAAAATATCTTGAAATACTTGACGAGACTACTTCAAAAATACATATCGGATGTTTCTCTTCTCCATACGATATTTTTTCTGAATTTGCCAAAAGGATCGACGAAATATATTCTCTCTTTGACAAGGCTTATGAGCTTGCCGAAACGTCAGAGCAAAAACAAAGAGTAAGGACAGACAGGATCGGGCCGTTGTACGTTGATCTGTGTCTCAATCACGAAAAAAGAAAAGAAGAGGATCCCGAAAAGCTTCTTGCAGACAAGAAATTCTACTACAACGAAATGAAAGAATGCGGCATTAATCCGTGCGAATGGAACAGCTATGTTTCTGAGGACCAAATCAACTGGGACGATCCGCCGTACAATTGGAGAAGGAACGATAAATGATTTCAGAGCAGGAAAACCGTCAGGCACTCAAAGCTTTGCTTGACGAAGAATATAAAAACGATATTGAGCCCGAAAGAAAACATGTTTTCGGAGAAGGAAATCTTTTCTCGCCAATTGTCTTCATAGGCGAAGCCCCGGGAGGCGACGAGGAAAAGGAAGGTAGGCCGTTCGTTGGAAAAGCAGGAAAAAATCTTTCCGCATTCCTCGAAAAGGCAGGTGTTGAAAGAAATGATGTTTACATCACAAATGCCGTCAAATTCCGTCCCGTCAACATCAATCCGAAAACGCGGAAGCCCTCAAACCGCACTCCCACAACAAGGGAGATCGAGAAAAGCCGTTCATTCCTGTTACGTGAAATGGCTCTCATTCGTCCAAAGCTCGTGATTACGCTCGGCAACACACCGCTCTTCTCTCTGACTTCCGACCACAATCTGAAAATAATGTCAGTCCACGGGCAACTTCTTGACTATTCAAACGCTGAATACGGTTTGAGTTTCAGTCTGATGCCGTTTCTGCATCCCGCGGCTGTGATTTACAGGCGTGAGCTCTTATCTGAATATGAAAAAGACTTGATAAAATTTGCCGAAATAAAAAATCGCTTCATATGAATATAAAACAAAGATACCCGCTGAAAAAAGTTTCCTTTTCAGCGGGATATTTTTTGTTCGATAAACCGGCTTGTTCTTTGATTCATCCATTAAGCCGTTTTACTATCCTCAAAAACGTAGGTGCGAACACGGTTCGCACCCACGGCAACAAAAAGCGGAAAGATTTCTCTTTCCGCTTTTTATCTTATCTGATTTTTCTTGCCTCAATGTAATAGCGCTTATCCACTGCCATTCCCATTGAGAATGTTTTTCTCGGCAGAGGTCCGTTCTTTGATACATATGGGAACAGGTCGTCCTTCGTGATGCCGCCGAAAATAAATCCGATGGCATTATCCTTTTTCGCAAGGTTCTTCACCGACTCCTCGCCGTGGATATAGTCCACAACCGCACCCTCATGCTCTGCGACATAGCTGTCAAGGAATTTCTGCAATACATCCGTTTCAAGTCCGTCAACAAATATTTCTCCGTCAACTTCGTTTGAGATATACTGAACCTTCTTTTCCGTGCAACCTGCAAACGCTTTTTTCAGCCCGGCTTCAACATCCTTCACATCAACATTGAAGAGAACTCTGTAAATCGGTTCAAAATCAAGCGCTTCATCATGGATATTAACTATTTCGGCAAGTGCATAAGCCGATTCAGGCGTACCAATAAGCTCTGCAGAAGCCTTTGCCGTTGCAAGTGAATGGTTTCCGTCGCCAACCGCAAAAATAAGATTGCTTCCTTTTGCAAGGTTTCTGTCCTTGATTACGTTCAGTGCATCAAATATCTTCTTCTGCTCATCCTTTGTGATGAGATAGCCCTTGACGTGACCGCCTCCGAGCATCATATCAAAATCATAAAGAACGGGAAGCTTTGAAGTGTCGACTTTTTCGATTACCGTTCTCTCCTTGTCGTCAATGAGAATCATGATGTGAGGAAGCTCAAGAGGAGCATCCTTTCTGATTTTCACTCTCGGCGGTATTCTGGAAAGAACAGTGCCTTCCGTGGGGCGGATGGCCGACTGACTGCCTTTATTATAATCATAAGCAGAAAGATCGAACTTTCCCACGATGCCCTTTCTCGTTCTGCCGTCGGCTATCGTTCTCTCAACGAAAATAAGCGCATCCTTATATTCCTCAAAAACTCCGTCTGCAAGGTATTCCTTCATTCTGGCATTGATTGAAGCTATTCTCTCTTCAACATCTGCATCCTCAAGATAAACCTCAGGGAGCGTAACTCTGAGGCAGGAAGGCTCGCTTCCGGCTTCCTTTTCAGCCTTTGCCCAGTATTCGGGCTCCGAGGTGAACTGATCGCAGGCTATCGTTGACCAATTATAGAAATTCTTTTTCGGAAGAAGTATATCTGCCGAAGAAAAAGGTAATTCAAGATCTTTCATAACTTGTCCCTCTGTAAAAACATAATATTCTTAATTTATTATACTACCGCAATGAAGATTTGTCAAGAACGGAAAAGGGCACCCTTTCCGGGTGTCCTGAATTATCCGATTTTATGAATCAGAATGGGACTGAATCATGAGATTGTTATGTCTCCGTCGGTGCAGCTGACTGTGCAGGATTCGGCATCTTTGCTCCAGTCTGCATCCTTTGCGATAAGATTCCACTGTGACTTTGTTCCTTTGAAATGAATAGTTATATTCTTACAGTCAAGAATTGCTTTCTGCCCTATTTTCTCAATACTGTCAGGCAGAGTAATGTCTTTGAGTCCGGTGCAGTATGCAAAAGTAAAATCGCCTATCTCCTTTACGCCGTCGGGGATCACTATACCTTTAAGGTTGACGCAAAGCTCAAACGCATAGCTGCCAATGCTCGTAACACTTGCAGGAATCGCTATCTCGGAAAGGCCACCGCAGCCGTTGAATGCACTGTCGCCTATTACAGTTACGGTATCAGGAATAGAAACGCTCTTGAGGCCGTAGCATCCTGAGAAAGCATATTCACCCAGCTCTGTGACTCCGTAAGGAATAATAACATTCGTCAGAGTATTGCAGTTGCTGATTGCAAAATCTCCGATTTTCTGAACACCTTCCGAAATTTCTACTTCAGTCAGATTTGTGCAATAATTGATAGTATTCGGTTTGATTTCGGTTACACCTGCAGGAATTTTTATTTTCGTGAGATTTACACAGTATTCGAAGGCTTTCGCGCCTATTTCAAAAACGCTCTCCGGGATAACAAGATTTTCAAGGCTTGAGCAGGTATAAAATGCGCCTTCGCCAATTGTTGTCAAACCGTCAGGCAAGTTTATTTCTTTCAGTTTCGAGCAACAATTGAATGCATTTTCACCTATGCTCGTTACTGTTGACGGCAAAACGACCCTCTCTAGTTCTGAACAGTAAGCAAACATATATTCTTCTATGCTTGTAATACCCTCAGGCAAAACTATTTCCTTGATATTCTTGCAGTCATAAAACAAGTATCCGGGCAATTCTGTCACGCCCGCAGGAATCGTAATGCTCTCGAGCTTCCGGCAGTTGCCGAGGGCATCTTCTCCGATTGAGGTCAGACTTTCGGGCAATGTTATGCTCTCTAGTGCATAGCAGCTGTAAAAAGCATCTCTCCCTATTTCAGTTACTCCGGCAGGAATTGATACTTCAGTCAAGCCATAGCAATACTTGAACGCTCCGTCTCCTATAGTCGTAACCGTATCCGGTATTTTTGCGCTTATAAGATTGTCGCAATAAGCAAATAAGTTGGAGCTGATACTTGTCAATCCACTCGGGATAGTGATGTTCTCAAGCATTGTGCAGTATGAGAATGCATTTTCTTCAATGTTGTTGATACTTTCAGGCATTCTGATGTCAGTAAGGCTCTCGCAGCGGAAGAATGCGTATGAACCGATTTCTTCCACAGTATCGGGCAAATATACTTTGTTGAGGCTGTTACAGTAAGCAAATGAATCATCACCGATAATCTTTGTTCCATCCGGGATCGTTACTTCTGTAAGACTTACGCAATTGGAAAATGCCGAAAAGCCTATGCTTTCAACAGAATCAGGGATCATTACACTGACAAGGCTTGTATCATATGCAAATGTGCCGTTTTCGATTTCTTTTATGCCGTTTGGAATAATTATATTTGTAATCTTTGAGCAGTTCGACAAAGCATATACGCCTATTCTTTTCATGCTATCCGGGAGATCGATATTTGTCAGATTTTCGCAGTCAAAGAATGCGTAATCTTCCAATTCCGTAATGCTTTCCGGCAAAATAATATTCGTCAATGACTTACAATAAGAGAAAGCTGAATTTGCAATTATCTCTACGCCTTCAGAAATTGTAAGCTCTGTCATGCTTTCGCAGGAATGGAAAGCAGAATCCCCAATGCGCTGTACTCCGCTCGGAATCTTTACGCCTGTAAGTCCTGTGCAGTTGGCAAATGAAGCTACATCGATTATTGTAAGGTTCTCCGGCAGATCAATCGTTGTGAGGCTGTAACAGTCGCGGAATGCATAGCTTCCTATTACTGTTACGGTGTCAGGCAGATAAACGTATTCAAGCTTCCTGCACACAATGAAAGTATAAGGGAGGATTTCCGTTATTCCCTCAGGAATTGAAATCTCTTTGAGGTTTGAACAGTTTTCGAATGCGTGGTCGCCCAATTTTGTCAGGTTGTCAGGCAAGTCTATTGTTACAAGGCTCTCGCAGTTTGTAAACACATAGCTGCCGATTTCCGTCAGGCTGTCAGGCAATGTTATATCTGAAAGCTTTTCAGCTCCGAAGAATACATCGTCGCATATCTTTGTTATTCCCTCGGGAATCGTTATTTTTTCAAGAGCGCTGCAACCCGTGAAAAGATATCTTTCCAATTCGGTAAGAGAGCCTGAAAGTGTAATGTCAGTAAGGCTTGTGCATGCATAGAAGACGCTTTCTCCGAGCTTTGTTACGCTGTCGGGAATTATCACGCTCCTCAAACTTGCGCAGTCCTTGAAAGCATAATCATAGATTCTTGTTACGGTATCGGGAATGACAACGCTTTCGATATCACTGCGGTTGAAGGCTTCTCTGCCGATGGCAACGACCTTGTATCCGTCAATATATGCCGGGATAATAACGTCTTTATCAGTGCATTCAGCAACTGAAACAATCACACAGGTTTCTCCGTCAGAGTTTACATCGTATCCGAGTCCCTCGGATCCTGTTGCCGGGATTTCAGTGATATCAAACTTCTCTCCGCACAAAATGCACTGATGATACTTCCTTCCTGCCTCTGTCTTTGTCGGCTGAACTTCTATTATCCAATCGTCAGGGAAAGAGTGTTCCGCAGGAATAACCGTCTGCTCAACCAGCACTTCTCCGCAGACAGAGCAATGTACGCCTTCCGTAAGTCCATCCTCTGTGCAGGTAGCTTCCTTGCCGGCATCTATTTCTTCTGTATGGCCTGCTGCAGGGATTTCCTCCTGAATAACGATCACTTCTCCGCAGACGGAACAATGCTTGCCCTCGGTAAGTCCGGCATCCGTGCAGGTTGCTTCCCTGCCGGCATCGATTTCTTCCGTATGGCTCTTTGTCGGTATTTCCTCCTGCTTCACAAGGATCTCTCCGCAGACGGAGCAATGCTTGCCCTCGGTGAGACCCGTCTCTTTGCAGGTCGCATCTCTTCCGGCATCTGTTTCTTCCGTGTGGCTCTTTGTCGGTATTTCCTCCTGCTTCACAAGAATCTCTCCGCAGACGGAGCAATGCTTGCCCTCAGTAAGGCCAACGTCTTTGCAGGTTGCTTCCCTGCCGGAGTCAATTTCTTCCGTGTGGCTCTTTGTCGGTATTTCTTCCTGCTTCACAAGAATCTCTCCGCAGACGGAGCAATGCTTGCCCTCGGTGAGTCCTGTTTCTTTGCAAGTCGCTTCCTTGCCCGGGTCGATCACTTCGGTGTGACCGTTCTTGCACTCTGCACCGCAGGCAGTAAGCATCAGTAGTGCCAGTATAACAATCAGCACTGCAATTATCGTTTTCTTCATTTGGTGTTTTCTCCTTTTTTTCATGTGATTTGATTATACAGTATCAGTTCAAAAAAGTCAATACGTTTTTAGTCCGTTTCAGGGGTATTATTTTTCCATCCTGATATCGTTCAATAAATTGCTTCAACCAGAATATTTTTGTTCTGTATCACCATCAGTGCAATGCACCAAAACAGTACCGTATTTGCTGTCTGAAAACCAGAGCTCTTCCTTTGTTATTTTTCCCCACTCTTCAATTGTCCCCTCATAGTAAATATCCTTAAGAAAACTGCAATACCGGAACGCATAGTGTTTGATTTTCCTGATGCTCTTCGGAATGGTGACCGATGTGATAAGACTTCTTCTGTCATAGCCTTCATCCACTGCATCATTCAATTCTTCCCGAAGGATTCCGGTAGCCAAAGCAAAAGCAGAATCTTCTATCACCGTTACAGGCATTCCGTCCACTTTATCCGGTATTACAATATCGGGATTTTTCGAATATAGGAAGTCAGTTATCGAGACAGTACCGTCTGAATGTGTCTGCGTTGCATAAAAAGCCTTATCACCGTCTTCAAGCGGATAAATATCTCCCGTCTTTGATATCACAATACCGTCAGAACAGTAAACAGCTTCGGACTGGAACATTGACTCGCCATAATAACGATCATAATCTGAAAACCACCTCTTACCTATAAGCGGTGTCTCAGTAATGACTGCAAGCCATTCATTTGCGGTTCCTTCATAATAAATTACGGCATTTCCGCAGTCAAAGAAAGGCAACGAATTAATCCTTGTTACCGTTGCGGGAATGGTGATGCTCGTAATATCCTTTTGTCCGAGTATAACACATTCCATGAAAGGATCAAATATGTCATCCTCGGACACCGCATAATTTCTGCCTATCTCCGTAACCTTTTTCCCGTCAATATATGACGGTATCACCACATCCTTTGATTTATTATAGATTATCCTCGTGATCTTCACCGTTCCGTTTCCGTTCGGAGTAGTGGCAAACATCGCATCCGGACCGTTATTGCCGTAAGTTTTCCCGTTGAAATCAATTATCAGGTCAGTACAGCAGATCACGCCCTTGTAGCGTTCATCATAAGGGAAAATACTATTGACCTTTTTCCAGTCTTCGTATGTGCCGCAATACCATATCATGCTCAGTCCACATTCTTTAAAAGCTCTCTCTATGGATCTTAAGCTTTTTGGCAAAATAAGTTTTTCTATGCTGTAGCAGCCTGAAAAAACAGAGTAGCCTATTGTCTCTACGCCTTCGGGAATATTGATCTCTTTCAGATTAATACAACCGGAGAATGCTTCTGCCGCTATACTTTTTGCACTTGAAGGCAGAACCACCCTCTCAAGACTGGTACAGCCGGAAAACATTGACGGAATTTCAGTCACTCCTTCAGGAAAAGTATACTCCCTGATTTTGTTGCAGTCCTTGAACACGTTCTGTCCCATAACGGTACCGGATGACCGGACCTCTATTTTTTCAAGAAGATCGCATTTGTAAAACGCATAATTGCCCACAGACTTGATATTCTTGTTGATCACGACAGAACGGATATTTGTGTTTGAAAAAGCGTATTCTCCGATGGAGCTTATCCTGTTCGGTAAATTGATCTCTTCTATCAGGGTATCTTCAAAAGCCCTGTCAGAGATGGTCGTTACAAGATCCGGAATATTGACTTTTTTCAGACCGCTGAAGCTGAAAGCCTCCTTTCCGATGCTCGTGACCGTGGATGGCAGCTCTGCCTCCGTCAGATTTTTCATTCCGTAACACAGTCGTTCGGGAACAACTGTAATTCCGTAAGGAAATGTGACCGAAGTAACATTGGTGCAACCGCTGAACGCCGTCTTGTCAACGGTTTTAAGGTTTTTCGGATATTTTATATAAAGAAGTCCCTTGCAGCCTTCAAAGGCTTTCTCGCCTATGTCCGTAACAAAATCCGGTATTTCTATTGACTTGAGGCTTGCACATTTAAAGCACATATAATCCGTGACGAGCGTTTTTAAGTTCTTTGGAAAGACGAGACTTTCAAGACTGCTGCAATACCGGAACATACTGGAGCCGATATAAGTTACGCTTTCAGGTATCTCTATGCTCTTCAGTGCCTTGCAATCCTGAAACGCAGCATTATTCAGTTCCTTCAGCCCCTCATTGAGTGCCACTTCTGTAAGGTATATGCATTCTGAAAAAGCACAGCCGCCGATGACCTCGACATTATTTCCGGATGAAAATTTAACGAGTCCCGAACCGCAGAAAGCGGAGACACCTATTTTCTTTACATTATCACCTATAACGGCTTCCTGTAACGAAGTGCAGTTATAACAGATACCGGCAGGTACTTCAGGCCCGTTGAATACTATTTTTTTGACTGTCCTGTTTCCGAAGAAATCATAATTATTGCGGTATTCTCTTTCGAACTGCGAATCAAAATATACCGTCTCAAGCCTGTAGTCGCCGAACAGTATCTCCTGTCCTATATTCCTGACGCTTTCCGGTATGTTTATCTCTTTTAGGTCGAAATTGTTATAGAAGGCTCTTTCACCTATCCTTATGACGGTATTCGGTATTTCTATTCCGTATATGCCCCAGAGTCCCATGAATGCGTTCTTCTCTATTGCAGTCACAGTGTATCCGTCGAGTTCACTCGGTATCTTTATATACGAATCCTCGCATGAGCCTATTCCCGTAATAATACAGGTCTTCTTGTCTCCGTTCACCTTGTAGCTAAGACCGTATGACCATTCCGTTCTTACCGGTCTCACGTCTGCCCTGCTGTCGCAGTACAGGCAGTGATGCGACATTACTCCGTTATCTGTATCGGTTGCAGGACTGTCAACCGTCCATTCCTCCGAATATATATGCCCTCTTGCTGGTATCTTTTCCTGCTTTACTATCACCTCGCCGCAGACTGTGCAATGGGTGCCTTCGGAAAGTCCTTCATTCATGCAGTCCGGCTCCGTTCCGGAATCCGTTACGGGCTTATGTCCCAGCGCAGAAATGACTTCTCCGGGCTCTATGATTACTCCGCATACAGAACAATATTTTTCCTCCGTTCTTCCGTCTTCGGTACAGGTAGGTTTCGTTCTTTTTCTGACGCTTGCAGTATGTGTTTTTTTAGGTACAGGCTCCCTGCTGACTATGACTTTGCCGCAGACAGAGCAATGACTGCCTTCGGAAAGCCCCTCTTCTGTACACGTCGCCTCGATCTTTGAATCCTTCACAACCGTATGTCCAGTTGCCTTTACTTCTCTCTGCTTTACAATGACCTTTCCGCAGACCGAGCAATGGCTGCCCTCTGATAGGCCTTTTTCCTCGCAGGTTGGAGGAACAGCAGCATCCGTCACTTCGATATGCTCCTTCCTTGGCAGAGGTTTCTGCTTTACAAGCACCATTCCGCAGACCGAGCAGTGTCTGCCCTCCGTAAGCCCTGTTTCAGAGCAGGTAGCCTCCTTGGCCGGGTCAATAACCTCCGTGTGTCCTTCAGCGCACAGGTCTCCGCAGGCGCACAGGATAAAAATACACGAGAGCACAGTCAGAAATAAAGCGATTTTTTTCATACCATCAAGATTCCTTCAAATAATATATATTACTTTAATTATAACACTTTTTCCATAAAAGTCAATTTTTTTATTATTTACCGCATTTTTGTAAAATCAGCTTTACCCCTGCTCCGTTTCATGGTTTTTATCTGTTTGAAACAGCTTCCGGGATCAATCCGAACATTGTCATTTCACTTCATTCGTCCCAATCCTTTGCCTGTCTTTTTTAGTTGACAAATCCGCTTTTTTGGTGTATAATAAAGTATATCACTACAGGTAGCGGCATCGCCCTGTAAACAATCCGTGAATAATCAAATCAATATATATCGGCGTAAATCGCCGTGCCTCCCCGGAAAGGTCAGGCAGAAAGGAACGGTCAAATTATGGAAGAAGAACAGCAGACGCAGCGTCTCACGCAAGCCGAGTATGACAAGCTCAAAGCTCAGCTCGATGAAATGAAAACAACAGGCAGAAAAGAAATTGCCGAAAAGATCAAGCTCGCAAGAAGCTTCGGTGACTTGTCCGAGAACGCAGAATATGACGAAGCAAAGAAAGAGCAGGCTTTCACGGAGGGTGAAATCGTCCGTATAGAAAAGCTCCTCAAGGAAGCTGAAATCATTGATGAAGCTTCCCTTAACGATGACTCAGTTAACATCGGCTCATTCGTAAAGGTATATGACTACGATATGGACTGCGAAGATGAGTACCAGCTCGTAGGTTCAACAGAATTTGATCCCGATTCCAACAAAATCTCCAGCAACTCACCTATCGGCTCAGCTTTCATGCACAAGAAGGTCGGCGACAGATTCAAGGTCGAGATACCTGACGGTGAGATTGAATTCAGAATAATCGAGATCCACAGATAATAACCAGAGAGGAATATATAAAAAATGGCTGATAACACAGAAGAAAATGTTATAGACCTCAACGGCGAAATGAAGGTTCGCCGTGAAAAGCTTGCAAAGCTCACGGAGGAAGGCAAGAATCCTTATCAGATTACAAAGTTCTCCCCCACGGCAAGCGCAAAGGAAATTGCAGAAAACTATGATTCATTCGAGGGCAAGGAAGTTGTAATTGCCGGCAGAATGATGAGCAAGAGAATTATGGGCAAGGCAAGCTTTGCTCATGTTATGGACGATACTGCCATGATCCAGGCATACGTTTCAGTTGATTCACTCGGTGCAGAAGATTATGCCGCCTTCAAGACATATGACAGAGGCGATATCCTCGGCATCACAGGCGAAGTCTTCAAGACAAAGAGCGGTGAGGTATCGGTAAAAGCTTCAAAGATCGTTCTTCTCTCAAAGTCGCTCCGTCCTCTTCCTGAAAAGTGGCACGGTCTCAAGGATGTTGACACACGTTACCGTCAGAGATACATCGACCTCATCGTAAACCCGCAGGTTCGTGATACTTTCCGTATCCGTTCAGCTATCATCAGCTCTTTCAGAAGAATTCTTGATGAGCAGGGCTTCCTTGAAGTTGAAACTCCTGTTTTGCAGACATCTGCAGGCGGCGCAACAGCACGTCCGTTCATCACGCATCACAACACACTCGACATTGATATGTATCTCCGTATCGCAACGGAGCTCCACCTCAAGAGACTTATCGTAGGCGGCTTCAACAAGGTTTACGAAATCGGCAGAATCTTCAGAAATGAAGGTATGGATACAAAGCACAATCCTGAATTCACCACGATCGAAATGTACGAGGCTTTCGCTGACTACCACGATATGATGGACATCACGGAAAGACTTATCCGTGAAAGTGCCGAAAAGATTCTCGGAAGAACGGTACTCAACTACCAGGGCGTTGAAATTGATCTTTCAAACTTCCGCAGAATGACAATGATCGAGTCCGTAAGAGAATATGCAGGCATCGACTTCGATTCATTCACAACAGGCGAAGAAGCAGCAGCCGCACTCAGGGCCGCAGGCATTCCCGTTGAAGGAAATCCCACATGGGGCGAAGCTCTCTCACTCGCTTTCGATGAGAAGGTAGAAGATCAACTTATCCAGCCTACATTCATTACAGATCATCCTATCGAGGTATCTCCTCTTGCAAAGAAGAGCAAGGAAGATCCGAGACTTACTTACAGATTCGAGCTTTTCATGACAGGCAGAGAGTACGCAAACGCATTCTCCGAGCTTAACGATCCTCTCGACCAGAAGGAGCGTTTCATGGCTCAGGCTATCAAGCGTGCAAACGGCGACGAAGAAGCCCAGATGATGGACGAAGACTTCGTAGAAGCTCTCGAAGTTGGTATGCCGCCGACGGGTGGTATGGGACTCGGCATTGACAGACTTGCTATGCTCTTCACAGACTCGGCAACTATCAGAGACGTGATCCTCTTCCCGACAATGAAGCCTATCGATACACAGGCAAAGCCCGAAAAGGCAGAAGCTCCTGTTGCTGAAAAGGCTGCTCCTGTTGAAGAAGCTCCAATTGACTTCTCCAAGGTTGAAATTGAGCCTTTGTTTGCTGATTTCGTTGATTTTGATACATTCTCAAAGTCCGACTTCCGTGCAGTAAAGGTCAAGGCTTGCGAAGCAGTTCCGAAGTCAAAGAAGCTTCTCCGCTTCACTCTTGATGACGGCACAGGCACAGATCGTACGATCCTCAGCGGAATTCATGCTTTCTATGAACCCGAAGAGCTGGTTGGTAAGACGCTTATCGCCATCACGAACCTACCACCCAGAGCAATGATGGGCATCGAATCATGCGGTATGCTCCTCTCTGCGATCCACACAGAGGAAGGTGAAGAAAAGCTTCACCTGCTTATGGTTGATAACCACATTCCTGCAGGCGCAAAGCTCTATTGATAATTCCATAACAACAAACAATAAAACTGATTGCTTTTGCAGTCAGTTTTTCAATAATAACGAAATAATTCAAAGGAACAAAAACCATGTTTAATAAATTCTGCAAAAAACCTTTATTTGAAGTTACCCGTACTCTTGCAAATGTTGCAATGGGCGTTCAGAAGGCTGATACAGTAATAAAAAATGCACGTCTCGTAAACGTCTGCACAGCTGAAATTCAGGAAGGCATAGATGTTGCAATCGCCGAAGGCCGTATTGCACTCGTAGGCGATGCATCTCACTGCATAGGTGAAAATACAAAAGTCATAGAAGCAAACGGACAGTATATTGCGCCGGGATTTATGGATGCTCACATTCACGTTGAATCATCCATGATGACTGTCGGTGCATACTGCAAGGCAGTTGTTCCCCACGGCACAACAACAATATTTATGGATCCTCACGAAATCTGCAACGTATGCGGTCTTGAAGGCGTCAAGGTCATGATCGAGGATTCAAAGCGTTCTCCTCTCAAGGCAATCGCAGGCGCTCCGTCATGCGTTCCGGCAGTTGCAGGCTTTGAGGATACAGGCGCATCAATAAAAGCACCTGAAATAAAAGAAATGATGTCATGGGACGGAGTTATGGGTCTCGGCGAAATGATGAGCTTCCCGAACGTTATCAACGCAGAGGAAAACATTCACGCAGAGCTTGCCGAAACGCTCAAATCCGACAACATCATAACAGGTCATTTCTCTATTCCTGAAACAGGTGCCGCACTCAACGCTTACATCGCTTCAGGTGTCAGATGTTGTCACGAATCCACAAGAGCAATCGACGTTCTTGAGAAAATGCGCCGCGGAATGTATGCGCTTTTGCGTTTCGGCAGTGCATGGCGCGATATGCCTGTTATCATCCGTGCGATCCTTGACAACAAGATTGATGACAGATATGCCTGCCTCATCTCCGACGATACTCATCCCGATACACTCTTAAATGACGGTCACCTTGACCACATTGTCCGCTGTGCCATCAAGGAGGGTCTGGATCCTATCAAGGCCATCCAGTACGTTACGATCAACACAGCTTCCTGCTTCCGCATGGAGCATGAGATGGGAAGCATCACTCCGGGAAAATGTGCAGATATCGTATTCTTTGAAGATCTGAACGATATCAGGATCACAAGGACGATCATCGACGGTGATTTGGTTGCCGAAGACGGCAAGATGACAGTTGAGCTCAAGCCTTATACTTTCCCCGAAAGCGTATGCAACACAATGCACGTCAAGGGAAAGATCACTGCGGAAAGCTTCAGAATTGCCGCTCCCGATGCCGCTGCAAAGACAGTGAAGACAAGAGTGATCGAAATCATCCCGAACAGAGTTGGTACATATGAGCGTTTTGAAGAGCTTGACGTTAAAAACGGCTTTGTTGAAGCAGATACAGAAAAAGACGTCATGAAAATGGCAGTAATCGAGCGTCACCACGAAACAGGCACAAAGGGCTTCGGCTTCATCAAGGGTTTCGGCTTCAGGAAGGGCGCAATGGCACAGACAGTCGCTCACGATGCCCATAATCTTCTTGTTGCAGGAACAAATGATGAGGATATGGCTCTTGCCGCAAACACTCTCATCGAATGCGGCGGCGGTCTTTGCGCAGTTGCCAACGGAAAGGTGCTTGCAGTAGTTCCGCTTCCGATAGCGGGCCTCATGAATGACTCATCTGTAGAAGAAATGGCTGCACTCGTTAAAAAGCTTGACGATGCATGGAAGGAAATGGGCTGTGTTATCAACTCCCCCTACATGACAATGGCAATCGTTCCGCTTGCGTGTCTGCCAGAGCTGAGACTTACAAACAGAGGTCTTGTCGACTGCAGAACATTCTCATTCGTTGATCTTTTCGCTTAAATAATAAATATCCACAGCACCCCGAAAAAAGTTTTTTCGGGGAGTTTGTTTTATAAATATCATTCAGTAAAACATCGAAAAACAGCCCATCGGAAAAGAAATTCACTTTCCGGTGGGTTTTGTCATCAATTTAGCTTATAGCCTTGATGATGCTGCTTTTTCTGTTGACAAATCAAAGTCACTGTGATAGAATAAAATTGTTATTAACTTATTTAATCGGAGGAAATAAAAATGGAAGAAAGAAAATGGCATCCAACTGAGGCACTGCCTTCAAACCTCAGCCACTACACGCCAAGCATAAGATCGGATATTGCCGGTGATTTTTATGTTTCGGCAGCAGGCAGTGAGAATGCCGGCGGCACTATCTCAGATCCTTTCCCGTCGCTTGAAAAGGCACTTGAAGCTGCAAGAAAGCTTCACATTTCCGAGCCGGAAAGAAAAGTGGCAATCTCACTCCTTGACGGAGTATATGATATAAAAAAATCAATCGTGCTGACAGAAAAAGACAGCAACACCATAATAACCGCCCGCAATGACGGAAAGGTCCTCTTCACAGGCGGAATAAAATTCCGCAGCAGCGACTTTGAGCCTGTAACAGATAACTTAAAGTTCAATTTTCCGGAAGAAGCTCTCGGCAGAATTTATTCTCTCGATATGAAGAAATACGGTCTGACCGAAAACGAATGGAGCAGGATTTACGCTGCAGGAGGAGCTCTGCATCAGGGCGATTCAAGGCTCTGGAACGGAAAGCAATGCGAAATTTTTCTGAACAAGAAGCGGCTTTCGCTTCCCGTATATCCCCGTGAAGGCTTCATAAACATCGGAAAAATCGTTGACGGAAAGGTCAAAACAAAAAGAGCAAACGCATCCACCCCCGGAATAATCATAACAGAGAATTCATCTGGAAATGAAAACTATCAGGGCTTCGGCGGAACGTTTGAGATAGACAGGGATACGTTAAACGTCATCCGAAGCTGGAGATCCTTCTCTGATATCTGGGCAAAGGGCTATTTTGCCGTAGATTGGAGCAGTTCTGTCCTGCCGATTGAAATGATCGACCTCAATAACGGCACTGTTACCACTGCGCTGAATGATGCATGGGGGCTTGCAGAGGGCGGTTACTTCACATTCTACAATGTGCCCGAGGCAATGACCGATCCGGGGCTTTACTATATTGATTATCAGAACGGTATTCTCTATATTTACCCTGACTGCGACATCCGTGATGCCGAAGTGGAAATGTCCATTCTCAACGAGCCCTTCATCAGAATCGAAAACGCTCACGATGTGCTGATTGACGGAATAAACTTTTCTCTTTCCAAGAGCAACGCAATCTTTGCAAAGGGTGACAGGATAACCGTAAATAAGTGTGAATTTACCAATATTTTTGAAACCGCAGTAGTAATTGAAGGTATTCGTAACACGATAAAAGAATGTGTGTTTGCTCATCTTGCAAAGAGCGGCGCCGATATGATTGCAGGCGATAAGCCTTCTCTTACTCCCGGCTATGCCGTATTCGACAACAACCTCGTTCACGATTATGGTGAAGTAGATAAATCAGGCGTTCACGCAGTCAGCATCGTCGGCGTTCATAACAGGATATCCCACAACGAAATATATAATTCGCCGTACACTGTAATCCATTACAGCGGTCAGGATCACCTCATTGAGTACAACTACGCTCACGATATCGTGCAAAATACCGGCGATATGGGCACCACATATTCCGGCTTCCACTGGGATTCGCAAGGGTGTGTGCTCCGGTATAACTGTTTTTGCAACATAGGAAACGAAAAGTTCGGTTCAAACGGAATTTATTGGGACGATATGCTCGGCGGTCAGACAGGCTACGGAAATATCATCATCAATGCCGGCGGACACGGATTTATAATCGGCGGAGGCAGAGACCATCTCAATTACAACAATATCGTGCTCAACTGCGGTGGATATCCTATCCTCTACGATCAGCGAGGCTGTGAATGGGAAAAGGATTTCGGTGCAAACACAAACAGCGGCATTTGGAATAATCTCAAGAGCGTGCCATACAAGAGCGAAAAGTGGGCAAATAAGTTTCCGGCGCTTGCGCGTGTAACCGAAGAACCCGACTACGATAACCCGAATTTTCCACCGGTCCCTGCAAACAGCAGAGTAACAGGCAATGTTTACATAAGCATACTGAAGCCTCTTGTAATGGAAAAAGTCAGACAGTTCAGCATCTTCGGAAACAATGTCGAGCTTGACATTACCGATAATCCGGGCTTTGTCGACAGAGAGGGCGGAAATTACAATTTCAGAGAGGATTCCGTAATATTTGATCAGCTTCCTGCATTTGAGAATCTGCCCTTTGAAAAAATGGGAAGATACTGATAAAGCCTGCAAATCTTTTAATCACGGTAAAAATTCAGCCCGCAGAGGATGTCCTTGAGGCATCTTCCGCAGGCTTCTTTTTTTAAGTGTCAGAAAAGGCTTACTGCCGCTCTATTTTTTCCGGTTATTTTATTACTTCAACTCCGGCAAAGCCATAAGGAGCAATATCGGAAAGAATAACCTTATCCCCTTCAAGTTTGCCCGTGCAGTTATAAAAAACTGCCGAGGAATATTCCTCTCCAAGCGATACGACCGGGCTGAATACGGGATCCTCATAGTAATTCCATATTCCGACCGCAAGCCTTCCGTTGTTTCCGGCTGATTGGAGATAAAGCGACGGATGGCATGTGCAGGTCGCAGGTATTTTCCTACCTGAAAGCCATAATGCATTTTTCTCTGTCTGAAGACCTCTTGCATAGTGCTTCAGTATCCCGTCATTTCTCGAGTAAAGCCTTGGATCAATGTTCAGAACAAGAAATCTTCTGCCTTCTCCGTCCTCATATCTGAATGAGATTGGAATTCCGCTATCAGATGCCCTGCTTAAAATAATAGCTTTCTCATCAGTTTCGATATCATAAGCATTCACGGCATCAAAAACTATCCTGTTTCCGTCTTCCTCAAAAGTTTCCGACGTAACATTTCTTATGCCGTTTATTTTTCTTATTCCGACATCATATCCCCTTGACATAAGTATTTCCGCCGCAGGAGTATCAATTATCATTCCGTGCGAAAGCGCTTCGTCACTGATTTGTCTTGCGTTCTCGCCGAAGCATACCCCGAATGTGCCCTCTCCGGAGTAAACAGACGGAATTCCGTTATGTGAAAGCAACCTTGAAGCAGGCGAATAAAAAAGTTCCTGAATATTAACGCTCCTGACGGTTTCCGTCGGTACTTCCATCAAAGAGAGCTTCTGTGGGAATTCGTATATTCTTACCCCACACGGCGTCGTGTTCCTGAATAATTCGTCAATTTCTCCGTAAAGCTTCCTGTTGTGCTCGTGATGGAGTGCATAGCCTGTCTCATATCCCAAAGCCGAATTATAATCTATTCCGTATTTCAGTATTCCGTCAGTACAGCCCGATGCCCTCAGCGCCGTATCAAAGCCTTCCACGAATGAAGACGGGCAAGCAGTTCTCGGTCTCGGATAGGCATCGCCCTCCGATAATATTTCCGTTTCAGCGTTTCTTGTCCATGAGCTTTCCATTCTTTCAAGCTCGATCACATCATTCAGTCTCATTCCTCCGAAGGCTCTGTTCACAGCCCAGTACGGTGCGCCTATAAGTCTGACAAACGGCTTTGTATTTCCTGCAAGGATCTTCGAGAGCTTGTCAGGTGTAATTCCGTCAATATCCCACGAAGTCAGGCAGGAGCACATTCCGAGACGTATTTCAGGATCGACAGAGTCAACGGCGCTTCTCATTTTCCTTGCAAAATCCGCAAAAGCTTCTCCATTTGCCTGAAGATAGGCATCCCTGAATTTATTCTTTGAGCCTGTTTCAATATATTTTCTGAGCGCTTCCCTTGTTTTGGGTTCACCCGTTATTCTGTTTATTCTCTCAATGTGCTTTTCGCAGAGGCAAGCAGGCGAAGAGCCGAGAAAGCCGTATCTGAAATCATCGTCATACATAATGATGTCCACGCCGGTCTTCGCAATTTCTCTTAAATAATCATAAGCAAAATCCGAAAAAACAGTATCGTCAGGGCAGGCGTAGCTTTCAAATCTGTTACCGTCAATTCCCACCATAGGAGAAAAACCCATCTCCCTTGTGTTGCACATGAACGTCCATATCCATGCTCCCGTTTCAAGTCCGTTTTCCCGGAAAAAATCGCTGAGCAGGCGAAGGTTCTCCATATCCTGCCTTTGCTCTTCGGGATTGCTCCTGTATGTTCCCAGAGCAAGGAATACACGTGAAGCATCAAAGCGTCTCAATTCATCAAGCGTCTTTTCTTTGCCGTATCTGATAACATTTTCAACCATCACGGGAACTGAAATTCCATACATAACCGTTATCTCCTCTGAATATGATATTTAATTATACTTCACCAAAGATATTTTGTCAACTTTTATGTAAACGTTTTTATTATGTCGCTTGACAAAATGCCCTTTTTATATTATCATTATGCATATTATATTTTTTTCAGGAGACGAGCATATGTCAGAAAACAAAAAGCATAAAAAAGTATATCCTCTCATGATGCGGCACATGGATCTTGTGTGGCGCAGACGTTTCTACGGACACTTCACTGCCGAGGGCAACATAATCCGTCCGTATTCGGATATTGAGGATCTCATATTCGATCAGATGATCGATCTTTCAGACAGATACGGTTATCCCGGCTCTGCAGAGTCAGCCGCACAGATTCGCCATTATCTTGAAAGAAATCCGGACAAACTGAAGAAAGTCAGAAAGGTCGTCGAGGAAGGCACATTTGCGCTTGAGGGCGGCGGAGAATCTCTCATTGATACTAATATGGTAGCAGGAGAATCCATTTACAGAAACCTTTACTACGGTCTCTCATATTACCGTGATGAATTCGGAGCAGCTCCGAAAACGGCTCAATGCTGTGATATCTTCGGACTTTCAGCACAGCTTCCGCAGATCTTCAGACAGTTCGGAATGACGAATATAAACAATTATTCCCGTGTTTTCAAAAATCACAAGCCTTTCTGGAAGGGCCTTGATTCAAGCCTCATCTGTATTCACAGAGTTGAGGATACGGCTGAATTCTGTTCTGTCGGTCACAGCGCTCCTCCTTGCTCAGTATGTCACGGAGACGGATGTGAGTATTGCGGCTTCACGGGACTTGACAGCTCACGTTTCTGCAAGGAAACGAATTTCCCCGAGCAGGAAAAAAGACTTGATGAATATTTCAACAGAAACAAGGGTGCCGACACTCTTTTCATGATAGAAAACGGTGAAGAGTCCCTCTACCCTGACGATTTCCCGATCATCTACGAAAAGATGGCTGATAAATACGGCTTTGAGCCCGTGTACGCTTCATATGACAAATATGTAAGCGATATTTTCCCTGAAGACCTCAGGATGCTTCTTGAAGGAAATGTTCCGTCGGATATGATAGACGAGCGTGTGGAAGGAAACCCTGTTTTCTGCGGATGCTACACATCCAGAATCAAAATCAAGCAATACAACCGTCTCATTGAGGACTTGCTTCTCTCTGCCGAAACGCTTTCCGTAAAAGCTTTTTCTAAAGAAGACTATCCTTATCTCAAGCTTCGTGATTTATGGAGAGATATGGCGCTTTTCCAGTTCCATGACTGCATAACAGGTTCACACAGTGACGGTGCCTACGAGGAGCTCAGAACGCTTTCAAGAGAGCTTACCAACGGTGCCGGAAGACTTATTCGTGAAGCAGTAAAAGCGCTCACAAGTGGAAATGAAGGCTTTACGCTCTTCAATCTTACAGACACCGATGTCGAAGCTTATCCGCTCAAGGCAAAGATCACTGTCCAGGATGATTCGGACTATGCTGAAATAATCGACAGCAACGGAAACGTTCTTCCTGTTGCGGAAGTAAAACGCATCGAACGTGCAAGAGGTGCATTGCTTGACGTAACGTTCACAGGCAGTATCAAGGCCTATTCTTCAAAGCATTTTACATACAGAACATTCAAAAAGGAATCCGATTCTTCAGCGTCTGACGGCTTCACCTCACGCATCGAGAACGAATTCTACCGTGTTGGAAGAGAAGGCATTTTCGATAAAGCGCTCGGCAAATACATCACAGGCGCAGGACTTCTCATGCTCACAGATGAAATCGGCGATCCCTGGGCAAAGTTCGATCCCGAAACAGCTTTCATCAGCCTCACGGGAAGCAGAACAGAAGCATTGCATTCCGAAAATATGTCACAGATCACCTACTCCGGAAGCTATTCAAACGAAAAGCACGGTGCAAAGGAGCTTGAATACTCCGTCACTGCCAAACTTTATAAAGGTGTCAAGGGCGTATTCTACACCGCTTCAATAAACTGGAAGGGCGAAAACTGCCACATTTATGCAGACTTCCCGTTAAGATTCAACACCGAAGGAAAAGCACTTTACGAAATTCCTTTCGGTACACTTGAAAGAGGCCCTGTCGATGTTCAGTACGATGCAATGAGCATTGCCGACTCATATCCTGCTATCGGCTTTGCCGCTTGCAGAAATAAAAAGGATAACTACACCGTTGCTCTCTTCAACAAGGGAACTCCGGGCTACATCGTTAACAACGACGGAATCAGACTCAGTCTCCTACGTTCTCCTACTCAGGACAAGCACGGCGGCTGCTGGTTTGACGGAGCAAGAGATGAAGGTCACCATGAGTTCTCCTATATGATCGCTTCATTCCCCGGAACGGATGATTATTCAGGTGATCTCGTTCGTAAGGCACGCCTTTACAACCACCTCATGCCATGTGCTTCAGGTTCACCTGTAAACGGAGCCGAAAGCTTCGCTCCGGCAGAGGCAGGCGTTTCAGATTCCGTCATAACGTCTATCCGCCGCACAAACGAAGGCAGAATTCAGATGAGAGCATACGAGCCCTACGGCAGAAATGCGGTACTCTCTGTAAACGGCGCTTTTACCGAAACAGACCCACTGTCGGAAAAACCCGAAGAACAGTGCAAAGCAGAACAAGAATTCATATTCAGACCATACGAAATAAAAACAATAACTTCAATAGAATAACATGAAAGGAAAAGAAAATGGGAGATACATTCATTGATAAGACAGTCAGCGTGTCTGCTGTCAACAGATATTTTGAAAAGGAAAACAATAACGACGTTGATATTCATACTCTCCAGATATGGAAAGACGGGAAGTGCCTTTTGAGGATAGCACCCGATCCGTATTCCTGTGAGGACAAAAAAGAGCTTTATTCGCTCTCAAAATCATTCGTATCGACAGCATTCGGTCTAGCTTATGACAGAGGGCTTATCAGCCCTGATGACAAAATAATTGATCTCTTTCCCGAATCACTGCCTGAGAAATACGATCCGAATCTTGAAAAAGTAACGTTTTCTCACGTTCTCTCTATGAACAGCGGACATGAAAGATGCGTTATGCCGTGGATGTTCAGAAGTGATGATCCCGTAAAGGAATTCTTTTCTCAGCCATTCCCTTATGAACCCGGAACACATTTTGCATATAACACAGGCTGTTCGTGCCTCGTTTCCGCCGCAATTAATAAGGTCACCGGAATGAACGCAATGGACTGGCTTCAGACGTATTTCTTCACACCTATGGATATGGAAAACATGATATTCAATACGGTCTATTCGGGAATAAATGAAGGCGGAATCGGTATTCAGGCATCATCCGACGATATAGCAAAGCTCGGTCTTCTCTATCTCAACAAGGGCGTTTTCAACGGAAAGAGGATCCTTTCCGAAAAGTGGGTCGAGCTGGCATCCACGCCTCATTCTGACAACTCCGGCAACGGTTCAAAGGATTGGTGTGCAGGCTACGGTTATCAGTTTTGGAAATGCGCCGATGCAGGCTACAGAGGCGACGGTGCCTGCGGTCAGCTCTGCATTATTCTGCCTGAATATAACGGAGTCATTGCCGTTCAGGCAATGGTAGGCGATATGCAGAGAGAAATCAATGACGTGCTTGAGCTTTTCCATTCAATAGAAGGAGATGATCAGGAAACGCTTTCGGACATTTCAAAGAAAGTTCCCGAAGGAAACAAGCCTTCTTCCCTCCTTGACTGCACAAGCTGGAAATGCGAAGAAAACATTATGGGCTTCACTTCCGTTCATATAAGGATCAGAGACGATGAAACGGATGTCATTTTTGTTAAGAACGGAAGAGAAGCAATGACATTAAAAGGCGGACACGGAAAATGGATAAGAAGCGAGCTTCGTGGCGAATGGATCAGGCCCAAGCTTCTCGATATTATGGATGCACATATACCTGAGCTTTTCGGCGCATCCTGCTGTGCCTACGACAACGGTAAAAACGGAATATCCGTATTCATCCGTGAGCATAACACCGTAAACAGAGATACTCTCGATATCACTGCCGAAAACGACATACTGACTGTTACAGTCGGAGGCGACGGCGGTCACGACAGCAGAACAAAAATTCTCAGAGCAACAAGGATAAAGTAAAACAGGATAAGGACTGCCCTTTGGTTTTCAGCATTTATCAAGGGCAGTTTTTTGTTGACAGATGACGTTTTTTGTTGTATAATATATCTTACAAACGTTAAAAACAAACAATAGGATTAAACAAAATGGCATCTTCAAACATCAAATCAAACATCAAATCAAGCGCACTTGAATTATTCAATACATCAGGCTACGAGGCCACAAGCATCAGAGATCTTTCATCAAAAGCAGGCTGCTCCCTGCCTATGATGTACTATTATTACGAGAGCAAGGAAAAGCTCCTTGAGGAAATAGTAACCGTCGATTTCGTTTCCATTATCAATGAGATTTTTACAAAGGCAAGAAAGACAAACGATCTTCGACTTTTCGCGATCAGCTTCACAAATGACATTCTTGCGCTCTCCGGAGACGAAAAAAAGGCTTGTCAGATCGCTCTTCGTCTTCATATGGGTGCTCCAAAGAACGAATCTCTCAATAAATTTCTTATTTCTTACAAATTCCAGAAGGAAACGGCGCTCAAAGAGTTCCTGCTCACCATCTGGCGTATTGATAAGGACATAGAAGTTAAAACAAGGTTCCTTCTTGATGTCCTTTATCACACTTTGATTTGCGCACTTCTTACAGGAAGACAGATCACAGTCAAGCAGGTTGAGTCCGACATAAGATTTCTAATGTAACAATGGAGGAAAAATGGAAGAAATACTTCTCCTTACAAACATCACCACGATATACGTTTACGGTGTTATTACAGCATTGTTATTCGTCGTTCTGTTTATCGAACGGGCGTTATGCATCTACTCCACCGCATTTGATTTGGGAAAAGATGCTCCGCTGGCATGGTTTCCGTTCATAAACTCGTTCGCGATGGCATCGTTGGGAGACCACAAGCTTTCAGGTCTTCCTTCTGCTATTTCCTCTGCGGCGCTGTTCGGATCGATAATCTATACTCTTTGCATGGCAGTTTTCAAACAATCGTTAGATCCATTTAACTTCAGATTTTGCCTCATTCTGTATATAGTATACTCGATTTCACACGCTTTCGTGCTGAATGTATATATGAAAAAGTGTCATCCCGAAGTCACAACGGGCATGATAATCATTTCATCATTCGTGCCGTTCCTGAAGTATATGATTCACATCAATCTGAAATTCAAAAAGTAAAATAAAAAGTATCGGCTTCATTCCGATACTTCTTTTTAATACAAAAAACGGGGGCTTCAATCTGAAGTCCCCTGTTTTTATTATGCTTAATAAGCTCTTGCAATGTATACCATGTGCTTTGCAGGCTTGCCGCAAAGAGCACACGTATCTGAAAGAACTTCCTGCTCAAACGGCATATTTCTTATTGTTGCGCCACTCTGTGCCTTAAGCTCCTTCTCGCATTCTGTGCAGCCGCACCACATAGCCTTGATATAGCCCTTCTTATTATCAAGAGCATCAACAAGTTCTTCATGGTTGTGAACTGCATATGTGTGCTCATCTCTTGCCTTTGTTGCTTCAACAAGCATATTATGCTGGATATCATCAAGAAGTTCTTTAACAGTTTGACCTATGTTCTCCATAGGAACTGTAATCTTTTCGAAAGTATCTCTTCTTACAAGGACAACTGTTCCGTTCTCGATATCTCTCGGGCCAACCTCGAGTCTGCAAGGAATACCCTTCATCTCGCACTCATTAAACTTGTATCCCGGTGACTGTGAATCATCGTCATTGAGAGTAACACGAACGCCTGCGGCCTTAATTTCAGCAAAAAGCTCGTTTGCCTTATCGAGTACGCCCGGCTTGAACATAGCAATAGGAATAATTTCACACTGAACCGGTGCAACCTTCGGAGGAAGCTTGAGTCCGCGATCATCGCCGTGTACCATGATGAGAGCGCCGATGAGACGTGTTGTTGTTCCCCATGATGTCTGCCACGGATACTTCTGTGTACCGTCCTTATCAAGGAACTTGATGTCATATACTTCGCAGAAATGCTGACCGAAGAAGTGTGATGTTCCTGCCTGAAGAGCCTTGCCGTCGTGCATGAGTGCTTCGATCGAATATGTGTCAACTGCACCTGCAAACTTCTCGTTTTCAGTCTTTCTTCCGCAAGTTACAGGCATAGCAAGCATCTGCTCGCAGAAATCTCTGTATGTGTAGAGCTGCTGAAGTGTTTCAGCCTCTGCTTCTTCTCTTGTTGCGTGGATCGTGTGGCCTTCCTGCCAAAGGAACTCTGCTGTTCTGAGGAAAGGTCTTGTTGTCTTTTCCCAACGAACAACGTTTGCCCACTGGTTATACTTGAGCGGAAGGTCTCTGTAAGACTGTACCCACTTTGAATACATTGCGCAAATGATCGTTTCTGATGTAGGTCTTACTACAAGTCTCTCTGCAAGCTTTTCGCTTCCGCCCTCTGTTACCCAAAGAACTTCAGGTGCAAAGCCTTCAACGTGCTCTGCTTCCTTCTTGAGAAGGCTCTCCGGAATAAGAAGCGGAAAATATGCGTTAACGTGACCTGTTTCCTTGAAACGTCTGTCCATATCTGCCTGAATAAGCTCCCAGATTGCGTAGCCATACGGCTTGATAACCATGCAGCCTCTAACAGGAGAATAATCTACAAGGTTTGTCTTGAGAACAACATCCGTGTACCACTGTGGGAAATCCACGTCACGGCTTGTTATCTGCTGAACAAATTCATCATTCTTTTTTCCCATGATAATATATATCCTTTCATTATGTAAAAAATAAACCAAATAAAAAAGCCCTCTGAAATGCAATATACATTTCAAAGGACGAATTGATCCGCGGTACCACCCTTGATTAAAGGCCAAAGCCTCTCTCTCATATGCATTATAACGTATGCCCCCGATGTCGGATACTGAATTTCCCCGACATTGCTCCGAAGCGGGTGTCGCACGTCCGGGAGCTTTCACCTTACGCTCCTTCTCTGTTAATGACGGGCTTTTTTCTTCATCATCGCAGTATATATTTTACCATAAAATACGGATTTGTCAATAGGGATTTTGTTTTTTGAGAAAATTTCCCGTTTATTCCTGCAATGGCAGACGTTTTTTTGCTTTCACCGTTACTAAAAGCAGACAAACAGAGATAAGTACCGATGATACATTATACACTACAACGGGGATCGTACTGTTATCACCGAAAAATGAATACAACACTGAAATTCCGGCACAGACTGTCGCAACGATCACAGGTATCTTCCACTTTGAAGACACTGCTTCATTATCTGAAAGCGTTCTTATCACTGCAAAAACGAGCAGTATATTCGCAAGTATCGTTACTGTCTGAAAAACAGTATTCAGCAAATAATATGTATCCATTATCCTGTAAAAAAGCTGATTATCATCATACCGTCTGAGCACATCAATGCCGGCAATGATCCTTGATGACGTAACCGATAATATGATTTCCGAAATAAAGGAATAAGTAAAAAATGCGATAGCCTTAGTCATTCTCTTTTCGGCAAAGTGCTTTATCTCCGAATAAAGAAGCATCACGAACAGTACGTTAACCATGAACTGAGCATTGCTCGTTCCGTTTGAAATATACGACGCAAGCGACGCCGTCTTTCCGTTGGTTATGAAGCCCGTCGTTCTGAATAATATCTGTAATACAGTAATAAAAATTCCAAGTACTGTCGCTGCCACTGCAAACACTACTGTCACAACGGATATTCCGCCTTTTTCAAGCGCTTTGTCGCTTGATCTCTCCGCTGCAGATATTAGAACATAATCAAAAGCAAGGCTGAACCAGACGAGTGCGCCTGTTGTCGCAAAAGAAAGGAAAAGTGCAAAGTTGCCTGTTTTGAGAAGGCTTATTATCGCCGCAGGCACTGCAAATGCAAGCACCCAGAGTCCGAGGCGAAGCACACCGAAAGCCACTTTTTTACAGTAAGTTCCTGTCGTCTCGTTCATAAATGAGGAATTGAACATTACGTTTTCCTTCTTGAAAGAGAACAGTATCATAAGCACGCCTGTCTTTTCGACTAATGTTACAGCTGTCCCGCCTGAAAAAACATCCATTTTCAAATAGCCGAAAACATCCGCGAAAAGTTTCAAAAGGAACGAAATAATGAATATGTAAACGAACCATCTGAATGTACGTGAATACCACTCAAACTTCATTTTCTCATTGTATTCATCCTTAACGTGCCATCTGAGTTCCCCCGTAAGCACTATCAGAAGCCCCGCAATTACAGTAAAAAACTCTGTCAGCGTTGCACCGAAAATGCCTGTTCCTGCCTTTGCCGCAAAAACGGCGTGAGCAATGCCGTAAACCGCCATAGCAATAAGCTCGGTGATTATCACTTTTCTGAGTGATCTTCCCTTTACCTCTTCAACTCTTTCATCATAGAACATAATTATTCTTCCTCCCAGAACAGATCGTCAAGCCTGCACCCAAGCTCCCTGCATATCTTTATGCAGAGTGAGAGCGTGGGATTATATTCTCCGCTTTCCACCATGTTTATAGTCTGCCGTGATACGCCGACTCTTTTGGCAAGGTCAGCCTGTGACAATGACTTTTCCTGACGTTTTTCCTTCATTTTTTCATTCATTTTTTCTCCTGATCTTCCTGTCAGCATTTGTCAAATATATTTGACAATAGTATAACATAAAGCTATATGTTTGTCAAGTATATTTGACATTTATTTTCAAAAAAAATCCTCATCCGATATGGAAAAGGATAAATTCATCTGATCATACTCCCTCATTGTCAAATTCGGGAATAAAGCTCTCACTTGCGCTCTCGCCAGTCTGGGTGAAGCCGTTTCTGATGCCGATATCAACTGCATGAGATACAACGGTATTATATTCGCCGTCAGTAAGCTTTCTTTTCAGTTCTCTGTAATTATCAGGCAAATTATTTACCTGTGGCATAGGCGTGTATTGCTTCATTATCGAAACGAATACGTCATTTCCCCATCTGTCATGAATAAAGTCAAGCGCCTTTTTTGAATTCTTGATGTTTCCGGGAATTACAAGGTGTCTTATTATCACGCCCTTCTGCATTATGCCTCGATCATCAAACTCTGGCTTTCCTGTCTGATGAACCATCTCGTCGATCGCTTCTGCCGCAAAATCCATATAGTCAGGAGCATTTGAGTATTTCTTTGCCTCGTCCCTGTCAGCGTATTTGAAGTCGGGCAGATAAATATCAATATAACCATCAAGTCGCTTTATATTTTCAGCCTTTTCGTATCCGCTCGTATTATACAGAACGGGGATTGAAAGTCCGTTTGCCTTTGCGATATCAAGCGCCTCTGTAATATGCGGAACATAGTGCGTTCCCGTAACAAGATTGATGTTGTTTGCCTTTTTTGCCTGAAGCTCAAGGAAAATCTCCGCAAGTCTTTCAACCGAAATCGTTTTTCCTGCCGAGCCCTTTGCTATATTGTGATTCTGGCAGTAAATGCATCTGAGTGAACAGCCCGAAAAGAACACAGTTCCGGAGCCCTCGCTTCCGGAAATAACCGGCTCCTCCCACATATGAAGTGCCGCCCTTGCAACCTTCAGCTCCGCCGTCATCGAGCAGTAGCCAAGCTCTCCCGAAAGTCTGTTTTTTCCGCAATTTCTCGGGCAAAGACGACATTCAGAGTATAATGATTCATTTTCTTTTTTCATTTTCAGTCAACCGTTACGAACCACTCAAAGCCGTTTCCGATTCCGAGATGATAATAACCGTTTTCATCCTTTTTAACTTCATATTCCACAGTATCCCTGTAAAATTTCACGTTTTCGCCGTTTATTTTCAGTTTCAGCTCATCATCGGCAGCTGTTTCATCGTATGGTACATCATTCAGATCCTCTATATTCATAAGGATGAACGAATATCCGCTCTTGTTTTTCTTCTCGTAACATCCGATAAGAAGCGGTTTTTTCCTGTCATTTGAAGTATCGATTATCTCTTCAAGCACGCTCCCGAAGAACGGATAAGGTGATTCAAGATAAACAGGATCATCAGGGCTGTCAGAGCAAGGGCAGTTTTCGGTATATGTGCCGAGATATTCATAGTCATCAAGTATCTCGCCCATTTTGAGGAGAACTGCGTTCGCCTTCTTTGCATCGTACCACGCAGGCGTTCTTGCGCCGTCCTTTTCAATGAGCGCACCATGTTCAAGTTCGGCGTCCCACATCGCATTGCCTGAAGCATCTCCGTACTGGAAGTACATAGTTCCCGTGCTTCCGAAGCAGAGGGCTATCGTTGCCGACCAGAGGAACATTTTGCTCGTATTCTGTTTTTTTGCGTATATCTCCTGTGATTCTATGTAGTTCCAGAATTCAATGCCGTTTTTGTCCGCATATTCCTTCGCATATTCATAGATATGAAGCACCTGTCTCGGATTTTTCAGCACTGAATGACCTATGTAGTGATCAAAGCTCATCTTGTTTATTCCCGGGAACATCTCCTGAAAATTGGCTATTACCTCCCAATACTGCTTAAAGCCGAACATATTTATTCCGGCTTCCCAGCCGAGATCGCCGTACTGCTCATAGAATTCTTCACACTTGTCATACGCCTGAAGCATATTCTCCTGAAGAGGCTCGTCCCAGACGTAAAGTCCCCATATTATCGGGCAATCCTTCCAGTCTTCAATATAGTATGTCAAAGTGAACATAAGCCATATTTCAAAGCGGGTACACCATTTGACAAGATTCCGTATCTGCTCCTGTGTATATCCGCTCTGTATCTCCATCATATTGAAGTTTGCTTCGTGCATATCCCTGAAAACAGATATTTCAACGAACGGATCAACGGCGGCATTGCATCCGAATATAGTCATTTTCGGCTTTTTGTATATTATTTCGTTGAATCCCGAAAGCTCTGTTTTCGGCGTGGAATATACATCGTCAACGTCATCGTAGCCGAGCCAGTCGTTGATAAAGGCGTAAATCGCTCTGAGGTCGCCCCAATAGTCCTGTCCGCCGAGTATCAGATCGCCGTCCTTTGCTGCAATGACGTAATCAAGTCTGCTTTCAAAAGAATCTATATATTCATCAAACGCCGTTTCTCTTGACGAAGAAGCCAGTATTATTTCATGTTTCCTTTCGGGCTCGCTGTCGGGGATAACATCGATCTTTTTACCGTATATCTTTTCAATCGTTGCGGCAAGAAAATCAACATCCTCTTTTCTCCACTCGGGAAGTTCGGAAGGATATACTATCGCATAGTCGGCTATATCGGAAATAATAATGGTATCAGCCTCAGGCTTTTCGATAACAGGTCGCGGCGTATTCTCCGGCGCATTTGTCGGAACAAAGTCAGGTGTTATATCACACGACGGGGCAGCATCAATCGCCGAGCATCCGCAAGCAAATAACAAAACTATTATTGCAATGAAAAACGATATTATTTTCTTCATATTACAAAACCTCCGTCAACCGACAAAACCTGTCCCGTAATGAACGATGCTTCCTCTCCGGCAAGAAAATATATTGCCTTTGCGACCTCGATTGGATCACCAAGCCTTTCAAGTGGTGTTTCATCGCAAAGTTCATTCTTGTCCTCATCTGACAGATTTGAATTCATATCCGTGTCTATCACTCCCGGAGCAACCGCATTCACTCTGATCCCTGAAGGGCCGAGCTCTTTTGCAAGCGCTTTCGTAAAGCCGATCACAGAAGCCTTTGATGCGGAGTAATGTGCTTCCATTGATGCGCCTGTGATGCCCCACATTGACGTTACGTTGACAATACTGCATTCTCTGTTGAGCATATGCGGTATTGCCGCCTTCGACATAAGAAATACGCCCTTTGAATTTACGGCAAACATTCTGTCCCAATCCTCTGCCGACATATCTATTACAAGCTTATGCTCCGAAATTCCTGCATTATTTATGAGCACATCAATTTTGCCGAAGCGCTCGACCGTAAGCAAAATGGCATTTTCTGCTTCATCCGGAGCTGACACATCAGCTTTAACAGCAAGCATACCCGGAAAAGCTTTCTCAAGCTCTAAAGCCTTCTCACTGTTGCTCACATAGGTAAATGCAACATTCCAGCCGCGGCGAAAGAAAAGCTCAGCCGTTGCCCTGCCTATGCCCCTTGTGCCGCCTGTGATAAGTACAGTATTCATATTCGATCCTTTTCTTCAATTTGATTATTTTTAATATTTTACCATAAATACTCACAAATTGCAAGTGTCTGAAACAATAAAAAGCCCTTCCCCACGGAAGAGCTTCAATTCTGTTATTTGTCTGTTTTCAATCACAATGATGTTACCGCACCTATAAAAAGCGGCAGTCCGGTCTCATTGTCAACTATCGCAAATATGAAAGGTCTGTCAAGAAAAATCTCTTTTCTCTCCAAAGGATCTGCTGCTGTTGCTTTCATTCCGCCCCACGTTACAGCGGCAGCCTTTGTGCCGTTTCTGTCAACCTCGATATACGTCTTCTGTTTTACGTAATCAAGATAAAGAGGTCCTCTGTCTGACGTTCCCATCTTTGAAAAATCAGCCGAGTCCTGATCAAATGCCTTTTTCATTCCGAGCTTTTTGAGCATATCCGTCATATCGAGTTCATCGGTCGCAAATGAAAATTCTGGTACCCTGACGAGTACGCTTGCGTATTCCGCCTTGCCCACCGTATTCATCCACGTTTTACCGTCAAGAGATTCTATCAGCGAATAAATATCCGTGTCCTTATCCGGCAGAATCCCCACAAACGAATATTTTGAGCCCTCGTACTGCTTCAGGAAGCCTTTGAAGTTTTTGCCCGCAAAATATCTGTTCTCATCTGAAGAAAGGTAATTCACCTTTGAAATGCTTCCGTCATAATCAGTGAAATCACGGTCTTCGAGTATCTGATTCTTTTCGTACTTATTGAGCCACTTTGCATCGAAAAGAAGCGTGTTTACAAGAAACATCGCGTCTTCATCTGAGATTCCGTCAAGGATTTTCCTGATCAGTCCGTCAGTGTTCTTTTTTACCCAGCCATTCACATCTTCAACGGTCTTTTCGTCAAACGGTGCGGCATAAGCCTCGCTTCCGTAATAATCCGCATTTGTCTGCAAAAAATCATCCCTGACGTGAAGCGAGCCGTCGTCTCTGAACCATATCGAATTTGCAATGCTGACCTTGCAGTTTTCACCTGAATAAAGCCCCGATACATAGCTTTTCAGATATTTATTCATATCTTCTACCGAAAGGCCGAAAAGTGTCTCCATCTCTGCTCTTGTTTCTCCGTCTGCGCCGTTTGCGATGAGCGAAAGGCAAAGAACTGCTGAAAGCGGCGAGAAATTGTCGTTTTTGTTGTCCTTCGTTACCGCTTCCCTGAAAAGCTTCATTGAAAGCTCTGCCATAGCGGTTTTGAAACCGTCATCAGCCTTTTTAAGTTCTGCCGTTCTCGGTGAAAAGCTCATCGAAAGAGAGCGTGTACTGCCTCCTGTCGTGCAGGCAGAAGCGCAAAACAGAATTGTAATTGCAACCAAAAGGCTTATTGTCCTGAAAAAGAATCGTTTCAACATCTTTTTATCTCCTTTTCATTGATATCATAATGACGTAACCGCACCTATAAAAAGCGGCAATCCCGTTTCATTGTCAACTATCGCATATATGAACGGTCTGTTAAGTACAATTGATTCAACACATCCACCGCACATTTCACCCCATGTTACTGCGGCAGCCTTGGTACCGTTTCTGTTAACCTCGATATATGTCTTCTGCTTGACGTAATCAAGATAAAGAGGACCTCTATCCGACGTTCCCATCTTTGAAAAATCAGCCGAGCCCTTATCAAACGCCTTTCTCATTCCGAGTTTTTTGAGCATAGCCGTCATATCAAGTTCTTCCGTCGCAAAGCTGAATTCTGGAATAACTGCATTTATCTCTCTGTTTTCCGCCTTTCCGACCGTATTCATCCACGTTTTGCCGTCAAGAGATTTGATCAGCGAATAAATATCCGTGTCCTTATCCGGAAGTATCCCGGCAAATGAATACTTTGAGCCCTCGTACTGCTTCAAAAAGCCCTTGAAGTCTTTCCCTTCAAAATATCTGTTCTCCTCAGAGATTAGATAATTCACCTTTGAAACGCTTCCGTCGTAGTTTGCGAAATCACAGTTTTCACTTATCTGCCTGTCCGTGTACTGATCAAGCCACTTTGCATCAAAAAGAAGCGTATTAACAAGGAACATCGCACTGTTCGCACTGATTTTCTTAAGTATCTCTTTTATCAGTCCGTCGGTGTTCTTCTCTACCCAATCATTCACTTCTTTGACAGTCGTTTTGTCAAACGGTGCAGCATAAGCCTCGCTTCCGTAATAATCAGCATTTGTCTGCAAAAAATCATTTCTGACGTGAAGTGAGCCGTCGTTTCTGAACCATATTGAATTTGCAATGCTGACCTTGCAGTTTTCACCCGAATAAAGCCCCGAAACATAACTTTTCAGATATTTATTCATATCTTCTACTGAAAGGCCGAAAAGTGTCTCCATCTCTGCTCTTGTTTCGCCGTCTGCGCCGTTTGCGATGAGCGAAAGGCAAAGAACTGCTGAAAGCGGCGAGAAATTGTCGTTTTTGTTGTCCTTTGTCACTGCTTCTCTGAAAAGCTTCATAGAAAGCTCTGCCATAGCGGTTTTGAAGCCGTCATCGGCTTGTTTCATTTCTACAAATCTAGGTGAAAAGTTCATCGAAAGAGAGCTTGTTTCACCACCGATCACTGATACCGAGCCCGATGAATATGTCGTGCAGGCAGAAGCACAAAGCAAAAGCGTAATTGCAACCAAAAGGCTTATTACCCTGAAAAAGAATTGTTTCAACATCTTTTTATCTCCTTTTCATTGATATCATAATGACGTAACTGCGCCTATGAAAAGCGGCAGTCCGGTCTCATTGTCAACTATCGCATATATGAACGGTCTGTCAAGATATACTGCTTTGCACTCGATAGGCGCAACTGATGTTGGTTTAACTTCCGACCACGTTACAGCCGCAGCTTTTGTACCGTTTCTGTCAACCGCAATATACGTCTTCTGCTTAACATAGCTGAGGTAAAGCGATCCGTCATCACTATATCCCATTTTTGAAAAATCTGCCTTTGATGAATCAAAAGCATCCGTCATTCCGAGCTTGCGAAGCATCTTTGTCAAGTCAAGCTCATCTGTCTCAAACTTGAACTCAGGTATTCTCACATCAACATTCTGATGTTTCGCATCTCCAACCGTCTCAATCCATGTTTTACAGTTAAGCTTTTCAACGAGTGAATAAATCTCAACGTCTTCATCCGGTAATATTCCTGCAAATGAATATTTTCCGCCTTCATATCCCTTCAGGAAACCCTTGAAGCCGTCCCCCTCAAAATATCTGTTCTCCTCTGATGAAAGATAATTTACTTTTGAAATACTTCCGTCATAATTTGTGAAATCTCTGTTTTCCAATATTTGATTTTTTTTATACTTTTCCAGCCATTTCGCATCAAAAAGAAGCGTATTTATAAGGAACATCATATCATCTTCTTCAATCTCATCAAGTATTTTTTCGATGAGCCCATCTGTATTCTTCTTTACCCAACTATTAACATCCTTAACTGTTGAAGCATCGAACGGTGCCACATATGCCTCGCATCCGTAATAGTCCGCATTTGTCTGAAGAAAATCATCTTCAATATGAAGCCTTTTGTTATTTCTCAGCCAGATTGAGTTTGCCAATTCAACCTTGCAGTTTTCTCCCGAATAAAGACCTGAAACGTATTCTTTGAGATATTTATTCATTTCTACAACGGACATTCCGAAAAGCTCCTCCATCTGTGCTTTTGTCTCTCCGTCTGCTCCGTTAGCTACCAGAGAAAGACAAAGAATTGCCGAGAGAGGCGAAAAATTATCATTTTTTTCATCTTTGGTCACCGATTCTCTGAAAAGCTTCAGAGAAAGCTCTGCCATAGCAGTTTTGAAGCTCGTGTCTGCTTGCTTTGTCTCAACCGTTTTCGGTGAAAAGCCCATCGAAAGTAACTGCGAATTGCCAAGTGATCTGCACCCCGCTGCCGAAACAAGAAACGTCAGTATCAGAAAAATGCCGAGCAGCCTGTTAATTATTTTTTTCATAATTTTCTTCCTTTCCTTTGGCAAAGCCAGATATGAAACACGATATCGCGGAGAAAAAACGAACCACACCCGATTATCATGATGCCATTTCGGCAGTATTGCCATATTTTGTATTTCTACATAATAAGACTAAAATCAGATGCGATTCGTTTCACCATTTATTAAATTTTTCAGTCAAGAGGCTCAAGAACAGCTTTCTTTGCGCCGTTTTCAGCATAAAGCTTGTAAGCCTTGCCCCTGATATAGATCTTGTCTATCGTAATTCTGTCCCAACCGTCAGGAAGGATTATATCCTCACCGAACCACTCGGAAGGATCTGCATCTACATCGCCTTTCCACGGACACATTTTCGTAAGACCCATGATAAGACCTGAAAGCAAGCTGCCTCTGCCCGTAATAAAAGAAGTGCACAAAGGCTCTGTCGGCTTCTTTCTGAATTCTTTGTCGCCTATGCTCCACTCCGTACAAGCATAGAAAGGATCGCAGAAGAATGTGAGATTTGCCATTTCGTAGTAGTAAAGGCCCTTTCCTCTGTTTCCGCACCACGTCGGGAATATTCCGAGGAAGCCTGAAAGCATAGGATAGCAGAGATAACGTGCCATTCCGTGATCAATATAGAATTCAAATGTCTTCTTATCGTTTTCGGGAGTATCAGTGTAGCCGTATGGGAAGTAAGCCATAAGAGTTGTTGAAGCAAGGTTCTCTCTTTCCTTCATTCCTTCATACTGGAGAAGCACTCCGTCCTCCCTTGTCGGAATATACATATGATCTGCCATATCGAGCCACTTTTCCTGCTTTCCGAAGCCTGTCATTTCGGAATATTCTGCGGCAGAGCGAAGAATCCTTGCAGACATTATGTTGGTATATGCATCGTTTGAAACATTGTCCGCCTCTTCGTCAATGCCCGTAACATGAAGTATCTCATATCCTCTTTCCGTCTTGTCAGCCCTTGATTCTATCCACTCGGCCACGCCCTTCATTATCGGCCATGCCTTGTCACGAATGAAGTTCTTATCGCCAGACACTCTTGCAAAACCGTCAAATGCAAGCGCAACGTCAAGATTGATGTGCTGCTCACCTGCGCCGCCTGCCTGTCCGACCTGTGGGATCGTTACCTCATCTCCTGAATTGCAGCTCTGCCACGGGAACTGTATTCCCTTATATCCGTTAAGCTTTGCATTGTTTCTTGCAGCGGGAAGTCTCTCGAAACGGTAATCCAGCATCGACCTTGCGATATCAGGTGCCGTAAACAGCGGTGGCATAAACATAAAGCTTTCTGTATCCCAGAAAGTATGTCCCTCGTATCCATCGAAGCTGAGTCCGTATGGTGCAGCTGAAAAAGGCGCAAATTCCGATACGGATGACATAAGATAGAAATATGACGCATCAATAACGTTCTGCCACTCCGGATTGGCTCCTTCGATTCTTATCCTGCTCTCCCAAAGCTTTGCCCATGCTTTTGTATTCAGTTCTCTTATCCTGTCGTATCCGTTCCAGATTGCAAGCTTTACCATTCTCTGCGCCTGATTATGCGGCTCGCAGTGCATTACGCCCGGAACGTATGAAATAATCTCCGTTACAACGGTGCCCTCAGGCTTTGCCGTAACCAATACCCATGACGAGCACTCATCACTTGAATGTTTTTCTTTTATATCGCCACTTACTGCAAAAGACAATCCTGCAAATGATCTGATATTTTCCGTTTCTGACTCTATTTTGCACTTGCCATCCGTTCCGTTGTAGAGGCCTGCATTATAATTGCGGTTTACTGCTTCAATATCGATATCGTCGCCTTTGGCATATTCAAATGAATAGTCTATTCTTACGTCACAACTCTTTTCTGAGGTAAACTCAAATCTTGATGCAACTATCGTCGGAAGAGTTCTTGCGCAGAAAACAAGATACTTTACTGTAACTTCATTTTCGCCTGAAACAAGCTTTGCAACAGTCTCAAATTCTCCGTTTGAAAAATCGTATGTCTGACTTACAGTCTCAGGCTTAATCTTCTCACCATTGATTGAAAATCTGATAGCCGGTGCCGGCACAGGATTCAATGCCTCAACACCTCTTCTTGATCCCCAAAAGCCTGAGAGGAGAGCCTTTACCCCTGTAAATGGATCCTTGGCAAATCTGAGACCTATAAAACCGTTTGCTACATAAGCACTTGGTGAATATTCTGACCATTCGGTCACCGTATATTTGTTCATTATATTTTTCTCCTTAAATTTTAAGTTTGTAATATTGTACCACATTTCTGCATTTTTTTCAACTTGGCCTGCGCATTTTGATCACACTTACAAATAAATCCCGACTTAATGCGGTCGGGATGGTATATTTTTCACTCAAAAAATGACTTCCATTTTTCTTTTGTTTCATTGTCAGGCTCTTTTATTTCGGAAAGCTGATATTCTCTTCCGAGCAAAGCGTACTTATATTTTCCGAGCATATGATACGGCATCACCTGAATTCCGATGCAGTGCGAAAGCGTTCTTTTTATTTCCTTCACTCTCTCAAAATGCTCCGCTCTGTCATTCAACCCGGGAATAACAGGCAAGCGCAATATTATCGGAACTCCCGCTTTGTCGATTTTTTTCAGATTATTGATAATCACGTCAAGCGGTGCACCGGTAAACCATTTGTGCAGTGCCTCGTCTGTCTCTTTTATGTCAAAAAGCACAATATCCGTATACTGAATGACCTTTTCAACGCTTTCCCCATCCGCAAAGCCGGAGGTCTCAATAGCCGTGTTGAGGCCTTCTTTTTTTGAAAGCTTCAATATCTCCGCCGTGAAGTCCGCCTGAAACAAGGGTTCTCCGCCCGAAACGGTAATTCCGCCGTCTTTCCTGTAAAAAGCCTTGTCCCTGACCGCAACCGACACGATATCCTCTGCCGACATTTCCCTTCCGTAAAGAGTAAGCGCATTTTTCGGGCAGATTTCTGTGCATTTTCCGCAGGCAATGCATTTTTCACGGTCAAATATATGCTTGCCTTCAAATGTATGACAGCCGTTTTCGCATAATGCTCCGCAGGCGCCGCACATAACGCATTTTTCGGCATCAAACATAAGCTCGGTCTTTTTCTTTTGAGATTCGGGATTATGGCACCAGATACACTTCAGCGGACAGCCCTTCAGGAAAACAGTAGTTCTTATCCCGGGTCCGTCATCGGTCGCAAAGCGTGTTATATTAAGTACTTTTCCCGTCATAAGGATGCCTCATTCTGAATTGTCCTGTCGATCACCATTCGCTTCAGCTCATCGGAAAGCCTGTTGAAGTATTCTGAATAGCCGCCGACTCTGACCACAAGATCGTTGTGATACTCCGGATGCTCATACGCATCAAGAAGCTCTTCCTTTGAGGCGCAGGTTATCTGCATCTGAATTCCGCCCTTCTCCATATATCCGAGAATCAGGGCTTTCATAACATCATCGGAAAAGTCCTTTCTCACGTTAAAATTGAGCACGGGAATGCCGAGCGCATCCTTGAGGTCAAGCGATGATACGCTTGAAAGAAGTGCAGTGGGACCCTCCGAATCCTTACCCATTATTGCGGCAAGTGAATCGCAAAGAGGCGAACGAGCCTTTCTGCCGTCAGGAGATGCTCCCATATAACTTCCTACCGCCGCCTGTGTATTGAACTGGATCGAAGCTGACAAAAAGCCCATGCCCTCGTAAAGCTCGCCGTCCTTTGTCGTTGTAAATATCTTTCTGCTCAAATCATTTGCAAAGCTGTTGACCTCGTCCTGATCTCTTCCGAAGCTCAAAAGCAAGCCTCTTGCCTCAGAAAGAAATGCGTCATCATCCGCATCAAGCTTCTCGATCAGTTCCTCTGCCGAATATTTCTTTTCATCAAAAACGAGCGTCCTGATTGCGAGGAGCGAATCAATTACGTTTATCATAGCCGCAAAATTGATTATGCTCCAATTATATCTTGCTCCGCCTGCATTATAGTCCTTGCCGTTATCAATGCAGTCGTCTATGAGAAGCGTTCTCATCGGAAGCGGAGTTGTTTCCTCTCTGCATTTTCTTGATTTGTTTATGCAGTCCTGTATATGTCTTACTGTGTTCTTTACGTCCTCAATAAAAATCCCGTAAAAGCTCTCAAAGTCATTGCATCCCGAAAGTTTTCTTCTGATATCCTCATCAAGAATAAGGAGAAGGTTGATTCCTGCGTCAAGCGAACCGACATTTGAGAAGCCCGTTATCATCGACTCAGTGCAGCCGCCTCCGCAAAAGCATTTCACATCTTCGTCCGTTATATTCGGGAAACGCTCTTTAAGTCCGCTAAACAGAACATCAGAATTATAAAAAGCAGGCTGTCCGTTGCTTGTTCTCAATGTGTTGAAGGCCTCATGCCAGAGACAGTCAGGCATATTCTCCTTCGCAAAGAACTCTATCATCGGTCTCCTAAGTCCTCTTGAAGCGACAAGACACTGTCTTGTGAGCTCAGGGCAAGAAGTATCCAGTGACATTGAATATCCGCCGTTTTCATTAAGATTCTCAAAAAGTTCTTTGAGCAACTCCGTTATATCCTCGCCCGTAAAATACGGAGCAAGTCCCCTTGCAAGGCATCCCAGATTATCGCAGTTATCAAGATACATTATAAAATTCCACGAAAAAACCGCTTCATAAATATTATCCGCAGGATAAAGAGGCACTTTCTTCAGCGTGTCGATCACCGTCTTGTCAGCATTGACGGATTCAAGATACGAAACACATCTTGATATATAGTTTTTAATTCCTTCAACGAGAATCAGTAAGCCATCCCTGATGTCCTCATTCTCTATCCTTTCTATTCTCGGGATATAAGATAAAAGGCCTTCTTTCAGGAATCTCGGATAGTTCGGTATTGAATGAGTATACATATTTCCTGCCACTGAATGTTCGTACGGAACAGATGTGCGGAAGCGTGAAAAGACTTCATTATATTTTTTCAGAAGCTCCGGCGCTTTCTGTCTGAGGTCATCCGAAAAAAGTCTGAAGCCCGAAAGATAATGCGGTCTTAATGACATCGTCTCATTGACAATGCCTGACGGATACAGCTTTTTACCTGTATATTCCGGAAGAGCACAGTTCTCATAATAACGGCACAGTCCTAAAGCCTTCCTGTAAAAAAGACCTCTTTCTTCATTTTCAAAAAGGCCTGCCGCAGCATATTCTCCCAGTTTCCTGAATTCCTCAAAAATCATAAAAATAATACCTCGTATTTCCTGATATGTAAAGATTATATCACACAGAAAAGGTATTGTCAATAAAAGCATTTTCCGAAAAAAATTTTTTAAAAACTGTTGACATATCCTCAATGTCGTGCTATAATACAAGTGTACTACGTGTAATAGTACACTTATTACTTAAAAGGAGCTGTAATATATGATCATCGCAGAAACACTCACCAAGTCATTCGGTAAAAAGCAAGTACTCACCGGCCTGTCCCTTTCCGTAAAGGACGGATCGGTATACGGTCTTGTCGGAACGAACAGCGCAGGCAAAACAACTCTTCTCAGGATCCTTTCGGGAATACTGAAAAGTGAAAAAGGATCTGTTCAGTATGACGGAAAAGAGCTTTTTGACAATTATGATGTCAAGAAGGATATTTTCTTCGTTCCTGACGATGTCTTTTTTGAAAGGAACGCAACAGTGCTTTCCTCCGCAAAGCTTTTTGCTCAATTCTACTCTTCATTTGATATGAAGTACTTTGAAAACGGCCTTGAGGCTCTGAATATCTCCCCCGATTCTATGATCTCATCGCTCTCAAAAGGCGTTAAGCGTCAGGTGTCGCTCCTTATCGCTCTCTCATCAAACTGCAGGTATCTTCTCTTTGACGAAACATTTGACGGGCTCGATCCTATCGTGCGTTCTCATTTCAGACACCTTATCTGCGAATACGTTGCAGAAACAGACAGAAGCGTAATACTCACCTCTCACAGTATCCGTGAGCTTGACGATATGTGCGACTGTATGGGAATGCTTTTTGACGGAAAGATAGTTTTCGAAAGCGACATTGAAACAGCAAAATCGTCCTTCTGCAAGATACAGCTGGTACTTCCCGAAGAAGATATTTCCTCTGCACTTGAAGGACTTGAGATTCTCGGCAGAAGCAAGTCGGGCATAGTAACAACGCTTTTCATTTTTGCCGACACAGACACAGTGCAGTCAAGGTTTTCCCCCTATGAGCCAAAGCTGCTTGATATTCTTCCTCTGACACTTGAGGAAGTCTTTATAAGCCAGATGGAGGTCCGTGGATATGTTGTCAGGTAATTCAATAAGCAGGTCATACCTGAAATACATCCTGAAAAAGACCGGATTGCTGACAGTCATCACCGCATTACTCGTGGCAGTGACGGTAGTGCTTCTTTCAATGGATTGGATATCTGTCTATAGTGATCCGATAAGGCATTACGGTTTTGATGAGTCAGACATCTACGTTTTTTTCAGCATCATTATCCTTTCTTTGTATTCCCTCATTTTCAGCGGAATCACGGGAAATATTCTTTTCAGAAAAACAACTTCCGATTTTGCAGGAAGTCTGCCGATAAAGCGTGCCGCATTGCAGCTCACTCCGGCTTTTGCAGGAGTTTTGAGCATTTTCTGCATATCACTGACTGGGATGCTTGCGCTCGTTTTCCTGAGGTTTGATTCCTGCATACTTGCGGCTGGTGAAGTATTCAGATACTTCATATTGCTTTTTGCAGGCAGTCTCCTTTTCTTCGGATTCACGAGTTTTTCAGCCGCTTTTGCGGGAAATCTATTAGGATATATTGTGTTCTCCCTGTTCACAGTAGGTCTTATCCCGTCCTTGTACTCTTTGATCAACGAATATATCATTCCGATGACGGTTACCACGGGCTTCTTCGCTGAAAAAATTCAGCCGCTCTCGATATATGCCATGAGCACATATCCTTTTATGGCAAAGGATGTCATCATTATCAGCCTGATCAACCTTACCATTGCCGCAGGACTGATCTTTGCCGGCGTTCTCGTAATGAAAAAAAGAGAGTTTGAAAAAGCAGGAAGTTCTTTCAGGAATAATATCATTCCCTTGCTCCTTATCGGCTTTTATCTCGGATCTCTCCTCTTCTGCATCAGAGAGCACGGAACTCTCATTTCCGCGATAATCGTGACAGTCTTTCTTCTGCTCATCGCTTTTTATCTTTTCTCGTGCCTGATAAAGAAAAGATTTCTCTATACCTTTCTTACTTTGGTTTGCGCCACAGCGGTAACTCTTTCGCTATACAGCTTCGACGTATATCTTCGTCCTGATATTTGCCAAAACAGAATAAAAGGAATGAATTATGACAATATAGCGGAAATCACTCTGGAAATTCCGTCTGTGGACACCGTCCTGCTTCCGGTTAATAAAAACAATTTCAGTTATCTGAATATCAGACCGATATATGACGGATACCTTGGATCTGATGAAAAACATATCTTTATTGACGATTACGGAAATGAAATTTCAGTTTCATATCCCGATGATCCGATCTTCAACTCTACCGAATCAGTCATTTCGTCTGTTGCCGCCGCTTTTTACGGAATAGAGTCAGATGCAAACACAAGAACAGATATATTCAGCTTTATTTCCGGCAAAAAGCTGTTTGATTTCGGTTACATCACCGAAAAAAAAGTTACCATCACGGACAGCGATGAGGTATGTATTCTCAGGGCTTTGCTTCAGGATGCAGTTTCTCCTCCTTATTATATAAGCAACGATTATACATACGGTATTCCATTCAGCTCCTTCATCGTATTAGATAGGCCCGACTCGACACTGTACTATTATACCGCTTTCGTTGCAGATGTTACATTATCCGACGGCAACAAAGCCAAAATAAAAATTCCGTACGGAAAATTTGACAATATGTATAAAGAAAAGTTCGGTGTATCACTTGAAGAAAAATATCTAGCCGATGAAAAAGTCAGTGTCTCTTCTCCAATAGCCTGTGACTTGTCTTCTTATCATGAAACAGTACGCTATACTGACAAAGAAATGCTGAAGGAACTCAAGGCAATGGCAGAAAAACAGCGTTCGGAGCTTTCCGTAGATGAAAGATCTTCCCTCAGAGATAGCCTCGGATCGGAGCAGGGAACATACGTCATTTCTTATACATACAAAAACGGAAGATATTTTTCCGAGGCAGTAAAGGTACCAAGCGACAGCAGCTTCTATAAGATGTTCGTTTCGGGAGAACTCAAAAAGCTTCATGCAATAATTAACTCCTCAAACGGAGATTATTGCATCGCTTATTCGGATTCATGTAACTCCGGTGCAAGTTCAAAATACGACATCTCCGAAGAACTTATTTACATTTTCCGTGAAGATATAATCAATTCCATTGAAGACGTTGTATCGGACGGCCGTTATTCCGAAAACTGCATCGTATCCGTTTTGGGAAACGGAAACAAGGCTGTTTTCAATATCGATCTCGGAAAAGATGTTTTTCCTTCAATAATGAAGAAGAGAAATAAAACAACGCAAACGTCAGCCGATGAGATCATTTTCTCATCAGCCCGTCTTTCAATATATCAGTATGATAATGCAGCTGAGGTATCCGTATTTTCAGGCAAAAAATCGCCATACAAAGAAGATCCGTTATTCACCTGCACAAAGGCAGATGATGCCGGGCTTTTCTCCGAAATAATAAAAGTTTTTGCAGACAAAGCAGCTTTTTCAAAAGAATATTTCAGTAATGCCGATAAAGTGTTATCAGGAGAGTATTTTTTCAATGAAAAATACAGCAGAGCACTTGTTCTGAAGGTCTATTCCGACGACGATGATCCTGAATATATTCTGTTCCTCGGCGAAATGGATTATATGAACAGCATACAAAAAACACTGCTGAAAAAATATTTTCCATCTTCCGAAACAATAAAAGCTTTTTTAATCATGAGCAGTCTTATCACTGATTCGCGTGGATATTCTGACGTGACCGCACCGGCCCTCAGAAAACTGTATTCTTTCATTGAAGAACCGCCGATCACCAGACCTTCTGATCCGAAATATTTTTGCAGAGTAACAATGACAAACGATTCCGGAATCGGATACGACTATATCTGTTATGTGACGCAATATTTCAGTGACTGTGTCCGCAAACACGAATACTACCATTTGGACGACTAATGATACAGTCCTGTCTGCCGAAACGTTCCTTCCGGAGCAATGATTTTTCACCATTCATCTCCTCACTATTGTTGAGGTCAAATACTGAAAACGGAGGTTTTTGGATATGTTATCCGATAATTCTATAATAAATAAAGCGTACCTGAAATTATGTTTCAGAAAAGCGCTTGTAATTTCCATTATATTTGCCGGACTGCTGATATTGTCCCTGTCATTACTGTATCTTCCCGTCGGTGTTTTCTTCCAAGGCGTCGCAACCGACAAGACACTCGTTTACTGTGACAGATACGTTTTTATGTCATTCATTTTAATAGCTCTCTGGTCTTTGTTTTACTGGCAAAAAACAAACGGAGCTTTATTCAAAAGAGTTTCAACAGATTTCATAGGCAGTCTGCCCATAAAACGCAGTGCCTTACACTTAAGCTCTGCTCTCGCCGGTGAGGCCTTTATCGCAATTTTCTCGCTCATAAGTGCCTTGTCAATGCTTTTTTCAGGGTTCAGCGGAGGGATATTTTCCTGTTTGGAAATGCTTCGGTGCTTCATACTCGTCTTTGCCGGAAGCTCACTCTTTTTCAGCCTCGTAGGGATCGCATCAGCCGCTTCGGGCAATATCCTTGCATATATCGTTCTTGCCTTAACGATAGCAGTCTTTGTTCCTTCGCTCTATGCCTTCATTAACTGTAATTTCTTTTGCGGAGCGTTTTCAGCATATTATCAAACGCCATACGTTCAGCCGCTCATGCTGTACGCTATGTCAGCATATCCGTTCATTCCCGGTGAGGTCGCCGTCATAGCGTTACTGAATGTCGCTCTGTCCGTCCTGAACTTCGTTTTTGGCGCACTGGTAATGAAAAGAAAGAATTTTGCCGATTCGGGAAAGCCTTTTTCAAAGCCGATAATCACGGATATAGTCGTTTTTCTGACATTCAGTATCTTTATGATGATGTTTATTTCAATAAGACGCGTTTCAAGCGCCGTTTTGGTAACAATCATTGTCATTTATATTGTTTCCCTCTTTCTTTACGGAAAAAGAGGGTGGGTAAAATATATCCGTGCATTCGCAGCTTTTCTCGCAGCAGCAGGAGTAGCCGTTGCACTCGCAGTGATAGCTGTCATTCCCCATCTTGATGCACAGTCCCAATATTCCGATCCGATAATAGACATGAACTATGATGAAGTCGAAAGCATTACCCTGAACATTCCTTACACGGATATGACGGAAGAATACTATCCCCAGGTCATTGACTTCACGCCTTACCTGCAAAACTATATGATGCGCTACAACCGGTCAATAAAAGAAAACTTGTACACTCTGCCATACAGTATTGCATGGTATTTTTCCGGCAGAAACTCATCCCAAAACACCGAGCGTACGGATATTTTCAGTTACTTCCTCCATAAAGATATTTTCCATTTCGGAAGCAATGCCGACAGCAGAACGATAACCGTTACCGATCCGGAAGTAATAAAGCTGTTCAGAGAATTTCTGCTCAATAATGACGATTACAATGATATACTTTCAAAAGATTACGAGCGTTTATTTCCTCAGTGGACCTACTATTCAATAAACAAGACCGCCGTTGTCTCATTGAAGGACGGTAAAAAATATAACGTAACATATATTTTCAATCGCTTCAACATTTATTACAAAGACAAATTCGGAAGATCCATACTTGAAGAATACGACGATACCGAAAAGAGTGTAGTCAGAACGCCTTTATGCTATCGTCTCAATCTTTCGTATGACGGTAACATCAGCTCAGGCGATATCAGAGTCGTCCCTGAAATAAACGATATTCTTAAGGGAGAAATAGCAAGACAGAACAGTACGCTTGATGCAAAAGAAAGAGAAGATCTCAAATACTCGGATCGCTATGTTGATAATGACGGTGCCGGAACGTACGTTCGTACAGTATTCTATTACAATGGCAGATACAGAACTCAGACAGTGAAAATTGACAATAACAGTGAATTGTTTGATATTCTTATGGAAGTCGAGTTCAATGAATACGAAAAAATGAAAAACAAATCGCCTATGACTTACACATTCTTTGAAATGAGCAAATACGATACTGATTTCAATAACTTCATACCCGAGGATATAGCTGAAATAATAAGTCATAAAATCAAGGAGTACAGCAAAAACGGCTCAGATGTGCTGACTGCTTCCAACGGAACAAAAAAAGCAGTCTTCTTCATCGATGATGAAAAAAAGCTGATGACTGAGATAGTGGATCTTTACTGCGGAAAGCTTCCTTCTCTCATTGAAAAAGAAATCAGTGACCATTTCAACACATATCTTTCCGTGACCCGCTACGGAAGAGATGAAGTATTATGCAGTTTAAGTAAAAAATATGATTATCAGTTCAACGATGCGGTAAAGTTCTTTGAGAAATATCTTGATCTCACAAGACAGTATTATTTAATCTATCCTGATATAGCATCAGGAAAATCAAATACTCCCCGTGAAATCAGTTCCTCTGTAGTTATGAAATTGAACGGTATCGCATCCAACAAGGAGATCCTTCTTTTTGCTCCGAAAGCAGATTATATAGACTTATTCCAGCACATGATCTATAATAGTGTTTTTGAGCATCCCGATAATATCAGTTCGATCATCGTCGGGGCAGGTTCTTATATTTTCCAAACGACACTGCCTGAAGAAATATCAGCTTTTTCCGACTGGTTTCTGAACAATCCTTGTACTGACACTAAAGATCAGTACTTAACATTTTCGGTTACTGTCAACAGGGACGACGGCACAGGCCCAGGCCGCACATACAAAGTTGAGCTGATCTGCTATGGACCACTACACGACCTTTTCCCCTCGAGCAGCAAAGGTCTGAACTATTAATGGAGGTAAACAGATTATGTTCAGTATGATCGATACCCACAGTCGCATGCCTATCTTTCAGCAGATAGCTGAACGTGTAAAAGAAATGATACGTTCGGACATACTTGTTCCCGGAGACAAGCTCCCCTCAGTCAGAGGTCTGACTTCAGAAACAGGAATAAATCCGAACACGATACAGAAAGCCTATGACGAGCTTACGTCAATGGGACTGATAGAGCCATCGGCAGGCAAAGGAATGTTTGTAACCAAGAATGCAAAGGAGATTCTGTATGCCGAAGCAAAATCACGTCTGCCGGAGCTTACCGCTCTTGCAAAGGATCTTGCAGCTGCCGGAGTGTCTCCGGAAGAAATACTTAACGCCGTCAAGGATGCGGTAAAATGACCTTTACTGCATAAAATCCCCCAAAAAGCCGCTTCGTGGATATACACGGAGCGGTTTATATATATGAAAAATCATTCCGAATAAAAAAACAGGCTGATTTTTGATTCATCAACCTGTTTTCATTTAATACGTTTGTACTTACTTCACCGATCGTCAAGTGAAACACATTTCTTATCCGTAGCTGAAGTATTCCTCTGAAAAACTCAATAGTAATCAGTCTAATTTTTTATCGCTATCTTGTTCTGCCCCGGATGAAGCTTTGAGCCGTTGTAATATACTCTTATCCCGTCGGGAACGTTCACGATCAGCGAGATGTTTTCACCAAGTCTCTTCCACTCTACCGCTATCCTTCCCGATACCGTGTCGCAGCTACCTTTTGCATAAGAAATATCTTTGAAGAAATAAGGCTTCAGATGAACCGTCGTAAAGCCGGGAGCATCATCCTCCGCGGAAATTCCTATTATTGTCTTTATCATCCACGACATAAAATCGGAATACATCTGATGGTTCTTCGAATCTGCATGAAGCTCCGTGTCCCAGAATTCCCAAAGTGTGGTTGCGCCTTCATCAAACCATTGTCTATATCCCGGATAGCCCGATGCAGTAATGATTCTGTATGCATATTCCTCTGCGCCGATTTTATTCAGCGCATAATAAAGCCTTCTCATTCCCACCATACCGCAATTATGATGAAAATTATTTTTCTCTATCAACGTCTTCAGCTGCTTTGCAAGAGCGGAATTGTCCTCGCAGATATCATAATATATCAGCATTGCTACTGCTGTCTGGGCGTTTACGGAAGAGGTTCCGTCCTCTTTCACAAAATTCCCGATTATCTTTTTCTTCAGTTTTTCCGCTTCCGAAATATATTTTTCTTTTGAAAGCGCCGCTATTGAGGCTATCTCATAGAATCTTCTTATCAGAAGAGCATTTATGAATTCCACCGGAACATGCTCTTCATTTTCGGCGTATTTTCTCGGTGCCGCCCAATCATCAAGCCCGAAGCGGACATATCCGTCAGGATCCGCTTTTGTTTTCAGATAGTCAAAATATCTGTCAAAATAAGGCATTGCCTTTTCAAGAAGCTCTTTTTGGCCGGTATGAAGATATATTCTGTATGGAATTTCAAAAAGCAAGCCATCCGATACCGGGCCGTTTCCCCACTGGTATCCCCAGCCTGCAGTCGGGATAATTCCCGGAAGTGAGCCATCCTCACGCATAGCATCAAAAACGTCGGTGAGCCATTTTTCAAGAAGACTTTCAGCCTTAAAGTCAGTCAATATCTGTTCACAGGAGCTTTGAGCGTCATTCGCCCAGCCGAGCTTTTCCCTTGTCGGGCAATCCGTTATCATATTGAACATATTCGACCATGTTGAATAAATGCCTGCATTAAAGAGCTTATTAAGAAATTCATCCGAGCAGGTAAATGTTGTCTTTCTTTCCACCGCCTGATGCACAAAAATGCCCTCAATAGCTATATCGTCCGCATTCTCCGTTCCCTCAACCTCAATATACCTGAAGCCGTGATAGCAGAATAAAGGAGACCACTCAAACGGCTCTCCCGAAAGGATAAGCTTATCAGTCTGGAACTCGCTTTCAGGGTACATTTCGTTCATCCTGTTCAGCTCACGTTCGCCGTTTTCTTTCAACTGCTCACTGTATCTCAGCGTTACAAGAGTATCTCGTTTGCCTTTTTTGACCGATACCTTCACATAACCCGAAATATTCTGTCCCAAATCATATACAAATCCGTTCTCGCCTGTCTGCAAAATATATTTTGCAGAATAATGCTCAAATTCACGAATACCGGGACACGGAGTTTTTCTGAAAACACTCTTTATCGGCGTTTTGTCCTCTATTGCCTTTTCCCATATACTGTCGTCAAATTCAGACAAAAGCCACGACTGATCGCTCTTTCTCGCATCAAAATATTCTCCCGAGCGAAGCTCATTGAAATACACAGGACCGTCCGTCAGACAACGCCAATCGCCGTCAGAGCTTGTAATAATCGTTTTGCCGTCGGCTTCAAGCTTCAGTATGAACTTCGGTACGTCACGCCATGTGGCTTCGTTGAAATTCCACGCACTTTTCAGGCTCTCGTTATACCAGCCGTTGCCACACCACACGTTGATAACGTTTTCCCCCGGAACAAGAATCTCCGACACATCGTATTCATTATACCAGAGTGTTTTGTTATAATCGCTTATCGCTGGAGAAAGAACATCCGCAGAAACAGATTTTCCGTTGATATAGCAATAACCTATTCCGAGCGGACAGAAATATAGCTTTGCGTTTTTCGTTTCAGGTGCAAAAAACTTTCTTCTGAACATAGGTGCCGTATTTTTATTTTCAATATCAGGCTTAATAAAAGCTATTCCCGAAAAAACATTGTTCTCTGACATAACAGACTCCATTTTCAATAGTATTGTTTGTATTATATCAAAAAAGGATACCGTTGTCAACGTATATAATTAAAGCCTTTACAAAATACATTCAATATGATAAAATATAAATACATTTTCCGTTCGGAAAGGAGCATTCAATGAATTTTCCATCTGTTCTGATTTTAATTGCAGGCTTGTTATTGCTTGGATATACGATTGCAATGTCCGTTATCCTGAACTTCAATACAGGCACTATCATTACCGCCGTTGTATCCGTTTTGATAACATTATCGGGCATTTTCTATGACATCATTATAGCATCAGTTTTTCTTCGCATACTTGCACTGTGCATTATTCTGTTTCTTTCTGCGTTTGTGTTTTTCGTATTTATTTCAGGCAGACGTGAAACAGTCACATTCGATGAGGATGTTGTGATAGTCCTCGGTGCCGGCATAAACGGTGAAAAAATACCTCCCCAGCTCCGCAAGCGTCTCGACAAAGCAATTTTCTATCACAAAAAGAATCCTACTGCTCTTATTGTTGTTTCAGGTGGAAAAGGCTCGGATGAAAAGGTAACTGAAGCCTCAGCAATGAAAAAATATCTTCTTGAAAATGGCATCCGTGAAGAGCTTATCATTACAGAAGAAAGCTCCGTTTCGACTTACACTAATTTTGTAAACACAAAAGCAATTCTTGAGGAAAGGCTCAAATCTGATATCAGAATTGCCTTCATCACAAGCCATTATCATATTTTCAGAGCATCCGTTATTGCAGCAAACGCAGGTGTCAGCGCTACACATTGCGGCTCAGGGATTGAGTGGTACGCCATCCCGATAAGATACTTCAGAGAATGTGCCGCAATAGTAAAGTTGATTTTCACCGGTCATTAAAATAAACCAATAAAAGCAAAAACGGCACATAATAAAGTGCCGTTTTTTGTTATTTTGAAATAATTACGTTCATTTTATTTTTTCTGTCCGTAATAAGCATTTTTACCGTGCTTTCTCTGATAGTGCTTTTCAAGAAGCTCTTCTGCCGCCGGCTGAACCTTTGGATTAATCAGTTCTGTTTTGAGTGCCATTTCTGCGACTGCCTCAATTACAACTGCATTATGAACGGCATTGTCAGCATCCTTGCCCCATGAGAATACGCCATGTGACTTTACGAGGATTCCGGGCATTGTGAGTGCAGGGATTCCTTCCATTCTTTCCGCAATAACAAGGCCTGTATTTTTTTCATATTCAGTATTGATTTCCTCTGCCGTGAGCGCTCTTGTGCAGGGGATCTCGCCGTGGAAATAATCTGCATGAGTTGTTCCGTAGAACGGGATTCCGCGTCCTGCCTGTGCCCAGGATGTTGCATTCATGCTGTGCGTATGAACGCATCCTCCGATATCCGGGAAAGCCTTGTAAAGCTCAAGATGTGTGGGCAGGTCTGTCGACGGGCGAAGGTTACCCTCCACAACATTTCCGTCCATATCAACTACAACCATATCATCCGGCTTCATTACGGAATAATCAACGCCGCTCGGCTTGATTACCACAAGGCCCTTTTCTCTGTCAATAGCGCTGACATTGCCCCATGTAAAAATAACCACCTTGTATTTTACGAGTTCAAGGTTTGCTTTGCATACCTTTTCTTTCAATTCTTCAAGCATTTTCTTCTCTCCTGACTATTTTATCAAATATTTCTGATTTTCTTCCATACAGGTGCAAGTGCTTTTTCTATCTCTCTGTATGTAGAATATTTTCTTCTGTAAATTTCTGTCTTCTCCGTGTTCGGGTAGACCATTTCACTGTCTCCGGTGCACTTTTCTGCCGCAGCCTTGGCATCAGCATAAACACCGCAGGCAATTCCTGCCGCCATTGCCGCACCCTTGCATCCGAGCTCAGGGCTCTTTGATACCTTTACAGGTATTCCTGCTATATCGGCAAACATCTGTGTCCACACCTTTGAGTTAACTACTCCGCCTGCAAGTCTTATAAAATCAGGCTTCTTTGAGCAGCTGTTGATAAGTCTCTCAAGGTGAGTATATCCGGAGTAAACAACGCCCTCATACACCGCTCTGAATATATCCGCATCCGTTGAACCGCTTTCAAGTCCTATGAATGATGCCTGTGCATAGGGATTGAGGTTTGATGCAAAAAGGAACGGGAAGAAATAAACGTTTGAGTCCTCAGGCTGAAGCTTTTCCACAAGAGAATTGATTTCTTCATATGAATGCTCCTTTGCTATTGAAAGCACCCATTCAAGATTTCCGGCAGATGCCGCACTGCTCTCTTCCGCAACATAAAGACCGGGAATGCAATAATATGAATTCATCGAAACCTCGCCCTTCACAGGCTTCTTGCTGATGTATTCGTTGATGCTCCATGTTCCGGCAATCATGCACATATCGTTCTCATTGACAGTTCCTGCCGCAAGTGCGCAGGCATCAATATCAAACATACCGCCGGCAACGGGTGTGCCTTCCTTCAATCCTGTTTTTTCGGCAATTTCCTTTGTTATTCCGCCTCTCGATTCAAATGAGCCTATTATTTTTGTCATTGCAGGCATCATTTCCGGTATTCCGAAGAGCTCAAGAAGCTCCCTGCTGTATTCCCCTGTTGAAAGGTTTATAAGGTTTGTCCCTGATACTGCAGTACTTTCAGCAGCAATATTTCCCGTAAGAACATAGCCGATATAATCGTTAACAGACAAAACATAGCCAATTCTGTCATATGTTTCTCTGTCATTATCCTTCAACCATCTGAGAAGTGACACAGGCTGACAAGCGAGCACCTTCTGGAATGTCATCTCTCCCGCCTTTGCCGCAGTGCCGTCATTTGCCCACTTAAGCTCATATTCAAGCGCTCTGTTATCAGTTGAGCCTATTCCGTTTCCGAGGGGTTTGCCCTCCTTATCGAGCATATAGAGGCCCTTGCCGTGTCCGGAAAGTCCTATTGCAGAGATTTCTCCGTCAAAGCTTTTCATGATTTCACGGATAAGCTCAAGATTCTTTTCTTTGATTACTTCGGGATTGCGCTCTGTTCTGCCGTTTGAATTCACGGCAAGAGGAATCCTTGTGCTTTTTTCGCACACCTGAACTCCGTTCTCATCAAAAACAGCCGCCTTGCAAGCCGTACCGCCGTTATCTATTCCGAGGAAATATTTTTTCATAAGTTTTTCTTTGCCTCCGTAAAGCATCTGCCAATAAACTGTCTGTTTCTGCCGAGAAGCTCCACAGGCTCGCTCTTTGAATCATACCAGATTTCGCAGTTATACATCCTGACGCCCTGCGAGAGAGTCTCCCTGATGCAGTTCACGAAATCAACTCTTCCTTCTCCGAGCTCAAGATTTCTGAATACGCCCTCAACTGTGTCCTTCAAATGTACCGCCGAGATGTGTCCTTTTCCTGATTTAAGATCGTTGAGATAATCATCCGTTCCGTTTCTTACGTTTCCGAGGTCGGGGTAAATCTGAAGATACGGATTATTAACGAGAGAAACATACTTCATTGCCTTTGATGTAGTGTTCATGAAGTCATTCTCCATCGTCTCAAAAGCAAGTGTCACACCTGCTGATGCCGCATACTCTGCCGCAAGCTGAATGCCCTCGGCAAAATATTTCTCAGTGTCAATGCCTCTCTCTTCATACCAGACGTCATATCCGGGAATCTGAATGATCCTGATTCCTGCTTCTGCAGAAAAATCAACAGCTCTGCCGATGATTTCCATGCTTTTTTTTCTGACATCCGCATTTCTGCTTCCGAACGGATATTTTCTCTGTCCCGAAAGGCACATTGTCCTTATCGGCACATCAACACTTCTTATTTCTTTGAGTGTTTCTCTGAACATAACAGGATCAAGCACCCTAGAAAGTCTCTTATCCGTCTCATCAACGCTTATTTCCACGCCGTCAAAGCCGGCCCTGACTGCAGTCTCCATTTTTTCTGCAAGGGAAAGCGTATCCGGCATACTTTTTTCATATACGGAAATATATGTCTTTATCTCTTTTTCCATTTAATCAATCCTCTATTTCAGGTATTCTCTTTATTTCTTTATCTGTCCAGACATCATACTCATCAAACGACGGAGTTGAAAATTCTGATATTACACACTCCGTGTCGCATGAGAACCAATGCTTTGTATTAGGTCTGATTGTGTACTGCTCACCCGGCTCAAGCACTATTTCGTGGAAAACAGTGTAGCAGGTATCCTCTTTTTTCGGATGGCAGTGATATTTTTCTGTTTTTTCGCCTTCAACGTAAAGATATACTTTTCCGTATCTGCATCTGAAGGTCTCCTGCTTTCCCGGATAGTTCTTTTCCGGAAGCGGAACATGGCTGTGCTCGGGGCATGTCATGCCCGGAAGAAGCACCATTTCCTTTGCGCAATAGCGATCGGTATTGATGTATGTGACAAGCAGCAAGCCGGAATTATAAATATCGTTAAGACCGAAATCTGCTATTTCAATATTATTTTTTTCCTCTTCTGTGAGAGCAATATGTGCTTTTTCATAAACTTCAAGAGCTTTTCTGCGAAGTTCTTCTGCGAGTGCTTTTTTCATTTCCGGGAATTTCCTTTCACCATGTTTTTATGCTTATTTTACCATATTTTTCGCATTATGTCAACAAAAGCCGGATACCGCACCTCTGAAAAGAAAAGTACGATATCCGGCATTGAATTACATCAGTCATTCATCACAGAAGCAATAATATCAAGTGCTTCATCAATGAGAGCTTCAGTGTGGCTTGCCATATAGCTTGTTCTGAGCAGACAATCCGTTTCGGGAGTTGCCGGCGGAAGAACAGGGTTAACATAAACGCCTGCATTGTATATGTTCTTTGCAACCGTAAGCGTATTTATCTGATCCTTTGTGTGAATAGGAAGGATCGGCGTAGCGATATCCGGTGTCTCCGATACACGAAGAGGAATTCCTCTCTCAATAAAACCTTTTCTCGCATACTTTGAAAGGTCGCTGAGTCTCGTTACGATTTCAGGATGCTTTTCAAGATATCTGAGCGATGCAAGGGCAACCGCACAGCTTGCCGGAGTAATTGATGCCGAGAAAATAAACGGACGTGACTTATGTCTGACATATTCGGCAACTTCCTTTGATGCCGCCATATATCCACCGAGGCTTGCAAGTGACTTGCTGAACGTGCCCATATAAATATCGACTTCATCTTCAAGTCCGAAATAGCTTGCCGTGCCTCTTCCTCCCTCTCCGAGAACGCCGAGACTGTGAGCATCATCTACCATCACTCTTGCGCCGTACTTCTTTGCAAGCTTCACGATTTCAGGAAGCTTTGCAACGTCACCGCCCATGCTGAATACGCCGTCGGTCACTATCAGACAACCGTTTGTTTCAGGTACCTTTTTAAGGCACTCCTCAAGCTGTTCCATGTCGCTGTGGTTGTACCTTAACATTTTGCCGAAGCTGAGCTTGCAGCCGTCATAAATACTTGCATGGTTTTCCTTATCGCAGATAACATAATCATGCATGCCTACCAGAGCGCTGATAATACCGAGATTTGATTGGAAGCCTGTTGAAAATGTTACTATGCCGTCCTTGTGAAGAAATTTGGCAAGCTCTGCTTCAAGTTCGAGATGCATTTCAAGCGTTCCGTTCAAAAATCTTGAACCTGAACAGCCTGAGCCGTACTTCTCAAACGCCTTTATTCCCGCTTCAATGATTTCAGGATTGGTCGTAAGGCCAAGATAGTTATTGGAGCCGAGCATTATTCTTCGCTTGCCCTCCATGATGACCTCTGTGTCCTGTCTTGATTCAAGAGCATGGAAATAAGGATAAATTCCTTTTGCCTTTATTTCATCAACAAGTGATTCCTTAAAACATTTTTCAAAAATATCCATTTGTATTCATTCCTTTCGAAAAAATAAATTTTACGGATTACTTTTCTTCTTTTTCGAATTGAGATTTCATCTGCCTGTTAAGCTCTTCGATAACCTTTGCAGCAGTCTCAATTTCCTCCTGAGTGAATTTTGTGCTTATATCAGCCGTAGCCTTTGAAAGTGCACCGTTATAGTCACCATAATAATCCTTGAATTTCTTTCCCATACGAAGATGTGTTTCTCTTCTGTCGTTAGGATAAGTAACTTTTTCAATATATCCCTTTGAAACAAGGCTGTTTACCTTATATGTTGCATTAGGCTGGGAAATACCGATTTCATCTGCAAATTCAGTAAGTGTCGGTTCACCCATAATATTGATTACGTCTGCAGAGAAAGCCTCTGTTGCACTGAGGCTGCCGCTCTTCTCTCTTACTCCGTGGAATACGGTTTTATAGTTCAGAAGTCTCATACTCTGATATAATTCCATCAGGCTGTTTATAATCATAGTGTCTCCTAACATCTTATATAAAATGTTTTATATTTATATTATAATACAAAAAAATTGATTTGTCAACTGTTTTAATAAAAAAACAGGATCGGAAAAAATCTGATCCTGTCTGTTGTTTTATTTCCAAAGTTCTTCCCATGAAGAGCTTTCTCCGTCTCCGTCTCCCTCATCAACGAGATTCCTGGGAGTAGGAGTAGGCTCGGGAGTAGGTGTCGGCGTCGGCTCGGGTGTTACTTCAGGTGTAACCTCGGGCGTTGCTTCAGGCGTAACCTCGGGCGTTGCTTCAGGCGTAACCTCGGGCGTTACTTCAGGTGTAACCTCGGGTGTTGCTTCAGGCGTAACCTCGGGCGTTACTTCAGGCGTAACCTCGGGCGTTACTTCAGGCGTAACCTCGGGTGTTGCTTCAGGCGTAACCTCGGGTGTTGCTTCAGGCGTAACCTCGGGTGTTGCTTCAGGCGTAACCTCGGGTGTTACTTCAGGCGTAACCTCGGGTGTTGCTTCAGGCGTAACCTCGGG
>JAZQMY010000032.1:0-12056 GCA_045627045.1 Clostridia bacterium | reverse complement strand
AACAGATGCAACTCCGGCACCGACACCTACACCGAAAACACCTGAGGATTTGTCACAGTATCCGCAGGGCGACGAAAGAAACGTAATACTATATGTTTCCCCTAACGGAGATGATGAGACAGGCTATCCATACTGCACACTAGACGGCGTTATGAAGGCCGTTCGTGCAATCGACAAGACGAATCTTGATTCCATCACTGTTTATTTCCTCGAAGGTTATTATGATTCATACAAAACATACTTCTCAGATATGGACAGCGGCACGGAAAATTGCAGGATCACATATTCCGGCTACAACGGAGCTGAAGTTTCTTTCGGCGCACAGAAGGTGATTCCGAATTCCGCATTTCATCCTGTTGAGGATGAAGCTATCAGAGCTTCACTCAAGGAAGAAGTACGTGATAAGGTCCTCTGCGCATCACTTACCGAAATCGGTATGACTCTTGAAGAGTGCAGAGCGCTCCGTCAGCAGTATAAGAACAGCTATGGCATCATAACTCTCTGCGCAAACGGAGACCGTCAGCAGAATGCACGTTTCCCTGACGGCGACGGCTATCTCAAACCGACAACAATTGAGGAATATAACGGTACATATATCCTTTGTTATTACAGCAGAGACTATAAGGACTTCCCGAAGACTGCAACAGGCGAGGCATGGAATGTAACCGACCGTGATATTTACGCATGGGGCTGTTGGAAATACGACTGGGCAGACAGCATTATCAGAGTATCAAATATTGACCTCAACAGAAAAGAACTTACTCTGGATGGTACTGACCACTACGGTGCTGACACAGGTGCAAGATATTACTTCTACAATGTTCTTGAGGAAATCACTGTTCCGGGTGAATGGTCATACGATCTTGAAAACGGTATGATATACTATTATCCTACGGAAGACTTTGAGAACTCAACGATAACCATTTCAACTTACGCAGATAACATTTTCCAGATGGGAAATGTATCATACCTTACATTTGAAGACATTATTATTGAAGGCACAAAGGGCATGGGTGTTAACGGCGTAATGAATAATGTTACGTTCAATAACTGCAAGATCAGAAATATCAACAGCTATGGTATTCGTGTTATAGGAAACAATATTCACATCACAAACTGTGAATTCTACAATATAGGCACAAGCTGTCTTGTTATCGACGGCGGCGACAGAGAAACACTTACACCGAGCGGAAACCTCATTGAAAACTGCTATTTCCACGATTACGGTCAGGTAAAAGGCCTCGGCTCCGGAGACTATGCTGCATGGATTCGTGGCGTTGGCTGTATATTCAGACACAATGAAGTTGCTTATGCGCCATTCTATGCATTATATTTCTACGGCAATGAGCACATTATCGAGTACAATGAGATCCATCACCTCGGCGCTGAAGTTGATGACGGCGGTATCATTTATTCAGGCAGACATTATGACTACTGCGGAAATGAGATTCGTTATAACTACCTGCACGATATCTATTCACCGCTTTCTTCAAACACAGGCGGTAAGTATTCACCTCAGTACTTCTACGAGGATGATGGCTTGTGCAACACTAAGGTTTACGGCAACCTCATCGTAGGAACAGACGACGACCACTGCGGAAATAAGGTTCAGGGCTTTGATTCACTCTGCGATAATAATATATTTATCAACACACGTAAGGGACCTCAGTCATGGGGCGCTGCGTTGTTTGGCAATAATATCTACGAAGAGCGTGACAAATACCTCATAGAATCACCGTTTATGAATGATATCTGGAGAGAAGCTTATCCGGAATTGGACAAGTACCGTGACGGAGCAATGAAGGGCTTTCCTGATGATCCGAATGTTTCTATCAACCACAACCTTTGGTTTGCAACTGATGAATATATGGATGATCCTTTCATTGATTATATTTTCTACATTGACGGCTACTCCGACAAGATCAAGCAGGACTGCAATCACAAGCTTTCAATGGATGTTCTTGATCAGTATTTTGTTGATCCGGCAAACGGCGACTACACGATGAGGGAAGACGCTCCGATATTTGCGGAGGATCCTGAATTTGTTGCAATTCCTTTCGCACTGATGGGCAGAAACAAGGATTAAAGCAGGATAAACGGAAAACAAAAAGCAAATCCCCGGCATTCTTCGGAAACGAAGAATCAAGCCGGGGATATTTTTATAAAAAAATCGGCAGAGAGTTAATAAATCCCTGCCGATCATATTGTTTACTGTAACAGACTGAAAATTACTTGTCCTCTTCGCCGTATGTCTTCTCGACAGGAGCTTCAGGAGCGTTCTTCTTTACGCTCTCAATGCCGTTGAGACAGCCTGTCTTTGCAACATAGCCTTCGCTTACAGCGATGATTTCGCCGTTACGAGCCTTAAGACGGAAACGGAATTCGCCCTTCTTATCAGTAAATACTTCAAACTTAGGATGCTTCTGAACCTCGAAGCCTTCAACTGTCTGATCTTCAACAGCGCCGATGCTGTTCTTACGAACGCTCTCAAGACCCTTGATGCAAGAAGCCTCTGTTGTATAAACTTCGCTTGTAGCGATAACTTCGCCATTGCCTGCTTTAAGATCGAACTTGAAGCCTGTGTTTGTCTTCTTAACAATAAACTTACCCATTGAAAAATCCTCCAAAGAAATTGTAAAAATCGAAAGAACCGAAATTATCGGTATCTATTGCTATTATAACAGATTATTGAATAAATTTCAATATATTTTTTGCAAAAAAATGCCAAAAACGGAAATTTTTTTGATTTTCTCCGATATCTTCTAATAAAACATAAAAAGCCGTATAAAAAACCTCCGGAAAAGCACCGGAGGTCAAACTTTCAATTAAAGAGCTTTAAGGAAACCGAAAAGTCTTGATGCAATGATCGCATTGCCTGCATCGTTCGGATGGAGACCGTCAGGGCAGAATGCCTTTGCATTTTTATGAATTGACGGATGGATGCCTGCCATTGAATAGAGGTCGAGGCAGGGGAATGAATAGAACTCACAAACCTTTTTGATTGCATTTGCAAAGTCGAGAAGAGAATTGCCGTAGGGAGTGAGATAAATTCTGTCAGGATTCGGTGATGAAGATGTCTGTGTAGGTGTCATGAAGACGATCTTTGCTTCAGGATACTTGTTCATAAGGCCTTCTGCCATGAGGTGGAGGGCACCGTAGAACGTATAAGGCGTTCTGTCTGTAAATTCACCGATCTTGATGATGTTCCAGCCGTAATCGTTTGTGCCGCCGAAGATAACGATTACATCAGCATCGTCATCCATTGCGGCAAATCTGTCATAGAATGACTCGATACCGTCATTGAGCGGAACTCCGTTTGAGGGTCTTGCGATTTTTGAACCGCTTACGCCGTAATTTCTTGCTTCGGCAAGTCCTGCCATTTCCTTGAGGACCTGATGATACATTTTTTCGGGAGCAGATGTGCCTACGCCTTGAGTGATGCTGTCGCCGAGAAAGTTTATCTTTTTACCTTTTAATTCCATAGCTTTTTCTCCAATTAAAGTGACTTGAGGAAGTTTGCAAGAAGATTTGCAATAACTTCGTTACCCTTGTTATTCGGATGGAGACCGTCGGGGCAGAATGTCTGTCTGTTCTTGTCATTAACAGGGTGAATGCCTGACATGGAGTAGAGATCAAGAACAGGAATTGAATAGAACTGTGCTCTTTCCTTGATGATGTTTACATAGTCGAGAAGACTTGCACCGTACTTTGTAAGCTCTGTTCTGTACGGATTCGGAGAAGCTGATCTCTGGATAGGAGTCATGAATACGATCGTTGCAGTAGGATACTTGTTGATAAGACCGTCCATGAGCTTATTGCAAGCGCCGTAGAACGTATTTTCAACAAAATCGTCCGGTTCACCGAGCTTTGCATCGCCGTGACCGTAGTCATTTGTGCCACCGAAAACAACGATTACATCTGCATCGTCATCCATGTGCATATAACGATCAACATAAGCAAATTCTTTGCCTTCCGTAAGATATGTGCTCTGTCTTGCTATTCTTGAGCCGCTGATTCCGTAATTTCTTACCTCGGCAAGCTCTTCGTTTCTCTGAAGAACATAGAGAAATGTGTTTTCAAGCTTATCGGGACCTACGCCTGCAGTGATGCTGTCACCGAGGAAGTTGATTTTTTTACCTTTGAGTTCCATTGTATTTTTTCCTTTCTTTTATGAAGAAAATGTAATAAAGTCATCAATAGAGATGACGGACTGCAGCACCGGAAACGGTTCCGACGGGCATAGAGAAGCAGGTTTATTATTCTTTTCTCCGCAAACAGTCACTATATTTTAATTATACAATTAAAAAAATGATTTGTCAAGGATAAATTGAAGAATTCACTTGACAAATCATTTAATTTTGTAATATTGTTTTTGTTATCAGAAAAGACCTGTGATTACGCCGTTGTCATCAATATCGATCTTTTCGGCGGCAGGAACCTTAGGAAGTCCCGGCATTGTCATGATGTCGCCTGTAAGAACAACGATGAAGCCTGCACCAGCGGAAATCTTGACGTTCTTGACTGTAACAGTGAAGTTTTCGGGAGCACCGAGCTTTGTAGGATCATCAGAGAAGGAGTACTGTGTCTTTGCAACGCACACAGGAAGCTTTCCGAAGCCGAGATCTGTGAGATCCTTTATCTGCTTGAGTGCATTGGGCATGAATGTTACTCCTGTGCCTCTGTAAATATTCTTTACGAGCTGAGTGATGCGTTCTTCGATCGTGTTATCAAGATCATATGAGAATGTGAAGTCATTCGGCTGTTCGCAGAGACGAACTACTTCTTCTGCAAGCTCAACACCGCCGTTGCCGCCTTCTGCCCATACGTTTGAAAGAACAACATTAACGCCGAGAGCCTTGCACTTCTCAATGATGAGCTTGACTTCTGCATCTGTATCTGTCGGGAAACGGTTAACGGCAACAACTGAAGGAAGCTTGTAAACGTCCTTGATGTTTGAAACGTGACGGAGAAGATTCGGAATGCCCTTTTCAAGAGCTGCAAGGTTTTCTGTTCCGAGCTCTGTTTTTGCCAGACCGCCGTGCATCTTGAGTGCTCTGATTGTTGCAACGATTACTACTGCGGAAGGACGAAGCCCTGAAAGACGGCACTTGATATCAAGGAACTTTTCTGCACCGAGATCTGCGCCGAAGCCTGCTTCTGTGATAGCATAATCACCTGCTTTGAGAGCCATCTTTGTTGCGAGAACAGAGTTACAGCCGTGAGCAATGTTGGCAAAAGGTCCACCGTGAACGAATGCGGGTGTGCCTTCGAGTGTCTGAACGAGGTTAGGCTTGAGGGCATCCTTGAGGAGAACCGTCATAGCGCCCTGTGCTTTGAGATCACCGCAGGTAACGGGCTTTCCTTCAACGTTATATCCGACGATTATTCTTGCAAGACGAGCCTTGAGGTCTGATATTGAAGAAGAAAGACAAAGAATAGCCATAATTTCGGAAGCTACTGTAATATCATATCCGTCTTCACGCGGAACACCGTTTGTGGGGCCGCCGAGACCGTCTGTGATGAAACGGAGCTGTCTGTCATTCATATCAACGCAACGCTTCCATGTGATGCGGCGAACATCGATTCTGAGCGAATTTCCCTGATGAATGTGGTTATCGAGCATTGCGGCGAGGAGGTTGTTTGCGGCACCGATTGCGTGGAAGTCACCTGTGAAGTGGAGGTTGATATCTTCCATAGGAACAACCTGCGCATAGCCACCGCCTGCGGCACCACCCTTGACACCGAATACAGGGCCGAGTGAAGGTTCACGAAGAGCAACTGTTACACGCTTGCCTATCTTCTTGAGACCGTCTGCAAGACCGATTGTAGTCGTTGTTTTGCCTTCGCCGGCAGGTGTAGGAGTGATAGCTGTTACGAGGACAAGCTTTCCGTCTTTACGGGGACATTCCTTGAGGTAGGAGAGGTCGATTTTTGCCTTGTATTTGCCGTACTGTTCAATATATTTGTCATCAATCTGTATGCTGTCGGCAATTTCTGAAATAGGCTTTTTTTCGCATGACTGTGCGATTTCAATGTCTGTTTTCATATTTTATCCTTTCCTTTGTATGTTTGATTATTTGAAATACTTAACTGCTGATTCGAACATCTTCATGTCATAGATTCCGTCAACATTCTTGTAGAGGTCACTGCCCTTACGCTCTGAATGGCCCATTTTTCCGAATACTCTGCCGTCGGGTGATGTGATACCCTCGATTGCGAATGCGGAGCCGTTAGGGTTGAAGTGAATATCGTTTGTAGGAACACCGTTAAGGTTAACGTACTGTGTTGCGATCTGTCCGTTAGCCGCAAGTGATCTGATCACTTCATCAGAAGCATAGAACTTACCTTCGCCGTGAGAAATCGGAACAGTGTAGATGTCGCCGACTTCTGTTTCAGCAAGCCACGGAGACTTGTTTGAAGCGATTCTTGTGCGTACAAGACGTGACTGGTGACGTGAAATCGTGTTAAATGTGAGTGTAGGACAATTTTCGTCAGTATCTATTATCTTTCCGAACGGTACAAGACCGAGCTTGATGAGAGCCTGGAAGCCGTTACAGATACCTGCCATAAGACCGTCTCTGTTTTCAAGAAGATCGGATACTGCATCCTTGATTGCCGCATTGCGGAAGAAGGCTGTAATGAACTTGCCTGAGCCATCAGGTTCGTCACCACCGGAGAAACCGCCGGGGATGAATACTATCTGTGAATTCTTAAGCTGCTTTGCAAAGTAATCAACAGACTGGGAAATTCCGGAAGCAGTGAGGTTGTTGATAACGATTATCTCGGAATCAGCGCCTGCAAGCTCCATAACCTTTGCCGTATCGTATTCACAGTTTGTGCCCGGGAATACAGGTATGAGTACCTTAGGACGAGCGATGGAAACGGACGGCTTGGGATACGTATCTGCCTTGAAGCTGAAAGCGGGAATGTCCTTTTCTTCTGTCCTGATGTTGCAGGAGAATATGGGCTCAAGCTTGTTTTCGTAGATTTCAAGGAGCTTATCAAGTGAAACTGAGCTTCCGTTATATGAAATGATGTTCTTATCTGTTGTTTTGCCGATAACTGTTCCGATGTTGATTTCTTCTGTTGTTTCAAGAATGAAAGCACCGTAATTATATCCGAAAATATCGTTTACAGAGAGCTTATCGTTGAATTCAAAACCAATCGAGTTGCCGAATGACATCTTCATTACTGCCTCTGCAATACCGCCGAATGTGGGAGTGTAAACGGCAACAGCCTTTTTGGATCTCGTGAGAGATGTTACTGTGTCATAAACAGAGAGGAGAGAGGATGTGATCGGGAGACCTTCCTTATCATACTCGGGCTTGATGAAAACAACGTTGTGATCGGCACTCTTGAATTCAGGAGAAACGATGCTTCCTGTGTTTTCTGTTGTAACTGCAAAAGAAACGAGTGTCGGAGGAACATCAAGCTTTTCAAATGAGCCTGACATTGAGTCCTTTCCGCCTATTGCGGCAATACCGAGCTCCTTCTGAGCCATGAATGCACCGAGAAGTGCGGAGAAAGGCTTGCCCCAACGGCTGGGATCCTTAACGGGTTTTTCAAAATATTCCTGGAATGTAAGATATACATCTTCAAACTTTGCGCCTGTTGCAATAAGCTTTGATACGGATTCAACAACGGCAAGATAAGCACCGTGATAAGGGCTCTTTTCTGCAATGTACGGGTTGTAGCCCCATGCCATGAGTGAGCAGGTATCGGTAACCTTCTTTTCGACTGAAACCTTATTTACCATTGCCTGAATAGGTGTAAGCTGATTCTTACCGCCGAAAGGCATAAGAACCGTGCCTGCGCCGATCGTGGAGTCGAATCTTTCGGAGAGACCGCGCTTTGAGCAAACATTGAGGTCACCGGCGAGGTTTTCATAAAGCTCTTCAAATGAGCCGTTTACATTTCTGTTGTAATCCTTCGGAGCGGCAGGAGCGATCGTGATGTGCTTTTCTGCGCCGTTTGAATTGAGGAATTCACGGGAAATGTCAACAATATTCTTTCCGTTCCATGCCATTGTGAGACGCGGATCGTTCTTGACCTTTGCAACTACTGTTGCTTCGAGGTTTTCGCTGTTTGCAAGCTCAAGGAATCTGTCCTTGTCCTCGGGTGCGACAACAACTGCCATTCTTTCCTGTGATTCACTTATTGCAAGTTCTGTGCCGTCAAGACCGTCATACTTCTTCGGAACCATATTGAGATCGATATCAAGACCGTCTGCAAGCTCGCCGATGGCAACTGATACACCGCCTGCACCGAAGTCGTTGCAGCGCTTGATAAGGCGGGAAGCTTCGGTATTTCTGAAGAGTCGCTGAAGTTTTCTTTCTTCGGGAGCATTACCCTTCTGAACCTCTGCACCGCAGTTTTCAAGTGACTTGAGGTTGTGTGATTTTGAAGAACCTGTTGCACCGCCGCAGCCGTCTCTGCCTGTTCTGCCGCCGAGGAGAATAACGATATCTCCGTCAACGGGGCACTCACGACGAACATTTTCTTCGGGAGTAGCGGCGATAACTGCGCCGATTTCCATTCTCTTTGCGGCATAGCCGTCATGATAAAGCTCATCGACCTGACCTGTTGCAAGACCGATCTGGTTGCCGTATGAAGAATAACCTGCGGCAGCAGTTGTAACGATTTTACGCTGAGGAAGCTTGCCTTCGAGAGTTTCGCTTACAGGCTTGAGCGGATCAGCCGCACCTGTTACACGCATAGCGGCATAAACATATGAACGGCCTGAAAGCGGATCACGGATAGCACCGCCTATGCAGGTTGCCGCACCGCCGAAAGGCTCGATTTCAGTAGGATGGTTATGCGTTTCGTTCTTGAAGAGGAGAAGCCACGGTTCTTCCTTTCCGTCAACGTTGACCTTGATTTTAACTGTGGAGGCATTGATTTCTTTGGATTCGTCAAGCTTGGGAAGCTTTCCGTCCTTCTTGAGGAGACGTACGGCTATTGTTGCGATATCCATAAGATTTACCGGCTTTGTTCTGTTGACGTACTTTCTTGCGGCAATATATTCGTTATAAGCCTTCTCGATGAGCGGATCCTCAAATTTAACGCCGTCGATCGTCGTAAGGAATGTTGTGTGGCGGCAATGATCTGACCAGTATGTATCGATCATTCTGATTTCCGTGATGGTAGGATTACGCTTTTCGGAAATAAAATACTGCTGGCAGAACTTGATGTCATCGAAGTCCATTGCAAGAGCGTAATCCTTTACGAATGCCTTGAGGCCTTCATCGTCAAGCTTAATGAATCCGTCGAGTGTTTTAACTGTTGTAGGTATTGTGTAGTCGAGAGCGAGTGTTTCAACCTCATCAAGAAAAGCTTCTCTTGCTTCAACGGGGTTGATCACGTATTTCTTGATGCGGAGAACGTCTTCTTCTGAAACGTTGCCGTAAAGCATATAAATCTTTGCCGTGCGGACAACAGGACGCTCTTTCTTTGAGATGATCTGTATGCACTGTGCGGCTGAATCAGCTCTCTGGTCAAACTGACCGGGGAGATACTCGACTGCAAAAACTGTTGCTCCGTCATTGTCGAGCTTATCTGAAATTATATCAAGCTGAGGCTCTGAAAAAACTGTTTTCTTGCAGTAGTCAAAAAGCTCCGGCTCGATCTTTTCAACGTCATATCTGTTGAGAAGACGGAGGTCTTCAAGTGATGTGATCTGAAGGAGCGAGCGAACGTCAGAAAGCAATGCTTTTGCTTCGTTTGCAAGCTCTTTTTTCTTTTCAACGTATATTCTGTAAACCATAATCTGTTCCTTTATTATTTTCTGAATGCGGCAAGTGCGCGCTGACCTATGTCACGACGGCAGAAGCCGTTTTCAAATACGACTTTATCAGCCTGAACGTATGCTTTTGAGATTGCATTTTCAAGAGTGTCGGCAACAGCCGTTACTCCGAGAACTCTTCCGCCTGCGCTGAGGAGCTTTCCATCCTTCAGCTTTGCGCCGGCAACGAAAATATCCGTATCGTGAGCTTTTTCGGGAAGAATTATTTCAAATCCGCTTTCATATTTCACCGGATAACCCTTTGATGCTATTATAACACAGCAGGCTGAATTATCGGAGAATCTGATTTCTGTCTCTGAAAGCTTTTCATCGTGAACTGCTTTCATTATTGTGAAAAGATCGGATTCGAGAAGCGGAAGAACGACCTGCGTTTCGGGATCTCCGAAGCGGCAGTTGTATTCTATTACCTTCGGTCCATCCTTTGTGATCATAAGACCGAAATAGAGACAACCCTTGAATGTTCTGCCTTCGGCGTTCATTGCATTCATCGTAGGGATGAATATCTTTTCCATGCACTCCTCGGCAACATCTTTCGTGTAATACGGATTCGGTGCGATCGTACCCATTCCGCCTGTATTGAGACCTTCATCGTGATCATGTGCACGCTTGTGGTCCATGGAAGAAATCATAGGCACAACTGTTTTGCCGTCTGTGAATGAAAGAACTGATACCTCAGGGCCTTCAAGGAATTCTTCGATAACGATATTGTTTCCGCTTGCACCGAAAATCTTGTCTTCCATAATGCTGCGGATGGCTTCAACTGCTTCATCACGTGTCTGGGCAATGATTACGCCCTTGCCGAGAGCCAAGCCGTCTGCTTTGATGACAGTCGGAAGGGGAGATGTCCTGACATATTCAAGAGCATCTGCGGGATCATTGAAAACCTCGTAGGATGCAGTCGGAATGCCGTATTTCTTCATAAGGTTCTTTGAAAAGACTTTGCTTCCTTCTATTATGGCTGCATTTTTGTTTGGACCGAAGCAGGGAACACCGATAGCTTCAAGTGCATCTACTGCGCCGAGAACGAGCGGGTCATCAGGTGCCACAACAGCAAAATCAATGCTGTTTTCCTTTGCAAATGCTACTATTCCGTCAATATCCTTGGCACCGATATTGACGAGAGTGGCATCATCAGCCATTCCGCCGTTGCCCGGAAGTGCATAGATTTCAGCAATCTCCTTATTTTCCTTCAGCTTCTTGATTATGGCGTGTTCACGGCCGCCACCGCCTACTACCATTATTTTCATTTCCGGAGATATATCCTTTCGTTTTCGTATAAGGTCAGTCAGCGTAGATGGGGAACTTTTCGCAGAGCTCCATGACTTCATTGGAAATCATTTCTTTGTTTGCTTCAAAGTCAACTGCGGCAAGTTTCATCCACTTTGCGATTTTAAGCATTTCTTCTTCCTTGAAGCCTCTTGTTGTAACGGCAGGTGTTCCTACACGGATACCGCTTGTTACGAACGGGCTTTCAGGATCGTTCGGAATAGTGTTTTTATTGACTGTAATATGGACTTCATCAAGTCTCTTTTCAAATTCCTTGCCTGTGATGCCGAAAGGACGAAGATCGATGAGCATAAGATGATTATCAGTTGCGCCTGATACGATTCTGAAGCCTTCTTCTTTGAGAGCGGCGGCAAGAGCAGCAGCGTTTGTGATGATCTGCTTCTGATAAGCCTTGAATTCGTCTGTCATAGCCTCTCCGAGAGCAACTGCCTTTGCGGCGATGATGTGCTCGAGGGGGCCGCCCTGGGAGCCGGGGAAGATTGCGGAGTTAATCTTCTTTGCGATAGCTTCGTCGTTGGTGAAGATCATGCCGCCGCGGGGACCGCGAAGGGTCTTGTGGGTGGTGGTGGTAACAACATCTGCATAGGGGATGGGAGAGGGATGCTCGCCTGCTGCTACAAGACCTGCAATGTGAGCCATGTCAACCCAGAGATATGCGCCGACTTCGTGTGCGATTTCGGACATGGTCTTAAAGTCGATGATGCGGGGATATGCGGATGCGCCCGCGATAATCATTTTGGGCTTGCACTCGCGTGCCTTGACGCGAAGTGCATCGTAGTCGATGGTTTCGGTCTCGCGGTTTACGCCGTAGAACTGCATGTTGTAGTTCTTGCCGGAGAAGTTAACTGCGGAGCCGTGGGTAAGGTGACCGCCCTGGGCAAGATTCATCCCCATAACGGTATCGCCCAGATTGCACAGTGCCTGATATACAGCATAGTTTGCCTGTGCGCCGGAGTGGGGCTGTACG
>JAZQMY010000031.1:0-3673 GCA_045627045.1 Clostridia bacterium | reverse complement strand
TGATGAGCTTGGTCAGGATTACTTCATTTACGTAGACGCATGGAATCTTGTGAACAGAGGTGGCAACACGACGAAAATGTTCAGAAGCCATATGTATCTTGCCATGATATTTGATGCTGATGCGGTTGAATATTTTCAGTATGGTGACTGTTCGCAAAACTATACCCGCGAGGGAGATTGGACGAACGGCAGTCTTATTAATTATGACTTCACAAAGAATGGCTACTGGTACGATGCACAGAAGGCAAATGCTGAAATATTAAAAATTGAGAATATCCTTGATGATTACAATTATCTTGGCGCATTTTCTGATAAATATCCGATCGAGGACTTCAAAAAACTTAATCATCCATATGATTTTTCAGCAGTCGTACCTGAAATGAAGACTTCAAACGATAATTCATATCTTGCCGGATGTTTTGAGGCAAAGGACGGTAATTCGTACGCAATGCTCCTTATGAATTGTGATAAGCTTGATGATTACCCGTACGGTGAAGGTGAGCTAATAGAAGGGGCAAACGTAAAGGTTTATAATATAGGAGAAGAAGTGTATATTGTAAATGTACCTGACTGTGTAAAGCTGACTATAAACGGAAGCAAGGTTACCTGCTACCGCAATGCAGAGCCGACAGTTCTGGAGGCAGGAGAGGACGGCAAATATGCAGTAAGATGCGAAAATGGTGATTGTCTGCTTCTGATAATAGAGAAGTAATTTCCGAAAAAGGAGAAACCAAATGAAAAAAGTATTGGCTTTGTTTTTATCACTTCTTGTATTAATCGGTGTATTCAGCGGATGCGAGATGAAAAATGAAGATACAATTAAACTTTCTGATTTATCGGATTACAGCATAGTCTATCCGGCAGATTGGACAGAATGGGAGCTTGAGGATGTTATTGTTCTCAAGAATACGATTGAGAAATTATCAGGAAAAGAAACAAAACTCGTTCCTGATACTGAAGAGCCTGACGGTAAGGAAATCATACTGGCAAGCTCATCAAGAGTGACAAAATATGCTGAAGAAATAGCATCGTTTGACAATGCTATGTGCTATCTTATAGGAGTAGACGGGAAAAACATTGTTCTGGGCGGACAGAATTTCTATTCTGACATGAGGGCAATATACGATTTCGTGAACAATTATCTCGGCTATGACGATCTTGAGGACAAGTATTCCGAAATGAAGGAAAAGGTCGAAGGAAAGATGGTGACTCTTTGGGAAGCTCCTGAATATACCACAATGGGTTCGATGTTCTCTGCACAACCTTTCCAGAATGTTTTGCAGGTGAAGGACTTTGTTGATGGCAATTTCAATGTTGCACAAATTATGGTAAGTTCTGTTATCAATAAAAAGGGAACATATACAGACCCGGCACCTGTAAGGGACACGCTTAAATGGTGCGCAAGATTCGGCATCCAGGCGATGATTTATCCTAAAATCAGCATCAACAAGGAAGACTCAAACGTGTTTACCGTTCAGATTTCAGAGAATGACGAAACGGAACAGAGTGTTATCGATTGTCCAGCGGTTTACGGACTTTATCTTATTGATGAGCCTTCCGAAAGCAATATAGTGATTTACAGAAACATATTATTATATGCAAAAGAAAAATATACTAAGCTTGGCTGGAAGATGATTATCAATACGTGGACTCCGTGGTATCCGGAAATCGCCGATGAAGCCAGAAACGTTTACAATAATCTTATCAGAGAATATCTGACGGATTTGGATGTGGTTTCGTTTGACGGATACTGCCACAATTACGAGAGAAGAAATCTTCCTTACTGCGATATTCTCAAGAAGGTTTCGGACCTTGCAAGAGAGATCGATTCAGAGTTTATTTATTTTATTGAAAGCGCAAAGATGGATGCTGTTGACGGAATGGGCGCCATAGGTGCAAAATTCCCTTACAACTACACGAAGGGCTTCAGAACGAATTCGTATCTCGGACTTTGCTTTGATGCAAAAATGATAGAGTATTTCCAGTACGGACACGCAGTAAATGCAGGCTTCGGTGACGGCGGTGAGTCGATTATTGATTCTGACTTCTCAATCAATCACGAGTATTACGATTACGCGCAGAAGGTAAATGCTGAGGTGAAGTTTGTAACTGATATTCTCAAGGATTACGAATATCAGGGCGTTGCCTCGGATAACCCGAAAAAAGAAGCTTTGGTCATGATAGAAGATCCTTTTGAGGATGCTTCCAATTACCTTACTATATTATCAAGTTTAGCAAATTCATCTGTGGTTGAGTCTTTCTATAAGGCAAAAGAAGGAGATGGAAAAGCCGTTCTTTTGGTTAACCTTGATGAGTTTACGGATGTGAAGTATGAAGATGAATTCAACATTGATTATCTGAAGCTTGAAATCAATGGCTCTGACTATCATATTTATGCTGACGGAGCTGAAATCGAACCTATGATGATTGGTGGCAATCTTTTGATTCCGTTCGGAAACGGAAGCTGCTATCTGATCACGATAGAATAACACAGGATTTTTTATTGTTAAAAAAACGGAGGAAAATAAATGAAAAAAGCATTGTCTTTGGCTTTATCGCTTCTTGCAGTTGTCGGCTTATTCAGCGGATGCGAGAAGAAAAACGAAGATACAATCAATCTTTCAGATTTGTCGGAATACAGCATTGTATATCCGGCAGACTGGTCGGAATGGAAAATGGAGGACGTCAACGTTCTCAAGAATACGATTGAGAAAATATCGGGAAAAGAAATAAAGCTTGTTCCCGATACGGAAGAGCCCACGGGCAAGGAAATCATCCTTGCAAGCTCATCAAGAAAGACAAAATATGATGAGAAAATAGCCGCATTTGATAATGCGATGTGCTATCTTGTGGGTGTTGACGGCGAGAACATTGTTCTTGGCGGACAGAACTTCTATTCTGATATGAGAGCTATTTACGATTTCACAAATAACTATCTCGGCTATGACGACCTTGAGGACAAGTATTCCGATATGAAGAAAACGGTTGCAGGTGAGACGGTTACACTCTGGGAGAGACCGAGCTTTCACATTATGGGCTCAAACTTCTCCTGCGATGCTTTTACGGAGGCATGGCAGATAAGAGATTTTGCTGACTGCAACTTCAATATGCTCATGGTGCTTCACTACAGTTATAATGAGGACGAGCCTGCAAAGGATGTTGCGAAGTGGTGTGCAAGATTTGGCATTGAGCTTATGTTCTATCCGAAAACGGATTGGAATACCATGTCGATAATGCTTCCTGAAGAAGAAGGATTTATTGATAACCCTGCTGTATGGGGGTTCTATGTTGTTGACGAGCCTTGGAAGGAAGAAGATTGTCTCAAGTACCAGGAAGTCTTGAAGAATTCAAAGGAAAAATACAAGGATACCGGATGGAAGTTCTTTATAAATACAGCCGGAGATAATGCAGAGGAGAGTTGGAGACGATTCTTCTCGGACAGTGACATTTTTTCGTTTGATATGTATATCAATAATTTCAAAGACAGAAGCAAAAAGGTTGCTCAGACATGGGAAAAATACCGAGATTTGAGTGATGAGCTTGGTCAGGATTACTTCATTTACGTAGACGCATGGAATCTTGTGAACAGAGGTGGCAACACGACGAAAATGTTCAGAAGCCATATGTATCTTGCCATGATATTTGATGCTGATGCGGTTGAATATTTTCAGTA
>JAZQMY010000030.1:0-10386 GCA_045627045.1 Clostridia bacterium | reverse complement strand
TTCTGATATTCATTGACATCTTCTCAAGTATGTAATCAGGATCCACGCCCATTCTTGCCGCGCAGGGATAATATGATGAGCAGGCATTTGAGTCTTCCCATCTTTCAGGCATAAAGAGAGAATTATACGCCGCCTCGACATACTTCTTGTCGCCGTGATAGCCTACCGCCGAGCAAGGATAAACGTGCTGGATATCCAGTCCGTTGCCGTTGACCCACTCGTGGCCTCTTTCGGTAAGACGGAACATGGGCTTTGAATCCTTTATCAGTATCGGGAACGGACTGAGGTGGTCAAGTATGTGCTTCCACTTTTTTCTTCTGTCTGCATCCACTCCGAGCTCTTCGGACATATCTATAAGGCACTTCATGAGCATCGTAATAAGTCCGAGTGCTATTGCCGGGTTGACGTCATCGTGGCGCTCCGGAACGTATTTTTCGCCTGTATAATAATGGACCTCATGAGCGGCATCATTGTAATCAACATATCTGCCGTTCTCAAATACAAGATAGTCCTCCCAGAAGTCGGCAACCTTTTTCATGAACGGATATGAATGCTCTTCCGCATACTTCTTGTCATACGTTGCATACCAGCGCATTGCAAAAAGCACTGCCGCATACGAAGCATTCGTTTTCTGACCGTTGAAAAGCTCCGAGTGTTCATTTGAACCATCCATCTTTGATGTATTCATGCCGAGAGGGCCTATTCCAACCGGATAATAAATACCCCTGCAGCCAAGAAGCTCTCTTGCAAATCTTTCACCTTCCGGAATGAAATCCTCAAGAGGCTTATGATAGCAATCAAGCAATTCAACGTGGTTTGAGGACGCAAGCGCATAGAATGGAGCCTGATAGTTATAATTCAGATGGTAATCCGAATGCCACGCCATTTTGTCCTGCGTTATCATGTTGCCGAAAAGTCCCGGCGGGAACGAGCCGTTTCCGGAGCAGCATGCCATAACGTACTGTCCCATAAACCACATATTCTCAAGCTTTTCATCAGGCAGAGAAACAGAGCTCTTTTTCCAGAATTCATTCCAGTGCTTTTCGTGACGGACAAGCTCCTCTTCAAGGTCAGCAGCCGTAAATTCACTTACTGCCCTGAGGCAGGATTTCTCATAGGAAGCAGTATCGTGGTTAGTCATTACGCCTATGATATATCTGTACGTTCTGATTCCGTTCTCTTCTTTTTTATCTATCAGTTTCATTGCCGAAACCGCAAATGTCTCAAAAACACAGTCAGGCTCATCAAAGCCTCTCTTTACCCATGTCACGCTTCCGAGACTTCCCTTATCGGTGATGGCATTGTTCTCCTGAATCGGATCAAAATCGAACGAATGTGAAAGTCTTACTCCCGAGAACTTCATCTCAAGATAAATCATGTTTTTCTTTGCAAGAACCACGGTCCTCATCTCAATCTTTGACACCGCATCCTTAAACGTTCCTCTGATTTCAGCTTTATCCACATCCTCTTCAACATCATACGGTGAAGCAAACAGTGAAGGTATCTTGAATCTGATTTTTGCGACAGGTCCGATGCCGCCATCGGAGCCGTTTCCTTCCGTACTTTTCCAGAAGTCCGATTTTGTGATGATAAGGCAAAGCTTATCGGGAGTTCCTCCCCAAACTATTCCGAGGTCTCCGTTTCCGGCAAATGGCGCATCTGAAGAAAATGCCGAGGGACACCTTTGGGGTGCCTCGTTGATCTTAAAAATATGTCTCATAACATTCCTCACTTATCTTGTCTGTGAAATATCGCTCTGTCTGAAAATATGTCTCTTTATCGTCATAAAGTCTGTTGAATTTATGCTTCCGTTTCTGTAAACATCGACGGCTTCAAAATATATTCCCTCAAGCTTGCTCTGGTTGAATATATGTCTCTTCACCATCATAAAATCAGTCGAATTGATTTTTCCGTCGCCGCTGCAATCTCCGTAAATCAGTACAGTTGCCTCATAAAGCTTCTTGCCGCCTGAAGAAAGTGTCAGGATTCCGCCTGTCTGAAGAAGAGTTTCACCCGAGCCGGCAGTGCCGTCGGAAGCAGTAACAGTTGCCGTGTAGTTCTCCGGCAGATTCAATGCACTTATTACATCCCCGAATGTGCTTCCGAGATCAAAGCCGTAAATAACCGTTGTGCCGTCAATCACGTCTGTGAGGAAATCCATTTCCGATGTATAAACCGATATCGTTGCCGATGCTCCCATATACGAAACAGTGATTTCTTTCTTATCAAAATCAAATATCGTCTGCGTTGCCGTAAATACTGTTCCTGTCGGCTGAACGCTTATTCCCGGATCTGCATACAGGGTGATGGCATCCTTTGCGGGAGCCTGGAAGTTTTCGCCTGTGTAAACATTTTTCAGCGCAACGTGAGAATAGATATCAACTTCTTCGCCCTTGTTCACTTTAAGCTCGCTTATGTCCACTGAAATAGCTACACCGAATTCAGCATCGTAATCAAACATATTTCTCAAATAAAGGAATGTGCTTCCCGTTGTTGAGAAAGGATTGTTCCTGAGGTTGAGCCTTGTGCTGTTTCTTGCCGCCTTTTTCAGCACGTCGTCTGAAATCGAAGCTATATTATTTCCCGAAAGATTTATTTTCTTCATTGATTCGGTAAGAAGTCTCTCGTCAAATGTCTGAATTGAGCAGTTGCTGATGTCAAGTGAGATACAGTTTATCTTTGCAATGTCCCCTGCAAAAGACAAAAGGTTCTGTGTTCCGGAAAGATCAAGCGTAATGATCTCCGTCTGATCGGCAAGCTTTGAGATGACCGTGCTGTCGACATTTCCGCCGAGACCGAGGCCAATGTAATCCGATCTTTTCAGGATATTGTTGATATCCGTCTGTGAAAGCTTTGAGCGCGAAAGATAGAGCTCCTTCACTCCCGGATAAAGAGTCATATCCGGTATTTTTCCCGAAAGATCGCAATCGTAAAGCTTTATCACCGCAAAGTTGTTTGTCATTATGTTCTTGATTTCGGCAGCTGAAAAGCTGTTTCCGGAAAGATCAAGTGTTGTGAGCTTTCCTGCTGAAAGAGATATCTGCGATGAAACTGAAGTGATCTTGTTGTATGATGCATCGAGATAGGAAAGCTTCGTCATGCCGCTCACAAAGCCGATATCATCTATGTTATTGTGTGAAATATCAAAATGCATCAGCGACTGATATTTGTTTGCAAGTGCGGCAGAGCTGATTGAATTATATGAAACGTCAAGTGAAACAAGCTTCGTAAGCAGTGATGCCACAGGAAGGCTTGAAAGCTGATTATGTGACAAATCAAGAATAGTCAATGAAACAAGATTGACAAGCTCCGGAATTGTTGAAATCTTATTTTCGGAAAGATCAAGTGTTTTAAGTGCCGTGAGCTTTGTCAGGAACGCAGTTGATGTTATTCCGTTTGATGATGCATCAAGATTTTCAACATATTTCAGTGTGGAAAGCTTTGAAGAATCAGAAATGCCGTTTGCCTTCAGGCTGAGAGTTTTCACGCTCTGCGGAACAGCTGCAATACCGGACGATACAAAATTATACGAAAGGTTGACTGCTGCAATTCCGGTTGTACCTGCGAGGAACGTGATATCCTTTATCTGATTGTACGAAAGATCAAGCTCACCTGATGACATTGCCATCTTGCCGAGTGCCGAGCAATCAGTAATAAAATTGTATGACAAATCAACGACCTCAAGCTTTGTCAGTGAGTCAAGGCTCTTTGCCGATGATACGGAGCAATTTGTCATATAAAGTCTTTTGAGAGACTTGTTTGAAGAGAAATCGGGCATTGTGCCGAATGAATTATATGAAATATCGCACCATTCGAGTGATGCAAATTTACCTGCGTCAAAAGATCTCAGCTTATTTGCACTGAGGTCAAGTGTTTTAATGTTTTTAAGTGAATAAAGAGCCGATATATCTGAAAGAGAATTTGATGCCAGATCAACCGCCTCAACATTTTTCAGGTAAGCCACTGCCTTCGGGAGCTTGGTTATGCCCGAATCAGGGAAAGAAAGTGTTTTGATTGAAAGAAGAGTCGAGTCATTTTCATTTGTTATTGATGAAAGGCGCTTTCCGTCCTTCAGAAACTGCTCATTCACATAGCTGATGAACCACTTCTCGCCCTCGCACTCCTCAATGAATTTATTATAGAACGTATCTGCCTTTGCATTTGATGGAACTAAAAAAAGAACCGCCGCTGAAATCAAAATCATTGCAACAAAGCTCAAAATTATTTTTTTCTTTCTCATACCATCCTCCAAAAGACACTAATCCCTTATAATGATACAACATTTTTCCCGTTTTGTCAAGTTTATAAATCAAAAGAGAGCCCCAACGAAGAAAAAACGGCATTTCTGCCGTAAATTTCATTCAAATGTGAGCCATCTGCAGAAAAAGCGCTGCATATAGCTTTTCAAGTCGAGCTTTTCTATCGTTCTGTCCGCAAGCATATCCACACGCATCAGTTCTTCGTTATCCTTCATCACGATAAAGTAACCGATTATATCTCCCTCATTCACAGGAGCCTTTATCAGCCGGTCAGGCACACTTGTTACGGTGTATTCATGCTTTTCAGTTATTTCAATAAAATCTGTGACATTCTGAGCCATAACGCCTGTCAAAGCGTCCTCTTTTCCGAGGATAACTGATAAATCCTTTGAGCCTTCAAACGACTCCCCTGCCTCTGCAACAGTTTTCGTCTTGTAGTTTGCAAAGCCGAAATTGAGCAGCTCCTTTGCAAGTGAGAATCTCTCATCAGAGCTTCTTGCTCCGAGCACCACTGCAAGATATCTGACTCCGTTTCTTTTTGCGCTTGCCGCCACGCAATGCATGGCATCATTTGTGAAACCAGTTTTCGTGCCGTCACAGCCCTTATAAAATCTTACAAGCTTATTGGTATTCGTTATTACTGTTTTATTCTGTATTCCGTCCACGGTATCAAGCCAGATCGTGCTCCACCTGAAATAGTCCTCATGTTTCATAAGCTCTCTTGCCATGATCACTACATCGTGTGCCGTGCAATAGTATCCTTCAGAAGGGAGTCCCGTGCAATTCACAAAGTTTGTATCGTTCATTCCGAGTTCTTTCGCCTTCTCGTTCATCCGGATAACAAACTGTGCCTGACTTCCCGAAAGCGTTTCCGCCATTGCCACGCAGGCATCGTTTGCAGAGGCAACTATTATAGATTTAAAAAGATCTTCTACCGACACCTCTTCGCCCGTCGCAAGGTATACTCCAGAGCCGCCCATTGCCGAGGCCTCCGCAGAAACCGTAATTTTCTCATCATAGCTGATTTTTCCCGATTCGATCGCCTCAAATGCAAGAATCAGCGTCATTATCTTCGTTATTGAAGCTATCGGTACTCTTTTATCCTCGTTGTAGCTGAATATCACCTTTCCCGTCTCGTATTCCACCAGCATTGCGGCAGACACCGCATAATTCAGCTGAAATTCAGCCGCCTTTGCTTCATTTCTCCCGAAAACCGCGGCAAGCAATACAGCTATCAGAAAGACCGTCATTATTTTTTTCATAAAAAAGACCTCCATACGTTTTCTCTAAAACGTATGAAGGTTCTGATGATTTAATGACAACTTATTCTTATACTCTGTACAAAATAAACCACACCGCAGCCGCATTAAGAAGGATGAAAAGCGGCACGAGTATCACAAACTTTGCCTTCTTTGTCTTGTGTCTGAAAAGAATCATTCCGAGGAGCTCACCAACTGCGCCGAAAAGAAATGCCGCCGTAAGAAGTGTCAGCTCAGGTATTCTCTGGTACTTCGTTTTGGTTGAATGGTCCTTCTTTGCTCCTGCCTTGCCGTTGATCTGCGCAAGCTTCTTATCTATAAGCATCATAAAGAATGCCGCAATATTTATGAAAGCAACATAGATCATAAAATATTTTTCCATAATTTCCGTCCTTATCCGTTATCATTTTCTCTCTAATATTATAATACAAACGTCAGTCTTTGTCAAATCTATATTCCGTTTTTCCAAAGGCAAAGGTGTTCCCAATATAAAAAAGGCCCCGGCAAAATGCCGGAGCCTCACGGGTCTTTTCCGTAAAACCTATCGGTTATTACTTCTTAGCACCCTTCTTCTTTGATACGATTGACACAACAGCGATTACAACGAGAGCTGCAACAAGAACTCCGAATACGATGTAAAGAATCATAGCTGTATTCTTTTCGTCGTCGCCACCCGGTACAGGTGTAGGAGTCGGCTCAACTACGTCAGCCTTTTCTGCTACAACATACTTGCTGAAGTGCTCAAGCTCTGCTGTAAGTGTACGAGCTTCCTTGTCAATTGTAGAAGCAACTTCTTCAAACTTGTCTGCTGACTCAACATAGAAAAGTGCTACCTTTTCAATGTCATAATCTGCAGGAATGTTGAATACTGCTGTTACCTTTGACATAGGCTGCTGTGCTTCACCGTTGAGGAGAGCTGTTACATCGAATGCAACGAACTTGCCTGCTGCGTTTGCCATAGCTGCCTTTACAGCTGCGTCATCAGAAGCATTTACTGCTGAAACAACTGTGCCACCTGCGAAAGCTTCATAAGCACCGTTAAGTGTGATGCCGTCAACTGTCTGAACATCTACGTCTGCAGTCTTCTGGATATCGAAAGTAAGTCTCATGAAGTTACCATCGTTGTTGTTGACGAGAACGTTGCATGTGTTGTCCTTTACAGAATTGCCGCGGCTTGAGAGGTTAACAATGTAACCGCCTGTGTAATTCTTTTCAGCAATAGCTGTCTTTGTGTATCCTTCTTCAGGTGAGCCTGAAAGAGCATATACTGTGAGCTTTGCATCTCTTGATTCGCCCTTAATGTTCTGAGGAACGTCAAGCTTGCCGTTTGATCCGTGGATCTTCGGAGCTGAACCTGAGATGTAGTAGAGGTTGCCTTCGTTGTCTTCGTAGAGACGGAATGAGTAAGCGCAGTCATCTTCAACGCCGTTTGCGATAAACGATGTTGAAATATGAGCTTCTTCAATACTCTTTCCTGCGAGCATTGCATTGACGTCATATACTTCATGATAGTAAGCGTTGTCAGCTTCAGCTCTTGTTGAAGCGGCATACAGATACATCTTGTACCATACTACATGGAGGTAGCCGTTCTTGTCAAGGAGTACATCACCACCGTTGTTGTTCTGGAAGTTAGGATACTGGTTGTTGAGTCTGCCTTCGAGAGAATATCTGTAGTTCATGTCGCCCTCAACTCTTGAGTAGTCAGCAGGAGCAACATCAAAGAACTCGAAATTGTTATTCTCATACATGTTCTTGACCCAGATCATGTGAATTGAGTGCCAAACATATCCGGCTGACTGGTCAGCATAGTCAGCCTTGTATTCAGCCCATTCAAAAGGATCCATACCGTTTGTACGATCGAGAATTTCAGGATAACCTGCTGAACCGCAAGAGAAGTCCTGACCTGCAATGACTATGAAGCCACCCTTACCGTCTGCAGTGATGTATGGATAGCTGTAACGGATATCCAGATCTACCTTGTGGTAGTCGTTGCTCCATGTAGGAAGCTCTTCGTTAAGATCAAGTACTGCCCAAAGGATCATACCGCTGTTCTTGCCTGAATCAACAGCCTGGCTGTTATCACCGTCTGCTGTCTCTGCTATGATCACGTTGTTCGTAGGATCGTAGCAAGCACTGCCGTAGCCGAAGCCCATACCGATGTGAGGTATGTCATACTCTCTTACAAAGTATGTGAGTTCGTCTGTCTTGGCATCGATTCTGTAAGCACCTACGTGTACTGATGATGCGGCGCCTGGTGCCATGATCTTGTTTTCACCGATTTCTACGACCCAGATGTTGCCATCGTTGTCTTCGAACATCGTAACGCCTGATGATTCTCTTGCTCTGTACTCTTCTGCAATCAATGATACTTTGCCTTCTTCATCGATCTTGATGATTGAGAATCCGGAAAGAATTGAGAATGCACCTGAACCGCCGATATCATCTGTTGTGTAAACGACATAGTCGCCGTGATTTGTGTGTACTGTTCTAGATTCGTGATTTCCCCAGAAGCCGATACCGTACGGATAAACGCCTGTATCAGGTCCGAGTGCGATAATATCACTGAATGTTACATTAACTGTTGTATCTGCCTTTGCAAATCCTGTCGGTGCGAAAGAAAGGACTGCTGCCAGAAGCATAGCAAATACCAACGATAAAACGATTGACTTTTTCATTGTTGAATTTCTCCTTTCATACATCAATCAGCAAGTGTAAGCTCAGCAAAGTACTGATTAAACGTCTTGCCTCTCAGGCCGCCGAATACTACTGCAAGTGCGCCGTTCTTATCCTCAGCAACATTAACTGTTGTTGTAGGTACTACGGTGTCATCGATCTGAACTGACAATACTTCTGCGAAGTTAACGCCATCTGCAGCTGCGTAAACGTGAGCTGTTGCAGCGTCTGTTTCATTCATAGCAACAAGAACATACTTACCGTTGATATTCTCAACTGTGAGGTTCATGTCAGCAGCTACCTTGAGCTCAACAGGTTCAAAGTGCTTAGCTGTTTCGCCTTCCGGCTTATCAGCAAATGTTGCTGTGATGTAGTCTGTGCAAGTCTGATAGTAGTAGTCATGCTCATCAGCCCAGCCCCAAACGAGCCAGCCTGCCTGACCGCATTCCTGCATGCCGCATGTTCTCATGAGCTTGAATGTTACCTTTTCGCCGCCCTTAGCTTCAACACCAAGGTCAGAAAGCTTGATTGCCATTGTAGCATAGAGGTTACCGTCAACATACTTGAGGTCATAAGCTGCAGCCGGGATACCATAGTCATAGTACTGAACGTCTGTGCCGTTTGCAGCAAGAGTTGTACCAATGTGTATGTCACCTGATACTTCTTCAAATATGAGCTGCATACCTTCGCCAACCCATCTTCTGTCATCGCCTGCAAAGTTATTATCAGGTGATACGAATCCGATGTAGAAGTAGTTGTCATCATATGCTGTGTAAACATCCATTGACACTTCTTCTACAGGAGCATCAATATCAACACCATAGAATTCATCATGCTTGTCAAGTGAAACGTTTGCGCTGTCCTTGTCAAGATGAGCTACCTTTGTCCAGTCAACTACGTTTACAGCCTTTGTGCTGATTGCGCCATCGTAGTAAACGTTGATTGTTGACTCTGTGCTTTCTGCTGAAGCATCCTTTGCTACCTTTTCAACAATGCTGCTTGCTGCAGTAATGTAGAGCTTGCCGTCATCCTCATAAACAACCATTATCTCGTCGCCGAGAGTGTAAGCTGTCTTGAGTGCGCCTGAAGTAATCTTTACTTCTTTGCCGTCAGCTACTTTGTAAGAACCGTTCTTTGAGCCATAGAAGAAGTCAAGACCATTATTTGCAAATGCCTTTACAAATGTAGGCTTAGCTGAAAGCTTGATAACTTCTGAATCTGCTGCCCATGTTCTTGTTGCTGTGTCGAAGCTGAAGATCTCAACTACAACGCCTTCTTCTGTTTCGCCGACAAATGCCTGGTAGATCGTGTTGCCTTCAATTGCGGATACGAGGTAATCGTAGCCATTCTTGGAGGATACAGAGAATGTCTTCTGTGTACCGATACCGTTCATTGTGCCGTTAGCATAGAACCATACGTTGAGGATAGCCTTTTCAGCCTTTTCCTTATAGTTGTTATATTTGTCTGAGAGAGCCTTTACATCATAGAGTGATGCACCGCCTGATACCCAGATCATACCGTTCTGATCTGCGAGGAGATCCGGAACGCCTGCATACGTATAAGCGTAAGCAAGATTTGTTGCTACACCGTCTTTGATCTGTGAAAGCTCGAAGACATTGTAGATCGAAACGCCCTTATTTGTAAGGAGGTCTGCTGCTGCAAGGTTGAGTGTGTAAACACCGTCTGCAGTTGTGAGGATCTTAGATCCGCTGTTTGTAAGATACTTTGATGTTGATGATGCATCGCCGAGCTTGTTGATGATGCTTACGAAAGGTTCTTCTTCTTCAACATCTGCATCTTCTGCTTCTGTATCTACGAGAACGATGTGATTATCACCGTGGTTCGGTACGCAGAGTGATGAGTTGTTTACGAAATATTCACCCCATGCAAGCCATCCTGCATAACCGTCGCCGTTGTGGCCGTCGATTCTGAGGAGTGACATGTCATATACAAGGCCGCCCTTGATGTCGCCTTCAGTAAGTCCGAGAACTTCCTGAGGAACTGCTACTGCTACGTTAAGCTTGCCGTCAACGATGCCTGCAAATGCTGACCAATCAACTGCTTCGTAGTTACCGTAAGCATTTGACCATACCATTGCATTGCCTGCTTCGTCAAGTGTGATGCACATATCAATGTATGCGCCATCGTTTGCCTTGAGCTTGAACTGGATACCGTCGCCGCAGTAGAATTCGCTG
>JAZQMY010000029.1:0-56595 GCA_045627045.1 Clostridia bacterium | reverse complement strand
AGGCAACCGTACTTAATAAAAAGATTGATGTCGTTCCAATACTTGTTGTACTGTTCTCTGTCGTTATTGAACAAGCCCTTGAGCTTTTCTGCGACCTTCTTTGTGATGTGTTTTGATATCTTTGCAACATAACCGTCGTTCTGAAGGAAACTTCTTGAAACGTTGAGCGGGAGATCCTGACAGTCAAGACAACCCTTGAGAAGCATAAGGAATTCAGGGATTACTTCCTTTACGTTATCTGCAATGAACACCTGATTGCTGTAAAGCTTTACCATTCCCTCGAATGGCTGATATTCATTCGGAACCTGCGGGAAATAGAGAATGCCTTTGAGTCTGAAAGGATAATCTACATTCAGATGTATCCAGAAGAGAGGTTCATTATAATCATTGAATACTTCTCTGTAGAAAGCCTTATATTCATCATCGGTGCACTCTGAAGGAGTCTTGAGCCAGAGCGGATGTGTATCGTTTACAGGCTTTTCCTCTTCTTTCTCATGATGGCATGTGCATTCGTGGTCGGGATCATCCTTGTGTTCGCAGGTGCAGACATGATCCGGATCGTCCTTGTGCTCGCAAGTGCACTCACCGTTTTCATCGTGATGATGTCCGCATTCGCATTCTTCTTCCTTCTTGTTTGCATCGATCACATAAATCTCGTAAGGCAGGAAGTAGCAATACTTTCTTACTATCTCTCTTACCTTGAATGCATTGAGGAATTCTTCGCTGTCCTCGGCAATGTGAAGAACGATTTTTGTTCCTCTTTCAGCCTTGTCGGAAGCTGACATCTCGTAATCCATGCCTGATTCAGATACCCATCTTACAGCCTCTGCACCGTCCATGAATGAAAGTGTATCAAGCTCGACCTTCTCTGCTACCATGAATACAGAATAGAAGCCGAGTCCGAAATGACCTATTATCTCATCTGCGGCATCCTTCTTTACGTACTCCTTGTACTTTTCCGCAAATTCCTTTGCGCCGGAGAATGCAACCTGATTGATATATTTCTTGACCTCTGCCTCGGTCATACCGATACCGTTATCAATGAATGTAAGTGTCTTTGCTTCAGCATCGACAATAACTTCTACACGCCATTTATTATCCTCGGGAAGCTGATACTGGCCTCCGTTTGCGATATTCTGCAGCTTTGTGATTGCATCCATTCCGTTTGAAACGATTTCACGGATAAAAATATCCTTGTCTGCATAAAGCCACTTTTTGATGACAGGGAACATATTCACCTGATCAATCTGAATACTGCCTTTTTCCATTTCCATAATAAAAACACTGTCCTTTCTTTGCGGTCTTGTTTTGACTGTTATTAATGATGTCAGACCGATAAGGTTATTACTCGCTTCTTCTCTCTATTATGTGAAGCAGATTGCCTTCAGGATCTCTGAAGAACATATTTGAAAACTTTTCTTTTACGATAGGCTCGCCAACGAGTTCAACGTTCTTTTCCTTGAGTCTTGCAACTTCTTTGTCAAAGTCATCAACCTTGAATGCGATGTGTCTGATACCTGAAACAAGATTGTTTTCAGCTTTTTCGCTCTCGCTTTCAGCAGGATAAATTTCTATTTCTGCGCCATCCGGCATTTCAAGGAAATAACCTCCCTTTCCGTTGTCACGGATAACCTTGAGCGGAAACATATCCATGTACCAGTCCTTAAGTGCAGTTGAGTTCTTTGCAGCAATACCTATATGCTCGATTCCCAATATCATAATTATTACCTTTCCTTTCACGCTTTAAGCGGTTTATTTTTTATCTGTGCGTTCTTTCTGGGGTAAATGGGGTTTGTCAGTTTCTTTTTTCTTATCACGACAAAGCATCTTTCTCCGTCAAGATACGGAACATTCTCTTTTCTTATCGCCTCAACGGCTCCGCCGAGTGCTTTGATTGCAAAATCCGCCTCGTTCACTTCGTCAAAAACAAGTGGACCCTTGTACGCAAGCAGCTCTCCGCCGACCTTGACAAACGGAATGCAATACTCCGAAAGCTTATTGAGCGACGCCACCGCCCTTGACACGCAGGCATCGTATTTTTCTCTCATTTCTCCGTGAGAAAGTTCCTCTGCTCTTCCCGCAACGGGAATCACGTTATTGATCGAGAGCTTTTCTGCCGTCTCGCTTATAAATGCGATTTTCTTTTCGGTGGCATCCGTCAGCGTCAGCTTTTTATCCGGGCAGCAGATGGCTATCACGAATCCCGGAAAGCCTGCTCCCGTGCCGATATCAATTATCTTTTCGCAGTCCTTGAGGTACTTTATTCCTGCGGCAGAATCAAGAATATGCTTTATTACTATATCCTTTTCGTCAACATTTCCGAGAAGATTGAATTTCTCGTTCGTTTCTATCAGTATATCGCAATAAACCGAAAGCTTTTCTGCCTTATCCTCCGCAATACCGAGCTTTTCAAGTCCGCTTCTGAGAAGCTCATAATTTTCACTCTTCATTTCCGGGCTCCTTTGCTATGCGGTGCTTCAGATAAATGAGAAGCACTGAAATATCCGACGGCGATACGCCTGAAATTCTCATTGCCTGTCCCATAGTCATAGGCTTGATTCTGTCAAGCTTCTGTCTTGCTTCAAGTCTGAGGCCTGAAATAGATGTATAATCTATGTCCGCAGGAAGAACATAATCCTCCATTGAAGTCATTCTGCCTGCCTGTTTATTCTGTTTATCAATATATCCCGAGTACTTTATGTCGATCTCAACTGTTTCCGAAGCCTGTCTTGAAAGCTTCTCCTCCGGAGGTGAAATCTTAACTATGTCGGCATATGTAAGCTCCGGTCTTCTGAGGAGCTCGGCAAGAGTTACCGTTTTCTTTGCCGTTGTTGTGCCGAGAGCGGCAATTTCTTCGTTGAATTCGTTTGTCGGATTGATATGTGTTTCTTCAAGTCTTGCCGTCTCTTTTCTGACGGCTTCACGCTTGAACATAAACTCATCGTATCTCTTGTCATCGACAAGGCCGACTCTTCTTCCGTAATCAGTAAGTCTTTCGTCAGCGTTATCCTGTCTCAAAAGAAGTCTGTATTCGGCTCTTGATGTCATCATCCTGTACGGCTCGTTCGTGCCCTTTGTAACAAGGTCATCAATGAGCACACCGACATAGCCTTCGTTTCTGCTGACAATGAGAGGTTCTTCCTCTTTCAGGTACTGGCAGGCATTGATTCCAGCGATAATGCCCTGTGCCGCAGCCTCTTCGTAGCCCGAGCTTCCGTTTATCTGACCTGCCGTGAAGAAGCCTGCTATTCTCTTTGACTCGAGAGAGAGCTTCATTTCCTGCGGATCAAGGCAGTCGTACTCGATTGCGTAAGCATATCTCATGATTTTAACATTTTCAAATCCCTTTATGCTTCTGTAAAAGGCTCTCTGAACGTCAACAGGAAGCGAGGATGATATTCCCTGAACATACATCTCGTCTGTGTATCTGCCTTCCGGCTCAAGGAAGAACTGATGTGCCGTTCTGTCCGCAAAACGCATGACCTTATCCTCGATTGACGGGCAGTATCTCGGGCCGATGCCCTTGATTGCTCCGCTGTAAAGAGGTGAGCGATGAATGTTATCTCTGATGATCTGATGTGTGGTCTCGTTTGTGTAGCCCATCCAGCACTGATCCTGAACTATATCAAGTATATCGTTTCTGAATGAGAAAGGAATTATCTTTTCATCTCCGGGCTGTGGCTCAAGCTTTGAAAAGTCAACCGAGCGCTTGCTTACTCTGGCAGGAGTGCCTGTCTTGAACCTTCTGAGTGAAAAGCCGAGTGATGAAAGCGAATCGGAAATACCAATAGCCCTCGGAAAGCCGTTCGGGCCGGTATCTCCTCTGAATTCTCCGATGATGATCTTTGATTTCATATATACACCGGTCGCAAGCACCACTGCTCTTGCGCCGTATTCTTCGCCCACTGCCGTTCTGATGCCCGAAACACGGCAGTTCGTTTCCAGTATCTCTGTTACTTCAGCCTGAATAATGTCGAGATTTTCGGTATTTTCCAGAACACGCTTCATTTCGTTATGATAGCGCTGCTTATCCGCCTGCACTCTGAGCGAATGGACCGCGGGGCCTTTGGATTTATTCAGCATCCTGCTCTGAATGAACGATCTGTCTGCATTCAGCGCCATTTCTCCGCCGAGAGCATCGATCTCTCTGACAAGATGTCCCTTTGACGTTCCGCCAATGGACGGGTTGCATGCAAGAAATGCTATTGTATCAAGATTTATAACGAAAAGAGCGGTCTTGAAGCCCTGCCTTGCACCTGCAAGTGCCGCTTCACAGCCTGCATGCCCTCCTCCTATAACGCACAGATCGTAATCGTCAACTCTGATAGCTGCCATATACTTAAACTCCATTATTTTCCGAGACAGAATGACATAAAGATTTTGTCCGTTATCTCGTTATTTATTTTCTCTCCGACAAGCTCGAGTATATTCTCGTACGCTTCTCTTATGTTTATTCCCGCAATATCAAGCGGGCTTCCGCTTATCATATCGAAAATCGCCTGATCAAGTGCTTCCTTGGCTGATCTCAAGCAGAATATCTGTCTTTCATTCGTGATTACAGATGCCTCCGAGGAGATATTTCCCATCGAAACATCATATATTCTCTGTTTAAGACCGTCAACGCCCTCTCCCGTTTCCGCAGAAATCACCAGATAATCATCGGCAAGCTCTTTGATTTTCTCAACAAGCTGTTCATTTACCGAGATATCTGCCTTATTCACTATAACGATGCGCTTCTTTTCCTTTGTTATTTCGAGCAATTCTCTGTTTTCCGCATCAAGGTCTTCAAGCGTTCCGTCTATCATCACAAGTGCAATATCGCTTTCTTCTATTGCCTTTCTTGTTCTTTCAATGCCGATAGTCTCTATCCTGTCGCCCGTTTTTCTGATTCCGGCAGTATCAAAAAGGCGCACCTGAACGCCGTTGATAAAGAGAGCTTCTTCAATAATATCTCTTGTGGTACCGGGGATATCCGTAACGATCGCTCTTTCTCTGCCCAGGAGCATATTAAGCAGTGAAGACTTACCGGCATTTGGCAATCCGCAAATTGCCGCCCTGATGCCTTCCTTGATCATTCTGCCCTCCGATGCCGATGAAAGCATTGACTCAATCGTTTTCTGATCGGAAATAAGCCTTTCTTCGAGCTTTTCTCTGTCCACTACCTCAATATCTGCTTCAGGAAAATCTATATCAACGTCAATATTCGCCATTACCCATACGAAATCTTCTTTGAGCAAATTTATTTTTGACGAAAGCTCACCTGCAAGCTGTTCATATGCGTTCTTTGATGCCGCACTTCCCGATGCATTTATCACATCCATAACGGCCTCTGCCTGAATGAGATCAATTTTGCCGTTCAGAAATGCTCTCTTCGTGAATTCTCCGGGTGCCGCAGGTTCAGCACCGTTCTGCAGAAGAAGATCGAGTATCTTTCTTGAGAGAATCGATGAGCCGTGGCACTGGATCTCCACCACGTTCTCTCCGGTATAAGATTTGGGTTTATAGAAAGATACGGCGTACACCTCATCTAAGGCGACACCGTTATCCACCACGCGCCCATAATACATACGAGCGTGTTTAAAATCATCTGTTTTTTTTGCAGGCTCAAAAACACGTTTCAATATATCGACTGAATTTTCTCCGCTCATTCTTATAACGTGAATGCCGGCTGCCTGCGGTGCAGTCGAAAGCGCTGCTATTGTAGTATTCATTATTTGAGTGAAATAATAACCTTTCTGTACGGCTCTTCGCCTTCACTTGCAGTCTTGACATAAGGATCATCCTGAAGTGTTGAATGAATTATTCTTCTTTCATAAGAATTCATTGGCTCAAGTGAAACACGTCTTCTTGTCTTCTTGACCTTATGTGCAATGGAAACAGCAAGCTTCTTGAGAGCTTCCTCTCTCTTTGCAAGGTATCCCTCCGAGTCGAGCACAACTCTTATCTTATCCTCTGTGTATCTGCCGATGTAAAGGCTGAGGAGATATCTTACGGCATCAAGAGTTTCGCCTCTCTTGCCGATGAGAACGCCGATCTTTTCGCCCTTGAGCTCGCAGTGAAGCTCGTCGCCTTCAAGTGTAAGCTCCGTATCAGCCTCAACTCCCATAAGCTTGAAAAGGTCTTCAAGGTACTGCTTTGCAACATCGCATACATCAAACTTTACGGTAGCCTTGATTCTAGCATCCTTCTTTTTGAGACCGAAGAGCATTTTCTCCGGCTGCTCGAGTATTTCTATATCAAGCTTGTCTCTCGTCTTGCCGAGCTGGGCAACAGCAACGAGGATAGCTTCTTCAACCGTCTTTCCAGTTGTTTCCACTGATTTTAACGTCATATGTTAAATTCCTTCCTGACTTGCCTTTTTGGCTTTAGTCTTTTTGATATATTCCGTGATAAGTGACTGAAGTATTGATACAATGCTTGAGATTGTATAGTAGATAGCGAATGCAGAGTTATATACCGCACAGATGTAAAGAGTGATGAGCGGGAATATCTTGTTCATGAAGTTCATTGAGTTTGCAGGATCGTCCTTGCTTGTCTTCTTTGACTTCTTCTGATCCTTTGTAAGCAGGTAGGTCTGTAAATACTGACCGGCTGTTGATACAACTGAAAGGATGAACCAACCGTTTGCATATTCGCTGAAGAGTGATGCTTTTGTGCCGAGTACTGTCTTGAGCATTGAATCCGGTGCCCAGATATTCTTGATCCAGAGGAACTTGTATCCCATTTCGGCAGCAACCGTGCTTGCCTGATTGAACTCAACTGCCTTGATCGCATCAGTAAGAGTGCTGAGCTGAACATCTGAAAGAACTTCCGTGAGCTTTGAGAGGTTCTTCGGGATCTCTCCTGCATTGTTGAAAATGAGAGGAAGTATTTCCTGGAACGTCTGCTTCTTGAATTCACCGGATGATACTATTGCGGCACCGATTTCATCGAGAACGCCTTCGATGCCTGGGTTATTGTTGATAAGAAGTGTCTTGAGGTAATCAAACATGTACTCTGCAGAAATTTTTCTGAGAGCGGCGAACATGATGATGATGATAGGGAATGTGATCAGAAGAGGCAGACAGCCGCCGAGAGGGCTGACGTTATTCTTCTGGTAGAGTTCTGTGATCTTCTTATTCTTCTTCTCCGGATCGTCTGCGTATTTCTCATTGATACGCTGTATTTCCGGGTTGAGTGCCTGCATTCTTGCAGTTGAATTCTTGCTCTTCAGGTCAAGTGGAAGAAGGATAACCTTAACGGCAACAGTAAAAAGGATAACTGCTACGCCGAAGTTTCCCGTCCAGTTGTAAAAAAATTCAATAACGCTGGCAAGTGCGCCAACTATTCCGTCCCACATATTTCCGATATCCGGCAAATGCTATGAAATGCCGCCTTTCATTGTTACTTTTCGTAGATCATTCAAGCGGATCGTATCCGCCCTTGCAGAAAGGATTACAGCGGAGTATTCTCCATAATGTAAGCCCCGTTGCTTTGAAAAAATTGTATTTTTCGTAAGCCTGAACAGCATACTCCGAGCAGGTAGGCGTAAAACGACATACCGGCGGGTGAAGAGGAGACAGATATCTCCTGTAAAACCTGATGAATGCTATTGCGGCTCGCTTCATTTTTCCAATACTCCCGTCTTGTCGAAGAGTATTCCGACGTCTCTGACCAGCTTTTCAAAGGGCATCTCTCTGTCACTCGTTCTTGCAACAAAGACTATGTCAAAGCCCTTCTTTATCCTGTCATTATATTTGTATACAGCTTCCCTGAGTCTTCTGCGTGCGCGGTTCCTCTTTACGGCATTCCCAATCTTTTTGCTGACGGAAAAGCCTATACGGGTAGCGCCCGTCCGATTCTGACGGACAAGGATCACCGCACCTCTGCCCTTGGCTGAGGTGCTGTTTCTGTATAGTCTTGAAAAATCGTTTTTTCTTTTTAATGTACTGTAAGTTCTCACTGTGAAATTACCGTTTTAAAGTAAAAAATTAGCCCGAATAGGAGAAACGGTCACAAACAAATGAAGCGTTTGAACGACATCTGTGTGTGACCTTAACTTGCTTGCCTGTTCGTGATCATAAACAAATAATACTATTCTGTCTGAACCAAACGGTAACTAGATAGAATGCCCGCAAATAAGCCGGCACACAGGGCTTATTAAGCTGTGAGCTTCTTTCTGCCCTTCTGTCTTCTTCTCTTAAGAACGAGTCTACCGTTCTTTGTGCTCATACGTTTTCTGAAGCCATGTTCCATGCTTCTCTGTCTTTTCTTTGGCTGATAAGTTCTTTTCATTATATTTTCCCTCCGATAATGGTAAAGTATGCTTTTGCAATATACCGTAATATTATAATTGAAAAAGTCGTTCTTGTCAATAGGCAAGTTTGATTTTTTCCGACTTTTTTAAATTTTTTACTGATTTTTTACATTTCGTCGAACAAAGCATCCACAAATGCCTTTGCATCGAACTCCTGAAGGTCATCAATTCCCTCTCCGACACCTATATACTTGACAGGAATTCCAAGCTCACTGCATATTGTAAGAAGGATTCCGCCCTTGGCAGTGCCGTCAAGCTTCGTGATAACAAGTCCCGTTGCAGGTGCCGCCTCGTTGAAGAGCTGTGCCTGAACATATGCATTCTGACCGGATGTGGCATCAATTACGATCCACGTTTCCTTTTTCGCATCGGGATGCTCTCTCTGAATGATCCTGTTGATCTTGTCGAGCTCATTCATGAGGTTCTTCTTGTTGTGGAGTCTGCCTGCGGTATCGCAAAGGAGAACATCCGTGTTTCTCGTCTTCGCAGACTGGAGTGCATCAAACACTACTGCGCACGGATCGGAGCCTTCCTCATGACGTATTACCTTAACGCCCGATCTTTCGCCCCACGTTGAAAGCTGTTCTATTGCTGCCGCTCTGAATGTATCTGCCGCCGCTATCTGAACTGACTTCTTCTCGGAAATGAACTTTCCCGCAAGCTTTCCTACTGTCGTTGTCTTGCCTACGCCGTTGACACCTATTACGGTTATTACCGCCGGGTAAGTCATAGGCTCGTTTGTTTCGCCCTTGAGAAGAATATTGAGCATGGACTGCTTGAGGAGACCTATTATTTCCTCCGGATCCTTGACCTTTTCTTCTATTACCTTCTCTCTCAGCTCATCCATAAGCTTCATGGTCGTATCCACGCCAACATCGGAGCTGATAAGTATCTCTTCTATCTCTTCAAAAAGCTCTTCGTCTATTTTTTTGAACGATTTAAGAACGGATTTTATCGAATTCACAATTCCGTTTCTTGTTTTTGATATTCCCTGCTTCAGTTTTTCAAAAAATGACATTTTTCCTCCTTGTTTCAGGCATCCTCTCTTGCCGCATCCTCAAGTCTGACGGAAACGAGCGATGAAACGCCTTTTTCTTCCATTGAAACGCCGTAAAGTGCGTTGCTTGCCTCCATTGTACCCTTTCTGTGGGAAATGATTATGAACTGCATACTGTCATTGAAGGACTTTACAAGCTCTGCAAGATTGTAAACGTTCTTCTCATCAAGAGCAGTATCGATCTCGTCGAGAATACAGAACGGAGCAGGTCTTCTCTTGAGAAGTGCAAACACAAGTGCTATTGCAACGAGTGCTTTCTCGCCGCCCGACATCAGCAGGATATTCTGGAGCTTCTTTCCCGGGAGCTGTGCAATAATATCTATTCCCGCCTCAAGAATATCATCCGATTCAACAAGCTCAAGTCTTGCCGTGCCGCCGTTGAAGAGCTTCTTGAACATCTCGTTGAAATACTCGTTGATGATTTTGAATTCCTCTTCGAATCTGACTCTCATTTCCTTGGTGATTTCCGCAATAAGCTTTTCAATGTCCTTGCCTGCACGGATGAGATCCTCGCGCTCTTTTGTAAGCTTTTCAAATCTCACCGACTGCTCCTCGTATTGCTGAGGTGCCTCCGGGTTGATCGGACCCATTCTAGTAATGTCAGCCTTCAGTTCTCTTATTGCCTTGTTGAGGTCCTCAAGGTCGCCCTCCTCTGGTTCTGCTTTAAGCGCGTCACCCAGAGAAACCTGATAAACCTCCCACATTCTCGACTGGAGATTGTCGCTCTCCATCATCACCTTTGTCTTGTCCATGTCAAAATCATGGAGTTTTGCATTTATATCAAGGATGAGTGACTCATATATTCTTATCTCGTCCTCGCACGCTTTTTTGGTCTTTGAAAGCTCTTTAAGGTCTTCTTCGCAGCCCGAAAGAACGTCTGCTTCATCCTTTTCCGCTTTCTCCGCATTCTTTATCAAAGCATCGAGCTCGCCGGATTTTTCGGAAAGCTGCTTTTTCTCTTCAACAAGGGCTTCGTTTTCAGTTTTGAGCTCTTCTGCCTGACTGTTTCTTTCATCACGTCTTGACACCTGCTCATTGAGAGATGCCGATGTTACCTGATATTTGCTGTCGCATTCCATCTGCTTCAGTTTCAGATCGGTAAGCTTGATCTCCTCTGAAGTCAGTCTTTCACGGAGATCAGCTTCTTCTGATGTGAGCTGTGAAAGATCATTGTCAGTTCCGAGAAGTTCTTTTCTTCTTTGCTCGAGCTCTGAATTAATTTTTGTTATGGAAACGGAAACATCCGAAAGTTCCGTCGCAAGCGATCTGTTTTCAGTTTCTTTATCCGTGCACTGTTTCTTCGCTTTTGCATACTCTCCGAGAACGAATTCATGACTCTTCTTTGCAGAACTGTACTCAATATCCGCATTATGCACCGCCGTTCGCTTTTCTTCATATTCTGTCCGGAGCTTACTTCCCGATGCCTTTATCGTTTCGAGCTCATCGTATATTTTACGAAGCTCTGCAAGATCCTTTTTCTGCGCTTCTTCAAGCTCATCTATTTCTCTTGAACGTGAGAACACATTTGATACGTTGCTCTTTCCTCTCGAACCACCGGAAATAGAGCCGTAGGGGTTAATTACATCGCCCTCAAGAGTTACTATCCTGAACATATAGCGGCTTTGCCTTGCAATATTTATTGCAGAGTCCATGTTCTCGGCAATCACAACTCTTCCCAGGAGGTTCTGGATAACCGCCTTGTACTTTGAATCATAAGTAACAAGCTCACTTGCTATTCCGAGGAATCCCTTCTGCCTGAGCAAACGAAGCTCGCTGTCATTCACGGTTCTCGGCTGAACCGAATTCAGCGGAAGGAATGTTGCATAGCCGAGTCTGTTCTGACGCAGATACTCGATTATCTCCTTTGCCGCAGTATCGGTTGTGGTGACGATATTCTGCACCGCCGCACCGAGGGCAACCTCCATTGCGGTTTCATATTCCTTCTCCACACGGATAATATCGGAAACCGTGCCGACTATTGCCGAAGAAAATACCTTGTCCGAATTACGGAGTTTGATTACGGCTCTCGTGCTGTTGTTGAAAGCTTCCATGCTTTCTTTAAGCTCGTTGAGCGTATTTATTCTTGATTTTCTTGACTCTGTCTGCTTTGAGAGAGCTTCAAATCTCTTGCGGAGCTCCTGTGTGTTCTCATCGGCAGCTGCATATTTCTTTGAGAGCTCTTCAAACTCACTGTTCAGGTCTGAAAGCTTTTTATATACAACGTCAAGGTTCTCTTTTGACGCCTTTGTTACTTCTTCTGTTTCCGCAAGACGTGCCTTGAGCTCTCCCAGAGCCTTTGCTCCGTCGTCACGCCTTGCGGAAAGCATATCCTTTTTGGTTGTGAGCTCGGCAAGTCTCAGCTTTGCTTCGTTCTCCTTTGATACGGAATCCGCATTCCTTCCTCTTGCCGCATCCAGCTCTCCGGAGACCTTCTCGTACTCGGCTCTGATCTTTTCGGCCTCTGCCGTTTTTGCCTCAAGGAGCTTATCTGTCTCCTCCTTGGCTTTTCTGTACTCTTCCTGTCTCTTTGTCTCACTTTCGATCAGCTTGACAAGGCTCTCTGCCTCCGCTCTGAAGCGCTCGATGTTGTCGGAATTGACCTTCTCATCCTTCTCTATCTGCACAAGTCTGTCAGCCGCATACCGGTATTCACCCTTGAGCCTTTCAACAGTCCTGATGCTCTCCATTCTGTTCTGACGGAGCTTTTCAGCCTGCTCTGAAAGAGAATCATATCTTATGTTTATATCTTCAAGCTTTTCATTGAGAGAAGCTTTTTTGCTCTCGTTCTGCTCAATATCGTTTGAAAGAAGATTTATCTGTTCTTCAAGCTTTTTTGTCTGTTTAAGATAACGCTCATGCAGAAGAACAAATCTTGTTGTTTCCGATTTCTTGAGTTTTTCTGCAACAGTTATGTATTTTTCCGCCTTTGCAGCCGCAATTTTCAGCTGCGGAAGGCTTCTTTCTATCTCTGAAATAAGATCATTTGCACGGGAAAGGTTTTCATTCGTGAGGAAAAGGTGCTTTTCCGATTCTTCCTTTCTCGTCTTGTATTTCATAATGCCTGCGGCTTCATCGAAAATATATCTTCTGCCTTCAGGTGAAGCATTCAGAATCTCCGAAACTCTTCCCTGTCCTATTATGGAGTAGCCGTATTTGCCTACACCTGAATCGAGGAAAAGATTGGTTATGTCTTTGAGTCTTACGTCCGCACCGTTAATGCAGTATCTGCTTTCTCCCGAGCGGTAAAGTCTTCTTGATACCTGCACCTCTGCAAAATTTATAGGCAGAGCGTTATCCGAATTGTCAAGCGTCAGCGTTACCTCGGCAAAGCCGTTCGGCTTACGTTTGTCGGAGCCCTTGAACACAACGTCATCCATTTTGGCACCTCTCAGGTTCTTTGCGCTCTGTTCACCCAGTACCCACATGACCGAATCGACTATGTTGCTCTTTCCGCTTCCGTTCGGGCCGACAACGCCGGTAATGCCTTTGTCGAACTCTATGGAAGTCCGGTCTGAAAACGATTTGAATCCGTACAATTCAAGTTTTTTAAGCTGCATTATTTATCCTACGCTTTCGTTTATTCTGTCTATTGCCGCCGCAGCCGCAGTCTGCTCGGCTTCCTTCTTGCTTTTTCCCTTTCCGGAGCCTATGCACTTTCCGTCAAGCATTGCTTCGACCACAAATGTCGGATCGTGAGGCGGGCCTTCTCTTGAGACCTCAACGTATCTGACGGGAGAAGCGTGCACGCCCTGAAGAATTTCCTGAAGCTCCGTCTTACTGTCCCTCAGGATCTTTTTCTCTATTATTGCCGTGATATTCTCTGTAAGAAGAGACATTATTATCTTCTTTGCATCCTCAAGCCCGGAGTCAAGATATATTCCCGCAATGAAGGCTTCCACCGCATCCGCCATCATTGACGGATTCATTTCCTTGCCGGTGTGCTCGCCCTTGCCCACAAGCATATATTTCCAGAGCTCAAGCTTTCTTGCAACGATCACAAGCGATTGCTCGCAGACAACCTTCGAGCGGAATTTTGAGAGCTTGCCCTCGTCCCAATCCGAATACAGATTATACAGATATTCGCTTATTACAAAATCAAGTATACTATCGCCGAGGAACTCAAGGCATTCGTTTATGTATCTGTACTCCGTAACATGATCGGGGTGGTTTCTGTAAGAGCTGTGTGTAAGCGCCTTATCCAACTGGGAAATATCCCTGAAATGGTAGCCAATCTTGTTTTCAAACTCCTCAAGGAGCTTTCGTCTTTCATCTTTAATTGAAAAATCACTCATATGATTATTTTCCTGTAAATTATTTTTTCATCTGTAAAAGCCATTCATATCGCTTGTCTGCCGATGCAGTCCGGCAGAGGGCTTTCAATATTCATTTCATCAATACCGCCCGTCATCCTTCAAACACAATTCTTTTTGAAAAAGCGGTATTCCTTCTGCATCGCCGGGAAAGTCCTGACTTTGCATTATATAGTATTATACCATAAATTGCCCAAAAAGTACAGAATTATTTTATCCTTGTAATATATATTTATTCATTGTAAAAAAGCATTTCCCACCCCGTATTTCGTGAGTGGGAAATCAACAGCTCATTCTTTGATTACAACTATACCCTCAAGCGCTTCAAGCGCTTCCTCCGAGGCAACGCCGTTTGTTCTGCAAAGCACATCCGGCGCCACGCCGAATCTCTTTGCCGCATCCCACGCAGTTTCGTTCTTCTGCATGAAATGATAGTATATTGCCTTGTGAGTGCTTTCCTCCGCAGGTTTTTCTTCCGCAGATGTTATCAGCTCAAACGCAGTTTCCTCGCTCATTTCAGCCTTCGCAAATGCGTTCCAGCGAAGCGATATCTCTCCGAAATCATTCACCGAGGCAATGACTCCCGCCGTCACGATTTCCGAAGCCACCGCTTCTCCGCCAAGGCAGGATGAATCGAACATATAGCTGAACGGAATCTCCGCCGATGCAAACCTCAACAGCCTTTTGTCCTCCTGCGGAACATAAAGTGCCTTCAGCAAATAGCGGCCTTCATAGTAAACACTTCTGCCTTTTATCGCTGCAGTACAGCTTTTTGCCGTTACATCCGAAAAGATGACCTTTGATGCCAATAACTTATCCGTTTTCAGCTTTTCCTGGCAAATGCCAACGTTATTCTGAAGGATAAAAGTATCACTGCCCTGGAAAGTAATCTTTTCCTGCTCAAGTCTTGCATCCGGAACAAAAGCATCCTCAACAATGTCCGTATCGTAATACTCATACGCCTCTATTTCCATTGAAATGAGCCCTTCCACGGTAAAAATTCCGTTTTCCTTCGCATCGACCGATATCTCGGAGGCATCTGCCCTGATGTCGGTAATTGCGTTTTCCGAGGCATCCGGCATTTCTTCTGCGTGGCTGAAATTCACATCAAGCGAACACGAATGGAACATATCTTCGTTTTCCGTATCGGCAAAAGCAATATCCGTATGCAATGTACCGTAAATCACTATCTTTCCGTTTTCGTTTTTCTTTGAGTCTATATTTACATACGATTTTCTGCATACGATCAGGTCTGCCGGAGGAAGCACTCCTTCGGGCTTCACGTCCTCCTTTATCATCACCTGCGTGCGGACAAGCGCCGACGAGCGCATACTGTCAACCGTTTTCTTCCTCGTAATCACTTTTTCATCGTCAAATGATGATGCCGCATCTGCTCCGACCGTATCCTTCAGAAGAGCATTCACCGTCACATATGCCCTTACCGAAATTTTCCTGTCGGATACGAGTGTCACTTCGGTATTGTCAAGAGTCGCAGTTGCCCTGAACGTTCTTCTCTCCGGGTTTATTGTCGGGTCTGTATTAAAAATAATATTCTCCTTGAATGCCTTTGTAAAGCCGAGTGAGGTCGAATATCTGTGTTCTTCCTCCTCAGAAACAGATACGGCATCATATATTACCGTGCAGTCTGCCGAAATATTGAAGCTGAGAGTGTCATCCGTCAGCACTGCTCCGGAAAGAACCGGAACCACCTCGGTATCAACTATCGAAGTGATTCTCGCTTTATTATCAGGAAGCACATAATTCATTTCAAGAACGAGCTGTCTGTTTTCTCTTGCCGCGATCCTTTCCGTCTGTATGTGGACTTTATTTATCTGTGTCATATTATCCGTTCCTTTCAAATTGCTTTGTCAGTATTTTTACCAAATATTATGCCTCAGCACTCTGATTTATTCTTTTTTGAAATAAAAGTCTTGAAATAAATCTGAAAATGAGTTACAATATTTCCAGCCATCACTAAGGAGTATATTATGACCGTTATTTATACAACAGAACGTCTCTTCCTCATCACCCCGTCAAAGCATTATCTTGATTCGCTTCTCGAATATCATAAGAGAAATAAAGACTTTCTTGAAAAATGGGAACCCGAGCATTCCGAAGCCTTCTATACTAAAAGCTATCAGAAAAGATGGATAAAGGATGAGCAGCGTGAGCTGAAAAAGCTTGCAGGAGTGTGCTTCCTCATCGTAAAAAAAGAAGAGCCTGAAAAAGTCATAGGCTCTGTCAAACTCTCCGGAATTCTCTACGGCAACTTCTGCTCATGCTATCTCGGCTACCGTCTTGACAAGGACGAATGCAACAAGGGATATATGACCGAAGCCGTAATTGAAGTGCTCAATATCGCATTTGACGACCTGAATCTTCACCGTGTGGAAGCAAGCATCATACCTGAAAACGATGCCTCAAGAGCAGTTCTCACCAAGGCAGGCTTCAGATACATCGGGCGCTCCGACGGATACCTGAAAATCAACGGTGACTGGCAGGCACACGATATATTTGAGTACATAGTAAAGGATAACTGAATATTAAGATAAAAAAACAGAGACCGGATGATGAACATCTTGTCTCTGTTATTTTTTCGTTATTCGTTCTGAACTTAAGCGTTCTTTGCGATTTCAACGAGCTTTGCGAAAGCCTGAGGATCATTTACTGCCATGTCAGCAAGGATCTTTCTGTTAAGATCGATGTTAGACTTCTTGAGGCCGTTGATGAACTTTGAGTAGCTGAGTCCGTTGATTCTTGCAGCAGCGTTGATACGAGCGATCCAGAGCTGACGGAAGTCTCTCTTTCTCATCTTTCTGCCCTTGTAGGAAGCTGCCATAGCACGCATTACAGAACCCTTTGCTGCTCTGAACTGCTTGCTTCTTGATCCAAAATAGCCCTTTGCGAGCTTCAATATCTTCTTATGTCTTTTTCTGGCATTAATTGCCTTTTTTACTCTTGCCATACCTGTTTTCCTCCTACTGTATTACTTATAAGGGATAAGCTTCTTGATAAATCCTGCATCAGCAGAAGAAACATATGCTCCCTGACGGAGATTTCTTTTTCTCTTTGTTGTTTTCTTTGTTAAAATATGACTCTTATAAGCTTTGGCTCTTTTGATCTTACCGCTCTTTGTAACGTCGAGTCTCTTTGCCGCACCTCTGTGCGTCTTGATCTTAGGCATAATTGTAAACCCCTTTCTTATTCATTGGCTGCAAGAACAGCAATAATGTTGAAGCCTTCCTGCGCCGCTTTCTTTTCAATTTTATATGATCCCGCGATCTGCGAGATGAAATTTTCAACTACCGTAACGCCTGCCTCCGGGTGTGCTTTCTCACGGCCCCTGAGCTTAAGAACAATCTTTACGCTGTTGCCTTCCGAAAGAAATCTCTCTGCCATTCTTGCTCTGAAGTCGATGTCGTGCTGACCGATGCCGACTGAAAGTTGAATCTCCTTGACTTTGATTTCCTTCTGCTTCTTCTTTGTTTCTTTGAGACGTTTTTCCTGTTCAAATCTGAACTTTCCGAAATCCATGATTTTTGCTACCGGCGGCTTTGTATCCATTGAAACGAGAACAAGATCCATTCCCTTTTCGTCTGCGATATTGAGTGCCTCGTCTCTCGTGATGATTCCGAGCTGTGTGCCGTCGCTGTCAATAACACGTAATTCCTTTTCACGTATCATGTCATTCATGATAACCTTTCTTGCGTCTATGGCTGATCACCTCCGTATTAAATTCATTGCAAGAAATATAAAAAAGAGCGGATAGAAATATCCGCTCATAAATGCATCAGTATAAACCAAATACACTACGCCAAAACCGTGCCGGAAACATATCGGCAGGTGAGGAGCGGAAACTCTCTACTTCTTGCGTAATAACAGGTGTATTATAGCACTTTATTCTGACTTTGTCAATACCTTTTTTCAGGTTTTTGCATAAAAATCGTATTTCGGACAATACTATCCGTACAATCAATCAAAAAAGAAAGGCTTCTTGAAATGTCAATCCGGAATTCCAGTTCCATTTTCCTTAAAGCAATGGTAGTCCTTTGTTCAGTGATATTCATTGCCGTATTTATTTTTGTGGTAGCTGAAATAACGGAATACGTAAAGAACACCTCGTCGGATATACCTCAGATGATAAGCCGGCTTCGTGAATTTCTTTCCCGACATTAAAGAAGAGTGGCAGCATACTAATGACAAACGCATATGTAAAGCATTCGGAGGAAATACTTCCGAAATCGGCCCTCGCAGTGGATTGCATCCGTGCCTTTGCCGTAGGAGGGGCCATATGCTGTCTCGGGCAGGCTCTTTCCGATTTGTACTCAATGATACCTTCTCTGCCCGAAGACACCGTGCGGTGCCTTGTAGCGTCCTCACTCGTGTTTCTCGGTGCATTTCTCACCGGAATAGGTGTTTATGACGAAATAGGCAAATTTGCCGGTGCAGGAAGCGTGGTGCCCATAACGGGCTTTTCAAATTCCGTGGTCTCCTGCGCACTTGAATACAAGCGTGAAGGCTTTGTATTCGGCATAGGTGCCAAAATGTTCACGGTAGCAGGTCCTGTTCTCGTCTACGGAATACTCTCTTCGGTGCTTGCCGGAATAATATATTACTTTTTCGGCTTATAACATATCCTTGAATATCATTATAAGAAAGATTATGAACGCAATAAAGAAAAACACAAACACGCATCCCACGCCGCCCGCCTTTTCGGGATTCTTCTTTGCATTCTGATTCTGCGGTGAAGCAGCAGTATTCATTCTTACTTGCTTACTTTCAAACGCATCGGACATTGTGCCTTTTGTCTTGACCTGATTCAGCTCAGGATAATTGTCATGATCACAATATGTGCAGAAACGTGAAGTATCATCTATAATCTTTCCGCAGGCTTTGCATCTCATGTTTGTATCCTCCTTTAATCGAATAAAAAAGCCCGATGCCTCACAAGGCATCGGGTCAAATTGTTTACTTCATCGAACGTGATGCCAGGAGGTATGACTTGCCCTCAGCATCTATAAGCATGAACTTTTCTGCAGGTTCAGACGTATAAACGCTCTTGCAGGATTCATATTCAAATGTTTCCTTTACTCTTTCACTCTTGGGAAGAGTCTTATTTTTTCTGTTATCTATTGTGAGTGTAAGCTTTCTGCCATCATACTCAAGGTCTTCAATAACGTTGTAGCCCTGCTCACTGTGAACGATTCTTACCTTATCTTCCATTCTTGTAGAAGCATTCTTAAAGAATGTCGTAAGTCTTGAATAGCCGAGCGCACCTGAATAGTCAGTGAGGTTATCACGCTCAACGCTTACAATGAGATAGCTCCCTTCGTCATAAGGCCAAAGGTTAAAGAATGCCTTGACACGGAAGCTTACGACAATGAGAATGATTATGCCTACAAAAATGGCAATTCTTTTCCATTTCTTGTGAGTTTCCTTGCTCTTTATGTAAGACAAAAAGTTTGTTTTTGCCTCAGTTGCTTTTTTTACGAACCAGGATGAGATATCATCCCACCAGCGCTTGTAAAAAGGCTCTATTTCGTAGCCTCTTTCAGCCGCAGTTTCTTTCGATTTCACGATTATAACCTCCAGACTCCGGAGACTTCCCGTCTGCACTGCTCTGCATACGGGGAATTTCCAAACATTTCCCAGTAAACGTCACAGAAAACATTCTATGACATTCGTTTGTCTTATTTTATCATATAAAGAGAAATATTTCAATAGGGAATTTTATAAATTCATGATTTTTTAACAATTTTATTTCAGGAAAGTTTTTCCGCCCTGACTGTCTTTGTAAAATCCTGCATAATGTCCTCGGCAGAGATTATATCAAACGAATCCCTGACGGTCGGCTTGGGGTCAAAGACAAGCTTGTAGCCGAATTTCGGCTCTGCCTGAAATGACGTGACTGAAACAATGTTTTTCTCGGGAACGTACATCCTTTTTCCTGTTTCCTTCTCAAATATAAGTCCGTCCGTGTAGAAATGAAGCCACATCATCGTCTCTTTGCCGTCATATCTGACTGTTACACCTTTTGTTCCAAGCTCTGCGCCCGAAAAAGGGTTCTCCCTTTCGGCTTTTGCCTTCACGCTTCTCAGTATCAGATAGAACACAGCAAAAATAACGGATATTCCTGCCATCAGCTCCAGAAGAAATGTTGACGTATCGGTCATATATCTCACCTGCTTTATCAGAATTCGTCTTTATTTACCGTTTCAGGCTTCTTTTCCAGAAGGCTCGGATCCTTGAGGTACTTTGAAAGCGTTGCAAATGCTCTTGCATAAGCATGACCGTCGCCGATTCTCTCATCGCACACAATGCCGAACGGCATCTGTCTCTCAAGCACCACTTCTCCGTCCTTCATTTTCGGTATATCCTCAAGATTTCCTATCGTGAAAATCTGACCTATTGTTCCGAAATTATAGATATGGTGGAAAATATGGTTTGTTCTTATGCTTGCAAGATTTGAGAATACTGCCGTTGCATGGAAAGGGCTCATCTTGATTATAGCCTTCGGAAGGAGACCGTGCTTGTCTGCCCAACGGATGAGATTTGTTGCAAAGCGGATAAGGAAAGGCATCTTTACGAGTATGCTGAGGATCTTATCTGTTTCGTTTGCATTCTCTTCTCTGTTGGCATCAACATAAGTATTGATCTTATCATTTATCTCAAAAAGATCGTCATCAAGCTCGAACTTCATTTTGCCCATTGATGTCTGTGCATTCTCGCCGTTTCTGAGAACTACCATTGCGATCTCAACATCATTATGCGCATATATCTTCTTATTGACAACAAATCTGTTGAGGAAAGGATGCTCTGCAACAGTTCTGATGTATGCGGCGATCACCACGCTCAGATAGCTTATCTTTACACCCTTTTTTCTTACCTCGACCACATAGTCATGTATAGGCTTATAAGGTACACGAACCGTTATGGAATTGCAGGCATCGTTCCTGTCAACCATGAAATACGGAACTATCGTGTACATATTATCAACGTTCTTTACTCTTTTTCCGTCAACTCTCATTATATTAACTTCCTTTTTAAAAAACAAATGCACTGTATATTTAATAAATAATATACAGTGTATATATTCTATCAATTTTTCTTCAAAATGTCAATACCCCTGATATAAATTTAATAAAAAAATTTATGTTATTTTACTGACATTGCTATTTCTGCCAACATTGTCAGGGTAAAATACGCAAAAACAAGCGCGATCGGGATAAACTTATACCAGCGTATCCTCTGCTCGTTTTCAAATTTCTCTCTTATCCTGCCTGCGCAGACAAGCTTTCCTTGCTCGTTTCTGACAGAAGCCACCTTCTTCAGCGCCACTAAAAGTCCTGCGATCATTGCGGCAAAGCATGCACCTATGATAAAGAAAAAAGCGATCTGATATATCTGCTCAAACACAGTCAGCTCCTTTGCAGCCTCAACCTCTGCTTCGGCACCTGCTCCCGATAAATCGGAAAATACCGTTATCAGACCCGTGATTCCGTTGTTGATGGCATGGAGCAACATTCCCGTGATAATCGAATCGGTGATATAAACCGCATAGCAGAAAAGGATTCCCGCAAGGATCTTCGGAATAAGCGTGTAATAGCTCATATGAAACATTCCGAAGAACGTTCCCGTGATAATAATTGCGAACCACTTCGATACGCCCTCAAAGCCTCGCATCATTATGCCTCTCGTCATGATCTCCTCAAGCACCGGCGCAACTATTACGAGCATCACCATCAGCATAATGGCCTCGGCGGTATTTGTCACTGCAGGCGTCTCCGGTACATCTATATTCACAAACAGCTCTGCAAAGAGGCAGTTCGCATCGGTAAGAAACAGATTCGCCGCGAATGTGAGTATTCCTATCGGTACAATAATTGCTATCTCCTTGAAGGATATCTTGTTGAACCTGAGAAGTTCCTTCCTGTTGCCTTTATACAATATGAGCATCACCAGAACAGGAATTCCTATAAAGCCGACCTCAAACACAATGTCGACGACATTGTAGAACATTGCATCATTCAGATACTTTTCGTAATACTCCGGAACCAAAAGTATCAACGAAGCCACAAAGGATATTGCCTCATACGAGAGAAGCAAAAGAAGCATAAACATTCCCGTCATAAAATAATCGGGGAACATCCTTCTTCTCCTGAGGTCGTCCGCCGTCTGTATCAGACGTACTGATTCTGTTTCGTTATCGCTCATTTTTTCTCCTTTTACAAAAGATTGTAAACGTGTGTCGATCTGTCTCTGTAAGTCAGATCCACCATAACGTCATTTCCTATATAAATCTTATTTGCCTCAAGTATTGATTCCACTGTGCGGAACGCAATCTCAGGAGTATTGCTTTCCTTGCTGAGATGAGAAAGCAGAATATATTTTATATTGCTGTCGATAAGCTTCAGTATTGTTGCGGCGCAGTCTTCATTTGAAAGATGACCTTTCTTTCCGGCAATTCTCTGCTTCAGCACGGAAGGATATGTACAGTTGGCAAGCATTTCCCTGTCATAATTTGATTCAAGCAGTATCAGCTGGGAGCCTAACACCGCATTCAGAATCGAATTGGAGACATATCCCGTATCCGTTACTATGCTTACCTTCTTATTTTCCTTCATCACGGAATAGCTCACGGGCTCTGCAGCATCATGTGACGTTCTGAAGCTTTCCACACACAGATCATCAATATATATATCAGAATCCGCCTTCATCACCCGTCTTAAAGAATCATCTATCGTACCGAGCTTGGAGCTCATTGCCGCCCACGTTCCCTCTGTCGAGTAAATCGGTATATTATATTTTCTTGACATTATTCCCACGCCCTTGATGTGATCAGAGTGCTCGTGAGTAATGAATATTCCCTTTATCGTATCCGGCCGCACACCTACGTTGTACAAAGCAAGCTCGCACGCCTTTGCAGAAACTCCGCAGTCAATAAGTACTTTTGCGTTGTCGCCTGCAATCAGCGTGGAATTTCCGCTGCTGCCGCTGTATAATGAACATACCCTCAATGGCATTTATTTTTTCCTCAATATCTGTTATCGTTTTATTATTATACCATAAACAAACACGTTTTGCAAGATTATTATGTATTTCAGAGCAGTATCCCGTCAATGCGGCTCTCTATTATTGTCTTTTTCCTTATTTTTCCTTATTATTCCTCATTCTTTTTTATTATTCTTTCTGTATTGCAAAATAGTGCTTAATGTGTTATAATTATAAAGTATAATATTTTTTTCAGGAGAAATTCAACCTTAATATATGAAAAAAACTCTTCTAATAACGGCATCTGTCATTGTATTTATTCTGGGCATCGTAACGCTGTCCGTAACAGGGCTTAAATTGCTCGGTGTCGAGACCTACAGCAACAATGACGGCTCAATAATTTATGTCAAGCATTATGACTGCGAATCAATCGAGCCGGGAAACGTGATCCTCTACGAAGTCAACAGCAAGGGAGACATCTCAACGAACACCGTCATCGACATTGACTACGAAAAAAAGCATTTCCTTATCAGTTCCTCCGAGCTTTCTCTTCCCGATGGCAGTGAGGGCTCGTTCATCGTCAGCACAACGCCTATTGATTTCTCGGCATACATAGGAAGAAGGATATTCAGACTTCCGTATCTCGGATATTTCTCCGACTTTGTCTCAACGCAGACAGGCTTTTATGTATTGACCGGTCTTACATTCGTCTGCTTCATGATCATTCTTCTCGTTTCAATTCTTCCTTTGCAGATCGTCAAGGAAACAGACGACGGCGGCAATGTCAAAGTAAAAGAAAAGGCTGCTTCCGAAATCAAAACGGAAGAGCCGAAAAAAGTGAAAAAGGATAAGAAGAAGAAAGAATCCGAAAAAAAGCCCGAAAAAGAGCCCGAAAAAGCCAACGAGCCAAAACCCGAAGATTCAAAGACTGAAGAGTCAAAGAAGAATCCTTCAGTTGACGGTTCAAAGCCAGAGGACAATAATAAGCCTGCCGAAAAACAAGCCGGCAAAGAGAATCACAAGAAGAGCAAAAAGCACAAGTCAAAGAAGAAAAAGTAAAATCGGTTCAGATAAAAAACGAAGCCCACAGTGATTTCAATCACTGTGGGCATTTTGTTATTATGCATCTTCTATATTCAGGTTGCTCATTGAATCAAGCACTGAATAATCCGAAGTCTTGTTGTTTCTGAGTTTTGCTCTTCTCAGCGATACGCATGAGAGAAGCGGTGAGAAATCAGATATCTGATTGTCATTGAGATAGCACTCTGTCATGGATGTATGTGATGTGAGAGGTGAAATATCCTCAATGGCATTTCCCGAGAGGTGAACAGTTGTAAGTGTTTTAATGCTCTTGAGTGCGGCAATTGATATAACCTCGTTGTTTACAAGATAAAGAGTCTTGAGCTTTGTGAGCTTTTCAAGAGGCGTGATGTTTCTTATCTTATTATCCGAAAGATCAAGGCTTGTAACCGATGTAAGCTTTTCCACCGCAGTGATATCGGATACTGAGTTGCCGGCAAGTGAAAGAGTGGTCAGACTTGTGAGCTTTGACAAGGATGATACATCTTCGATCGCATTATTATCCAGCACAAGAGAAGTAAGCGATGTGAGAGCCTTGAGTGCGCTGATGTCACTTATCCTGTTTCCGGAAAGAGTAAGCGTGGTAAGGCCCGTAAGTTTTGAAAGCTTTGAGATATCCGTTATCTTGTTTCCGCCTGCAGAAAGTGTCTTTAAGCCGGTGCATGAGCCGATATCAAGTGCTTCAATGCTGCAGTCATCAGCCAGAAGCGATGTAAGTATCCAGCAGTTATTGAGCGGTGAAACGTCGCTTATCTCCGTATTGCCTGAAATAATGAGTGTTTCAAGCGAAAGTGCTTCGCCGAGGGCATCTATATTCTTTACTGCATTGTCTGTGAGGTTAAGATAAGAAACAGATCTGAGAGTTCCTATTGCAGATACATCTTCGATCTTGTTTCCGCCGAGATATATCTTTGAAAGCTTTGAAAGGCCTGCTATTCCGCTTATGTCTTCAATGCCGCAATCGGTAGCGTAGAGATATTCAAGATTCTGAAGGTCCTTGAGCATATCAAGGTTCTTAAGACTCTTTCCTCTGATGACAAATTCGGCAAGAGTTGAAATGCCGCTCACGAAAGAGTAATCAACGTTATCATTTGAAAGCGTTTCAAGGTCAAGTGTCATAAGCTTTTTCATTGTACCGACATTTTCAATTCCAGACTGAACAGTCGTATTTCTGAAATACAATGCTTCAACCGTGTCATTATCTGTTATATCAGACAAATCCTCAACTGTACACTTTTCAAAAACAATTCTCTTCGGAGACTCGCTCTTCTCAATTCCGTTCAGGCTCTTCACCTCGCATTCATAAAGATCAAGCAGTCTTACATTTCCCAGGTTCTTCAGTCCTTCGAATGATTCAAACGTTTCATTCATTACCTCAAGAGTATCAATATTCTCAAAGCCTGCAAGCTCCGTAAAGTCCTTCAGACCGGAATTTACCGTTGAGAGTGCATCAAGTGCCTTGAATCTTGAAGCAGTGCTGCTGCTGATTTTTGTTGAATTGAGCACAAGATCGGTAACGTATGTTATGTCCTTTTCGCAGACAGTATTTGAAAGGTCGCAGGAATAGAAATTGAGCGACTCAATATACTGTGAATCTGCGATTGCCGATATATCGGCGATTTCAGCGCCGTATACGGAAAGCTGCGTAAGGCTTCTCATCTGCTCTATTCCCTTGAACGATGTTATCCTGTCAAGTCCCGATATCTGGAGATTTGTTACGGAGAGAAGCTGTGTCTCTGTTACGGATGTTGCTCCTGCTCTGCCGTATTTTTCCACTATGTACTTTTCAAGGTTGCTGTCCTCAAAAACAACAGGTATTTCCGGCGCCGTTGTTGGCACAGGAGAAGCAGCCGGTGTCTCTGACGGTCTTGAATCAACAAAGCTGAACAAGCCCGTTACCAGAAGCGAGCAGAGCATTGAAAAAACCACTATGCCGCTTATGACCGCCGTTACTATTTTCATTCCACGTTTTCCGTTTTTCTTTTCTGAATTTTTACTCACTTTAGTCCGTCCTTTATTTCTTTAGTAAATACATTATTATTCCTGCCGATACGGCAACGTTGAGTGATTCAACCTTACCATGCATAGGGAGTCTCAGAAGAAGATCCGCATTCTTGCTGAACGCCTCGCTTATTCCGTTTCCTTCGTTGCCGAAAACAAGTGCAAGCTTTTTGGCAGTTGTATCGGCTTCGTAGATATTCTTTCCCTGAAGCGATGTTGCTCCCACGGTTATTTTGTTCTTTTTAAGCTCTGCTATCAGCTCTTCCGAAGAAAAGCCCTCCGAAACAGGTATTCTGAATGCCGAGCCCATTGAAGCCCTCAATGCCTTCGGCTGAAAGCAATCCGCAGTTCCTTCCGTGGTGACAATAAGGTCAATTCCCGCCGCCTCCGACGTTCTTATTATCGTGCCTATGTTGCCGGGATCCTGCACTCCGTCAAGCACAAGCATGAAAAGCTTGTCTTTTTTAAGGATTTCTTCATAATTCCGGAGTTTTCTTCTTACTTCGGCGATCACTCCCTGCGGAGTTTTCCATTCGCTGATTTTTTCCAGCACTGCATCGCTCACAACGTAGAGCTCACCCGAAGCGCCGTCTATCAGCTCTGCATTTTCTTTATATACATCTTCCGTTGCGAACACTCTGACAATCTCCATGCCGCTTGAAACCGCTTCGCCGAGCATTTTTATCCCTTCAATCAGGAATGTGCCCCGTTCGTCACGCTCCTTTTTTTGCTTCAGAAGACAGGCATTTTTTACCGTGGCATTCGCAGTGCTTGTAATATATGTTACGCTCATCTGAATATGTCTTCTCCTTTGTCAGAATAAATATCGTCTATCTGACAAGTATATTTTCCCTCGTTATCCATCACTATGATCGGACGGAGTATCCTGAAGCCCTCGTTTGCGCCCTTCACGCCCTCTATGAGCATTGCGCTCGGAAGCTTGTCCGTTTTCGGGAATATGAACTGAGCACGCTTCGGCTCAATTCCGTTCTTTCTCATTTCATCACAGCACTCGATTATCCGCTCCGGTTTGTGCACCATCACGAACCTGCCGCCGTCCTTCAGCAGATATCCCGCCGCAAACGCAACATCCGCAAGCGTGCAAAGCACCTCATGGCGTGATATTGCCTTCTGCGACAGCTCATTCACTATGCCGTTTCCTCTCTTGATGTAGGGAGGATTCGATATTACAAGCGAAAAGGATTTCGCATCAAAAAGCTCTTTTATATTCTTCAGGTCTGCCTGAATTATCTTTACTCTGTCCTGAAGTCCGTTCAGCTCCACGCTTCTTCCCGCAAGCTTGCACATACATTCCTGTATATCCACTCCGACTATGTTCTCCGAAGTGCATAATCCCGATGTCATGATAGGAATTATTCCTGTGCCTGTTCCGAGGTCTATGATTTTATCATTGTTCTTCGGGAACGCAAATCTTGCAAGCAGTACCGCATCAAGTCCGAAGCAGAAGTGGTCTTCATGCTGAATGATCCTCAGCCCCTTGAACTGAAGATCATCGATTCTCTCTTTTTCCGACAGTGTCACCATATCATCAGTCCTGAACCTCTGCCTTGGCTGTTATGCCGAAGAGATCGTAAATATAGTAAAGTCTTTCTCTCTGGTTGATTCCCCAATATGATATACCGTCCTTTGTGAGATAGAATCCCGGGAAGGTAGCGCCCTTGATACTGCTTGTATCAAGCTCTGTTGCCGCAAACGTGGCAAGACTGACAAGATCGGCATAAGAGAAGTTTGTCTTTACGTTATCCTTGACTATATTATAAATTGACGGAAGCTTTGTGATCGTTCCGAGAGACTTCATCTGGTTGAATGCGGCACTTATGAACTTCCTTTGTCTTTCAACTCTGCCTATATCTGCAGTGGCAGTGCCTCTGAACTGAACATATGCAAGAGCCTTTTCGCCGTCAAGTACCTGCAGTCCTTTTTCTACAAGAGTTATTTTTCCCCACTCCTCGCTTGTGTAAGCTACCTCAACGTCAACATCGTACTCTATTCCGCCGATGGCATCTATGACCTCTACAAATACGTCCATATTGATCGCAATATAGTAATCAACAGGAACACCGCCAAAAAGTCTGCTTACCGTAGAACAGATTGCCTTGTAGGTGTCTATTCCCTGCTTTTTTGCATAGAACGGCACTGAATTAATTTTATCCTTATCCTCAAATGCTTCTCCTATGAGAACATATGAGTCACGGGGAATTGAGGTAAGTGTCACTCTCTTCTCATTGAAATAAATCGTGCAGAGGATCATCGTATCGGTTCTGAATGATGAGAAGAATGAGTCTCTCTCCTCGCTTTCATCGTATCCGAGCACAATAATATTCAGAACGTCCTTGCCCCACTCAATTTTCTTTGAATCCTTCGGCCTCGGTGTGACATCTATAGTGATATCCGGAGGTGTCGGCTCGGGAGTTACTGAAGGATCAATGGTGTGTCCGGGATTGTATGGTGTTTCAGCTGCACTGGGCGAAGGAGTGCTTGTTGTGAACGTTGGATTCTTTATCCTGTGTACAAACGTTATTGTCCATATTGCTATGCCTATTATGAAGGCAGCAAGCGCAACCAATACGCCGAGAGCGATAAGTTTTTGTGTGCGAGCCTTCTTTTTGCTCTTTTTCTTTTTGTTTACAGGATGTGCGGAATGGTTCGTGTTATTTTCTGACGGTGTATTTGAACCGTAATAGTTATTTTCCATATATATTGTTATCCATTTCTGTCTGATTTTTTATAAGTCAACGTGAGAAGAGGGCTTCTCCCCATATTATATTTTATGCTATTTTAATAGTATATCACATTTTTCAAAAAGGTCAATAGAAAATTCCGTTATTTCTGTGTATTTTTTCTGATTTTTATTTTCACTTCCGAAATAAAAAAGCAGAGGAAAAATCCTCTGCGCATTTCATGCCGTTTTGTCATTCATTTCCGTCTGGTTTGCAAAAAATGTTTTTCTCACGTCCTTTGATGCAAGATAGCTGACCTCGCTCTGATACTTCTCGAGTAGCTGAGCAATTTCCTCTTCGAATGCAATCAGCTGATGTCTTACCTCCTCACTGCGTTCCTCCCATTTTTTTGTTTCAAAAGCCACCCTTTCTATTTCCGCCTGTCTTTTCTTCTCCGCTTCCTCAATGGTAACCTTTGCCGCCTCTTCAGCCTTTATCATAGCTATTCCAACAGACTCCGTTCTTTTCTTATACTCGTCTATGTCCTCGGCAAGTCTTCTCATCTTTTCCTTCATATTGATATTTTCCTCCGTCAGTTTCGTTATCATGTCCTTCTTTTGCGCAAGCTCGTCCTCATAATCTGCCTCAAGTCTGCTGATATATTCGCTGACCTCATCCTCATCGTACCCTCTGAACACCTTTGTAAATTCCATATTCCGTTTATTCCTTTCCTTTTGTTGGCAATTCTTATTATACTTCCCCTTTGCTCTCGTGCCTGTCGCTTTTGTGATGCATTAAAGCTCTTTTTATGGTACAAAAAGGAAAAAAGCGTCAGCTGAAAAAGTCGCTCTGCATTTTGCGTAATATTTGCCTGTCGGACAAAAAATGTGTTATACTATAACAAAATCAACACTAGAGGTATAACTGCTATGAAATATGTTACAAAAAAGTGGTACGAAGTCAAAGTAAAGACAAATCTCCATGAAAGCTGGGTTGAGGATGAAAAAGCTGCAGAATTCTCCGAAGAGCTTTTTGAAACGCTCTATAAAGAGAAAGAAGCAATCTACATCAATGATTATATCTCAAAGCCCGAAAACAATGTCAATCTCACTACTGACACAGTTTACAGAAGAGCAAAGAGATTTTTCAGAGAATATTTCTTCAATCAATCGGCTACTCTCCAGAAGCTTCTGCCTATCCGCGTGCTCAACAGAGTTGCAGACATAAGAATACTTGCCCTTGACCACGCAACAAGCGAAGTCATCGGACTTACAAAGGAATTCTGCGCACAGAACGAAGAGACAGTTCAGAAGGCACTTGATGACTACAACGAGCTTCTCGTTCGTGATTTCGGCAGTGAGGAAGCTGCGCGCTATACAAAAGAACTCGACCTCAAGGATTACACGATCACAAGCGTAAGAAGACAGCCCGATTCAAGCCTCACGATCGATCTTGAAGATCCCACAGGCGCACGCAAAAAGCGCAGGATCACTCTTGCAGGCTCACATCTTATCAAAAAGGATCTCGGCATACTTAACTCATCATGGTATTTTGCAGAGATTTACAAAGTACCCAAGGGTATCGAACTTCACGTTCTCACATCAAGAAACGGTCTTAGAGAGCTTATCGTAAGCGGCTCTGAAATCTCCTTCCGTGACGTTGACTGAATCACAAAACAGACAAAAAGCCGATAACAGGCCCTGGATAACCTCCAGAGCCTTTATTTTTTGCAGAATAATACGAAAAATGCTATTGACAAAAGCGCTTATATGCTGTATAATTGTAATATGAAAAGCATTGACGGGAAGGAGTAGCAATGTTTCTGTCACCCTAGAGAGGATGCATTTGGTGAAAAGCATCTGTGACACACAATGTGAAGCAGTCCCCGAGCCTTGTCGGCGAAATACAAGTAGCCGCCAGCGGAAGTCCTCCGTTATCATGGGACACGGCATAAACGTGCCGGCAGAGTGCGGGAGTCATTCCCGAAATCAGGTGGTAACACGGAAATATTCGTCCTGAGCGTTTAAGGCGCTTGGGATTTTTTGTTTTTTGAAAGGAAATTTGCAAAATGGCATTTGAAAAATCGAAAAAACTTGATAACGTATGTTATGATATAAGAGGTCCGGTTATGGACGAAGCAAACAGAATGGCTGCAGAAGGAGTACAGATACTCCGAATGAATATCGGCAATCCTGCGCCCTTCCACTTCACGGCTCCTGACGAAATCGTTCGTGATATGATGTATAACCTTCGTGATTGCGAGGGTTACAGCGACTCAAAGGGGCTTTTCTCTGCAAGAAAGGCCATCATGCAGTATTGTCAGCTCAAGCATATCCCCAACGTTGATATAAACGATATTTATACAGGAAACGGCGTCAGCGAGCTCATAGTAATGTGTATGCAGGGCTTGCTCAATAACGGCGACGAGATTCTCGTTCCTGCTCCTGACTATCCGCTCTGGACAGCCGCTATCACACTTGCGGGAGGCACTGCTGTCCACTATGCCTGCGACGAACAGGCCAACTGGTACCCGGATATTTCCGATATCAGAAAAAAGATCACTCCAAACACAAAGGGTATCGTAGTAATCAATCCTAATAACCCCACAGGTATGCTCTATTCCAAAGAAGTCCTTGAGGATATCGTTCAGGTTGCACGTGAGCATAATCTTATCCTCTTTGCAGACGAAATCTATGACAGGCTTGTTATGGACGGCCTTGAGCACGTTGCTCTCGGTTCGCTTGCACCGGATCTTCTCTGTCTGAACTTCAACGGTCTTTCCAAGTCTCACAGAGTTGCAGGATACCGTGTCGGCTGGGTATGTCTCAGCGGAGACAAGTCTCAGGCAAAGGGTTACATAGAAGGACTCAATCTTCTCTCGACCATGAGACTTTGCTCAAACGTTCCTGCGCAGTCGATCATTCAGACAGCTCTGGGCGGCACACAGAGTGCGGATGCACTTCTTCTCCCCGGCGGCAGAATCTATGAGCAGAGAAAATTCATTTACGAGAGACTCAACTCAATACCGGGCGTATCCGCAGTAAAGCCTAATGCGGCTTTCTACATCTTCCCGAAGCTTGACACCAAAAAGTTCAACATCACAAACGATGAACAGTTTGCTCTCGACCTTCTGAGAAAAGAAAAGGTGCTCATTACAAGAGGTATGGGTTTCCACATAAATACTCCCGACCACTTCAGAGTGGTATACCTGCCTGAAATTGAAGCTCTCGCTGAATTTACAGACAGACTTGAGCGTTTCCTCTCAACATATCATCAGTAATTTCAAAAATCCGATATAAAAAAGCCCTTTCCCGTGAAAACAGGAAGGGGCTTTTGATTCATTATCAGAACATGTATTTAAGCCAGTTGACAAGCAGCTCTGTCCACTGATGAACATGAGGCTCGCCGTCTGCTGTGCCCATTCCGTGTCCGCCGAACGGGAAAATGTGCATCTCACAGGGGATTCCCTCTTCTCTGAGTGCAGTTGCGTACATGTATGAATTGATTACATTTACGCCGCCATCGGCAGCTGTATGCCAGATGAATGCCGGAGGAGTCTTTTCCGTAACAAGAGCTTCAGGTGAAGTCTTCTTATACATTTCTCTGTCTGTGCAGTGGAGAAGATTCTCTCTTGAACCCTGATGGCAGATACGGTCATCAATGAACGTGATAACAGGATAGCAGAGGATCGTTCCGTTAGGAAGGAAATCTTCATTATCGATTTCGTCCATACCCTCAAAGTCAATCGGATCAGTGTATGTTGATGTAAGTGCTGCGAGGTGGCCGCCTGCAGAGGAACCCATGATGCATATCTTGTTCTTGTTTACGCCGTACTTGTCCGCATAGTATCTTACAAGTCTTACTGCTCTTCTTGCGTCAAGAAGCGGTATCGGGAATGAAGAAGGATGAACTCTGTATTCGCAAACGAATGTATCAAAACCTGCCGCATTGAGGTATTCAGCATAGCCTTTTCCCTCGTGTCCTGCTCTGCCGCAGTAACCGCCTCCCGGTAGAATTACTACTGTTGTATCTGATTTCTTTTCCTTTGCGGGATAATATTCAAGTACCGGAATTTCTTCGCATCTTCCCGGTGTCTTTTCCCACATCTGTATTGTTTCCATTTTATATTCCTTTCCGGGCATATGCCCTGTCAAATATATCAATCAGGCGTCAAGCCTTTTTGCCGAATAAATAATCAAGCCAGTGATCAAAAAGCACTGTCCACTGTGCCACATGGGGATTCTTTGCTGCCGTGCCAAGTCCGTGACCGCCTATCGGGAAAATGTGCATCTCGCACGGTACATTGTGCTCACGAAGTGTCCTTGCGTAGAGGTACGAATTGAGAACGGTAACATCATCATCCGATACCTGCCAAATGAATGTCGGCGAAGTGTTCTCCGTCACATTGAATTCAGGAGAAAGCTCTCTTGCAAGCTCTTTGTCATCAAGCAGAAGGCTTCTGTTGCAGCCCTTGTCGAGTAATTTCCCATCAACAAATGATATTACCGGATATCCGAGCATTACGCCGTTAGGCACAAAGCGTTCCTTGTCGATATCGTCGATTCCTTCATTATCAATAGGCTTGAGATAAGTTGAAGTCAGTGCGCAAAGATTTGCGCCGGCAGAAAAGCCCATCACGATTATCTTGTTTTTATTTACACCGAACTCATCGGCATGATATCTCAAAAATCTGACTGCTCTTCTTGCATCGTTCAGCTCAAGCGGAAATGAGTGAGGTGCGACTCTGTATTCGCACACAAAGGCATCATAGCCAAGCTCATTGAGTTTCTCTGCCACGCCCTTGCCCTCATGCTCTGCCCTTCTCTGATATGCGCCGCCCGGGAACACTATTATCCCAATATCGTTTTTCCTGTTTTCAGCCTTGTAATATTCGAGAACCGGCTCCTCATCATGTCTTCCGGGAACGTTGTCCCACATCTTGTATGTTATCATATATTATATCACTTTTTTCAGTTTATTGCAGAATCTTAATGCCGAAAGCTTTGCCTGTGCCATAAGGAACAGCACTCCCGCAATAGTAATATACAGCGGTATCAGTCTCAGCCAGATGTTTCCCTTCACAAAAATCACAAGCAATGCGAGTATCGCAATCAGTGCCGCAATAATCAGCGAGGAAATTACCTTTATCCGTCTGGTCAGAGTGCATTTCACGGATACGGAATACTTTTTATCCGTCTCCTCATGAAGCGGTACGTAATTGATTTTCACGTCTGCGCTGAAAGAATTATAGTATCCGTCAAGCTTTTTCTTTTTTCCGAGTGTGACCGTCTCCGATTCATCCGAAAGAATGCACTTTGAATAGTAATTCTCCGGAATACCGGTTCTTACCGCATTCGTCATTTCATGGATATCAAGATCGGTATTGATTATTTCTTTTTCCTTTTTGTTCTTCATTTCTGATTTGCCTTTATTTTTCATCGAACATCACTCTTACCCAATCCTCAAGAAGCTTTGTCCACTGATGAACATATGGATTTGAATACGGAACGCCGTCAGCTATGCCGAGGCCATGTCCACCCTTCGGGAAAATATGCATCTCACACGGGATATTGTGTTCACTCAGTGCCTTCGCATAAACATAAGAATTCAGGCAGGTAACACCGTCATCGGAAACGTGCCAGATAAACGTGGGCGGTGTGACTTCAGAAACGTGAAGCTCCGGAGAAAGCTCTTTCGCAAGCTCCATCCGGTCTCCGAGAAGGAAGCCTCTCGTGTTGCAGTCCGTGCCTTCAAAATCCACAAGGGAAATAACAGGATAGCAAAGCACACAGCCGTTCGGCAATGCGGATTCGTTGTCGATTTCATCTGCGCCTTCATATTCGATCGGCTTTGTGTAGGTCGAAAGAAGTGCGCAAAGATTTCCGCCCGCAGACGAGCCTATCACTATTATCTTGTTCTTATTTATCCCGTACTTTCCGGCATTGTGTCTTACTGTCCTGACTGCTCTTCTCGCATCGAGAAGCTCTATCGGGAAATGTGCCGGTGACACTCTGTATTCGCACACAAAAGCATCATAGCCTGCCTTATTCAGATATTTTGCGTAGCCGTCGCCCTCATATTCAGACCTTACCATATACGCTCCGCCTGCAAATATCACAAATGTCGTATCGCTTTTTTTATTTTCTGACGGATAATATCTGAGCTCCGGTATCTCCGGTGCAAGGCCGGGAGTCTTTTCCCACATTTCCATTTTTCTGCCTCCGTATGAATACATTTTTTCTATCATAACATAACATGATTGAAATGTCAAGGAAAAGTTCTGTATTCACTTAAAACTAATTATTTACTGTCGTTTATTTGACTTTTCTGTCCTAAAGTATTATAATATCTGCGTTCGGGAAGCCCTTCCCTTTCAATCTTCACTGAAAGAAGAACATTATGAATTACGATCTTACCACAGGAAAACCTGAAAAACAAATATTTCTTTTCACTCTGCCGCTCTTTGCTAGCTCAATATTTCAGCAGCTTTACAACCTTGCGGACAGCTTCATTGCCGGAAACTTCATCGGTCAGGACGCTATTGCCGCAGTCGGTAACTCATATGAGATCACGCTGATTTTCCTTGCCTTTGCAACAGGCTGCAACATCGGTTGCTCCGTGATTGTATCCCAGCTTTTCGGTGCAAAGCGTCTGCATGATATGAGGACGGCTGTTTACACCACATTCGTGTCGACCGCAGTGCTTGCTCTCGTTCTCACCGTTCTCGGGTTCATTTTTTCGCCCGCCATACTCCGTTTAATAGATACTCCCGAGGTTCTTTTTGAGGATTCGCTTGCATATATCTATATTTACACTGGCGGTCTGATGTTCCTCTTCATTTACAATATCACAACGGGCATTTTCTCCGCAATGGGAGATTCGAAAACGCCGTTTATTTTCCTTGCCGTATCGTCGCTCTCAAACATCCTGCTCGATATCGTTTTCGTAATCGTATTCAATATGGGTGTGCCCGGAGTTGCCTGGGCAACTTTCATCTGTCAGGGCATCTGCTGTCTGATATCGCTTACGGTTCTGCTGACAAGGCTTCACAAGATCAAAGATACCGAAAACGATCCCGCTCCCATCAGGATATTTTCTTTTGCCATGCTGAAAAGCATCCTTAAAATGGCAATACCGAGCATAATCCAGCAGAGCTGTATTTCACTGGGAAATATGGTCGTTCAGAAGGTTGTCAACGGCTACGGTCCGGATGTCATTGCCGGATACTCTGCGGCAATCAAGATAAACAATATGCTCCTGCTTTCATTCAATACCTGCGCTTCGGGTGCCGCAACATTCGTCTCGCAGAATGCAGGCGCCAGAAAATATGACCGTGTCCGGATGGCATACAAACCGGCAATAAAAATGATGTGGGTGCTTGCGCTTCCTGCCGTAATTCTCTTTCTGCTGGCAGGCGACAAATTGATAGGGCTCTTTATAAACGATCCTACCGATTACGCAGTTCAGTCCGGATTTGAATTTCTGAAAATGGTGTCTCCGTTTTATTTCGTGATCACAGTCAAGTTCGCTCTTGATTCGATTTTCCGTGGGCTCGGAAAAGTCAACTATTTTATGGTCTCGACCTTTACAGACCTTATAATAAGAGCCGTGCTCGTTGTAATATTCTCTGCACTTATTGGCAAGCCCTTCGGCATATGGCTTTCATGGCCTATCGGCTGGATACTCGGCACAGGCGTTGCGGTGTTTCTGTTTATCTTCGGCAAGTGGAGAACATACGAATTCAGCATCAATTCATAAAGTCACAGATAAAATAAGCTCCCGTCGGTCCCGTTTTCGGGCGGCAGGAGCTTTTATTTGTGTATTATTCCGTTTATTATCTGTTATCCGTTCTGATTATGCTTCCAGGAGAAATGCTTCTCTCAAGGAAAACCAGAGGGTCAGAGGAAAGCACTCTCGATACCACGAAGCCGGCATCGGTCTTCATGCCTTCAAGCTTTATTCCTCTGTAAATTATGCACTCGGATCTGTCCTTACTGTCCGGATTCCCATTTCCTGTCATATGCTCGGGCGGCATTATCGTGTAAAGCATTCACATTCCCTTCTTTTCGTCCAAATTTATCAGCTCGCGAAGTCTTTTCATTGCAACATTTATTCCGCCTATCTCGTTTATGAGGCCGCAGTCCACCGCCTCGCTTCCCACCAGAACAGTGCCTATCTCGTTGGCAATGTCTCCGGTATTCAGCATAAGGTCAGTAAACTTATCTCTTGATACAGACGAATGCTCCACCACGAAACCTATTATCCTCTCCTGCATCTTATTCATATAATCATATGTCTGCGGAGAGCCGATAAAAAGTCCGTTCATCCTTATCGGATGCACCGTCATCGCCGCAGTGGAAGCAATCACCGAGTGTCTTGCGCTCACTGCAAGCGGCACGCCTATACTGTGCCCTCCGCCAAGCACCAGGGACACAACGGGCTTTGTCATGGATGCTATCAGCTCTGCGAGTGCAAGCCCTGCCTCAACGTCTCCGCCGACAGTATTGAGTATGAGTATTACGCCTTTTATTTCGGGTGTCTCCTCAACTGCGATCAGCTGAGGAATTATGTGTTCATATTTTGTGGTTTTGTTCTGGGATGGAAGAACGGTATGCCCTTCTATCTGACCGATAACCGTTATACAATGTATGTCGGAATGCGGTCTTTCCGGGAATGGAAGAGTGCCTGTTTCGGTTATGCTGCTGTTTTCCTGTAATGTCTGCGGTGCCTGTGCTTCCGTTTCATCCACTTCCGCAAGCCAGTTTTCAAGGTAGCGCTTGTATAATGCTTTATCCATAGCAAATGTCTCCGTTTCTTTTTTCTACCTTGATTATTCCCTTATTTTTACAGATAATTCAATCCGGCAAAATAAAAAACTCCGGCATATTATGCCGGAGCTGCAAAATCTATTATGGTGGTATTACATTTTTGCAAGAACGTCTGCAAGGTCACCAATAGTCTTGATCTTTTCAACATCGTCTTCTGAGATTTCGATGCCGAATTCCTGCTCAAGTGCCATAACGAGCTCAACTATTTCCAAAGAATCTGCATTCAGATCTTCAACAAACAGTGTGTCTGCACTAAGCTTCTCAATATCATAATTCAACTGATCCGCAACTATCCCTTTGATCTTTGCTACATATTCGTCTCTGCTCATTCAATTCACCCGCATTTGTTCCTCAAATGCTTCCCTTTCTGTTCTGATTGTTACGCCTCTTCGCTCTTTTTCAAGAGTAAATCGGTTGTGTTTATGATTTTTTCGACGACATGACCTTCAATCATCTTTTCAGCCTGAAGCATAGCATACTTCACGGTTGAGCTCTTGGAGCTTCCGTGTATCTTGATGACATTTGCTTCAATGCCGAGAAGCGGTGCGCCGCCGTATTCGTCATAATTAAATCTGTTTTTAAGCCCCTTGAGTGATTTCTTCATAAGAAGAGCGCCAAGCATAGAAATCTTTCTGCTCTTGATCTCCTCCTTGAGGCTTGACATCATATACATGCCTATTCCCTCGGATGTCTTGAGGATCGCATTTCCTGCAAATCCATCGCAGACAAGCACATCAGCCTGATTGTCATAGACATATCTCGGCTCAACGTTTCCCTTGAAATTAAGCTCTGTATGATTTTTAAGTTCCTGATAAGCAGCCTTGGTAAGGCTATTGCCCTTATGCTCTTCCGCGCCGTTATTTATAAGGCCTATTCCGGGATTTTCCATTCCGAATACAGACTCCGTATATGCTTTTCCGAGGAAAGCAAATCCGAGAAGATGCTTCACGTCGCAATCAACGTTTGCGCCGCTGTCCACAAGAAGAACCGGACCCTTTTTACCCGGCAAAGCCGTAGCAAGAGCAGGTCGCTCAATTCCCTTTATTCTTCCGCATAAAAGCAAACCTCCGGCAAGTGTTGCGCCAGTGCTGCCGGCAGAAATCAGCGCCGAATCAAAATCGCCTTTTACAGTTTCCAATCCACGCACAATGGATGAATCCTTCTTTCTGCGCAGAGCAAAAACAGGTGACTCGTCGTTTGTGATTATCTCTTCTGCATTGATAATCGAAACTCTTGTTTTGTCGTACTCATAGTTCTGCAGCTCCGCCTCAATGACTTCCTGCCTTCCGACGAGCACAACGTCAGCCTTGCATACCGAAAGACCCTCAACAGCGCCCTTTATAATCTGTGACGGGGCATTGTCGCCGCCCATAGCATCTATTACGATCCTCATAGTCCAAACCTTTCCGTTCATGCAAGGGCACTGCGGAAAATGTTATTATTCATTTTCCGCAGGCTCTGATGATTTTTCTTCTTACTTTTCAGCTTCTTCAGCTACGCTGATGACCTGCTTCTTGTCGTAGTAGCCGCATTTTCTGCAAGCTCTGTGTGAAAGCTTCGGTTCACCGCACTCAGGGCAAACGCCCGTGCTCGGGTTTTTGATTTTCCACTGAGCTCTTCTTGAGTTTCTTCTCTGCTTTGAGATTTTTCCCTTTGGTACTGCCATGTGACTCACACCTCCTGTTTATTTGAAAAAGTCCTTAAGTACTGCCAATCTTGCATCAATGGAGGCGTCACAGCCGTCATCTTCCTGAGTACAATTGCAGCATTCTTTATTTAAATTTGCTCCGCATACGGCGCACAAGCCTTTGCAATCCGGCTTGCACAGTCTCTTTGCGGGAATATTCATAATAGCGTTTGTCTGTATCGCTTCCTCGAAATCCACCGTATCACCGTCTGTATAATACGAATCAGCCTCGTCGTCGATAGCTTTCTCCCTTGTGGTAAACTCTATATCCAGCGGATATTCCACAGGATACTCGTAATCCGTGAGGCAGAGACCGCACTGAAGGATGAGCACAGCTTTGACCGTACCGGTGAACTTGTAATACTTGCTCTGGGCTCTTTTTATTTCACCCGAGAGAGATACATTCCCCTTGAAGCCTATCTGCTCGCTCATATACTCAAATCCGGCTACCTCCGAGCAAAGCTCAATCTTCCTTGAAGCATTGACTTCCGTCAGTAATTCAGCAACATTTATCGTCATATGAACTCCTTGACCGTGAAAGTATAAATGAATACACTATTCACATTCATAGCCCTAATATTATACCCTTATTTTGTTTTTTTGTCAATAGTTTTTATCATTATTCGGGCAATTTTTGGTATATTTTTTGCCGATGCATTAAAAAAGCAAAAGCCGGTATGCAAGTTACATACCGGCAATCAAAAAATCAAATTTTCTGATCAGTCAACTTCGTATGGAAGCAATGCGATGTTACGTGCACGCATGATAGCTGTTGTAAGCTCTCTCTGGTGCTTAGCGCATGTACCTGTGATACGTCTCGGAAGGATCTTGCCACGCTCTGTGATGTACTTCTTGAGCTTATAAACATCCTTGTAATCAATAGGCTGTGACTCATCTGCACAGAAAGCGCAAACCTTCTTTTTTCTCTTGATATTGTTCGTATTATTTGTACGAGGCTTCTTATCAACCATGGTATTATATTTCCTTTCTAAAAAATCAGAACGGTACCTCATCATCCATATCATCTACAGATGTGAATCCCGCCGGCGGAACATCGTTGTCACCCGGAGCAGAGCTTGCGCCCTGTCCTCTTGTGCCTGCTGATGCACCGTCCCAGTCAATTATCGTTGCATCGTCTGCAACGACTTCTGTAACGTAGCGCTTTGTTCCGTCATTGGCATCGTATGAACGAGTCTGTATTCTGCCGCTGACTGCAACTCTTGCGCCTTTCTTAAGATGCTTTGCCAAAGTTTCGGCAAGCGCTCTCCAGACTACTACCGGGATGAAATCCGCATCATAACCACCCTGTGCGTTTTTATAGTTTCTGTTTACTGCAACAGTAAAAGAAACAGATGCAACGTTGCTCGGAGTATAGCGGAGTTCCGGATCCTTTGTAAGTCTTCCGACTAAAACTACTTTATTCATTCTAATCTCCTCTCAATTACTCTTCAGGTCTGATTACGATGGATCTGATTATTGTATCGGATACCTTGTAAACATAGTCGAGTGCCTTAACTGTGTCGTTATTGCCGTTGAAGTTAACTACAACGTAATAACCCTCACTGTAATCGTTGATCATATAAGCGAGCTTCTTAAGACCCCATTTGTCAGTCTTTTCGATTTCACCGCCGTTAGCTGCGATAACGTCAGCAACCTTCTGGATTGCAGCCTCATTTGCAGCTTCATCAAGATCAGGACGAAGTACATATACTGTTTCGTACTTTCTCATGTGTTTCACCTCCTTATGGACTTTACGGAGAACCTTTTTTCGGTTCTCAAGGAATTTTGCCGGATTATTTTATCACATTTTTTGACTAAATGCAATAGTATAGCGGCAATAATTCTCATTGTTTACAAATTGTTTACATTGTGAATGATATTCCCATATCAAGCTGTCTTCTGTATATCTCTTCAAGAGTTGCAAATGCTTCCAAATAGCAAGGGATCCTTGCTTTGTCTGTCATTGCATCGCTGACCTTCCTGCCGGAAAGCCCGTCAAGCACCCGAAGAAGGCACTCCGAGCCCTTTGCCTCCTCTGCTTCCGCATATACATCGTAGCCGAGGCAGCACAGAAGATAAATATAAAGCTTGACCGTCAGAGAGTATATCTCTTTCTCACTGTCATCAGCCTCGTCAAGCTCCTTGATATATGTCAGAAGAAGCGAGTACATTTTCTGTTTTTCTTCACTGTTGCGTGAAGCCACCCTCATGGATGATATCACTCCCGCCGCCGCATTGAATTTTTCGATTGATTTTGAAATATTGCCGAATAATGCAAGCGGTTTACCGTCTTTAAGCGTGTTCAGTCCGTTGGACTCATTGCATTCCACCGAAACCAATGAAAATACATTTGTCAGCGGCATGAATCTGCTTGAAAGTCTTCTTGCTCCGGATGCATAGACATAAACTATCCCCTCCGGAGTGAAAATCTCCGCAGTGCGGCTTACATCGCCGTTATTTTTTGAGCCTATGACGAGTCCGGTAAATTGAAGTACCATTATTTCTCCGATTTATAGCCGAGTGAGCGCATGACGTTGCTGTCGTTTCTCCAGTCATCTCTCACCTTTACCCAAAGCTTCAGATTGACCTGAACTCCGAGCAGTTCCTGAATATCAGTTCTTGATGCGGAGCCGATTTTCTTGAGCATTGCTCCGCCCTTGCCTATTACTATTCCCTTGTGGGATTCTCTTTCGCACATAATATTGGCTTCGATATCAATGATGGGCTTGTCTTCCCTGTCGGTCATTTTTATGACCTCAACCGCAATGCCGTACGGTATCTCATCGGAAAGAAGGAGCATCGCCTTTTCTCTTATTATCTCCGAAACAACGAATCTCTCCGGCATATCCGTCAGATAATCCTCCGGATAAAGAGCCGGTCCATACGGAATGAACTTCAGCATCTGCGGTATGACCTCATCCACGTTTTTATCCTCTTTTGCCGAAAGCACCACCGTAGCCTTCACGTCAACGGACTGTCTGACAATCTTTTCCGTTTCCTCTGCCTTCTTGTTCGTTGCTCTGTCCTTCTTGTTTAGGACAAGTATAACAGGCGTCTTAACAGAAGAAAGGCGCTGCATAATCATTTCATCCTGCGGTTCTATGCCTGAAGACAAGTCCACCACAAAAAGTATGCAGTCGACGTCATCCATCGTATCCTTTGCCGTCTTCATCATGAATTCGCCGAGCTTGTTCTTCGGTCTGTGTATTCCGGGAGTATCCACAAGTATTATCTGATAATCGTCTCCCATCAGTATGCACTTGATGCTGTTTCTTGTTGTCTGCGGCTTCGGGGATACTATGCTTATCTTCTCCTTGAGAAGTGCGTTTATAAGTGTTGATTTTCCTGCATTCGGTTTACCGATGACTGCCGCAAAGCCTGTTCTGAACTCACTCATTCCTTGCAAGACCTATTCTTTCCATTATTATTTCTTCTTTTTCTCTCATGCGGCTCTTTTCTTCTTCCTCCATATGGTCAAAGCCCATAAGGTGAAGTATGCTGTGCGTGAAAAGATACACCGCCTCACGCTCTATTGAGTGACCGAATTCCTCTGCCTGTCTCATACATACACTTATGCAGATAACAACGTCTCCGAGCATAAGATTTCCGTTTTCATCGAGCTCGCCGTCCGTCACAGAATTCTCGTCGAGCTTGCCTTCATAAAAGCTCTGGAGCGGGAATGACAAAACGTCCGTTACTCTATCGACATCTCTGTTTTCCTTGTTGTACTCTCTTATCGTCTCTTCGTCAACGAAACTTACCGATACCTGCACCGGCTGCTCAATTTCAAAAAGCCTGAGTGCCTCCATCAGTGAACGCTTCATATATGCACGCAGGGATGCTGAAAAATCATACTCCTCTGCGTCGTTGTAAAAATCAATTGTTATTTGTTTCTTCATTTGCTTTTACCGTTTCGTTTATCCTTTCAGGTTCCGCAGCTCTTGCCTTCGGGTATTCTATTCTTCTGTGATATACTCCGGAGAGTATTCTGAAGAACGACTGCTTGATTGTAGATATTTCCTTAAATGTGATAGGGCAGTTTTCCAGCTGACCTGCTGCGATCTTGCCTTCCACAAGATCATTTATTGCCGAGCGGAGATTTTCCGGTGAGCGGTCCTTCATTGATCTTACTGCCGCTTCAACAGTATCCGCAAGCATTATTATTGCGCACTCCTTTGATGTCGGAGTTTTGCCGCTGTACTTGTAATCGTTTATATTGACGTTTTCCTTGCCGTATATCTCGCAGGCATTGTAGTAGAAGAACGATGCAAGCGTGCTGCCGTGATGCTCTTCTATAAACGGATAGAGTATCTGCGGTACGCCGTTCTCGGATGCGATCTTAAGACCGTCATTCACGTGCGAAATGATCATTCTCGCAGAAACCTCAGGCGGAAGCTCCGAATGAGGATTGTAATCGTCCGTCTGGTTCTCTGTGAACATCTGCGGGCGCATGAGCTTTCCTATATCATGATAATAAGCACCCGTTCTTGCAAGGAGTCCGTCAGCGCCTATGTCATTTGCCGCCGTTTCAGCCATATTTCCCACCATGATGCTATGGTAATAAGTACCTGTGGCTTCAAGCTGAAGTCTCTTGAGGACAGGCTGGCTCTGGTTTGAAAGCTCGAGAAGTCTGATAGGTGTGATCACGTTGAATACGTTTTCAAATACTGAAAGCAGACCTATTGCAAGTATGGATGATGCAAGTCCTCCGAGCATTATCCAGAATGTATTATTCAGGATCGAATTGAACTTTGCAGTCATGTAATACTCCATTGCCGTTACAACAAGAAGCTCTGCCACTGCCGAGACAAGTCCCATGAGAATAATCTTTGAGCGGCTTGAAGAAGCCTTCTTTATCATGCAGGCACACACCGTGCAGGCAACCGCAGATGACAGCGTTACGGAGAAATCACAGCCTGCATACATTCCCATAAAGAGTGACATTTCCATTCCCGTGATAAGTGCCGCTCTTCCGTCAATGAGCATCGTAATAAGGATAACCGCAAGCATGGATGTGCAGACATATACGTTCTGAAGCTTGAGGAATATGAACATATACATCGAAACGATGATGAGCACTGCCACGATGATATTGTTCTTCATGCTGATAACTATCGACTTTCTGTAAAAAACGAACATAAGCAGATGAATTATGCAGATAATGATTATGGCAACTGAAAGGCTGATGTAGTTTGAATACTCATTGGCACCTGACTTGAGCATACCAAGCTCTTCAATAAGCTTGTACTGTGCCTCCGTGATAGGCTGACCTGCCGTAACGATGGTCTGACCTTTCTTGTATATGATAGGCTCAACGGCTTCCTCGGCAATTCTTCTTGCCTCCTCCGTCTGCGCTTCATCGTAGTATTCGTTGTACGTCACCTGACCGATGATTACATCAATAACAACATCAAGGCTTTCATCGGGTCCGAGAACCTTCAGAAGATTCTTGATATCCTCTCTTGTCTTTATAAGCTCGTTTTCTCTGATTCCGGAATTAAGCTTTGAAAGAACGATTTCAGGGAGATTATTCTTGATAAGCGAAATATCGCCTGCCGAAGCCGAGATAATTACCTTCTCATTCTCTACATTGAATATATAATCTGTTGCAAAGCCTATCTCATCAAGAAAATCCTCATTGAAAACGCTGACATAAAGTGCCTCATCGGCAAGAACATCGCTGAACTCGATACTGTTATAATAATCAACAAGCTTATTATAGTCTTCAAGCTCCTGCCAATAATGTCTGTATTCCTCCGAATCAGGCTCCCATGAATCATCAGGCTCGCCGGGATTGACAAGCTTTGATGCCTCGCTTGTCTTCCATGCGGTAAAATGTGCTTTTGACTCCGTGAAAATATAGTCTATTGCAGAAACGACCTTCTGCACCTTTTCATAAACTGCGGCGGATTTGCTTGAATCGGATCTGTAAATATCCTGTATTTCATTTCTCGCCTGCTCAATAAGCTGATTGGTAACAAAGAGGTCTTCAATATCTCTTGTTGCCGTGATGCTTTCAGTTGCAATGTCGCCTACCTGAAAATCAAACTGCACCATAGGCTCTGCAATGAAAAGTCCTGCAATAAGTGCTATCGCAATTACAAGACTGCATATTGCACATGACCATACGGATGACTTTTTCTCATTTCTTTTGGCAGAGCGTCTCTTTGTACGATTGCCTCTTTTGAGCTCCTTATTTCCGATTTTCATAATATCATTTCCTTCCTTATTATCATATGTTAAAAGCTTTTTGATTTTATACAATTCTTTCTCAATATATATTATACACTATTATCTGAAATTTTGCAAGAAAACATTGTCTGTTGCGGCAGTATTGAGCTGAAAACGGCAAAACAAGTCCGTAGTTCTTATGTTTTTCTTGACTTTTGAGTATTTGTGTTATATAATTGCAACGTAAAATATATGAGTTACCTTTTTGGAAGGGAATGATCGATTTGGAAATTTTTAACGGAAAACCCGAAAACTTAAACGAAAGACTTGATAAAGAAAAAAGAGTTTATGAGCTCTTTGATTCTCTGAATATAGAATATATTCGTGCCGACCACGAACCTGCCGACACAATGGAAGCCTGCCTCGAAGCGGAAAAAGCAATAGGCGCCCATATGTGCAAGAATCTTTTCCTCTGCAACGAGCAGAAAACGAAGTTCTATCTTCTAATAATGCCCGGAGATAAAAAATTCAGGACAAAGGATCTCTCAAAGCAAATCCAGAGCTCCCGTCTCTCATTTGCAGGTCCTGAATACATGGAAAAATATCTTGACATCACTCCCGGCTCCGTCAGCATCACAGGACTTATGAATGATCATGACGGCATGGTAAGATTCCTTGCTGACAAAGACGTTCTTGCCGAAGAATATATAGGTATTCACCCTTCAATAAACACAAGCAGCCTTAAAATATCAATAGCGGATCTTTACAGATACGCAGAGGCAGTTAATCATCCAGTAACGGTGGTGGAATTATAAAAATGAAAACCGAATTCAGAAAACCAGATGAAGAAAGCATTCTTCTTGCCGCAAAGCTTCTGAAGGAAGGCGAAATAGTCGCTATCCCGACGGAAACCGTTTACGGCATTGCAGGAGATGCTTCAAACGGAGAAGCAATAAAAAAGATATTTCTCGCAAAGGGACGCCCGCAGGACAATCCCCTTATCGTACATATTTCGGATCTCTCAATGCTTGAAGGAACGGTAAGATATTTCAGCAAGGATGCCGAGAAGCTTGCCGATGCCTTCTGGCCCGGTCCTCTCACGATCATCATGCCGAAGGGAGACAAAATTTCAGCTGAAAACTGCGCAGGTCTTGACAGCGTAGGCGTAAGAATGCCGAGCAATCCTGTTGCTCATGCAGTAATCAAGGCCGCAGGCATACCTCTCGGTGCGCCGTCTGCCAATCTTTCCGGAAAGCCGAGCCCCACAAACGCTCTTGACGTTCTCCACGATATGGACGGCAGACTTCCTCTGATAATTGACGGAGGCGATTGCTTTTGCGGTGTCGAGTCCACCGTAATATCGGTGCTTGAGGATACACCCGTACTGTTGAGACCGGGTTATATCACAAAGGAAGAACTCGAGGAGGTTCTCGGGAAGGAAGTCATTCTCTCCCATGCCATTACAGAAAAGCTGAAGGAAGGCGAAAAAGCACGTTCTCCGGGAATGAAATACAAGCACTATGCGCCTCTTGCGGAAATTACGATTCTCGACGGAGAATTTGATGCTTTTGCGGAATATGTCAACGAGAACCGCACCGAAAATACGTTTGCTCTCTGCTTTGATGGAGAGGAAAAGCTTCTTGAAGTGCCTTCTGTAACATACGGAAAGGAAAATGACGGTCAGTCCCAGGCGCATCTACTTTTCAGCGCACTCCGTGAGCTTGACAGACAGGGTGCAAAAAAGGTTTTTGCGCGCTGCCCGAAAAAAGACGGCGTTTCACTTGCAGTATTCAACAGGCTTATCCGTGCTGCCGCATTCAGACTTATAAAGCTCTGATAAATCATAATAAAAGCCAACCGCCGAAAGGAATGAATCATATCCTTCGGCGGTTATTGTTTTCAGAATAATTTTATTTAATTTCATCACAGAAGCCGGCTGAATAAATGACAGGCTTTCCGTCCTTCTCAACCACTTTGACCACTCTCTTTGATGCTTTTGTCTCTGCATGGAATTTATCAGGCTGTGAAAAATCAATCACGCTGACGTCCTCGCCGGACAATATCTCAAGAGCCTTGTCAACAGGCAGCCCTATAAGCTTTTCGTAGTTCATCAGAGTTCCGTAATTTCCTTGTTCTTATCTTCAACCATCTTGTCGATAAGCTTGATGTACTTATCCGTAAGATCCTGAACATCCTTTTCTGTTGCCTTCTGGTCGTCCTCTGTCATGCCGCCGTCCTTTTCGGTCTTCTTTATCGTATCCATTGCATTTCTTCTGCTCTGACGTACGATAACCTTTGCATCCTCACCGGACTTTGATACCTGCTTTGCAAGCTGTTGTCTTCTCTCTGCTGTAAGCTCCGGGAAAATCAGGCGGATAGCCTTGCCGTCATTGTTCGGAGTAATACCGATATCAGACTTGAGTATCGCCTTCTCGATTGCCGGAAGCATTCCCTTTTCCCACGGTGTGATAAGAAGCATTCTCGGCTCAGGAACGCTTACGTTTGCAGTCTGGTTTACGGGAGTCATGGTTCCGTAATAATCAACCTGCACCCTTTCAAGAAGAAGCGGATTAGCTCTGCCTGCTCTTATTCCCGAAAGATCATTTTTCAGTACCTTAACTGCACTTTCCATGCCCTCCTCGGTATCCATCATAAATTCATCAAAGTCAAATTCTTCTGCCATAAACGTTTCCTCCTGTTATTTTGTAATGTATGTTCCTATGTCTGCGCCGTCAAGAGCCTTCAGCATATTGTTGTCGGCTGAAAGTCCGAAAACGAACGTATCAAGATTGTGCTCCATGCAGAGAGTTGCCGAAGTCATATCAACGACCTGAAGGTTCTTCTCGTAAATATCCTTGTACTGCATTGTCTTTATTCTCTTTGCATCAGGATACTTTCTCGGATCCTTGTCATATACGGCATCAATGTCCTTTGCCATGAGAATAACATCCGCATCTATCTCAAGTGCTCTGAGCACTGCGGCTGTATCCGTCGAGAAGAACGGGTTTCCCGTTCCGCCTGCAAAAATGACGATCTTTGAATCTGCGAAGAAGTCTTCCACTCTTCTCTTGTTGAATGAAATGCAGATCTTCGGTATTTCTATTGAGCCTACGACCTCTGCCTTTGCGCCTGCTCTTTCGAGAGCATCCTGCAATGCAAGTGAGTTGATCGTGGTTGCGAGCATTCCCATATTATCTGCCTGTGCTCTGTCCATATCGCCGCTTGATCTGCCTCTCCAGATATTTCCACCGCCAAGAACAATGCCAAGCTGAATTCCTCTGTCCTTGATCTCAATTATCTGCTTTGCAACGGCATCAACCTTATCAAAATCGTATGTGCTGCCGTCCTTGCCTGAAAGTGCGCCGCCGCTGAGCTTGAGAAGAGCTCTTTTTATCTCTTTCATTCTATTATTTCTCCATTCTTTTAATTCTATATTATATTTTACTATATTTGTCTGTTTTTTTCAACTGTTATTTTTAAGAGCTGTTAATTTTTTTAGTTTTTTCTCTCAGAATACATAATGCATTCTCATAATCATGATTTGAATTTCAACATTTTATCATTATTTTCCACTAACATTCAAAATATCATAATTATAGTGTTCGATTTTGTTTTTATTATGATATAATAGTATTATCATGATGAGGGAAAAAATTTTTCCTCTGATTAATACAGAAAGGATCATTTATATGAGAACAACAAAAAGAATGTTTGCTATGCTTATCTGTATGGCATTAGTTGTATGTTTCTTTGCAGGATGTACAAACTCAACTCCAGAAGTTACTGCTACTCCAGAAGCTACTGCTACTCCAGAAGCTACTGCAACTCCAGAGTCGACTGTGCAGCCCACAAAGACTCCTGCACCTACACCCACACCCACACCTGAGCCGACACCTCAGCCTGACGGTCTCTACACATGGGAATACAGAGAATACGAGACAGGAAAGATCGACGTTGCAATCGTTATCCCTGAAGGCGTAAACGTTGAGGACATCAAGGTAGTTGAAGTTCCTGCCGAAATAGACGGCAAGAAAGTCACAAAGCTTCCGTGGGATATCTTCGGCGCAAGATCAGTATGGGGCGGCAGAGTCGGCTTCATGAGTGTCAGCGAATGGGACGAAAACGGCAAGCCGATAAAGTACGGCGAAGGCGACTGCTGGGTAGAAAAGGTAATCTTCCCTGACACTATTGAAATCATTGAAAACGATATATTCTGGTTCGGACCGCCGATCAAGGAAGTCGAATTCAAGGGCACAGACAACATCGTTTCCATTTCTGACTACGCTCTGGCACATATACCGTGGGAGCTCAAAACAGCAAGAGCAAACGGCGGCTTCGTGGTAATCAACGGCATACTTGAATTTGCTCAGCCGAAGCTTCACATCAAGCTTCCGGATAATGTTGTTGTAATCACAAACAGAGCGTGCCACGATCAGGACTACTCATTCGTTCAGGATGTAACGATCAATGACGGATGCAAGAAGATAGGCAGAAACTTCCTGAATGATGCGAAAAAGGTTCAGTGGATCTGGATTCCTGATTCTGTTGAAGAAATTGTTGACAGTCTCTGCGACGAAAGCTTGATTCCTACTCTTGTTGTAAGATGTAATGCAGGCTCATATGCAGACACATGGGCAAGAGAACATGGCTACAACGTAGACAACGGCCCGTTTGATCAGGAATAAAACAATATTGAAACATAAAAATCAGGCTTTCACTTGAAAAGTGAAAGCCTGATTTTTTATCTGTTATTTCTTTTTCGTCAACTGACTCAATCCGATTTTTATTATTTCATTTCCTTCCGCATCCTCTCCCTTGGAAAATGCGAACTTGCCCTTGTAGTCGCTTGCATCATCGTCTTTGAATTCAAACGTGATGCTTTCGGTACCATCTTCGTTCTCCGCTATCTCATAGGTGCCTTCCCAGCTCGCCGTTCTTTCGTTGCCGAAAACTGTCGTTGTTGACGTGACCGTTACGTTATTTCCCTTGAACGTATACGAAACCTTTGTTCCCACTATCGTCAGATCAATCCCGTTTGTATACGTTCCAGACAGCGTTTTTGTCTGTCCACAGCCTGCAAAAAAGGCTGCAACAATCAAAAATGCAAGCACAAGTGTTGTCAATCTGAATACTCTTTTCATTTTTACCCTCCTGTATACTTTTTTATTAATAAACAAAGCTGATTATCTTCGCTGCATCGAACGAAAACTTATCTCCGCCTGTTTTAATGAGCCTTAACGTATGTCTTCCTCCGTAAAGATTTGTCGAACGGAAAAGAAGCGCTCTCTTCTCCTCATTTTCAGAAAACTCGTTTATTGTACCGGCTTTCATATTGTCTATAATAACGTCCGCCGTGCCGAGTCCCTGACCTTTTGGGCCATATATCTCAACTATGTCTCCGTCAAATGCAAACTGAAGCTTTGCTCCGTTTTCTACTGCTGAGTGCTCATCGTATTCATAATAACCTCTGCACCACTGCTTATCTCCGCAGAAGCAATAGTATCCCCATGTGCCCTGATATACGATTTCCTGCTCCGTATCGTTAATCCAGAATACCTCATCCTCTGCGGCCTTTGGTGTTCTGTCAAGTCTGATTACGTTATCAGCAGAGTCTTCTCCGCCCTCAAGCACTATCTCAATGCCGTTTTCATTTATCTCATATGATGCAATCTTTGCACTGCCTGCCATTATAACAGGATTTCTGAAGGATGCGCCGTCCTCCGGCTTCGGAAGAATGACCTTTCCGCCCTCCGGTATTCTCAATACGTGAATGAATTCTCTTCTGCCGTCCTCGGATTCTGCAGCACAGATATAATTCTTCGATCTGAGCGTATCGCCAGAAACAGTAGGCCAGCTTCTGCTCGGAACAATGCCTCTGAAGGACTCCTTGAGCTCTGCAAGCATCAGGCCGAGCTTTTCAAGCTTCTCAACAGCGCCTGTTTCCCATTCGCCGCCGCGGTACGGGCTTGCCGCAAGGCACATTCCGCCTGCAGATGCGCAGGTCGCCTCAAGCACCATGAATTCAAACAGCTTTTCGGGAGCAATCCAGCACGTATCGGGGCCCTTCTTGCCTACCGGTGTCCAGCCTCCGAACGGACAGAATGCAAGTGCCTTTCTGCACGCAGGCCAATCCTCGTATGGAGTTCTGTGCTCCATGCCGTAATACATTTCAGGCATTGCAAAGTCGCAGTTGTATCTGTCGCCCGTCATGTTCTGTATCATGGGGATGCGCGGATTCTTGCCCTTGATAATGCTTCTGATATCGAGATAGTTTACGATCGGATATTCATACGGCATACTGTTCTCGAATATAGTTCCGAATCTTCCCGGTCCCATACCGTCAACCCAGATACCTTCTATTCTGTCGCCGTAACGTCCGAGAAGCTCCGCATAAAGCTCCGTTGTGTATTTGTTCCACTTTTCATAGCAGAAATTATTGAAGTCCGGAGTATCAAGTGATTTTCTCGTTTCCGTCTCCTCGTGGCCCATTCCCCAGCCTGTTGCTAGCCTGTTTGCCTCGTCGAAATCATGTCCGTCTCTCGGATGAGTATAGAGGATAACGTGAATGCCCTTTGCATTGAGAGCATCTATCACCTCGCCAATAAGGTCCCTTTCGGCGCAGTTTACGCCCGGTCTCCAGCGCTTTGTGACCTCACTCGGATAAAGAGGCTGTGCAAGTGCGTGCCATGCCGTGAAAACCACATACTGAACGCCCATTTTTGAAACGTCCTCTGCAAATTTTTCAACCTCAAAGCCCTCTGCCGCCGAAACAGGATCATCTGCCTTCACAAAGTCAGCATCATAAGCATAAGCAGCAATGTAATGGACGAAAAGTCCGTATCTCCATTTTTCATATTCAAATTTCATACAAATAACCTCCGTTCTTTATTTTTCCGATAATTCCATTATTTTTGGGAGCATCATTCCCATTGCTATCTCCGAGACGGTCCAGCCTGTTTCGCAGGCATACGTTGCCCAGCCGGCATCGTGAGGTGCGGCATAGGCCTCCTTCAGTTCAACGTCAAAAGCTCTCGTCCATGCGCCGTCAAGCATTTCGTTTTTGCTTATGATCTGTGATGAGATCATAAACTTAACGATATCCCGCCACGAACGGATGTATCTTTCCTCTCCGGTAGTCTTATACGCAAAGGCGTAGCCAATCGGCAACCAGTTTGATGAATAAAGAAGATCAACAACCGGATCTCCGTTTTCCGTCAGTATAGAGCACTCTCCGAGCGATTCCCTTGAGCACTCTGCCTTATAGCCCGTGTCCCACTCAAGAACCGCACCGCTTTCGTGTCTGTGCGCTTCAAGATCATCAGTTACCCTGTGGAGCATTTCAAGATGCCTTTCTTCTCCGGTTATGCCGTAAAGAAGTGCAAGCGGCAGGACAAGCCTTGCCATCTCTTCAGTTTCACTCTGCTCACGGTGAGTATCGGGATAAACCTTCATAAGCGATTCAAGCCCTTTTCTGCCCGTTTCAAGGTACTCCCGCTTTCCGGAGCACTCATATGCAAGCAGTAGTGCCGCATGATAGTAAGCATTGTAATGCGCCGAAAGACAGCCCGATGCCTCTTCCTGTGCAAGGCTCTTCACCTTGTCCGCATCAAGATACACTCTGTCCGTTCTTGACTTTCTGGTGCCGTCCTTTGCAGTGGTTTTCACAAGGAAATCAAGTATATTTTCCACCGCAGGATAATATTTGTCCTCGCCGAAGAAATATTTCATATATATCGTAGGCAATACCGCCCTTGCAACGTCATCCTGATAGCAGGCGCCCCACGCAGAGTCCGTCCAGCGGAGCATACCGTCAAAGATGCCTCCGTGAACGGTCATGACGGTATAATTGAAATCCTGCATGGCATCCGCAAGTGCCTCTTCCGTATTCCTGCCCGTCAATTTGCCGTAGAACATGAACGCTCCCGCCGCCTCGCCCGTGCAATCAGCTCTTATTCCGGTAAGGACCTTCTGCGATCCGTCCGGTGCGACATTATGTGCCAGGCCCTCCATTATTCCGCCTCTGCCTTCGTCAATAACGAACCTTTCGAGCCATTCAATGCTTCTCCTGACAGCGGCGTTTCTCAGCCTGTCAAAGTTTTCGTCAGTCACTTCTTCATCTGCGCCGTATCTGCATACTGCTTCCGGATAGAAAGAAGGCTTTTTGCCCGTGAGCCATTCAGTTATGAAGAAAATGAGCTTTTTCCAGCTTTCACGGGGCGCAAATCTTGCTTTATTGAAGTTTTCCATGCGGAATGAGGTCATCATCACGTTTGAGCCGACAGTCCAAATGCCCTTCCTTGAGTCTTTTTCCAACTCCTCAGCAGTGCCGTCAACGTGCCTGTGGGCTATTATTCTTTTTTTGTAAACGAGAAGCGGCTTTTCATTTGGCGTTGAATAATACGGTTGATTGGTCGAATTGCTCTCTTCATCAAGAATATCACCGATTTCAAGCCCATCTATTGTGCTGTCAACGACAACGAGTCTGCTCCTGACGGTATTTTCACCGCCTGATGAATAGATATCATAATATGACGTAACGTTTACGAGAAGAGCTTTCTTGCCATTTTCCGTTTCATTTTCAAGCCTGAGCCTCAGCCTTGCATCCACGATTTTTCCCTCGCCTATTACCGCATAGGAATCGTACTGCGAAATGTCAGCGTGCAGTGCCTCATCAAAAGACATCACAACTGCATCCGCCGCAGATGAAAGCACGCCGATTATATCGCACGCTCTATCCGAAATAATAAGAAGTCTCATATTTTCTCCTTCAGAATGGATTTTCTTTATTGTAACATAAATATCAATATTTTTCAAGGGATAAAAAAGAACCGGAAAAAATCTTCCGACTCAAGGTGGAATGGAAATTAGTTGAACGAAATGGTGTATGCGATACGAAGATCATCTCCCGTGCAAGCCGAATCTCTTGTTGAAGCTTGCCGGACTGCAATAGTATAAGGGCCATTCTGTGATGCGGTCGCACGGATCATCTGTTCATTACTATTCGACAATGTGGATGATACAACAAAATACAAAAAACATATAAACATTCAGCTGAATGACATATTCTTAATAGTCAACTACGCCATAATCAATCTCAATCGACCTGATAACTATACAACATACCCAAACCCTACTCCGATAATATAATAAGGATCTATTTTATAGTCGTCTCCTACATAATTCTTATGAGCATCACCTTCGTTTTGCTTTCGGTAAATCCCATATTGCGGCTTATAGTCTTTATGCTGTCGAAAAAAAATACCGTCTCACAAATGGCGACGTGTCGTAAGGATCTTTTTTGAAGAATTGGTGTAATCCCGAGAAATCGGGGTTACACCTTTCTTCTTTTTACGCCACATATCTGTATTTCTGCGGATTCTTTTTAACTTCCTCCATCATCGCCCGGATTTCCTTTTCATCGGGGATATCCATCATACCGACAACGGAGAAATAAATATCGACCTTCACGTGGCAATGACCGTTGCTTTTATCGTTGTTGTGGACTTCAATTTTCTCAATGAGCGAATGAACAAGTCCGGAAGTCAGTTCCTTTACTTCCGTAATTTCACGGACAGTTTTCAGAAGCAGACGAAGATCAACGGTTTTCTGATCGGCAGACTGCAATTCGAGTTTTGCGTTCTCAACCTCTACCGCCAGCTCTCGCTGCTCCCTTTCGTACTTCTGCATCAAACGCTGGTAGCGGGAATCTTCCACATTTCTCAGAACCCGATCCTCATACAGCGATTCAATCAGACGGTCGATTTCATCAATACGCTTTTCACCGTTACGGACAAACTGCTGAAGCCGTTGATATTCTGCCTGTCGTACAGAATCGTTTTTCTTTGCCAGCATATACAGAAATACCGGCTCGTAGCAACGAACAAAATCCACGAAATCACTGATTGCTTCCAAAACAATCTTTTCAAGAACTACGTTTCGGATATAATGGATTTTGCAAGTCCCACGCCCGCTTTTGTAATTGGAGCAGCGGTAACATTCCTGCTCTGCGGTCATACTTTTCGCAGCGCAGTAGTGGAGCTTTGCACCGCAGTCTGCACAATATAAAAGCCCTGCGAATTTGCTTGTCTTTCCGGTGGCGGTCGGACGGATACGATGCTCTCGTATTTCCTGCACTTTCAGCCACACCTCCTCTGAAATAATCGCTTCCTGTGTATTAGGAATGATTTGCTGGCTTTCGGTAGGGATATAAATTTTCTTGTGAACCTTGTAACTGACAGTCGTGGATTTGAAGTTTACCGTACAGCCGGTATATTGACGGTTCTCCAGTATCTTAACAACCGTTGTTGATTTCCAGCCGTAAGGATTTTTAACATTCTTTGTAGAATGCTTTTTGCCGATGCTGTCATAATAACCGGCGGGTGAAAGGATCTTTTCATCCTCCAACTGCCGTGCTATCTGTGAAGGACCTCTGCCGTTCAGACATAAGGCAAAAATTCTTTTCACGATTGCCGCCGCAGGCTCGTCGAGCACCCAGCTTTTCTTGTCCATTTCGGATTTCTTGTATCCATACGGAACAGTGGGTGAAACACGTTCTCCGTGCTCGGATTTCGTTTTCCAAACCTGACGAATCTTCTGACTGGTCTGTGCCGCATACCACTCGTTGAAAATGTTGTAGAACGGCATCATTTCCATACCGGCACCGGTTTTGCTGTTTACGTTTTCCTGCAAAGAAACGAAGGTTACGCCGAGCGTCGGATATACCACCTGCGTCAGTCGTCCCATTTCGACCTGCTCACGACCAAAACGTGAGAGGTCTTTGACTACGATCCTGCCGATAAGCCCGGCTTCTACCATTTCCTCCATCCGCTTAAAGTCCGGACGGTTAAAAGTAGTGCCCGAAATACCGTCGTCTACGAAAAACTGATAGTTCGTTATACCCGCTTTTTTACAGTAGTCCTCCAAGATAATTTTCTGATTTTTTACGGAGTTCGACTCATTTTCTTCGGCATCCTCTTTAATGTCATCTACCGAAAGACGGCAATACAAAGCCGTTATCTTTTCATTCTGCTCTTGTAGTTTAGTTGCTGTTGTCATTTCACAATCTCCTTTCTGACAACCAAGAGCGCAGCAAGGGTAATAATACCTTACTGCGCTTCGTGTGATTTTTCAAATGTGCTGATTACAGATACTGATTTGTCAGCAATAACGCTTTGAACTGATTCAGCACGGTACGCTTGCCTTCGGTTTTCAGATGAGTTGTAACATCATAAACCGTACCGCCGATCTTCATAGAAAAGGTACTTTTTCTATTTTCATCGGTATCGGGCAGACGCTCTTCAAACAAATATTTTTCTTTCTCGTTCATAATCTTTTCCTCCTTTATCTCGAATCTCGATCACGCTGACGCTGTAAATATCTCTTGTAGTAATCGACTGCTTTCAAAACATAATCTTCCTGCTGTTGCACGGATAGATTCTGCGGCAGGCGGTCGCGGAGTTTGTCCATTGGAATTTTGAGTGTTTCCCGCTGATT
>JAZQMY010000028.1:0-21437 GCA_045627045.1 Clostridia bacterium | reverse complement strand
AGTGCATCGGATAATACAGAGAGTATCATCATTGTCGAGCCTATCTCAACATTGTTAGGTGTCAATACTATCATTTATTTGCCCTCCCAGACTAAACTGAAGCCGCCATTGCCCTTGACTATCCATCTGTACCCGCCCATTTTCAAAGACGAAGTGACCTCTGCATCACTTATGTAAAGTTTGCTGTCGCTGAAATATGCTACTTCCGAGCCTCCGGGATCATAGAACGAAAGTCTGTCAGCCGTGAATCGTGCGTACTTGTTAAAAGTCTCTACACCGCCGACTATATTTCTCTGACCTATTTCAACACCGTAAACAGGCATTCCCTGACCATCTTCGTCAACCTTGCCTGCCTTTATTACTCCGTACGCCTCTGTATAGAATTCTCCAATGTCATTTAATTCCGTATTCAACTGTTGAATATCCGTCAGTAAGGATTGAATACCATTAGAGTTAACCTCGATCTGATTGTCTGTTGCTTGTGCGTATGTTCCGAAATCGCTCTGTGCAAGGTAATATCCTGAAAACCGCAGATTCATTTTTTGGTAGTATGACTCGACTATATCAGCAGATTTAATAATCAAACTTTTTATTTCATTAAACTTTTTTATTGCTTCATTACTATCTGCGGCTTTAGGATTTAGCCCTTTTACCGTAGCCGGAGGTTTGACCTGGCTGATTTGATTGTCAATATCATTTAACGCATAGTTTAGTTCAGACGAAAGCTGGAAAAGATATGATGTTATATTCTGGATGCTCTGCTTTACGTCTGATCCTGATATATTTGGCTGAGGAACGTTCATCAGAACTCACTCCTTCGTCTGTATATTTTGCATAAGCTGAATATCTTTATCTCTCCAGACCCCTCAATCCTTATTCTGAAGTGATCACATCTGTTCGGCAGAACCGGAATTACAAAACTATTCAGGCTTTTGCTAGTAATCGTCGCCAGGTGTTCCCAACAACCGGAGCTGTCGTATTCCACTGTTATTCTTATTCTTGAACCTATCTCAGCTAAAAGCCTTATGTCAATTCTGCTTAGATGTTTTTTGTTCGGCATTGTCATTCCGATTATTCCGGTTTCTGCAAACCATTCTATTTTTTTCTCTTTCTCGGATCCGGTTCCAAGAACTGTTTTTATTTTCTTGTCTTTATGATCAATAAAATAAAGATCGCCACGGCAAAAGCAAAATGAGTCAGCCTGAAGATTATCTTCCTTATGCCAGATCTGCATTGAACTGTCATAAACAAATAGTGTATATGTGCCTGTTTGGTCCTGCATCGATATGTAATACTTATTTCCAAGAGCACCGGCTACTGCGTTTTTGTAAACAGTATCTCCGAGGCTGTATGAAATTTCTGTCGGCAATGAGCCGTCATAAGCTACTACAGCCCGTTCTGATTTATAAAAGAGTATTTCATTTACCGTTGCGAGAGACTTGTCAGAGCCCTTCTGAACGCCTCTGCATACAGTTGTCTGTACCTGATAGTTCGATGGATAATTGCCGTATACTTTATGCATGCAATTCTCCTTGAAAAATATCGGATATCCCTTATGCGCTGCAGCTCCTGTAAACTGCCCATCAGATCCAAGCGATACAGCGTAACTGTCAGTGCTTATGCCCTGGAAGCAATTCCAGTTTTTAAAATCACCTAATTTTGACGCATATATTTCATTGACTATGCTTCCGTCATTCGCTTCACCATAACGACACGCCCAGAGTCTGTTCTCGCATTCCATGATAAAATCAAATGCAGGCATTCTGCGTTCAATCGTGATTGCTTCCTGTTGAGTAGTCGAAACACAGTCAAGGAGTCCGGTAACAACTATATAATTGTCACTTCTTGCTGTGATCACCGATGATGCATTCAGATTCTGCAGGCTCTGAATCGTTATCCCTGATATATTAACGCCATCGCCTGTTTCAAAACCAGAACCAATTCCAGTACACGATATTTTGACATACGTTGTCAGTACAGAGATCCAGGCTTCCTGCGATGTGCTCCACTGTTTCAACACATATGTCGCTTCTGACGTGTCTATCCAGGACACCGAATGGTCTGACGGCTCTGCCGATTGTGCAACAACATTATCATATCCTGTTCCGTCTGCTTTGCAAAGATTGAATGTAACCGTTCCTGAAGTAGTTTTGCTCGCCTCAATGTTGCCGTATTCGCTTAAGTTCTTCGTGTTGATATACTTTTTGTCCGGGAATATAAGCACGTATGCGCCCATGGAGACAAGCGTCTTCGGATTGTCAGACTCAAATGTCGAAAGTGAAAGGCCCTGCACTTCATATCCGTTTATTATAAAATGCGCTCCGTCAACACAACAGAGCGCATCCTTTGATATCATGCCCTGCGGAGCTTGAGGAGATGCATATATACCTCGTCTTGGTCTTTGCGACAGAACAGGATAATAGTCCGAACTCAGATTCTTCATGTTATAAAATTCGTTTTCGTTTATCCTGCTGTTATGATTGTATCCGCCGAATATATCCGTTGATTCGATATAGCTCGGAATATTATTGATTACTGGTAGTTGATACACTCCTCTCTCCTTTCTACAACACTCTGAACTGTGTCTGAAGCGGTCTGAACGTTCTGTGGTACCATTTTGCGTATTCTTCATACGCATTATTGAATTCCGCATAGCTATTTTGATACTGATCTGTGTCCCCCTGCATCAGATCTATCTGTGCGATCAGGTACATCGGATATAACTGATCATAAGGGAATACTGCAAGCAGTTCCCTGGCTGCATCCTGAGTATCATCATAGCCGGAAAAGTTCTCCGGCTTATCACCGTAATGTGTCGATATGATATCGTTATATATATGGCCGTCGATCTCGCTGAGCCATCTGATTTTCGTTTTCTGATCGAACTTATTAGGCTTGAGCGTGTCCACTATATCAATTGCTTTACTTATTCTCATTGCGGAGCATTGCCTTCTGCATGTATTTCATATTTTTCATCTTCATTTCTTCAGATCCGAGTATGATTTCTGCAAGCGCAAGAGGCACTTCAACCGGCTCACCACGCTTGATTACATAATATTTGTCATTGAGGTAAACACCTACGTCAGGCTGGTCCGGGGCTGTTATCGGGATCATAATCGTAACTTTTCTGTCGTTGATTTCTGTATTTTCTTTTTCGATTGCCATTGTTTTTCTCCTTATTTCCAAGGGATAGACCTGTGTTATTCAGGCCTATCCCCGCCGTTTTTGTGTCAGTTCTCGCTTGTAATGCTTGAAGAGAACTCGTCAGAGCAGCTTTCCACTCTGATAATGTATTCATCTACAAGTATCTTTGCCGCATGCATAGCCTTCCAGCCTGCAGTACCTCTCTGATTGAGCGGGTCAGCAGCTCCTGCCGAGCCTACCTGCTTAACAATTGACTGGAGGCCACCGCCATCAATTGATGTAGTGCCATATGCGTTTGCCGCAAGGAAAATAGTACTGAGTACTGCAAGACCTTCCTTGCCGCCTCCACCAGGATAGATCACCATATTGTCTGTGACCGTACCGAAATTTGTCGAAGCAACCGTGATAGTTGTGGTCGTGTTGTCAGTTACCTTTGCCTGCACGCCGTTCAAAAGTATATATCTGTCCTTGAGCGCATGCGCTGCAACAGTGCCGCCATCAAACGTAATTGATGTAATAGCACCGCTGTAACCGCTTGCGTTGTTGACAAGAAGTGTTCTGTTGTTGGAAGCAAGATCACTTCCGCAATAGATCTTACACTCTGAGCTTTCGAAAAATCTGATTCCGAAAAGCATTCCGAGTTCGCCGTCGTAAATGTTTGTTGTATCCTGATACTCATGAGGATATCTCCACTGAGGATCCTTCATGAGATCTCCGACCGCAAACGGATGAATGTAAGACGCATAGTACTTGCCATCGATCTTCGGAGCATTTCTTGCTTTGAGCATAGTAGAAACATGTCTAACTACATCGACAGTGATCTTTGCTGTACCGTCAAGGTCGTATCTGTGTGATACAGGCGTTACGCTGCCGCCGGAAACCTTAGGCGCATAGTAGATCGAAAGTGCGCTCTGCAGCTCGTTTCTGGTGATCGTATCCATTGTTCTGCCGGCCTGATCACCGAGAAGCGTCATAGCTTCCTGGAGGTTCTTATCTACATGGACCATATCGAGCACATCCGTAACCGGCGTGAAGGCGCCATACTGATATACCTTGCATTCAATGGATGATTCAACAAGCTTGTCCGGATCAGGTGTTACGCCTTCAGTAAGAGGTGTGAGCGCCTTCGGGAACGGGTAGTATCTTCTGAAATTGATCGTGTCGCCTGACTTTGCAGGAATGTTTCTCTTCTGCGCAAATCTGTTGTGCACAAGCGCAGGCGTTGCTGTCTTGATGAGAAGTCTGTCATAATACTTCGTCATTCCGGCTGAAAGATCAACAGAGCTTGTGTTATTCACAGGCTGAGCCTGGGGATCATAAGAAAAAGCCTGAAGATCTATTTTTCCGAGTGAATTGAAATTGATTTCTGTAAACATATTTGTCCTTTCTTTTTATGAGGATCAGAGTATGATCTGTTCTCCTCTTTCCGCCCGCTTATATATCTCATCGATATCAGCGTCGGAGAATTTAGACACATCCGTTTTCTGAACAGGTGAAGCGCCGCCCCTTGTTGCGCTCTCTACCGGTCTTGATGCATTTGAGCGCATTCTGTTTGCAACCTTTCGTTCGACCTCCGAAGCAGTTATTTCCATTGCATGAGGAATAAGATCATCTGCATGGCAAGCGATATAAGCTTTCTCAACAGGCACCTGATTAAGTATCATCTGCTTGAAATCGTTATTATCAAGCTCGGCTCTCAAATCGAAATTCGGATATTTGGCTTTGAGCTTCTCACCCTGAGCAACTATCTCGTTATACCACTTCTCAGCCTGTGCCTTCTGATTGATCTCGTCTATCTGCCTTTTCAGTTCAGCATTCTCGCTCTGAACCTTGTTATAAGCAGATGTGCGCTTCCTGTCTTCCCTGATCTGCTGAATAGTCAGACCCTTGTCAACTGCTTCCGCTTCAAAGTATCTGTCATCGTTTTCGATTGCTTTGTCAAGCGCATCAATATCGTTGATATCAACGTTGTAATACTTGGATAACGTCTGCCTCACTCTTTCAAGCTTGTTGAACTTATCTACCGTATCCTTTGTGCTTGCCACTCTCTTCTTGACGATTCCGTCAACTCTTTTGCCGAATTGCTCCTTATATTTACCTTTCACGAGTTCATCGAACTCATTCTGAAGCATTTCAGGAGTAACCTGTTCTTCTGCCTGTGCATCGGCGTCCTGCACTTCCTGCCTTCCGTATATGACCTTGCTCAGGTCTTCTCTGGCAGACCTTTTACCGCCCTGAAGCTGAGGTGCGGCTTCCACCTCAAAATCGCCCGTCGCATCTCCGAAGTCTTCTCCTGTGTCTGAATAGCCTTCCGCATCTGCGAAAAGCTGAAGATTGATCTTCAGAAATTTGTTTTTTTCTTTGTGTTTCATAAGGGAAACAACCTTCCTTTCTCTCCGTAAGTGGACGAATCTATATACGATCCCGTCGGATCAGTATTCATGATATTATATTTTCCGAATAAGCTATGTTTTTCGGATAATTGACCGCAAGCAACTGCAACCCGGTACAGACTACAAACAAACTGTGTGCCGCATCTGTGAAAGTGATATCATCTGCCGTAACAACGTAGATATCAGCTTCACCGTCTTCGATAGAAAGTCTTACGCACTGATCCAGATCTCCGTGATGAAGCATCGCTGTTATGATCTGTGCATACGTATAAATCAGTATTGAGGCTGCAGAACATACGATATCAGTGCCTTTATCGGCATATCCTGAGTGTCCTTTTGCCCGGAGCCTTATCTCTCTCGTTTCTGCATTACGCTCAGCTCTGATCTCTATCATCTCGGTTCCGTTGCCTCCGCTGCACGTTCTCTTGCTTTTCTTGTAACTGCAGGCTCTGCATCCTCGAGCGATACTTCAGATTTTCCTCCAGAAGCCGGCACTGCGCCACCGTTTTCGCTCAGTATCTGTTGTGCAAGAGCATCAGCATTATTGGTTTTATTGATTTTATCAAGTTCAGACGTTACCTGCAGAAGCGCCGCCTGAGTTTCGAGAAGTCTCTGCTGAATTGTTCCATTCTGGGAGATCTTCTGTAGCAGCTCTTCTTTTCCGTCAAACTGCATCATGTTCAGGCACATAAGCGTCTGATCTGTCAGCTGAGGATTGAAAAAGCCCTGATTGAAGAATTGAAGCGCAAGGTCGTTCTGAGCAGTCTTGCTGTATGGAGAGCTTTTTGAAGTTTTTACGCTGACATCAAAAAGTGGTGCTCTGTAACCTACCTTGACACCCATCTCGTTCGGCTCTCCGTTAAGCTCCGGGCCCTGAGGCTGAGGTCTGAGCCCTGCGTTAGTGTACGGCGCATATTTAACTACTCCGTTATCACCGAGGATTCTGAAATAGTGTGTCGTATCATAGAATTGTCTTATCAGTTCAATCACCAGCACCACAACATTTCTGAAAGCCCTGTATGAGCCTTTGTTGCTGTCTCTTGAACCTTTGGCGCTATACTCCTGCAATGCTGCTACGCCGGAAGCAGACGTTACTCCGCCTGTTGAACCGCCGTTTGAAACATCTCTGTTGCCGGTTGTCTCCTTAAGCTCCTCGATTTTATCCCGAAGCACAGTGACAAACATACCGTCAAAAGACGTTGAAGGAACGTTCTTGATTGCATCATTGAGAGATCCCTCTGCCTCGATAATGTCATTGTTAGTATCAGCATACTGCTTCATATTGATCCCTGCAGACTTTGAAACAAACACTCTCGGCTTAGCATTCACAAGAGCATTCTTCATGATAGCAGCGCCAAGCCTGTCGATATATTCCTGACATTCCTTCCCGATATCGACAAGTCCGAACCCGCCTACGCAGTTTTCAATCGGATAAAGCACATCGGTGATAAACGGATATTTTCCGTGATCGTACAGACCTGTTTCCGCCATGGGTCGGGAAATAATATTTCCCATTTCGTCAATTTTCGGCTGAGTATCATTTTCCGTCGCAAACAGCACTATGTCGTCAACGAACTTGCAGTAATGGAGAACTATCTTCCCGTTCTGATACTTTTTGTAATACCAGTCAATAACCGTTGACTTTTCTGCGCTTTCAGAGTTATCATCATGATAGTACTTTTCAACGTCAGAAGCCTGCGTTCCGAGCCTGTCCCTTGTTTGCGGGTACTCCTGCTGAAGCTTCTCGTTATCTACCATGCTCAGAAGAAACACGTTCGGGCTGTCCTGGATATCTTCAATACCGGCTTCATAGTAAAGATTGAGGAAATCTGCTTTTTTGATTGATATTTCTCCGCCGTAATTATTACAAGCTGAGCTGTCCCATGTGACTGAATAACACCCTGTACCGCACTTGCACTTTTCCCACTGGACTTTGCTATATACTTCTTCAAAGCCTATCTGATCCAGAAGGACCGGAATAATGCTTGTCAGCATTGTTGCTTCAGAAGTATCTCCTTCCTCTCTCGGAAGAATAACTGCCTCCGGGAATGCATCCATAGCGTCAGCGTGCTTTGAATTGAGCACGTTGAACAGCCATGCAGAAGCAGGCTCCACTTCCTGCGGAGGCCTCGGTGTACCGTCTGAATCTGTTTTTGTGCTTTTGCTTCTGAGTATGTTCCAGTGTCTGAGCCTGTACCATTCGTTGTTATCCTTGATCTTCTGATTGAGATCCTGCTTTGCCTCCATATACTTACGGAGTATAAGCCTTGCTCCGTTCAATCTGTCGGCATTGATTGTTTCCTGAAATCTCATCTCAGGCTTCTGAGGCTTTACCGCCATTTGACCGTCCATATTCTCCGGATCAACTCCCGCAGATCTGAGTGCTTCTTCTTCTTCACGGACCTTGTCAGCTCTTTCAAAGCTGTCCGGATCAAATTCAGTTTTCTGTCTCATAAATTCTCCTATTGAATAATAACCGTCTTCGGCATTTCCTGATAAGGCTTGATGTCGTCTTTCGGTATGTTTAGATACATATACATCGGACTGTTCTCATAATCATCCTTCTGTTTAAGAAGCTTCGGAGCAATAGGCCTCGTCATGCACATATATCTCGTTTCATCGGCGACGTGATCCTCGCCGGCGGTATCAAGATCTTCTACTTTCCGTATGTCGTATATCAGCGTGGGTATCGTTCTGATAAACGCCTTGCAATTTGAAAAGATATACATCATTGGTTTGCCGAACTCGTTGAAGCTCATCCTGTACCTCATCTGAAGCCAACCCGGGATCCTCGTATGATCGCCCGGATTAAAATACACAAAGAACTTTGAAGCAACATCAGCAATGCTTTCTCCGGTCTCAGAATTGAATATAGCCGGATCTGCAACGCCTGTAATGTGTTTTCCTTTCAGCCACTTGTGTGTAGTCTCAAACTTGTGAACCTCTTCAAATACCTGGTACGGCGTAAGTTTTACGCCTTCGTTCGGCGTCCTTGTGCAGCCATAGTACTCAAGGATCCTGTATATCACTCCGTCTGGATCAACCGCCCACCATCCTACCGAGAACGGCTTCGAGTGTCCCCAGTCGAAAGATCTGTAAATGTTCCAGTCCGGAGGTATCTCAAACGGATCAATCACGTGCGTATATTTACCGTCAGCATAATGCTGTGGATCATCCACAAACTCTGAAAAGTACTGTCCCTCAAAAGCATCCCATTGCCCGAGAAGCAACGCTTTCCGGAGCCTCTCCGGTTTTTGCTCAAGTTCCAGAATGTAATCCGAAGAAATATGCGGATTATCTGTAGCGAGCGCAGGAATGTACTGAACCGTTTTCGTCTGCTCGATTCCGAGAACCGTACTCTTGACTATGTTCTCGTAAATCTTGTAAGGTTCCTTACCGTCAATAAACATAGCCTTGACCCATGCATGACCGATTCCGCCGGGATTCGAAGTACATCTGACAAGCGGCTTAATATGCAGCCTTGTCGGCGCACGAAGTCTCGTTTTCAGATAATCGTAAACATCCTTTTCAAAATGTGTCAGCTCGTCGATGAAGAGCCAGTGTATTTCAACACCCTGATATCTGGTAACGTCGCTCATCCCGTTGCAATAACGGAAATGCATAACGCTTCCGTTTATGAGCTTGTAATCATAGTTAGTGCCGTTATACTTGCCGAGCTCTGTCGGTATTGACCTGCTCGCTTCTGCTATAAGCGTATCTCTGAGCTCCGGATAGCTTCTTCTGAACAGATAAGCATGGGTATTCGGATGCGTCATACACAGATACAGTGCTTCCATTACGCAAGCCTTGCTCTTTCCGCCGCCTGCAGCTCCGCCGTATAAGACCTCATCAGCTGCCGATTTGTGAAACATAGTCTGCTTTTGAGTCGGCTTGTAATCAATGGTTATTGTTCTGTTCATCCGCTTCACCTTTCAGATCATTGTCAAACACAACAACCACTTTGTTTTCTTTATCTGCCTCTTGCATATCCTTTTCAAGCTTTGTGATCCTCGCAAGCTGCTCTCTGATCTCCAGCTGAGACTTTGTGCCTCTGACTTCCTTCAGGTCCTTGAGTGCTCCGGTAAGATCCCTGAACCCTCTTGTTACTATGAGCCCATCGGCGTCTCCGTTATCAATAAAATCTTCTATTTTCCTGAGTAGCTTGTCAGCTACACGATTGATTCCGTCCGCACGTTTCGCCTCTTGCCTTGCAACAGAATCTGTCAATTTCGTATCAAACTTGGCACCTGTTTGTTTCCGCAACTCTGCCCATTTCTCTCTTGTAGCAATCTTGCTCAACGTGCTGGGCGAAACACCATGTTTGGCGGCGAGCTTACGGTAGCTGGTTCCGCCACGGACGTACTCGGCTTTGATCTTTTTCCAGTCAGCCACAAGAGCACCTCCTCTTTCTGCGTTCATAATATCACGTATATATTCGTAAACGATACCCAACCGACTAAAAATAAATAAAGCCGGGCTTTCGCCCGGTATTTTTATCAAAAAAAGCTTCGTACTTAGTGGTTTCAATCTGAGTACGAAGCTTAGGTTTAATTATTTTGTGTTATTTTCTATTTCATAATTTAATGTCACTCGTAAATAAAATTTGGCGGAGTAACAACTGGATTTTGGCCATACGACAATGTAATTTCTGAAATTAAGACCGAAATTCTGGACATCAAGCCTTGTATCAGATTTTGAAATATTACGTTTTCTCTGGACTCATCATTCCAATCAATACATTCTAAATTTGCGGCTATATCTTTAATAGTAAGTTGTACTCCAAACGCCACAGTTAATGTATACAATGGAGCAGGTGTAAAATTTATTGTTCTTTTGACCTCAAAATTCAGCTTATTATTATCACGTGAAAACTGTATATCGTCCTTTAACTTAATATCTATTTTCTCTTTTACCGGACCAATAGTTAATACTTTATAATCTACATTCTTAAGATAAAGTTGATAATTTTCTTCAAATATTGTTTGAAAATCAATCATTGTCATTCTCCTTTTTAATTGCCATAACTTGAGATTGAAGCATATTTATAATTTGCATTAGCCTGATTGTATTGCCATGCATCACCGGAAACCCAATCTTCTTTCATAATATCTGATATTTTTCTTTCACTTGAAGCAACTCTCGAGTAGCCATCTCCATCATAAAGATATTGTTCAATTGCTTTTTCAACGGCTTGATTCAAAGAAATTCCTTTCTTAGCTGCCTCTAATGCAATTTTTTTATGAAGTTGTGGGTCTATTCTAACATTAAATGATCCCTTATATGCTTTCGTCGGCTCTTTCCCGACTTCTTTGCAAAAATCCAAATAATCATCAACAGCGTTATGAAACTCTTCTTCTATATCCAAAATACTATCACTCTCAAATGTTACCAGATCATCAATGCCTTCAATTTTTCCGTGAAGAACTTTGTCTTCCACAGAAAAAGCAATGTTGGTAAAATACCCTTTATACTGTAATGTGTTTTCCATTATAATTCTCCAATATCCTCTAAAAATTTTATCAATTCCTTTACAACATATGATTTCATAATTGATTGCGGATGAGGTTTATGCAAATCAATTTTCTTTCCATCTTTTGCTCTATAAAATCGCACTCGTGAACCAGAAGTCTTTCCCTTGTTCTGTTCTTCAAAGCCCATTCTTGATAACAATGCACTAGCTTCTTCAAACGTGTAATCTTTAGGGCAAGACTTCAATCTTTCAATAGCCTTTTCTGTTTGACTCATTCTCCCTCCTGCAACTATTTTTTAGTGGCACTATTATAACATAGCGAAGTGTATTTGTCAAGGCTTATTTTTTGCAATTTTTGTCATTTATGTAATCCGCCTCAATGCAGATGTTATATATCTCAGCCTCAGCAAAAAATAACCGGGCTTTCGCCCGGTATACTTATTCTCCCGCCTCAGATGCATAATAATAAATTACCCCACTACTTTTTTCTCCTAATCGTCCATAAGCTCCTTATACGAAATTCCTCCTGCAAGTCCGGGAGAGGCCGAACTGTCTGTCGGGATGTATTTCGCATCTGAAAATGACGGATACATATATTCAAGCATCGCAAAGTTAGCCACGTCAACAAGATTTTCGGTATTATGTGTCTGCTCGTAAAGCTCAAGTCTTTCTGCTATGCATTTGCGGGCCTGAGCAAGCTCCGGATACGTTTTCGATGCATAACCGTATTTATAGTGGCTCATTTCTATTGCGTTCTGCATTTTGTGTACGAACTCTTCTGAAAAATCTCGTTTCAGTATTTCTTTTCTGTCCTCCATCAAATCACTCCTTCTCAATTACTTCATACTTCCTTCACCCTGATACCGTACATCTGAAGCATAAGCTTTCTCTTAACCACAAAAAGCTCGTATGTTGCTCCTGTTTTTACGCCCTTTGCGTCCTCAACGACAAAATTTCCGTCCTTGTCCTTATACACAAAATCCGCTATGTACTCGCACTTGCGCTCAAGGACCTTCTTATTCGTCGGATCCATCTGCTTCGGTATAATCTCAAAATGGACCTGCCATCGCAGATCAGAGATGACGTGTCCTCTTTCCAGCAGCCTGAGCTCTGCGTATCTTCTTGCTTCTTTCTTGGAAGCGAAGAAGATCCCGTCCAGCAGGACCTTTTCGTTTGCGCATTTATTTTTTCTTGTTATCATATTTGCCTCCCAATGCCCTGGCTATCGGACAGTTCGAGTAATTGAACGTCATACAGTACTCGTGCATATGATGATTTCGAGGTGAAAGATTGTTGAATGTCAGATGTATCCTGTTATCTTCTGAAGTTCCTTCGCAAACAACCTTGTTCCCCTCTGATCGGCAATAGAACGGGCAAACAATATATTTCTGCTCTCGATCACTTCCCACTTCCCGCCTCATTTCTTCTGCTGTCCATTGATGCCCAACGAATTATTGTCTCGTAACAGCTCTGATATCTTTTTCCGGAAGAAGCTATGTAACTACTGAGCCTCTCGATTTTCTCAAGATAATCACGAGGATACTGTTTATGGAGTCTATCAACCTCCGCCTCAGACAGAAGAACATTGCCATAACTCCCATACAGGTGAGTGGCCGCCTCTCTCCCCTCTCGTTCTGTATCTATATCTGTATCTATATCTGTATCTGTATCTATATCTATCTCTCCGTTGCACGATTGTTGCACGTTGTTGCAAAGACGTTGCGTAAGCGTTGCAAGATTGTTGCATTGCAACAGTTTACTTCTTTCCCTGCTCTCTCTGGATCTGAGAGTACTTGCAGTTTCAGATCCTGTATTATATAGCACATACGGGAATCGATAGCTTGTCCCGTCCTCTGTTGTACAAAGTCCCGTCCGGATCAGATAGTCAAGCGTTACCCGAACGTCGTCCACTTCCTCATCCAGATCAAGTGCGATCTCAGTTGCAAAGTCCGACTCTATGCCGTCATAGAAGAGGACTCCTTCCGAATTGATAGCAAGCAGCTGCATTTTAAGATATATGATAAGATAAGTATCTCCTCCTGCAATTGAGCGAAGCTTTTTGATACGTTTGCTATGAAAAAAATCCTCGTGAAGCTTCAGCCAGTAAAACCGTTTGTTCTCGCTCATATATCACCTCAGATTGGTATGTCATTATCATCGACCTCAGCAAAGCCTGCAGGAGCCTCATAAGCCGCCTCAGCAGTTTCTGCTTCATAGTCGATACATTTTACGGTTTCGGCAATCACCTCTGTAACGTACCGTGTAGAGCCGTCCTGCGTTTTGTAATTTCTCGTCTGTATCCTCCCGGAGAGAGAAACACGCTTTCCCTTCTTCAGATATTTTGCGGCATATTCTGCTGCCTGACGCCATATTACGATCGGAATAAAATCACAATCGTATTTGCCATCTGCATTTTTATATTCACGCTGGACCGCCAGAGTAAACGTGCATGAAGCTATATTTGATGGCGTGTATCTTAATTCAGGATCCTTTGTCGGACGCCCGAATAACCAAACCTTATTCATGTGTTGACCTCCCTGTATGTCCCGCCTCAGTTTTCTTTTAAGGCGATTGTAGTAGCTTCTGCTTCTTTTTGTTGAGCTCTGAGCGCTTCAAGTCTTCTTGAATGTTCTTCAAGAATCTCTCTGTCTTTCTTCCTTTGTTCTTCAATGAGCTTCGCACGTTCTTTTGCTTTCTGCTCTCTTGTCATGATTTTCTCTCCATTCTGTGTGAATTAGCATATAACATTTCCAGATATTTACCGTAGCTGAGCGACGTCCCATGAGTACGGTTGTATTCGTCAGCTGCATCGATTATCGTGTTTATATAGTCCTTTCTCGGTTTGACCGGTCTGTTTTTCTTATGGACCAGATCATACTGCCTTTTGTGCTCTGCACGGCACTTAGGCGAGCAGCACTCGGACTTCGATCTTTTGTCGAAGGGCTTGCCGCAAATTTTACAATTTACCAGCATATTCTGTCCTCTCAAATGTGATTACCCACACCCAGGGATTAGCATCCCAGCCGTATTTCTTTATTTTGTTCTTTGACAATGTGCCATCCCATAGATCAGCAAACTCGCCTTTTTCAAACTCTTCTCCGAAGTCGCAGAGATTACCGGGTGAAAGTCCTTCCATTACCAGATCGCATCCGCCTATGTCCTGAAGTCTCTCAGCTCTGATGCTTCGCACTTTCAGGAATAATCTTGCAGCCTCTTTCGGCATGTGAATTGACGGCCTCCAGCGGATCCTGTCCGGTATGGTTACATCCGCTTTATATATGAACTTACCGTAATAGTCTGTGTATGTTTCCCGCACCCAGAGCACGTATCCGGGCAGCACCGGTGCAAGAGCTTCTATCGGCACTTCTCCTATCTCTGTCACGATTTTCTTTCCGTTAACAGAAATAATGTGATCCGCTGTATCCGGTTCTATAAGCCGTCTCGTCTGGCTTTTTCTTCCGTCCAGAATGGCTTCAACCATCTCGGTATTGAATATGATCGGTTTTACTTTTGTCATTTCTTTTCCCTCCGCATATTTATGATTCCTCGTATTCCGAAAACAAGGGCGACGATCTGCATGGCAAGCAGAGCAAAGTATTCTGCAAGCATCAGATATCATTCCCCTCTTTTCTGATTTTCTCTGTCACTGCATCGAGTACATACTGAGCTTTGACTTTCTCTTTTGATAACTTTATTATCATCTTCGGATTAAAGCCTCCACCTTTTATGTAAGAAGCCTGAGCCTCTTTTGCACTTTCGTATTTTTTTCGGAGCTCCATCAGAAGCTCCTTCTTGTCCTGTAAATTCATTGAAACCTCCTTCGTAAGGCTCATAAGCACGAAGAATATCAGGTAATAAAAGAAGCCGTTCTTCTCCGTCCTCTCCTCTGATCAGCACAAAATATTCCTCGCAGCTCTTAGCCTCACTCACGACACAGAAAATCCTGCCGCTCCTTTTCTCTTTGATGATCGTCATAAGGATTCCTCCTGTTTACTGCGAAATAGTTTTCTATATCTATCTGGTGCACCATTCTCGTATTATGGGTAATATCACTTACAGCTTTGATGCACTTCTTTATCTCATAGGCCTTTGAGACCGAGCAGCGGAATATATCCGCAAGCTGCTTTATGTCATAGACTTCACTCTTCATTTTATCAGTCATGCTCCCGCCTCACTTTCTGAAATTTTCTGCTTCTGAACAATGCGCCCAGTGTGGAATATATCCTCTTCCGTCTGCCTTCTTCGGATCCGATACGATTTCTGCATTTATTGTAAATCCCTTTTCAGTCAAGATTTTTGCTTTTCCGCTTTCACTCTGTCTGTACATAACGGGATCCGGCTCGCACGGCATATCCTTGCCACGAATTGTCTTAATAAAAACTATTGGCTTTCTGCAGCCTCTGCAATATCCGTATTTCATTCTTCAGTCCTCGCTTCCTCCGAATGAATAATCATTGTCTTCTTCAAAATCCACATCAATATATTCGGCTTTTCCGTATATCTTCATGAACTTTTCAATGTCTTCGTCACGCAATGATACAAATTCTTCGCCTTCGATCCTGACAATGAAGAACGTTCCCATAATAACGTCTATTATTCTGCCGTCAGAGTTTCGTATAACTCTTGATGCCTTATAATCCTTGAATTTTCCTTCTTCATCGCATACTCCCACGACCGGACCTCTTCCGTCCGGTGATGCCGGGAACGTCTCAATATACCCGCCTACTATTTTCTGAAGATCCTTGAGGCTCTCGCCTACATCTTCCACTCTTGCCGGCTTCTCCGGCTCACAGATTATTGCTTTCATACTTTTACCTCCGTATTTATTCTTTTACTTCTTCAAAAAACTTTTTGAGTGCTTCATCAGTTACAAAAAATTCTATATCTTCGTTTGACAAAAAAGTTGCCGATATAAAGCAATCGCCCTTTTCATCTCTGATCAATGTCAGGCCTTCGGACCCGATCGCTTCGAATATTCCGTTCTTCTCCAAGTATTTGCTGTCGCCCTTGTATCTGTATCTCTTCATGATGCCGCCTCCCAGTTCTTTTCGATATCTGACTTTGCTATAATATACATTCTGCATATCGGCTTATCCACTTCCCGGACAAGCACGAATTCATACTGGAACGAAGCCGATATGATCTCAAATACGTCTTCAGTGTTCTCCTTCTGCCTTATCAGCATTCCCTCTGTTGTGTTCATGATTTTCTCCCTTGTATTCATCCATCGCTGCGTATATGTATTCAACATATCCGGCGAGATCTGTTTTCTGCCAGTCCGGAGTAGCGTCTCCTATCCTCGTTCTGACAAAGTAATTTCCCTTTTCCTTGAACCATTCATAAACGGTCCCGTCTTTATCCTTAAGCTTCCCGCCGCAGAAATCAACTGTAAGGCCGTTTCTGCTGACCTTGTTTGTAATAAAGTTGACCATCAGAGTAATGCCTCAATGGTAGCTACTACACAGATCATCAACAGAATGCCTGCTGCGATCTCAATCACGTTTTCCCAGAATTTACTCATTTAACTCCTCCTTAAGTATTTTGGCTATCTCGTCAAGCTTCTCTGACGTGATGCCTGCCTCTTTAAGCTCTCTCCCTTTCTTATCCAGGGCTCTGAGCTGATAAAGTTTCTGTTTCTGTATCCACCGGATCCGTTCCGCCTTACGGCCGAGCTTCACGTACTCGGATGCCTTCAGCTCCTCAATTTCCTTCATCTCGTCGGCATCGAGGCCGTTCAGCTCAAAGTTCATTTCTTTTGCGTCCATTCAGTTCTTTCTTCCTTTCCAGCCTCAGGTCGCAGAGCCACGCTATATATGTGCGGCGCTCAAGTGGCGTAATGAATGAGAGTGTTTCGATTGAGTATATGTGCTCCTTGCACTCCGTGAAAATCGTTTCGAGGTCCTCTTTATCGTCTGCAAGCGACATAAAGTATTCCAGCGAACCTGTGAGGTTTATGTGCTGCTCGTCTGTCAGGCCTGAGCATTCAGGCTTCTGCGCTCGTTCCATTCTACTGTTCCCTTTCCGTCGGGATGTTGTACCCGAATTTTTTATTGATAAGTCTTGCGTAAATAAATCCCCTGTTTCGGAAAGTGTTTCTGCGCTCTCCGTCTATCTCGTCGCAAACAAATACATAGCCTGCATGATCCTCGCCTGTTACTTTAATCGTATATCTCTTGCCGAAATCGCCGCAGCTTGTGTCCCATATCTCGAACTCTCCGCCGTCGCTAAAAAAACCTTTATAGTGCGGCTGGTAGTAGCCTCCGCCGTTGTCGGCTTTGCTCGGATCGTAAAAAGGGTTTGTGTTCCCACCGATGAAGGCGGCTATCTTAATTTTTCTCATCTGTCTGACCTCCATAGTTCAGTAAACTGAAGTTATAACTTAAAAAAAATATCCATGATTTCGTCTGAACCAAACATCCTTCTAAGAATGTTTATTTCGGCAACTGTAAAATCACTCTTGCCTTTGATTTTTGCATAAAAGCCTTCATAAGTAAGCCCTAATTCAAAGGCTGTAGCCTTGAGTGTCTTATTATTTTTAATAATAAGTGATTTTAATGCAGAACCATTCTCGGATAACAATTATCTCAACTCACTTTCTTCAGTATTCTAAAGTGATTATATCACTGTACTAAAGTTTTGTCAATAGTATTTTTTCAGTTTGCTGAACTTTTTTTAATTAAACTTGACTTTTTTGAATATTTGAATTATAATAAAAGAAAAGGGAGGTGTAAAGATGAATGACACTGGAAAATTTATTAAAAAAAGGAGATTAGACTTAGGTCTTACTATGAAAGATATAGCTAAAGCTGTAGGTGTTGCAGAAAGTACTATATCTATGTGGGAGAGCGGAAGAATTGATAATATGAAAGCAAGCAGAGTTAAACTACTTGCAGAAGTATTAAAATGTAAGCCGATTGAAATACTCGACGGTGAGAAAGAAGAGAGCAATGTAATTGATATCCGCACGGATCACATATATATGATCCCTGTTTACGAATCTGTTTCGGCAGGCTTTGGTGCATACCCGGACAACAACATTGTTGCGTATGAGCCTGTGTATATTGAATGCGCATCAGATGTCAAAGACTATATGGCAGTAATTGTTTCAGGCGATTCTATGTGCCCGGTGATCAATTCCGGAGACAGGATCATAGTACGACGTCAGGAATCGGTTGACAGCGGTGATATTGCAGTCGTTCTTATCGATGAGGACGAGGCCGTAGTCAAGAAGGTTGTTTACGATTCCCGGTCGATCGAGCTGCAGTCGGAAAACTCAAGGTACGCTTCACGTCGCTTCGAAGACGAAAAGGTAACCAGGATTCGTGTCGTAGGTAAGGTAATGTCTGTTATACGTAAGTTTTGAGGTGAAACTGGAAGATAATTATAAACAAATGGATACGTTCTTATACATAGTGTCCAGGGAAAACTTATTGTGAGTGAGGAACCATTTTCGGAAGTTGAAGCTATGAACATCCAAAGAGTAATTGATGAGTATAAAAAATCAAAAAATAGATAATAAAAATCCCGCCGCAATAGACTAACGGCGGGGCTTGCCGGTTGAAGGACCGGCGATAAGTATATGCGGCAGATAGGAGCAGCCGCCCAACTTTCGTTTTCTCCCGGAGAGCTGCCGGGAGCATCAAAGAGCCTGCAACGGTAAACGGTAAAAATATCACGAAAGGTAAAAACATCACTATTCAAAATCAAGAGATAAACTTTGCACGCTCTTGCTCTGATACCGTTACATGCTTTGATACTTACGGAACGGCTCTAAGCGGGGAGCGAAAAGCCGGACCGTAAATACTCTGGAGGTCAGTTTACACAACAATAACCTGACACTATTTATTATAAGCTATTTACGACTTTTGTCAAGAAAGGAGGTCAGATATGGCAAGTTATTCAAAATATGAAACCGTTAACGGTGTTCGCTGGAGAGCAAGTTTCCGTGCAATCGAAGACGGACGTTTGAAACAAAAGACTCTCAGAGGCTATAAGACAAAGCGAGAAGCTGAGAAAGCATACGTTGACTATATGAAAAATTATGTTCCGCAAGTGGTAGATAAATCTGAAGCAAATACAGTTACAGTTTCGAAAGCGATAGATGCTTATTCTCTGCAACAGGAAATGCGTGTAAAAGAGAGCTCAATAGTTGTAAATGCATCAAAACTCAGAATGATAAAAGAGAAGTTCGGAGATAAAATAATAGCAGAAATCACCCCTGCTGATCTGCTTCAGTGGCAGACTGAAATAATGCGAAAATACCAATCTGCCTATGCAATCGAGATTCGAAAAAAATTCAACACAATAATTAGATTTGCTCATAAATTCTATGGTTCACCCGACGATCTGATCGACGCAGTCGCAATGCCTCGCTTCCCAGAAAAAGAAAAAGAAGAGATGCACATAATCACTGAAGAACAGTACAAGCATGTAAGGGAATTTATCCAGCCTCAATATAAATTATACTTTGACTTTCTTTTTCTTTCAGGATGTCGAAAGGCAGAGGCAATTGCACTTCAGGTCGAAGACGTTGACTATGCCGGGAACAGAATACATATCAGACAAAGTCTTACTAGAAGAGTGAAAAATGGCGGCTACAAGCTTACTACGCCGAAAAATCCTACCTCAGTGCGCTGGATATCCATACCGCCATATTTTATGGAGAAAATTAAACAAGCCACTAAAGGTATAAATAAAGGCTTTGTATTCAGCCGGCAGAACGACGGGAAAGTTCCCTTCTGTGATACGTCACTCAATTATGAATTTACACGAGCTTTGAAGGTATCAGGCACACCGCAGATCAGAATCCACGACATAAGGCACTCCCACGCATCTATGCTGATCTCTCAAGGCGTATCAATTGTTGCAGTATCTCGGAGACTAGGCCATAAAGATATACGAGAGACTCTTAATACTTACTCTCATATGCTTCCTGAGGACGCAGAAAAAATAGATAATATTCTGAAGAACTTTTCGTTGTGATTATTTGTTGTCAATTTGTTGTCAAGAAAATAAATGCACTATATATTGATTTTTTAGAGCAAATTAGCCTAACATTATCAATATATAGTGCTATTTTTATATCAAATTATTTCTTGAGGTTGAACCAAGCGTCCATTCCGGGATAGATTGCGATATCGCCGAGCTCTTCTTCGATTCTGAGGAGCTGGTTGTACTTAGCAACACGGTCTGTTCTGCAAGGAGCACCTGTCTTGATCTGACCGGCGTTCATAGCAACTACGAGATCAGCGATAGTTGTATCTTCTGTCTCACCTGAACGGTGTGAAACAACTGCTGTGTAGCCTGCTCTGTTAGCCATCTGGATAGCATCAAGTGTCTCTGTGAGAGTACCGATCTGGTTAACCTTGATGAGGATAGAGTTAGCAACGCCGAGCTCGATACCCTTCTTGAGTCTCTTTGTGTTTGTAACGAAGAGGTCATCACCAACGAGCTGAATCTTCTTGCCAAGTCTTTCTGTGAGGAGCTTCCAAGCTTCCCAGTCTTCTTCAGCAACGCCGTCTTCAAGAGAGATGATAGGATACTTCTCTACGAGGTTAGCCCAGAAATCAACAAACTCTTCCTTTGTGTAGAGCTTGCCTGTCTTCCAGAAGAGGTACTTGCCTTCTTCACCGATCTTAGCAGCTTCGTCATACATTTCTGTGCAAGCGCCGTCGATAGCGAGCATGAAATCCTGGTAAGGCTTGTAGCCAGCCTTTTCGATAGCTTCTACGATAACCTGAAGAGCTTCTTCATCTGACTTGAGGTCAGGTGCGAAACCACCCTCATCACCGATAGCTGTGTTGTAGCCCTTGCCCTTAAGAACCTTCTTGAGGTTGTGGTAAACTTCAGCGCACCATCTGAGAGCTTCACTCCAAGACTTTGCACCAACAGGCATGATCATGAATTCCTGGATGGAAACTGAGTTGTCTGCGTGCTTGCCGCCGTTGAGGATGTTCATCATCGGAACAGGAAGAGTCTTAGCATTTACGCCGCCGATGTACTGATAGAGAGAAACTCCGAGCTGTTCAGCTGCTGCCTTTGCTACTGCGAGAGATACGCCGAGGATAGCGTTAGCGCCGAGCTTGCCCTTGTTGTCTGTGCCATCGAGCTCAAGGAGGAGCTTATCAATGCCAACCTGATCAAGTGCGTCCATACCGATGATCTCTTCAGCAATGATGTTGTTTACGTTGTCAACTGCTGTTGCAACGCCCTTGCCGAGGTAACGAGGATCGTCAGCATCACGAAGCTCAACTGCTTCGAATGCACCTGTAGAAGCGCCTGACGGAACAGATGCTCTGCCCATTGCGCCGCCTTCAAGATATACTTCAACTTCAACAGTAGGATTGCCACGTGAATCCAAAACTTCTCTGCCGATTACGTCAATAATTGTTGTCATGTTCTTTACTTCCTTTATATTATTTTTTGATCAG
>JAZQMY010000027.1:0-59729 GCA_045627045.1 Clostridia bacterium | reverse complement strand
ATGATGAAGTATCAGAAAGCGTAGCAATCGGTGATGGTCCTGTAGATGCAGCTTTTCTTGCAATTGAAAACATTACAGGAAGCCACTACGAGCTTGATGATTTCCAGATTAAAGCTGTAACAGAAGGCGCAGAAGCAGTAGGTGAAACAATTGTTAAGCTTCGTTCAGAAGGTAAGCTCTACTCAGGAAGAGGTATCAGTGTTGATATCATCGGATCAAGTATTAGAGCATATGTAAACGCACTTAACAAGATTGTTTATGAGGAGTAATGAGGAGCACAATTATGAAAATTTCTTTTTCTACACGTGGATGGAAAGAGCTTTCCTTTGAAGAAATAAAAGATGTCGCTACTGAAATGGGCTTTGGTGGTATCGAAATATATGATATTCAGTCATGTCCTGAGCTTACAGATAAAGGAAATGCATTCCACAAATATAATACACAGGCAACAGTAAGACAGCTTAGAGATGCTAAGCTTGAGATACCTTGTTTTGATACATCAATCGATATTACATCTAATATAGAATGCGTCGAGGTAATAAAGGGCATAATTGATATTGCAAAAAATATGTCAGTTCCTTACGTTTCATGCTATGCAGCTAAGGATGATGAAGCTAAGGTTAGAGAAGTATTAGATGTTCTCATTCCTTACGCTGAAGATAAAAAAGTTTGTATCCTTATCACAACAAACGGTGTATATGCTGATACAGCCAAGTTAAGAGAGCTTATGGACAGCTATGCATGTGACAATCTTGCAGCTCTTTGGGACGTTCATCACCCTTATAGAGACTGTGGAGAGACACCAGCAGTAACTATTACAAATCTTGGTGCATATGTTAAGCATATTCATATGAAGGATTCAGATAATGCCGATACATATAACCTTATTGGCGAAGGTAATATGCCAATAGATGATGTTATTAGATCACTTGCATCTGTTGATTACGATGGATACATTTCTCTTGAATGGAACAAGAAGTGGATGGAAGATCTTCAGGATTATGAAGTTATTTTCCCATACTTTGTAAACTATATGCATCGCTTTGAGGATACAAGAGGACATAAGAAAACTCTTTATTACAACCACGATGGTAAGGGACAGTACATTTGGAAAAAGGATGAACTTATCAACCTTACATTCTCACAGGTACTTGATCGTGTTGCAGATGAATTCCCAGATCAGTATGCATTCAAATATACTACTCTTGATTACACGAGAACTTATTCCGAATTCAGGGATGACGTTGATAACTTTGCAAGGGCGCTCATAGCAATGGGCGTAAAGGCAGGAAGCCACGTAGCAGTATGGGCTTCGAATCTGCCGCAGTGGTACATTGCTTTCTGGGCAACAACAAAAATCGGCGCGGTTCTCGTAACGGTGAACACGGCATATAAGATACATGAAGCCGAATACCTGCTTCGCCAGTCTGATACTCACACTCTTATCATGGAGAGAGGCAGAAAAGACTCAATGTATGATGAAATAATAGCAGAGCTTTGTCCTGAGCTTGAAAACACAAAGCCCGGCGAGCTGCTTCACGCAAAGAGACTTCCTTTCCTGAGAAACGTTGTAACGATAGGCTACACGCAGAAGGGTTGTCTCACATGGGAAAATGCTCTCCTTAAGGGCGAAAAGGTGCCTGTGGAAGAGGTGTGGAGAATGGCTGCGGCGGTTGATGTGAACGACGTTTGCAATATGCAGTACACATCAGGCACAACAGGCTTCCCGAAGGGCGTTATGCTCACGCACTACAACATCGTGAATAACGGTAAGTGCATAGGCGACAGAATGGATCTCTCCACTGCGGACAGAATGATGATCCAGGTGCCTATGTTCCATTGCTTCGGCATGGTGCTTGCCATGACTGCAACAATGACTCACGGCGGAACGCTTCTCCCATTGCCGTATTTTTCACCCAAGCCGGCGCTTGCCTGCATAAATAATGAGCATATCACGGCTTTCCACGGAGTACCGACAATGTTCATTGCGCTCCTGGAGCATCCTGATTTTGATAAGACTGATTTCTCATACATGAGAACAGGCATCATGGCAGGCTCACCATGCCCGATATCTGTCATGCAGGACGTTGTCAACAAGATGAACATGAAAGAGATCACCATAGTTTATGGTCAGACAGAGGCTTCTCCGGGATGTACAATGAGCTCAACGGACGATCCGCTTGAGGTCAGGGTAGGAACAGTCGGCAGACCGCTTCCCGAAATTGAATGCAGGATAGTCGATCCCGAAACAGGCGCAGAGCTTCCCGATAACGTTACGGGTGAGTTTGTGGCAAGAGGCTACAACATCATGAAGGGCTACTACAAGATGCCTGCCGCAACTTCATCGGCAATAGATGCAGACGGCTGGCTCCATACGGGAGACCTTGCATGCCGCACACCGGAGGGCAACTTCAGAATAACAGGCCGACTCAAGGACATGATCATCAGAGGCGGCGAGAACATTTATCCGAAGGAAATCGAGGAATTCATTTATACTCACCCGAAGGTAAAGGACGTTCAGGTAATCGGCGTGCCGGATGAACAGTACGGTGAGGAGATAATGGCGGTCATCATACTCAAGGACGGCGAGACGATGACTGAGGATGAAATGAAGAAGTATATCGCAGACCACATGGCAAAGCATAAAGTTCCGAGGTATATTGACTTCGTGGAAGAATTCCCGATGAACGTTGCCGGCAAGATACTCAAATACAAAATGAGAGAGGATGCAGTAAAGAAGCTCGGCCTTCAGAAGGCAGATTCGATAGTGACTGCATAAGAAAAGCAATGAATAAGATAATCGATTGTCACTGCCACATATATCCGGACAGGATAGCTGCCAAAGCGGTCGACAATATAGGCAATTTTTATAACATAAAGATGAACGGCGGCGGAACCCTTCAGGATCTGAAGACAAGAATGAGCAGGGCCGGCGTAACGAACTGTCTTATTTTTTCAGTTGCGACGACGCCGCATCAGGTGAAGTCGATAAATGAATTCATAGCAGCAAATGTCAATGCCTCAGGTGGTATGATGAAGGGACTCGGTACTCTTCACCCGGACAGCGAGGATATTGAGGGCGACGTTTGTCACCTTTCAGAGCTTGGGCTCAAGGGCGTAAAGCTTCATCCGGATTTCCTCTCCATGAGGATAGACGATGAGCGTATGCAGAAGATATACAGTGTCTGCGAGGGCAGACTTCCCATACTCTTCCACTGCGGCGATTACCGCTATGATTATTCAAACCCGAACAGACTCATTCCGATGATAAAGAAATATCCCGGATTGAAGATAATAGCGGCTCATTTCGGAGGCTGGAGCATATGGAAGCAGGCGGCAGAGAAGCTTTGCGGATATGAAAACCTTACTGTGGACTGCTCTTCCTCGTTCTACGGAATGACGAATGAGGAGGCTCTCGGATGCATAAGGCTTTTCGGCGCGGAGAGAGTTCTCTTCGGCACGGACTTCCCGATGTGGGATCCGGAAGAAGAAGTCAGACGTTTTTACTCGCTCGGGCTTGAAAAGTGGGAACAAGACTGTATATTTTTTAAAAATGCCGAAAAAATATTCGGAAATTTTTAAAAACCAGTTGACAAATATAATAAAACGTGTTATTATATATACTGTAATTATCAATAAAGGCTGTGACGAAGACGGACGGGCAAAGCTTCTTTCAGAGAGCCGGTGATGGTGTGAATCCGGTAGCAAGTCAGCTCAAGTTCCAATCCCTTCCGAGCCGGGAATCCGAAAACAATCTGCAAGTAGACATTCCCCGAGTATGCTGCGTAAGTGCAAAGCCTTAAAAGAGGTAATAGTATGATAACTATTGCAATTTGAGTGGTACCGCGGGTACATAGTAGAAATTATGGCTCGTCTCAAAGGAAATAAACTTTGGGACGGGCCTTTGCTTATTTTCGGGACCTGTTCCGGAAAAAGAGGTATGTGAAATTATGGAAAAGGACAACGCAATGTCGCAGCTTCGGGAGATAGCTGCAAGAATCAAGGACATGAGAGAAATTCTCGGCTTTTCTGTTGATGAAATGGCAGAAAAAACAGAAGTCTCCGTTGAAAACTACATCAAGTATGAGTCTGCCGAAGCAGATATGCCGTTTACGTTCATTCACAAGTGCTCGATCGCTTTCAACATCGATATGGCAGACCTTCTTGAAGGACACAGCGCAAAGCTTTCTTCGTTCACGGTAACGAGAAAGGGCCAGGGCCAGCTTACTGCCAGAGAGGACGGCATTGAAATCAGCAATCTTGCTCCTCTTTTCAGAAACAAGATAGCAGAGCCTTACTGGGTACGCTATGAATATTCCGAAGAACAGCAGAGCCTTCCCATTCATACCACAACTCATAAGGGTCAGGAATTTGACCTTGTCATGAGCGGCAGCCTCAAGGTGCAGGTCGGTCAGCATACAGTGGTTCTTCACGAGGGCGACACGATTTATTATGACAGCTCCACGCCTCACGGCATGATAGCAGTTGAGGGCAAGGACTGTGTGTTCTGCGCAGTGGTTCTTCCGGGAGAGGAAAATACAAACGAGAAGGAAATACACCAGAGCATCGTTTCCGCAGGAAAGTCAGAGGATCTCCTCATCAAGAACTTTATCTCCTGCAAGGAGGATGAGACAGGACTTCTCAAGGAAATCAAATTCAAAAATGAAAACAAATATAACTTTGCTTATGATACTGTTGATGCCATTGCAGACAAGTATCCGGATAAGCTTGCAATGATCCACATTGCTGATGATAAGTCAGAGAGAAGATTTACATTCAAGGATCTCAAGAAGGCATCCTCGCAGACGGCAAACTACTTCAAGTCACTCGGAATAAAGAAGGGCGACAGAGTAATGCTCGTCCTCAGAAGACATTATCAGTTCTGGTTCTCTATACTTGCTCTGCACAAAATAGGCGCTATAGCGATCCCTGCAACAAATCAGCTTCTTGAGCACGATTTCGAATACCGCTTCAATGCTGCAGGCGTCAAGGCGATCGTCTGCACGGCAACGGGCTCAACTGCTGACGAAGTGGATAAGGCAGCAAAGAACTCTCCTACGCTTGAGACTAAGATCGTTGTAGGCGGCAAGAGAGATGGCTGGAAGACGTTTGATGATGAGTACACTCTCTTCTCAAGCAAATTCCAAAGACCGGAGGATGCGGCTTGCGGAAGCGACAACATGATAATGTTCTTTACTTCCGGCACAACTGGATATCCGAAGATCGCGGCTCACAGCTACAAGTATGCTCTCGGACACTATATAACGGCAAAATATTGGCATTGCGTTGAAAGAAACGGCCTCCATCTGACAATATCGGATACAGGCTGGGGCAAAGCTCTCTGGGGCAAGCTCTACGGACAGTGGATGTGTGAGGGTGCGGTATTTGTTTACGATTTCGACAGATTCCATGCATCAGATATACTTCCCATGTTTGCCAAGTATAATATTACGACATTCTGCGCACCGCCTACGATGTACAGAATGCTCATAAAGGATGATCTTTCAAGATACGATCTTTCATCCATAAAGCACGCAACTACAGCAGGCGAAGCACTTAACCCCGAGGTATTCAACAGATTTGAAGAGGCAACGGGACTTCAGATCCACGAGGGCTTCGGTCAGACGGAAACAACTCTTACCGTTGCAACGCTTCGCGGCACATCTCCCAAGCCGGGTTCAATGGGCAAGCCGGTTCCACTCTATGATATCGATATAGTTGATACGGACGGCAACCCTGTCGGCATAGGTGAAAACGGCGAGATAGTAATTCATACCGAGAACGGAGCTCCATGCGGACTCTTCAACGGCTACTACAAGGATGAGGAGAAGACAAGGGATGCATGGCATGACGGCCTCTACCATACAGGTGATATCGCATGGAAGGATGAGGACGGCTACTTCTGGTATGTCAGCAGAATAGACGACGTGATCAAGTCCTCAGGCTACAGAATCGGACCGTTCGAGATCGAGAACGTCATTATGGAGCTTCCTTATGTGCTTGAGTGTGGCGTATGTGCGGCACCTGATGAGATAAGAGGCCAGGTAGTCAAGGCGTGCATAGTGCTAGTGAAGGGTACAGAAGGCACCGAAGAGCTCAAGAAGGAAATCCAGGATTACGTCAAGAAACATACAGCTCCTTACAAGTATCCGAGAATAATTGAGTTCAGAACAGAGCTTCCGAAGACAATATCGGGCAAGATACAGAGAAACAAGCTCTGATAACATGAATATTTATCCGAAAAGGCTGATTATTAACTAAAATTTGCTATTGACATAACAAAAAAGATATGTTATAATAACCACAAATAAAGGCGTTGATGAAGAGGATCTTCTGCTTTACGTATCATTCAGAGAAGCGGCATAATGGTGTGAGCCGCGGGATACGCGCAAGAGGTCGGTAGCTTCTGAGCCGGAAGGAAGAAAGCATCATCTGCAAGTAGAACCTTCCCGTATGGCTGCGTAAAAGCATAGGGCTTGACAGAGTCTGAAGTGGCGACAGTGTCGCAATTTGAGTGGTACCGCGGGGTATAAATGGATTTTATAGCTCGTCTCAAAGAAAATATATCTTTGGGGCGGGCTTTTTGTTTTGCTCCGGAAAGAGGAAAAGTATGGAACAGTTGACCGGACTAGATTTTAAGATCAGAGAAATGGCTGCCAGAATTAAGGAACTCAGAGAAATTGAAAATCTCACTCCTGAAGAAATGGCAAAGAAAACCGATGTAACGACAGAAGAATACATTGCTTCGGAAGAGGGCAGACAGGATCTCCCGTTTGCATTCATTTATCGCTGTGCACTTGCATTCAACGTCGACGTTACGGATATTATTGAAGGTCAGAGCCCTAAACTTATATCATATACTCTCACAAGAAGAGGCGAGGGACAGCAGATAAGCCAGGCTCACGGCATGATATATCAGAACCTTGCCGCCGCATTCAAGAACAGGATTGCAGATCCTCTTTACGTTACTGCGGCTTACAGCGAGGAAAAGCAGCGTCAGGACATAGAACTTACCACTCATGACGGACAGGAACTTGATATAGTTATCAGCGGTGCACTCAAGGTGCAGGTCGGCTCGCACAAGGAAATACTTCACGAGGGCGACTCAATCTATTATGACAGCTCTACGCCTCACGGCATGATAGCGGTTGAGGGAACGGATTGTCTGTTTTATGCAATCGTTCTCAATCCGTCAGGTGAACCCGTTCCCGAGCTTGATCCGCAGGATCTTATCCTCAAGGGTACTCCGAGAAAGACGGAAAATACACAGGAATGGCACGTTTACGATAAGTGGGTCGACGTTGAAGAAAATGAAAACGGAACTCCCGTAAAGGTAACATTCAAAAATGAGAATGAATTCAACTTTGCATTTGATGTTGTAGATGAGCTCGGCATAAAAAAGCCCGATAAGGTTGCAATGGTTCATCTCGACAAGAACAAGACAAAGAGAATTTTTACTTTCAAGGACATCAAGCGTGCATCGGCACAGTGTGCAAACTACTTCAAGTCACTCGGAATAAAGAAGGGCGACAGAGTAATGCTCGTTCTCAAGAGACATTATCAGTTCTGGTTTGCAATGCTCGGACTCAATAAACTCGGAGCAATAGCTATTCCTGCAACGAATCAGCTTCAGGAGCATGACTTTGAGTACCGCTTCAATGCGGCAGGCGTCAAGGCGATCCTTTGTACTGCAGACGGCGATACGGCACATCAGGTCGAGCTTGCGGCAGAGAAGTGTCCGTCGGTAACGACAAAGATAATAGTGAACGGAGAAAGAGAAGGCTGGCATAATTTCGACGAAGAGTACGACCTCTTCAGCGGAAAATTCGAGAGAAATGAGAAGTCTCCAAAGGGTACGGATCTTATGCTCATGTTCTTCACATCCGGCACAACGGGATACCCGAAAATCGCCGCACACAATTATAAATACGCACTCGGTCACTTTATTACGGCTAAATACTGGCATTGCGTTGATCCGAACGGCCTCCATCTTACGATTTCAGATACAGGCTGGGCAAAGGCAATGTGGGGAAAGCTTTACGGACAGTGGCTTGCAGAGGGTGCAACGTTCGTTTATGACTTCGACCGCTTCAATGCGGCAGATATACTTCCTCTTTTTGCGGAAAATCATATCACAACATTCTGCGCACCGCCTACGATGTACAGAATGCTCATAAAAGAGGACCTTACAAAATACGATCTCTCATCAGTTGAACACGCCACAATCGCAGGCGAGGCACTGAACCCGGAGGTATTCAAACAGCTCGAAAAGCTTACGGGACTTCAGGTAATGGAGGGCTTCGGTCAGTCAGAGAGCACACTTATGATAGGTAACCTTGCAGGTGCTTCACATAAGATCGGCTCAATGGGCAAGCCCGTGCCGATATACGATGTTGATATCGTAGATCCGGAAGGCAATCCTGTTGCAGTCGGTGAGACAGGCGAGATTATCGTCAGAACAGATAAGGGCGTACCCTGCGGACTCTTTACGGGATATTATCTTGACGAAGAGAAGACAAAGGAAGCATGGCACGACGGTATGTATCATACAGGCGATACGGCATATAAGGATGAAGACGGCTTCTACTGGTATGTCGGCAGAATTGATGACGTAATCAAGTCATCGGGATACAGAATCGGACCCTTTGAGATTGAAAATGTTATCATGGAGCTTCCGTATGTCCTTGAGTGCGGCGTATCTGCGGCACCGGACGAGGTGAGAGGTCAGGTAGTCAAGGCAAGCATCGTTCTTACAAAGGGAACGGTTCCAACGGACGAGCTCAAGAAAGAAATTCAGGATTACGTCAAGTCAAAGACTGCTCCGTATAAGTATCCGAGAATAGTTGTTTTCAAGGATGAACTGCCAAAGACCACCAGCGGAAAGATAATCAGAAGCAAGCTTTGATAAGAGAGCTTAAGGTACTGAAAATGACAAAAAGAATAACACTCTTTGCCGGGCATTACGGCAGCGGCAAGACAAATATAGCGGTAAACTGGGCATTTAAGCTCAGAAGAGAGGGCAAGCAGGTAACCATTGCCGACCTGGATATTGTAAATCCGTATTTCCGCACAAAGGACAGCGAAAAGGAGCTGAAGGAGGCGGGAATCCCGCTGATATCCTCGGCTTATGCGAATTCAAACGTTGACCTGCCTGCACTTCCGCAGGAGCTTTACAGCCTTGTGGAAAGATTCGACAGATATGCGGTAATGGATATAGGCGGAGACGACAGAGGCGCACTTGCACTCGGCAGATATACGCCGTTCATACTTGAGGAAAACAATTACGAGATGGTATTCGTGGCAAACTTTTACCGCCCGCTTACCACAACTCCCGAGGAGGCGCTTGATGTTATGCGTGAGATAGAGGCGGCATCGGGAATACCGTTTACGGCAATAGCAAATAACTCAAATATTGGTTGGGACACAACACCTGAGGACGTGCTCAGAACACAGCCGAAGGCACAGCGACTTTCAGAGCTTTCAGGACTTCCCGTCATTATGACAACGGCAGAAGAAAAAGTAGCAGAAAAGCTCATGAATATAGCGGAGGATGTATTTCCTCTGAAATTGCAGAAAAAATATTTTGACATAAAGGAGAAATAAAAAATGGCAAAGCTTACGTTCAAGACAGACCTTTGTAAGGGCTGCGGGTTGTGCGTTGATGCTTGTCCTAAGCATCTTCTGGTGATTGCAAAGGATAAGATCAACAAAAAAGGACATTCTCCGGCAGAAATTACTGACCAGAGCAAGTGCATAGGATGTGCATTCTGTGCAACGATGTGCCCTGATTGTATAATTACAGTTGAAAAATAAGTAACCAGAGAAAGGAACAGAAAAATGGCAGATAAAGTTCTTATGAAGGGCAACGAAGCCATTGCAGAAGCTGCTATTCTTGCAGGCTGCAGACACTACTTCGGCTACCCGATAACTCCTCAGACGGAGATCGCCGCTTATATGGCAAAGAGAATGCCGAAAATAGGCGGAACTTTCCTTCAGGCGGAAAGCGAAATCGCCGCAATCAATATGGTTTACGGCGTATCAAGTGCAGGATACAGAGTAATGACATCTTCATCCAGCCCCGGCATTTCACTCAAGAGCGAAGGTCTCTCATACCTTGCGGGAAGCGATCTTCCGGCACTCGTTGTAAACGTACAGAGAGGCGGCCCGGGCCTCGGCGGTATTCAGCCTTCACAGTCTGACTACTTCCAGGCTACAAGAGGCGGCGGCCACGGAGACTACCACATGATAGTTCTTGCTCCTGCATCAGTTCAGGAAATGGCAAGCCTCACAATCACAGGCTTTGAGCTTGCAGATAAATACAGAATGACATCAATGATCCTTGCCGACGGTACAATGGGTCAGATGATGGAGCCTGTTGAGCTTTCGGCAGATGACGTCAAGACGTTTGAGAAGCCGTGGGCAGTCACAGGCACAAAGATGCAGAGAAAGCACAACATCATCAACTCACTTTCTCTCATTCCGGAAGAGCTCGAACAGCTCAATTTTGCAAGATATGAAAGATACAAGGAAATAGAAGAGAACGAAGCAAGATACGGATCATTCATGATGGATGATGCTGAATTCTGCGTAGTAGCATTCGGTATTGCTGCCCGTGTTTCAAAGAATGCGGTAATTGCGGCAAGAGCAAAGGGCATCAAGGCAGGTCTTATCAGACCTATCACGCTTTGGCCGTTCCCGAAGAAGGCTCTCTTTGATGTATCAGATCAGGTTAAGAAGTTCATCTCCGTTGAGCTTTCAATGGGTCAGATGATAGAGGACGTAGAGCTCGCTATCCGCTGCAAAAAGCCGGTTGAGCTCTGCAACAGAGCAGGCGGCATGATACCTACACCTGAAGAGGTTCTCGCAAAGCTCGAAGAAGCAGCAGGAGGTAATGACTGATGATAGTATTCGATAAACCAAAAGCACTCACCGATGCACCCCTCCATTACTGCCCCGGATGCACACACGGCATTATTCACCGTCTCGTTGCCGAGGCTATCGATGAGCTCGGCATTGAAGGCAGAACGATAGGCGTTGCACCGGTAGGCTGTGCAGTTATGGCATACAATTATTTCGCTTGCGACATGGTAGAAGCCGCTCACGGACGTGCTCCGGCGGTTGCAACAGGTCTCAAGAGAGCAAACCCCGAGAACATTATTTTCACATATCAGGGCGACGGCGACCTCGCTTCAATAGGTACAGCCGAAACAGTTCACTCTGCTACAAGAAATGAAAACATCACTATTATTTTCGTAAACAATGCTATTTACGGCATGACAGGCGGTCAGATGGCTCCTACATCTCTTCCGGGACAGGTCACACAGACATCTCCTTACGGCAGAGATACCAAGACTGTCGGCTTCCCGATAAGAGTCTGCGAAATGCTCGCCACGCTTGACGGTCCTGAGTACATAGAGCGTGTTGCAGTAAACAACGTGAAGAACATCAAGGCGGCAAAGAAGGCTATCAAGAAGGCTTTCCAGAATCAGATAGAGGGCAAGGGCTTCTCATTTGTTGAGGTTATTTCTGCTTGCCCGACAAACTGGGGCATGACTCCGCAGAAAGCTCTTGAATGGATCGACGAGAAGATGATTCCGTACTATCCGCTCGGAGTTTATAAGGACAGAAGCTCAGCAGAAGAAAAGGAGGACAAGTAATATGACAAGTCAGATCCTTATCGCAGGCTTTGGCGGACAGGGTGTTCTGTTCGCTGGAAAATTCATTGCATACAAGGCACTTCTGGAAGGCAAACAGCTCAGCTGGCTCCCTTCCTACGGCCCTGAAATGAGAGGCGGCACGGCAAACTGCAGCGTTATTGTGAGCGATGAACCGGTAGGCTCACCTATCGTTTCATATCCGGATATCCTGATGGTAATGAATCTTCCGTCACTCGACAAGTATGAGAATGCGGCAGTTCCCGGCGCAAAACTCTTTATCGACTCAACGCTCATTGAGAGAAAGGTCGTAAGAACGGACGTTGATGCTTTCTACATCCCTGCTACTCAGATGGCAAAGGATGCCGGCATTGCTACCCTTGCAAATATGATAATCGTAGGCAAGATAATTAAGGAAACGGGTGTCGTTTCATACGAAGGTATGGTCGATGCACTCAAAAAGGTCGTTTCCGCAAAGCACGCAGACCTTCTTGAAGTTAACCTCAAGGCGATCGACATGGGTTACAACTATTGATAACGGAGGAGATAAAAATGCTCAACATCAGAATAGAAAAGACAACAGCCCCCAAGGCTAAGCCGAAAAAGGGCGAAAAACTGAACTTCGGTCACGTTTTTACTGACCATATGTTCGTTATGAACTACACAGAGGGCAAGGGCTGGTACGATCCTCGTATAGTTCCTTTTGAAAATATTTCACTTTCTCCTGCCGCAATGGTATTTCACTACGGTCAGGAAATGTTTGAGGGCATGAAGGCATACAAGGGCGTTGACGGCAAATCTTATATCTTCCGCCCCGATATGAACGCAAAGCGTGCAAACGACTCAAATGACCGTCTCTGCATCCCGCAGATCCCTGTTGAGGACTTCGTTCAGGCAGTCAAGGCGGTTGTTAAGGTGGATGAGGACTGGATCCCGACAGATGAAGGCACTTCACTCTATATCCGTCCGTTCATCATCGCAACAGATGAATTCCTCGGCGTTGCTCCGTCAAAGACATATCTTTTCATGATCATTCTTTCACCTTCAGGCGCATACTATGCAAGCGGTCTTGCTCCGGTAGGCATCTGGATCGAGGATGAATACGTAAGAGCAGTAAGAGGCGGTATGGGCTTCGCAAAGACGGGCGGCAACTACGCTGCATCCCTCATCGCACAGGTGAAGGCACATGACGGCGGCTTCTCTCAGGTACTCTGGCTTGACGGCGTTGAAAGAAAGTACATTGAAGAAGTCGGCGCAATGAACATATTCTTCAAGATAAAGGGAAAGATCGTCACTCCTATGCTCAACGGCAGTATTCTTCCGGGTGTAACGAGAAATTCAGTTATCCAGGTATGCAAATACTGGGGCTATGACGTTGAAGAAAGACGTATCTCCGTTGATGAGCTTGTTGAAGCGGCAAGAAACGGCGAGCTCGAAGAAGTATTCGGCACAGGCACGGCGGCAGTCGTATCACCTGTCGGCAAGCTCCGTTACAAGGACGAGATAATGACTATCGGCGGCGGCAATATCGGCGAGGTAACACAGAAGCTCTACGATGAGATCACGGGCATTCAGTGGGCAAAGGTCGAGGATCCGTTTGGCTGGAGAGTAGAGATCTGATCTTAACTTAAACAAAACCATCATGCGACCGGGGAAAATACTTCTCCGGCCGTTTTTTCTTGAAAATAATAAACTTTTCTCAAAAAACGTTACTTTTTGCTGACAAAACGTGTATATATAAGTGAAAGGCCTTTTTGCTCCGCACTTCCGGAGCAGTACAAAAGAAGAAGGGAGTGACATGCATGGATGACAACGGGATTATCCGTCTGATAGAACTGCGTGACGAGAAAGCCATTGAAGAGCTAACGTCAGCCTACGGCGGATACATCAGAAGCGTAGCGTACAACATTCTCCGCAACAGGGAAGATGCTTTGGAATGCGAAAATGATGTTTATCTTGAAATGTGGAACAACACTACGTTTGAGGAGGGCAGATCGCTCAGGGCGTATCTCGGTGCGGTGGCTCGCAATAAGGCTCTCAATATGAAACGCTCACGAAAGCAGGAGGAAGATGCTTCTTCTGACGTTTCACTTGACGATATTGCGGAGCTTATTCCTGACACGAAGCCGGACGGAGACATTCTCACGGAATACGAGCTTACCGAGCTTCTGAACGCATTCCTTGCGGAGCTGTCTGAGGATGCGAGGATAATATTTGTCAGACGATACTGGAACTGCGAAAAAATAGACGAAATCGCAAAAAGATACGGCTTCTCCGAGGGCAAGGTCAAGATGGCGCTCAGGAGAACGAAAACAAAATTTGAAAAATATCTGAACAGAAAGGAAAATTATTATGGACAAGAAAAAACTATTGCAGAATGCCATAACAGATATTGATGAAAAGTACATCAATGAAGCGGAAGAGTATAAAACGCCTGAAAAGAAGCACCGCAGCTTTTCATTCGGGCTGACTTCGTGGCAGAAGGGGTTTGTGGCGGCTTGCGTTGCCATCGTGGTGATGGTGGGAGTGTTCACGATGCCGTCAATAATAAACAGTGCTATCGCCGCAGAGCCGACACCCACGGCAAATCCTGCGCCGACACCGTATGAGACGAGAGATATGAAGGACGTAAACATATTTACCGATTATGCCGAAAAGGGAGTTAGATATTTCCAAAAAACAGGAGACAGATACTGCTTTTACGGCAAGGAAGGCTACGGCTATTTTGAGGAACTCGGCAATTCTCCGCATTTGCCACAGGCGATCTCTCCTAAGGAGTTCAACGATATCAGTGAGCTCAGAAACGGTATATATACAGATTACGATATGAGCGACTTCAAATTTGTATGTCAGGACAGAACGGAGTATCACGTAATGACCAACTATCTGGCATGGCAATTATACGACCTTGATAATGACGACAAGACTATAGACTGGTTCAACAAGGCTAATAAAGCGTTTGCAGAGAATATTGAAAAAACATACGGCTATGCGCCTAAGATACCCGAAGCGATTGAATACGATCCGGCAATATTCTCAGAGGATCTGAACGATTGCTATATCGGTACGGCAGAGCTTGTGCTTGATGACGGCAACCTCATATATTCATACGTTGATGGAAAACTCTCCTGCATATGGTTCTACGCTTGCGATACTGTTTTTGAAATATATTCCGACGTAAAGCAGGATTGGATACACAGTGTTGACGGCTGGCTCTCCGATCTCGCGTCATTGGAAACGGCTCCGAGAGCAGCAGAAAGGCTCAGAAGTATATCGGAGGCTTCGTGGGATATAGAGCGTCAGTATATCTATGACTGCATAGAAGCGTGTGCAAACGGAGATGATTCATATTCGTTCCCGACAGATTGGTACAACAGAGACAAAGAAAAGTATCCGGATAAATTCTATGAGGAGATTTGGTATGGAGAGAAGAAATAATAAAAGTACAACGGGGGGTACTTTTATGAAAAAGATACTCTACTTGATACCTGTGATTGCGCTTATACTGAATAATAGGAGATAATTATCATACTTTTACTGATAATCCTATTGAAGAGAGTGCAGCAAATTTAATTTCTACAGTGATACCAAGACAGGATTCAATTACGGTTTATAAAAATACAATAATGAGCGAAATTAGGACTACATTAACATAAAAAGAAAGGGAAAAAACATGAAAAAAACAATAACAATTATTATTGCAACGGTAGTGCTGTGCACTGCTATGATAATCGGTTCGGTATCTGCTTCGGCGGTAACCAGAAGCAAATTCTATACCCATTTCGGATGTTATGATGAAAATACTTCTTCTTTGGAGATGGCAGTGCAGAGAACGCTCGGAATGGTCAGAATGTTTTATGACAGCTATGATTTTTCGAGCGATTGTTATTTCGGAGTAGGTTACTACAACAATGAAGTGATTTTTGATGATTGCTTGACATGCGACGGTTGCAGAGCCGCAAGAGCAGGCGAGTTATTGCCTGTCCCTGCCGAAGCCCCCGAAGAATAAACAAGCCCCCCACTGCTTCCTGCCCGTACATTGTGCTTTTTGGGTAGAAAGCAAAGCATAATAATGTCCCGTTGTCCTTCCTTTTGGACAGCGGGATTTTGTTTTTGTGAGGATTGTTATGTGGGCTCTGCCCACGCCCGCAAGGAGCTTGCGCCCCTTGACCTGCAATCTGCTTCGCAATGTATGAACTGAAAAAAACGATCTCCGAGGCTACCATAGCCGAGGTGATTTTCGTGGGTTACGTCTCATAGTATCGCTTTCGGGGTTCTTAGTGGGACTTTCCCATTCTGCTACGCAAAACGCCGCTTACGTTGAAGCGTTGCCCAATGCTTGCCTCGCATTTTTGCTCGGCAAGCTATGGTAATTGCTTCCTGCGTCAGCAATTACCGGCGTTTTTTTCTTATTTCAGCGCGTTTTATCCCGTTATCTTCCTGCGTAGGCTTTGCAGGAAGATAACTTTATTTTACGCAAATTCTATGGTTAATGGGGAACGGCAGAGCCGTTCCTTATGAGGCTGATTGTGGGCTCTGCCCACTCCTGCCAAAACCTACGGTTTTGGAATCCCTTATCCTGCTTCGCAATGCTTTAACTGAAAAAGTGCAAAAAAAAAGAAAATCTCCGAGGCTACCATAGCCGAGGCGATTTTCGTGGGCTGCACCAATATTTTACAGTTCCGCTTTTGATGGGGGTGTGGGGGAAGGCTTTTCTTGGAAAAGCCTTCCCCCACATATAATAATTCTCCCTATTATCTTATATTCTTATACATCGGGCCGTAAGCCTGGCAAGCTCTGTAGTCCTGACCTTCCTTATCCATGCCGAATGCATTCCATGCAGCCGGTCTGAGGATGTCAGCATCGGGAACGTTGTGGAGGCATACCGGGATACGGAGGATAGAGCAGAGTGTGATGAGGTCTGCGCCGATATGACCGTAAGAGATAGCACCGTGGTTAGCGCCCCAGTTGTTCATGAGGTCATAAGCTGTGCAGAACGGACTGCCTTCCTTGCCGTCACAGCGAGGTGTGAACCATGTGCAAGGCCATGTCGGGTTTGTACGCTCCATGAGTGTATCTGTTACTTCGTCAGGAAGCTTTACAGTCCAGCCTTCAGCGATCTGGAGAACCGGTCCGAGACCCTTAACGAGGTTAAGACGGATCATAGTAGCAGGCATTTCTGCTCTTGTTACAAAGTGGCTTGAGAAGCCGCCGCCACGGAAGTTATCGAAGCCTGCTTCGCACCAAACTGTTGCGTCTGTCATCTTCTTGATGTCTTCATCTGTAACGTCCCACCACTGCTTCATAACGTTGTTGCCGTTTTCATCAGTGCACTCGCCGCAAGCGTCAAGACAAGCTGCGCCTGAGTTGAGAAGGTGGATGATACCGCCGTTTTCCTTTGCCTTGCCTTCGAATTCATAGCCTGTAACTCTCTTTGTAGCTTCAGGTGACCAGAATGTACGAACGTCAGCAAAGATCTGAGCTCTGCCTGTGAGCAGCTTCATGAAGAGCATTCCGAGGCCGTTCAGAACGTCGTTTTCTGTTGCGAGAACGATAGGCTCCTTCTTGCCTGTGAAGTCGAATGAAGAATTGAGAACTGCCTCAGGATAGTCACAGTTCGGCCAGTGGTCTGTCCACTGTCTCTGACCCTGGAAGCCGCCTGCGATAGCGTTGTGGCCAACTGATTCCTCAATGAAGCCTTCGGGAAGATTCTTGTTGCCGTTCATGAGGTCCTTGATGATGCAGTACATCTTGATAGTGAATTCCCACTGCTTTTCCTTCTCTTCGGGAGTGAACTTGATGCGTCTCTCCTTGCCGAGGAACTGAACAGATTCGGGGTTGTCGTCTCTGCCTTCCTTGCAGTGCTCCTTTGTCCATGCGAGAGCCTTCTCGTATGCGTCGTGATCATAGATGCCTTCTTCCATACGACGGAGAATTTCAACTTCGTCAACTGACTCTACTCTGAGGCCGAGGTATTCTTCCATGAATGCCTGATCCATGATAGAACCGCCGATACCCATTGTAACGGAACCGATCTGGAGATAACTCTTGCCTCTCATTGTGGCAGCGGCAACTGCGGCACGACCGAAGCGGAGAAGCTTTTCCTTAACGTCCTCAGGGATCTTTGTAACGTCATCTCTGTCCTGAACCTCATGACCGTAGATGCCGAAAGCCGGAAGACCCTTCTGAGCGTGTGTTGCGAGAACTGATGCGAGGTAAACTGCACCCGGACGCTCTGTGCCGTTGAAGCCCCAAACGCCCTTGATTGTCATAGGATCCATGTCCATTGTCTCTGAACCGTAGCACCAGCAAGGTGTTACAGTAAGAGTGATGTCAACTCCTGCCTTTCTGAACTGTTCCTGGCAAGCAGCTGACTCCGGTACACGACCGATAGTTGTGTCAGAGATGATTACCTTTACGGGATCACCGTTTGAATATCTGAGATTGTTTTCGAAGAGCTCTTTTGCGGCAGCGGCCATAGCCATTGTCTGACCCTCGAGGCTTTCACGAAGCTGCATCGGTCCGCGTCTGCCGTCGATAACAGGGCGAATGCCGATAACAGGATATTCGCCTACATATCTGTTTTCTGACATAATAATTTCCTCCATTTGTAAAAAAGTGTCTGTAAAGTAAATATTTTACCTTAAATATAATTATATACTTGACAAGCAATATTTACTTGTATTATAATAGAAAAAAATAAGACAATATTCAGATGGAGCAACAAATGGCATATAATGAACTCAGACAACACGGAACTGAAAATTATCCTGTTGAATTTTACCATATCGACAAACCTCATCCCAAGTACGAAATGGCGTATCATTGGCACTCGGAGCTTGAGCTTATAAGGATCATTTCGGGAAAGCTTTTCGTTTCTCTTGACAATAAGGAGTATGAAGCCTCGGCAGGAGACGTCATTTTCGTGAACAGCGAAACGGTTCACGGCGCAGTGCCTAAGGACTGCACGTATGAGTGCATAGTCTTCAACGCACAGTACCTCTCGGCAACGAATCCGGAGATAAGGTCATTCATGGATGACCTCGTGAACCATGCCGCGTATGTCAGCGAGGTGCACAGGAAGAATGCGGATGAAATTCCTGCCGTCGCAGAGCGGCTTTTTGATGCCGTGAGCAAGGAGAAGAGCGCAGGCGCATTTTTTGTTACAGGCTTGTTCTATGAGCTTTTCGGAATAATATACAAGGATAAGCTTTACAGCAGAAGCATCAAGATAAATTCCTTCCACAACGAGAAAAACGTTGTCACGCTGAAAAAGGCGCTTGCTTTTATCCGAAAATCATACGATTCACAGATCACGCTTGAGGAGATCGCGGCGGAAACGGGCTTTTCACCGAAGTATCTCTGCGCATTCTTCAAGGAAATGACAGGCAAAACGCCATTTGAGTACCTTAATCTTTACAGAGTCGAGAGAGCGGCGAGAAAGCTAATGAATTCCGACGCCCCCGTAACGCAGGTGGCATATTCCTGCGGATTCAACGATCTGAGCTATTTTATAAGACTGTTCAAGAAGATAAAAGGTGTGACACCGAAGAACTTCCGCAAGAGAGTAATGAAAGGAGAAGCAGAGGATGCTGAAATTTAACGTAACGGGCATGAGCTGTGCGGCGTGCAGTGCAAGAGTTGAAAGGGCGGTATCGGCAGTGCCGGGAATTGAGAGTGTGTCTGTGAGCCTCCTCACAAATTCAATGGTGACAGAGGGTACGGCACAGGCGAAGGATATAATCAGAGCCGTGAAGAAAGCCGGCTACGGCTGTTCACTGAGCGGGAATAAATATGAAAAGGCGAGCCTTTCGGATAATTCAGCGCAAAAGCTCTTCAGACGATTGATTACGTCGGCGGCATTTTTGCTTTTGCTTATGTATGTCTCGATGGGGCATATGATGTGGGACTTCCCTCTGCCTGAATATATTTCCGGCGCAAGGGAGACCGGATTTATTCAGCTGGTGCTTTCCCTTATCATCATTATCATTAACAGAGACTTTTTTATTTCCGGCTTCAAGGGGATATTCAAGGGCAGCCTCAATATGAATACACTCGTTGCGATTGGCTCGGGAACGGCTTTTGTTTACAGTACGGTGATGCTTGCAAAGCTCTGCGGCACGGGAGATGAGACGCTTGCAAAGGAGTTCTGCTTTGAGTCTGCGGCAATGATACTTACGCTCATTACAGTCGGGAAAACGCTCGAGGCAAAGGCAAAAGGGCGCACAACCGATGCCCTGAAGAGCCTTTCGGATCTTGCACCGGATACGGCAACGCTGATAATAAACGGAGAAGAGAGGAAGGTCAGCGCAAAGGAAATAAAGCTCGGGGATGAATTTGCGGTCTATCCGGGAGAGAGATTCCCTGCTGACGGAAAGATAATATCGGGCTCGGCAAGCGTTGACGAATCCATGCTGACGGGAGAGAGCATTCCGGCTGATAAGGCAAGCGGGGACACGGTATCGGCAGGAACGGTGAACCTTTCGGGCTATGTAAGATGCAAAGCCACCGGCATCGGCGAGGACATGATCATTTCGCAGATAATAAGGACGGTGTCTGAAGCATCTGCAACGAAAGCGCCCATTGCAAGGATGGCAGATAAGGCAGCAGGCGTTTTTATTCCTGCGGTGATGGCGATTGCGGCGGTAACGTTTGCAGTGTGGATGCTTTGCGGATACGGAATAGGCTTTTCACTTCAGAGAGCCGTCTCGGTGCTTGTAATAAGCTGTCCGTGTGCGCTCGGGCTTGCCACACCTGTTGCGATCATGGTGGCAAACGGTGTAGGAGCAAGAAACGGAGTTTTGTTCAAGACTGCGGCATCTATTGAAGAAACGGGCAGACTGAAAACAGTGGTTTTTGATAAGACAGGAACGGTAACAAGAGGAGAGCCTGAGGTATCGGACATAATAGAATTCGGCTGCGGCAAAGACGAGCTGCTTTCGCTTGCGGCGACGCTTGAGGCAAAGAGCGAGCATCCTCTCGCAAGGGCGATAATGAGGAAAGCATATGAAGACAAAATACCTGTTCAGGAAACAGAAGATTTCAGAGTGCTTACGGGCTCCGGCATTGAGGCAGTGACAGATGGCGAAAAAGCTGTCTGTGGAAGCGTCAAGTACGTTTTGTCTGTGGTGCCGGCCGACGAAGAAGTGAAAAATACGGCAAAAAAACTTGCAGACGAGGGAAAAACGCCTCTGATTTTTGCAAAAGGAAATAGAATATACGGAATAATAGCGGTATCGGATCAACTCAGAGCCGAAAGCGTTGATGCAATAGCCGAACTGAAAAAAATGAATGTCAGTGTCGTAATGCTTACGGGTGACAATGAAAAAACTGCAAAAGCGGTGGCAAGGAAAGCCGGCATTGACCGTGTTTTTGCAGGAGTATTGCCATCGGGCAAGCGAAACGTGATACAAAGCCTTAAAAAAGAAGGTAAGGTCTCAATGGTCGGCGACGGAATCAACGACGCACCGGCACTCACTGAGGCAAACGTCGGGATGGCAATAGGAAACGGCACGGATATAGCTATAGATTCTGCCGATATAGTGCTGATGAGCAACGACGTGAAAAACGTGCCTTTTGCGGTCCGGTTAGGCAGGAAAACACTTCGTATAATAAAAGAGAATCTATTCTGGGCTTTCTTTTACAATGCGTTATGCATACCGCTTGCGGCAGGAGTATGGATACCGATATTCGGCTGGGAGCTTGAACCTGTGTACGGTGCGCTTGCAATGTCGCTTTCGAGCATTACGGTGGTGCTGAATGCGCTGAGAATAACCAGAAAATAAATGTTGATACACTGCATTCCAAGCACATCATAAGAAAAAAAGAATTATTTCAATATATGGCGTGTCTGTTGACACAAAAAAGCACATCTGAGGGGCTGACATAGCCGAGGAGATGTGCTTTTTATATGCTTTAACGCTGCTTCGTTTTATGACTTTTTAGGGACAACTCAGAGAAACACCCATAAGCCCGAAATGAAATGCCTATTATAATTCTTTCAGCTTCTTCTTTATACAGTCTGCAATGATCCTGTGCCCTTCATCGTTGGGATGGAGACCGTCGTGGCAGTATTTTTTCATATCCTCTTCGTTATTCGGGTCAAAACTTACTTCGCTCCAAAGATCAATCACGGGAATTCCGCAACGGCGGCAGGAGCATCTGATGGCATCGACAAATTCTGACAGATAATGTCCGTTTTTGCCTTTGGTATCTCTGTCTCCGAGACGGTGGACAGGAGTCAGGAATATTATGATACTGTCAGGATAATGTTTGCGTAGATTTTCGCAAAGAAAGTTGACAGCTCCGCAGAATGTATCGGCGGAAATGTCTTCGGGCGAGCCGAGAGGTACGCTGCTGTTCTCATAATCGTTTGTTCCTCCGAAAACAAAAATATAATCCTGATTCGGATCAATATCTTTATATCTTTCCACGAAAGAAGAACCTTCACCAGCAGCTTCTTTTTCAGCGGTCTGACGCGCAATGCACGTGCCGGCTATGCCAAGATTCTGAATGGAACTCATCTTTTCGTCTGAAAAGAGCCTGTCAGGGTATCTGTTGGCTCTGTTGTGAACAGCCCAGCCTTCCGTAATGCTGTCGCCGAGAAAGGCAGCTTTTTTATTTTCTAATGTCATATCAATCTCCCAATGAAACAAGTTTTGTTCTTATATTTTATCATACAGGGCAGTATGTGTCAATATTTGTTTGAACAGAAAAAGCACCTGTTATCCTGTTTTGCGGACGACGGGTGCTTCTGAAAGCAGTGCAGATATTTATTTCTTTCTGTACTTCATGAGTATTTTAGGCTCAGACATTATGCCGTACGGATGAGGCTCAACACTGCCGTAAGCAATGCCGCCTTCTTCGGGAAGTGTTTTGAATTCAAACATATCTTTGTCGCCTTCCGGTCCGGTATATCTGATGGGCCCGAAGAGATTGCAGAAGCTTCCTGAAACACGAACTTCAATATCGTTATCGCCCATATGGAGACAAGAAGAGATTTCGCTTACTTTGTCACCGTCTGCACCGACAAGACCGCAGTCAATGCCGTTGACCTTGAGTGAAACGGCAGAAGCAGTTGTGTTTTTCAGATCGAGGATTGCAAGGTCAGGCATATATTCAATCTTTGCGTTGAATTTATATCTGACAGCACCCGGGTAGAATTCAAGACCTGCTTCTCTTGCCCAGTTTCCGTATGAAATGCGGCTTTCTTCACCTATTGCGTATTTTGATGAGTATTCGGTTATGCCGAACGTACCCTCAAGATAAATATCTTCAACTTCGTTTCTGAGCTCAAATGTGTCAGAATCAAGCACGAGTATGTTCTCTCCGTCGATTATTTTATCTGCAATCGGGAATGCAAACATATGTCTGTCGAGGAAACTTACGTTTGCTGAAGCGAGGTCAAGCTTTTTGCCGTTCAGTGTGATTGTACTGTATAGCTCGGGGCGCTCGATAATGACGTTGAGAACAGACGGCCTTGTGCCCGGCTTTACCATGAAGCGATATGTAACTTTGAAGCCCTTGTCATCAGGGAAAGTCCTGTCAAGATAATCACGTTTATGTTGGAGCGAGCACTGCCAAGGATCTTCGCCGAAGCCGTGAGCACGGAAGAGCTTTTTCTGCGCAACGTAATACGGAACGTTTTCAAGCTTTTTGTCGCCAAACTCGATATCGCAGAAAAGACACGGCATATAGTTGAATCCGTCACGTTCAGCCGAAACAAGCGAAGCGGGAATCTTTCTTGCGGAAACATATCTGATTTTTTCGGCACTTGGTGTGTTGTCGCCGGTCATGACGAAAGCAGACTGTTCCCAGTCGAGCGGCAGATCAAATGTGACCTTGTCGTTTTCAACAGAATAAACGAGCTTTTCGACATTACCCGTGAAGAGATCCCATTTTGAGACGGATGTTCCGGGGAGAGTGAGCTTGAGATCCTGATGCTCAAGAGTGTGGTTGATTATGAAGTAGCCCACTCTGCCGTCACCGTAATCACGGCGCATATGCTCAAAGCCCTGCACCCAGCCGTCTGCCGGAACAAGTCTTCTTTCAAGCATTGAATCGATTTTCAGGAGAAGCTCATCTCTTGAAGCGACCGTCTTCCATGCCGAACGGAGCTCGTTTGTGAGCGGAGACGTTCTTTCGCCGTCGATAAATTCGCCTGCATCGCCTGTTGCAAGAACAGTGCCGCCGTTTTTGATGTATTCGAGTAGAAGCTTTGCGGTAGGTGTTCTGAAATTAGTCATATTTTTTGAAACGATGACTACATCATAGTTCTGAAGACCTATTGAGAACTTGTTTCCGTTTACCTTTGCCTGATGCTCGATTATATATTCATCACCGAGATCGTAGTCCCACTGCTCGTTGGTGAGCATCCGGAGAATCTCAAGAAAATCGTTCATATCAGGATATTTGATGTAATCTGTTTCTATTGCGGAGTTGATATGATCGTGCTGATCAACGTACGGGATAACGTAGCTTGATGTAGCAGGATTGAGAATAAGAATCCGCTGTTCCATCTTTCCCTGAGAAAGAAGATACGAAGCTCTTGCAAAGTAGTCATTCAGCTTTGTGTATTCATCCCACCACGGCTGACGCCAGTCGATAGACTGGATGCAGTCTCTCTTGCGGATGCCTGAAATGGTTGAGTGCATGAGATGCTGGCACATAAAGTTTGTGCCGTTTACCATCCACCAGTCGCCGATACGCTTGAACTGATTGAACGTTACATCCCACATACCGCAGCCGTACATCTCATTGAGTATTCTTTCCTTTCCGAGCTGATTTGATACGGAGCGAAGTTCTTCTGCCATGAATGATGTTCCAGAATATGATACATCCTCAAGGTGGTGGCAACAAAGACCGTCAGTACCGGGCCACTGCATATATTCGTAGCATGACATTGTTGACGGAGAGTCTGTTCTCGGCCAGAAGTGCTCAACGAGGTGACCTGTGAACTTGATGTTGTGCTCGCCGCACCAGTCGGCTATCTGCTTGATGTAGTTTTCAGTCCAAAGAGTGTGTCTTGTTTCAACGTAGTCATAGCGGACCTTCTCAGGCGTTCTGTCATAGCTGAAACCCTCGGGATTGCCGAAGAGGGCAGGCAGATTATCTTCTATTTTATAGCCGTGCATATCAAAGAACGTTTTGTTAAGGTCTCTGCCCCAGGGATATGCAACCTGGAAAGGCTCATCCGTGAATATCGCAGGTATTGTATCACCGAAGTCCTCGTGATATCTCTTGTAGTATTCCTCGTGAGTAACCTTGAGAAATTCCGCAACGCATTCCCTGTCGTAGTTGTTCGGCTCCATGAAGCCGCCGTACCAACCGCTGTGATTTGCTTCAACGTGAGAGAATACGAGGGCCTTGCCGGAGACGTTTTTCCATTCGTCCTGAGGCTTGTCAGTAAGTTCGGATAATATCTTGTCGTTTTCTTCATCGTAAGCATACGCCTTTACGAGATTACCCTTGTAGTTTATGCTATTTGTGGAGACCACGGCTTTCTCAACCCAACGGTTGCGGCAATCAGGCTTGTTTTCGGTCACGATTCCGCCTGCGGCACCTGAGGGCCAGTTGTTTTCATCGTAGATATAGAGCTTCATCCCCAGTTCTTTGCAGACCCTGAGCGCATGGGTGAAGCAATCAAACCATTCTTCACCGAGATAAGGTGTCATAAGCCCGAGCCTTGCGTGAGCAAATGCGCCGCCGAAGCCGTGGGAGTGCATTTCTCTGAGCTGACGCTCTATTTCAGCCTTGTCCATTTCATCGTTCCATATCCAGAACGGCGCCGTTCTGAATTCGGATGAAGGATTGTTAAAATTTTCAAGCAATTCTTTCATATTGTATCTGACCTTTCTGTGTTCTGTCAATCTTTGAATCTTCCTATTTTTTCAACCGGTATTCTCTCGAAGCCCGGGACGAGTGCTTTTGCTTTTTCGTTCAGCTCAAATGTTTCTCCGATAAGGCACTCTTCCCGTGAAGAGAATACGGGATTGTTTTCCACATCTCCGAATCTGATTACGTCAGGCTCTATGAGACAACCGTCAATCCCTCTGAAAACATCCGAGTTTCCGTGATAAACGATAACATTATCCCTGATTCCGGCTCTTGACGGATTTCCGACGAAGTCGATGTCATCCGTTCTTGACGTGTCTGCGTGATAAGACTTCAGCCACGGAAAACGTTCGCTCCACGGTGCTTTTTTGACCTTCAGACCGCAGAAACGTGTCCAGAGGCTCTGCGGCTCACGGTGTTCAAGCCATCTGTCGTGCCAATCAATGCCTCTCCTGTCGAAGAGAATGGCATATTCGTTGCAATCAAGAATAAGGTTGTTTATGATTTTATTATCTCTTCCGCCGCCTGCAAGGAAGCCCTTTGCGGATGATGTGCTGATTATGTTGCCGAAGGCAGTCTGACCGGAGAGCGTGTCATCCCAGTAGATCGCAACAGGATGATAATGCTCGTTTCCTGTGTCCTCGAATATATTGTATCTTATCACACTGCCGTAGGATGCCCAGTCTCTTCCGTTATATATTGCACCGCTGTCATTTGATTGCTGAACGGCGTGCCTGATGTGATTGTATTCGATCACGTTGTCGGGACCTGAATACCATATTGCCGTCTGCGGACAGTTTTCAATCAGATTGTGAGCAATCCTGTTGCCGCATCCGCCGATTTCCACGCCGAAGCAAGCCGTTTTGAATACTTCCGAGAAATCGTGAATATAATTATCCTTGGCAAGGCAGTGTCCGGAAGTGAGCTTTCCGGGATTTCCACCGTAAAGCGCTATGCCGCCCTTTCCCGTATATGCAATTTCGCAGGCAAGAACGGAGTTGTATTCACCGAAAAGCTTTGCCGCCCAGCCTGCAACGTTCCTGATCGTGCAGTTCTTGAGCGTTATGTGACTGCCCTTCATATGAATTCCGTCGGCTCTCGTGCCGGAAAAGGTGATTCCGTCAAGCGTGATGTAATCGGTGTTTTCGGCATCGAGAATAAGGTCATTCAGAAGCGAAAGCTCTGCCTTTGCTTCGCTCATATCACCGAGAGGGTATATGTAGAGGAGAAGGTTGTCTCTGTCGAGATAGTATTCTCCCGGCTCATCAAGCTCTTCAAGTACGTTGTAAGCATAATATTCCGTATCCTTGCGCAGACCGTAGTTGAAAACGTACTTCAGCTTGATTTCCTTTGTATCGTAGTTTATTTTTTCAATGGGCGTGGAGCTGTCTGACCAGTCGAAAAAGAAGTATCCGAAAAGCCATGCTTTTTCAGGCTCCTTCCATTTTGAAATCCTGCTCCACATCTCATCATCGACGGTTATTGTGCCGCCGTTTGCGTTTCTGTTTCCGACGGATTCACCCGGATCGGTAACATCCCTGATCGTGCTGAAGCCGGAATTCGGGTATCTTGCCATCTGCATTCTCTTCGAGTTGAAGAAAACCTCACAGTTGCCGCCGTCAACGCCGCCATCGTAGTAGCAGGAAGTGTTCCATGCGCCGAGAGCACCGACAGGGCCGATATCGTCCTTTGAGATGCTGAGTTCTGCAAGGTCCAATACGTAAACGTTTTCTCTTGCTTCGGGAGAAAGCCTTTCTGCAGCTTTGCCGGAAACCTTTCTGAACTTATCCGACGGCAGAAGCGCGCTTCCGCTGAAAATGACGTTCTTTCCTGCGGCTTTGAATGTCACCGGGCAGTTCGCTGAACCTGAATCCTCTTTCCCGAGCCTGAGGGAGCCTGTGCGGTACTCACCGGGGGAGAATATCAAATTTACTTCTTTTGCCTGAATCTCTTTTCTTAATGCTCTTGCCTTTGCTATTGCGGCGGCAGGAGTCTTCAGAGGCTCGGTATTGCTTCCCGAGGCGGAATCACAGCCATCAGGGGAAATATAAATATTGATTATATTGTTCATGCTTTGTCCTTTTGCAATATACAGTTTTAAACAATTTTAACATAGGGCATAAATAAAGTCAATAACAAAATTAATTTTTTTTACTTGACAAATCTGCTTTTGTATTGTATCATTTAATCATAAAAACACGAAAGGTGACCATAATATGCACGATTTTAATATGGAGAAGATTCTCTCTGACATAAAAAACTCAAATAAGAAAAACTTTGTTCTCGATACAGATACATTCAATGAGATAGACGACCAGTACGCCGTGACCTATGCGCTTTATGCGGACGATATCAACGTTCTTGCAATGACTGCCGCTCCGTTCACGAACTGCAGATCAACAGGCCCTGAAGACGGCATGGAAAAGAGCTATCAGGAGCTGCTCAGACTGAAGAATTTTATCGACCCGGAAAACAAAATGAACGTTCCTGCGTTCAGGGGCTCAAGGGGCTACCTTGAAAATATGCAGACTCCGAGGGATTCCGAGGCGGCAAGGGAGATCATCAGGCTTGCTCATGAAGCAAAGGACATCCTTTATGTTGCAATGACAGGCTGCTTTACGAATGTTGCTTCGGCGCTTCTGCTTGATCCTTCGATCAAAAGCAAGATAGTAGTCATTATGCTGGGAGCAAATTCCTTTGCGCATACTTATTGCAACGAATTCAATCTCAAGCAGGACAGAGCGGCTGCAAGAGTTATATTCGAGTGCGGAGTGCCCCTTGTGGTGCTTCCTGTAATGGGCGTAACGGAAGTCCTTAAAGCGGCAGGAGGAGAAATCGCATGGTACTTAAAGGATAAGACAGGCCCGATAGGCAATTATCTCCTTGAGTTGTTCGAGGGGGATGAGGGAAAAATAAATCAGGGCAATGTTTGCCGTTCGGTTCTCCGTACAATATGGGATATAGGCGCCATTGCATTCATGAGAGATCCTGAAAAGTTCTGCCACGCAGAAATAGTGCCTGCAAGGTCGATTGACGATTCCGGCAAGTGGAGGGATCTCAATGACGGAAGAAAGATGATATATGTGGACCGCTTCTTCAGAGACGAGGTTTTCTCCGATCTGTTCACACTTATTGTAAATAAAACAAAATAACTATTGACAAATTGCCGTTTATGGTTTATTATTATTCAAGGTGAAAAGGAATGCTTGAATTTGAAGAAATAATGCAGGACGTAAAGTCACAGCTGAAGCCGAAAAGATATATGCATACTCTCGGCGTGGTGATCACATCGACCCGACTTGCACGTTTTTACGGCGAGAATGTTGAGAAGGCAAGGCTTGCCGCTCTGCTTCACGACTGCTCAAGGAACGGCATAACGGAGGAGGATATGTTTATCCTTGCCGCAAGATCGCTTTTTTATGATGAATACAGAGATGAGACGAAGGGCGTGAACCTTCTTCATTCTGCGGCATCGGAGGTATTGGCAAGAGAAAAGTACGGCGTTTGCGACAGGGAGATTCTCCGTGCAATCCGTTTCCATACAACAGGCCGAAGAAATATGTCAAAGCTTGAAATGATAGTCTATTCCGCCGATATGACAGAGCCTTCAAGAGAATATGAGGGTGTTGACAGGCTCAGAAGACTCGAGAACAGCGGCATTGAGAATCTGACACTGGCTTGCTGTAAGCACACCGTGGATTACCTTGAATCAAAGGGCGCTTCCATTCACGGCGCAACGCTCGATCTCTACAGATGGCTTGATGAGAAAACAGAATGAATAACTGAAAGGAATATATATGGAAAAAAATTCAAAAGAGCTTATGGAGCTCATAGCAAAGATATTGAAAGATAAGCTTGCTTTTGATGTTGAAGTCATCAAGGTAGGCGAGGTGTCCATCATTGCCGACTATTTTGTAATAGCATCAGGCAGAACGGATTCTCATGTAAGATCTCTTTTTGACTATGTCGATGACGGCGTCAAGAAGACATTTGACATTGATCCTCTTCACACAGAGGGCGTTGAAGCTGCACGCTGGGCTATTATGGACTACGGCAGTGTAATAGTTCACCTCTTCAGAAATGACGAGAGAGAATTTTACAGCATCGAGAAGCTCTGGGCAGAAGCTCCGAAGGTAGAGCTCGAAGAAGAAAACAACTAATCGGAAAGGCAAGTTTAAGAAATGAATAAAAGGGTCAGGGATTACAGAGAAGGAGACAACGTTGAAGGCTTCTTTCTCGTAAAGGATGCTCAGGAAAAGCTCGGAAAGAACAATTCCAAGTATATTGATCTCGTGTTGAGCGATTCTTCAGGCGATATAAACGGTAAAATCTGGACGGTAAGGGACGGCATGGTCTCGGAGTACGAAAAAAGTTCGATCGTTAAAATCAGAGGCATCGTAAAGAGCTGGAGCAATCAGCTTCAGATCAATATTGACAGAATTCGTAAAGCAAACGAAGGAGATGACGTGAACGTGAGCAGCTTCGTTGCTTCGGCTCCGGAGTCGACGACCGATATGTTCAACATGGTGCTTGATTATATCAACAGAATCAAGAATCTTGAAATAAAACAACTTGTGGCTGAAATAGTAAAGAGAAAGGAAGCTCCGCTTCGTTATTTCCCTGCCGCAAAGACAAATCACCATGCAATCAAGGGTGGCTTGCTTTACCACATCACCACTATGCTCCGGATGGCAGACAGAGTGATGGAGGTTTATGACCTCAATCCCGACCTGCTCTATGCAGGAGTTATCCTCCACGATATTGAGAAGACCTCCGAGCTTGATTCGGATGATTTCGGCATTACGTCGGATTATACGAGCGAGGGCAAGCTTCTCGGTCATATCGTTCTCGGAATAAGGCTTGTGGAAAAGGTAGGCTCCGAGCTGAGAACGGATCCCGATATACTTATGATGATTGAGCATATGATTTATTGCCATCATTATGAGCCGGAGTACGGCAGTCCTCTCAAGCCTATGTTCAGAGAGGCTGAAATACTTCACTATCTTGACGTAATGGATGCGAGAATGTATGATTTCGAGCAGGCGGAGAATTCCATCACAAACGGCAATTTCTCTGACAAGGTATGGTCACTCCATTCAAGACAGATTTACAAACCGACACTGAAATAATGAAATTAAGATTGATATACGGCAGATCGGGAAGCGGCAAAAGCAGTTTTGTCCACAGGCTCTGCCGGGAAACAAGGAAGAAAGCCCCGGACATAATAGTGATAGTACCGGATCAGTTCACACATCAGACTGAGCTGGAGCTTATTGACGCATACGGTTCGGAAGGGCTTATTGATACTGAAGTATTGAGCTTCAAGAGACTTGCGCACCGCCTTAAGCACACCTATGGCGGTGCTTCTGTTATATCCATGAGCAGTGAGGGCAAGGAGATGATAGTCAGAAGGCTCATTGAATCCTGCATGGAAAAAACAGAGGACTCCGTGCTTAAAAGTGCCTCAAAGACGGATACGGCAAAGGATGTATCAAAGATTATTTCCCGTTTCAGACAGTATTCCGTCACTCCGGAAATGATAGACGAATGTGAGCTTGATTCGGAGAAATTCAGCCACACGAAGGCAAAGCTGGAAGAAGTGAATGCCGTATATAAGGCATATCTTGCGCTTGAAAGCAATGACTATGCCGATGAAGAGGACGAAACGGAGCTTTTGATAAGAAATATATATGACAGCTCCTTTTTTACCGGCAAAGCTGTATTTATAGACGGCTTTGATGACTTTTCACGCCCGGAAACAGAGGTGCTGAGAGCGATACTCAGAACATCGGATGAAATGACACTCACGCTTCCGGTCGATCCGATAATGCCCGAAAGCAGGAAAACGTTGTTTGCAAGATCGCTTTCCATGGTGAAGACTGTTGAGAAAATATTCGACGAGGAAGCACCGCAGACAGAAAAGATATGGCTTACGGATGATTTTTCCGTTCAGCCGGAATCATTCAGGCTTGTTCCCGTTGAGCGTAGGTGCGCAAGGGGCATTGTACTTATAGAGAAGAACATTTTTTCACGCCCCGGAGAGCTGACACCAGAAGACACGGACGGAGTGACGATTACGGCGGAAAAGAACATAACTGCGGAGTGCGCTCATATTTCAGATGAAATCGTAAGGCTGACAAGAGATAAGAACGTAAGATATAATGAAATTGCGGTAGTTGTGCCCGATACGGAAAAATACAGAAGATATATAGAAGAAGCTTTTTCAAGGAGAAATATAGAGTTTTTCCTTGATGCAGGAAGAAAAATCAAGGATAATCCTGTCATCCGCTTTATAAAGAAGCTCATCGGTATGGCGTCTTCGGGCTATGATACGCCGCTCGTGATGTCGATTCTTTCGTGCGGAATGCTGACGGATGAAGAGGACGAAGCGTTCTTTACAAGGGAAGAACTTGATTATCTCAACAAATACTGCACAAGGTTCTATATCAGAAGAAGAGATTGGGAAAAACCGTTTGAATACGGCGCGGCTTATTATGACCTTGAAAAGCTTGAAGGCTCAAGAATAAAGGTCAGAAAATATATCGATCCGTTCATTGAAAGGGCGGCAAAGGCAAAAACGGCACAGAATTGGTGCGAAGTGCTCGAAGAGTATTCCGATTGCTTCGGGCTTGAGGATATCATTCATAAAAAGTCACTTATTTTGAGAGAGAAAGGTCTTGTGGATGCGGCACTCGAGTATTCCGGCATAATCAATGTCATAAAGGATGTGCTTGATCAGATAAAGACATTCATGGGGGAAACAACTCTTTCTGCGGATGACTTCAGGGATGTTCTTTCGGGCTCATTTGACAACATGAAGGTAAACATAATTCCTGCGTGCATAGATCAGGTGAGCGTTGTCGAGTCGGGCAGAATAATGGCAAAGCACATAAAGGCGCTTTTCCTTGCCGGCTCGTCGGAAATTTCTCTCGGCGATGAATCGGGTCTTTTCAATATGTCGGAGCTTGATATGCTCAGGCAGAAGAATATCGATATAGGTGCCGACAGCACCAAAAAAATCAGCGATGAAGAGTATTATATATACAGAGTCCTCTCAAAACCGACGGATGCACTGTATATAAGCTATATAAAGGAAACCGACAGTGAGGTGGCAAACCTTCCTGCGGATGCGGTAAAGAGAGTATTCGGAAATGCATTGCAGGAGAAGGCGGGAAAACACTATCCGCTGCCGATAGATGAAATTGACAATCAGGGCGATGCGACAGATGCAATGCTTGCGGAAAAGCTCCCCGCAGATGAAGTGCTTTATTCGCGCCTTGATGAATACCTGCGTGAAAATGACGTCAACGGATACAGATTCCTTTCGGGGGTCAGGGATTCGGGCAGGTGCTTTACTCTTGAAACGGAGGGCATGGGCAGCGGCGTTATCCTCAGGAAATCAAACGGAGAATACACTGTCAGCATTTCAAGCATAGACGGCTACAAGAAATGCCCGTATCAGTATTTTGTCAGATATTGCCTGAGACCCGATAAACTGCGTGAAAGCAGAGTAAAGGGCTTTGATGTCGGAAACATCATCCATAAGATAATGGAGGAATTCTCCAAAAAGGTGCTGTCAATGGAGTCCCCGGAAAAATCGGATGCCGAAAGGTTTATTGCCGAATCGTTTGATGACATTGTAAGACAGTATTCCGACGGAAAGCTCTCCGATGCGGATGAGAATAAATATATGATAGACAGGATAAGGAGGCTTGCCTGCCGTATGACGGAAGAGCTCATTGAGAGACGTCAAAGAAGCAAAACAAAGCTTTACGGCACGGAAATAGAGTTCTCCGATCATCCCAACGAATTAAAGAGCTTCCCTGCCATAAAGCGCACCGTTGAAGGAGAGCAATTCTCGATAATGGGCAAGATCGACTCCGTGGAGTATCTCGATACAGACAGAGGCAGATTCTGGATCGTCAATGACTACAAGACTGAAAGAGTGCCAGAGGTCAGCGAAATCAGAAACAATACGGCGCTTCAGCTTCCCGTATATATGAGTGCCGTGCTTAACGGGAAAAAGGATACCGAGCCGGGAGGAATGTTTTACATAGGTCTTAATGACAAAATGAAGAACGCCAGAAATGAGCTTGAAAAGACAGAGAACCGCCTGCACCGTTTCGGCAGGAACGGCCTTGTGCTTAACGATGAGGAGCTTATGGAAGCTATTGACTGCGAGGATACGGACGAAAAGAAAAAGCTCCGCAAGTTCAATAACGCAACGGTATTCGATAAGGAAGAACTTGACGGAATCCTTTCATCCGCAATGACGGATGTTGAAAACGTTTTTGCCGACATAAATGACGGCTATATTACAAAGATCCCTCAGAAGGATTCCCATTGCAAGTATTGTGAGTACAGAAGACTCTGCTGGTACGATCCTACTTTGAGAAACTGCGAGCACAGACGTTCCGCCTTCCATGTGGAAGACGGCACCGATGAAGAAAGGTAGGCTGTGATATGAAATTTGAAGATCTGAATCCGTCACAGCAGAAGGCGTGCCTCTGGAACAGCAACAAAGAGCTTCTTGTGTCGGCGGCGGCAGGCAGCGGCAAGACGGCAGTGCTCATAGAGAGAATCATAAAGAGAATAACAGAGGAGAGAGTCCCTGTTGAAAACTTCCTCGTGGTGACGTTTACGAATGCAACGGCAGTTGAGCTGAAGCAGAAGCTCTCAAAAGCGCTTGCGGAAAAGATAAGCGAGACACCCGATGACGATTGGCTTGCATTACAGCTGGCGTTTGTGCCGAGAGCATCAATAGGCACGATGCACGCATTCTGCCTCAAGGTGATAAAGGAGAATTATTCTCATAAGCTTGTCGGACTGCCGAAGAGCATAAGAGTTCTCAACGATGAAAAGAAAGATGAGCTTTTTTCCCTTGCAACAGATGAGGTCTTTGAAGAGGAATATGCAAGGGAAAACAACGTTTCCTTCAGAAAGTTCCTTGATCTTGAAGCAAATTACAGAGGCGACGAGGATGCAAAGAAGCTTATAAAAGACCTGTATATGTTTTCTCTTGACGATGAGGATCCGTACAGCTGGCTTGAAAACTGCATCGACAGAAGCAATCCCGAAAAGGAAGATGAATTTTTCAGATGCAAGACGGCGATCGCATCCGATGCGAGAGCCTATGCTCAAAGAGTCCTGTCCCTGCATCCCGATGAAAGCGAAGGCAAAATCAAGGAGTGGGCCGATAAAGTCCGTGAGGCTGAAAAATATCTCACAGAGTATATAGAGAGACTTGAGGGAAGAGATTTTGCAGGGGCAGAAGATGCAGTCTCCAGAATGAAGGATTTCAATCTGAAGGGCGGCACAAAGGACACTGCGGAATACAAGAAAGCAATAGCATATATCAGGGACATTGTGTCGGACAGGCTGGCGGTAAGCGCGGACAAGCCGTTTGATGAAAAGATGCTCCCCGTCATGAAGAAGATGACGGAGCTTGCGGCGGCTTGCGGCAGACGTTTTGCCGAGAAAAAACTGAAGGCTCATGCCGTTGACTATAACGATATGGAGCATATAGTCGCAAGGCTTTTTGATGATGAAAGCATTGCGGGAATATACAGGGAGAAATTCAGATACATTCTTTTTGATGAGTATCAGGACTGTAACAGACTTCAGGAGCTGATAATATCAAAGATATCCGCTTTTGCAAACTACTTTATGGTAGGCGATGTGAAGCAGAGCATATACGGCTTCAGAGGAGCAGAACCGGGATTCTTCCTGAAGAAGTACAATTCGTACGGCAGGAATGAAAATGACGAAAATACGGTCATTGAGCTGAATACGAATTACAGAAGCAGAAGAAACATCCTCAATGCCGCAAACAAGGTCTTTTTCAGCATAATGAACAGGGACCTCTGCGGAATGGATTATACGAGAGAGAATGCACTGAATGCATTTGATCCTATTTATCCGCCGTCGGATAAGGATACGTTTGAAAATGAGCCCGTAAGGGTGACTGCCATTACAACAGACGGCAAGGGCAACGTAAAAACCACCGAAGAAGAGATAATTACCGTAATCAACAGGATAAAAAGCTTTGTCGGCAAGAAATATGTCCTTTCAGGCAAAAAGGACGGAGAAAAGTACCGCCCGATGGGATACTCGGATATCGCCATACTCTCAAGAAGCCTTTCGGGAATATCAGGTAAGCTCAGACGTACGTTGAGTGCGGCGGGAATTCCGCTCACGATAGATCAGGATTCGGACATAAAGTTCACTCCCGAAATCAACCTGATCGTTTCAATGCTGCGTGCGGTTGAAAATCCGTATGATGACATCTCACTGATGAGCGTTATCAGAAGCTATATAGGCAGAGTGGATGACAAAGAGCTTTTCAACCTGACAAATGCCGCATATACAGAGAAAACACAGCTTACAGAGAAGATTGAGGCGTATATTGAATGTGCACCCGCTGGGGACACATTGAGAGAAAAGCTCATAGCCTTCAACAGAATGTTTGACGGCTGGAGAGAAGCTGCTGAATATCTGTCTGTCACGGAGCTTACGGAAAGAATGCTCACCGAAACTGCGTACAGAGAGTATTTTGCGGCATTTGAAGACGGAGAGAATAGAGTAAGACACATCGAAAAGCTCCTCGACATGATAAGATCACAGGCAGAGGACTATTCCGGCGGACTTTACGAATGCGTGAGAATGCTCGACAATGTTGAGAAGAATCAGATGAACTCCGCAGACAATGCAGGCGGAGCCAATGCCGTCAGGGTAATGACTATACACAAGAGCAAGGGACTTGAATTTCCCGCTGTGTTTATAATAGGCGCAGGCTCTTCGTACAGAAAAAACAAATCGGGACTTGTGAAGCACAAGGATCTGGGAATTGCTTATCCCGATGCCGACGAGAGAAACAGCTCCGTCACGAACGGCAGAAAGCACTGGCTTATAAAAGAGATCCTTTCGTGGGAAGAGCAGAAGGAGGAGCAGAGACTTCTCTATGTTGCGATGACCAGAGCAAGAGAGTATCTTGAAATCGTAGGCAAGGCAAGCAAGGACTTCTTCAAGACGGAGGTAGTTCAGGCATCGTCATCGTACGTTGCGAAGGCATCAAGCTATCTTGAGTGGATACTTTACAGCCTTATATCGGATGAGGAGCTTCCGCTGGCGCAGAAGGATGCAATAACCGAGAGACCTGTTGAATTCAGAATAAAGAATGAAGAATACAACTCCGTATGGGAAACAAAGCTCCTGAGTGCGGAAGATATTCATCTTGACGAAACAGTGAGTATGCCGCAGGCGGCTCCCGAAGAGGAGGAAGACATAGCGGCTTCTAAGGGCGATTTTGCAGAGATAGAGAAAAAACTTTCGTATGTTTATCCGCATCAGGATGCGGCAAAGCTGAACTCAAAGCTTTCCGTTTCCACGATAAAGCAGATAAAGGAACATGAAAAGGAGAGGGAAGAGGATGAGGACGGAAACGATGACACGCTTAGGCTTGTTGAAACGAGAAAAACGCTTTCTTCCGGTATCAGCTCGGCAAGGCTCGGTACACTGTATCACTTCTTCATGCAGCACGCAACGATAAAGACCGCCTACACGAGAGGTGACTTTGAAGCGGATATCGCAAGGATGATCCAAAGACGGCTCATTACTCCCGAAGAGGCAAAATACATAAATCCGTACAAGATACTTCCCTTCTTCAATTCGGAAACAGGCAGAGAGCTTGCCGGATCCGATAATATATTCAGGGAAAAGAGCTTTTCATATCTGATCAGGGCCGATGAGGTCTATGAGGATATGAAGACGGATGAGAAGCTCCTTGTTCAGGGTGTGATCGACTGTATGTTTGAGGATAAAAACGGCGATTATGTGCTCATAGATTATAAGACGGACAGAATCGCAAAGGGAGAAGAGGAGATGCTCAGGGAAAGACACCGTGTTCAGATGGAGCTTTACGGGAAAGCGGTTTCCCACATTACGGGCAGAAAAATTACAAGAATGTATATTTACTCATTTGCCGCGGAAAAATTTATTCCGCTGGAATGATGTTATAGAAAAATAAAAGTAAAGGAAGAATCGTTATGAAAGAATCAATCTGGAAAGATTACAAAATGACAGAAGATGAGTTCGACGGCAGATATTTCTGCATCGTTGAGCCGAATCAGGCTGCAAAGGGCAACCCGTGGGTTTGGAGAGCAGAGTTTTTCGGCGCATTTGACAGCGTTGATATGGCGCTCGTGAAGATGGGCTGGCATATTGCATATTACAGTGTAAGCAATATGTACGGCTGCCCGGAGTCAATCGAAATGCTCAAGAAATTCCACAGTTTTATCACGGAGAAGTATTCTCTTGCAAAGAAGGCTGATATTTTCGGCTTTTCAAGAGGCGGCCTCTACACTGTAAACTATGCGGCAAAATATCCTGAAGATGTAAGCACAATCTATCTTGATGCGCCTGTTCTTGATATGAGAAGCTGGCCGGGCGGTATAGGCATAGGCTGCGGTTCACCGTCCGAATGGCAGGACTGCAAGAGATGGTATGGTCTGACAACTGTAAAGTCAGTTGTGGAGCTTGACCGTAATCCTCTCGATAAGATCGATAAGCTTCTTGCTGATAAAATACCTGTTGCACTCTGCGCAGGAGACAGCGACAGAGTTGTGCCGTACGTTGAAAACGGTGAAATTTTCGATAAGAAATACAGAGCAAACGGCGGCGATATCATTACGATAGTAAAGCCGGGATGCGATCATCATCCGCACAGCATTGAGCATCCGGAGCCGATTGTAAAGTTCATCATGGACCATCAGAAGTAATATTTCATGAACTGAAGCCCTTGCAGATTGAAAAAATAATCTGCAAGGGCTTTTTTATATATTGAAAAAGCCGGCTGTTTGTGTTATACTATTCCAAAATCAAACAATAAAGGCCGTGAACCTTAATGAAAAAGAAAATCCCCAATATGACTGAAGACAACATCTGGACGGGAATGCTGAAGTTCAGTGTTCCGCTGATGCTTTCGCAGGTGCTTCAGGTCATGTTCAATATGTCCGATGTTGCTGTGGTCGGAAAATTTGCAGGCAGCCTTTCGCTTGGCTCGGTAGGCTCAACGGCACTTATCGTTACACTTTACACGGGCTTTCTTATAGGCATCGGAAGCGGCGTGAATTCGGTCGTGGCGAGGTATTACGGTGCGCAGAATGACAAAGCAGTCTGTGAGAGCGTACACACGTCCCTGATAGTCAGCTTTATTATAGGCGCAATCATACTTGCAGGCGGAATAATAACGACAGAGGGTTTCCTGAGGCTTATACACACGAAGGATGAGCTGATAGACGGCGCGATACTGTATCTGAAGATTTATCTTCTGGGAATGCCTGCCGTGGCGGTGTTCAATTTCGGCAACGGCGTTCTTTCGGCAATAGGCAATACCACAAAGCCCTTGATGATACTTCTTCTCTCGGGCCTAATGAACGTTGTAATGAACGTGTTCTTCGTGGCAGTGTGCAAGTGGGATGTTGCGGGAGTTGCGGCGGCAAGCGTAATATCGCAGTATGTTTCCGCAATACTCATTCTGACGGTTCTTTTCAGAAGAAAGACATCCTACGGGCTCACATTGAAGAAGCTCAGGATCACTCCCGACAAGGCAGGGCAGGTGCTTTCGCTCGGCATTCCCTCGGGTTGTCAGAATTCAATATTCGCAATAGCAAACCTCTTCGTTCAGTCTGCCGTGAACAGCTTTGACCCGATAATGGTAGTGGGCAATTCTGCGGCGGCGAATGCTGATCCTCTTGCTTACGATATGATGGCGGCAATATATGTTGCCTGCACGAGCTATATCGCACAGAATGACGGCGCCGGCAAGAAGGACAGAATACTCAAAAGCTATTTTGTCAGCCTCGTTTATTCCTTTGGCTTCGGAATGCTCCTCGGAGTATCGCTTGTTGTGTTCGGCAGGGAATTCCTTTCGTTTTTCACGAAGGATGCAGAGGTCATTGAGGCAGGACTGAAAAGACTCACCATAATGGGACTTTCCTACGGCGTCTCCGCTTTTATGGATAACACGATTGCGGCATCAAGAGGCCTGGGTAAAACGATAGTGCCTACAGTGATAGTCATCATAGGCTCGTGCTTTTTCAGGGTTGCGTGGGTTTATACGGTGTTTGCATATTTCAGAACGATAGAGTCACTTTACCTGTTATATATTTTCTCATGGATGGTAACGGCTGTGGCGGAAATACTCTATTTTGCAAGGATATATAGGAAAAACAAGGACACCGCAACGGTGTTCTGATCAGCTCATAAGGCCGCATTGAATGAGAATCAATGCGGCTATTTATTGTTTTACCATAAAGAGATAATATTTTTCGATACAATTCGACAAAATATATACAATGTGTTGCTTTTGAAACAAAATGATGAATTTTGTCTGTTGACTATTTGTGTCCGGTATGATAGAATAATATTATAGAAAATTCTGCTTGAATTAACAATTATTTAACATTCTGACCGTGCGCCTTTTGAGGATGCATTGCCGGATACAGCAGAGAGGAGAATTTATGCTTGACACTGCAATGCTGACAACTCAGGCGAGCGGCATAGTGAATGCCGCAAGGTTGATAAATACGGTTTTGTGCCTGTTTTTGTCGCTGGCATATATATATCAGTTTTTTTATCTTGCCATTGCGCTGATAAAGAAACCGAAGGAATACGCAAAGACGGATCAGACAAAGAAATACGCTGTATTGATTTCGGCAAGAAACGAGTCAGCAGTTCTTCCTACATTGCTAAAAAGCATAAATGCTCAGACTTATCCGCAGGATAAGATAGATACCTGGGTGATTGCGGATAACTGCACAGACGATACCGCAGAAAAAGCAGAGCAGCTCGGCGCAAGAGTTGTAATAAGAAACAACAAGGAACTCATAGGAAAGGGCTATGCGCTTACGCATCTTCTCAACGTGATAAGAGGCAGCGGAACCTTCAAGGAGAAATATGATGCATTCTTTGTCATTGATGCCGATAACGTGCTTGAGCCTGATTACGTTGAGGAAATGGACAAGGCTTTTTCATCAGGCTACAGAATAGTAACGAGCTATCGTAATTCAAAGAATTTCGGAGATAACTGGATCTCAGCCGGCTATGGAATGTGGTTCCTCAGGGAAGCCAGGTATCTCAATAACCCGAGATGCCTTCTCAATACATCGTGTGCCGTTTCCGGCACGGGCTTTATGTTTGCGGCTGATATAATGGATAAAGAGGACGGATGGAATTATCATCTCCTCACGGAAGATATCGAGTTCACTACAGACATGGTCTGCAAGGGCGAGAAGGTCGGATATGCTCATAAGGCGATGCTTTTTGATGAACAGCCTGTCAAATTCAGCCAGTCATGGAAGCAGAGAAAGCGTTGGGCAAAGGGAATGTTCCAGGTGTTCAATAAGCACGGAAAAGATATGGCAAAGGGCGTTTTCAAGGGTATATTCGGTTGCTATGATATGATGATGACAACAATGCCTGCATTCATTATCAGCTTTATCACGATGGTGCTTGATTTGCTTTCAATAATTGCGGCGCTGTTTGTCGGTCAGGCATATGCGGTTATGCGGATACTGCAATTCTTCGGCGGATTCCTGACTTTTGCTTACGGAATACTCTTCCTTTGGGGCGGACTTACGGTAATAACAGAGAGAAAGAACATTTTCTGCGGCAAAAAGAAGCTGATCTGGTATATTTTTACATTCCCGATATTTATGTTCACATTCCTGCCGTGCTCGATCTGTGCTTTGTTCATGAAGGTCAAGTGGGATCACATAGATCACACCGTAGTAAGAAACTGCGAGCAGATAGAGAGCGAAGGGAAAGAGTAAAAAATCAGATAAAATCAAAAGCTGTACTACCTAAAAGGTGTACAGCTTATTTTTTTACTTATGAGGGAACGCAATGGCACGGGATGACATTGAGATAACAATCTTTGCAAAGTCCATGCTGCTTATGGGGAAGGATTGCTCGATCCAAAGCTTCAGGGAGCTTATAACACCGCTTGAGCAGAATACATATTCGTATTTTGCAACGGTATCTTCGTCTGAAAAAATGTCCTTGAGGCAGTTTTTCATAACGGCGGTGACGAGGCGTTCGTTGAAGTCGGACGTGTTGCACTTCAGAAGCAGAACGTGAAACGGAAATGCGTTTTCCTTGACGTAATCAAAGAAACGGATAAGTAAGTTCATGATGGGATATTCGCTTTTTGTGTTATCCGGAACGGAAATATTAGCAATGTGTTCAAGAATGTCGGATTCGATCTCCTTCAGAACGGATTCCGTGTCGGGATAGTGCGCATAGAATGTCGATCTGTTTACATCGGCGTGCTTGCATATATCGGATACGGATATTTTGCTCATATGCTTCTGCTCCAGAAGCTCAAGAAGAGAGGTCTGTATCATCTTTTTTGTCATTTTTATTCGTCTCGATTCCATATAGTCCTCCTTTTTGCTGACAATATCTGAAAATAATCGACACATTGTTGATATAATAACACATTGCACGTGATTTGTCAATTATATAAAAAGAAAAAATAAAAATGATGGGTTGACGAAGTAAAATATATACTGATCAATAAAATATGTAATTGACAAACCACCGGAAAAAAGCTATAATAAAAAAGATAATGCTCATTATAGGAGAAAAAATATGAACAGGAAAATATATGCTCTGATGCTTGCATTTGTGATGCTCCTTGCGGCTTTTTCCGGCTGCGCAAAGGATGACAAGGGAACGTATGTAATAAGTGCATCAAAGCTTATCAGAAACAGGGAAATATGGGATGCAGCAGGGCTTTTGGGACTTGAAGGTCATCAGCAGGTGATTGAGTACGAAGAACAGGCTGACCTTATCCACGAATACGGCTTGGGAATTGCATCAAGCGATATAGGAGGCGACTTTATCCACTCAGCCTGCGGTGCAACTACGGGTGAGGGAGTATATCTTATGATCAGCTTCGGTACGAACGGCTTTGACAGTGCAGGCTACCATATCGATACTCCGTTTTTTGACGGAATTGACCAGGGAAGCAGAACCGGAATTGAAAACAGAGAACAGATCGTAAACCGTATCTTAAGATATTTCAAGGATGCCTGCGCAAAGGAAAAGGATCCGGACAGGAGATCGACTATGGATATCGTATATCTCAGTCCTCACTATGCGGCAAGAGCGGGAATAAAGAATTTGGGCGTCGAGCTTCAGGGAAATAATCTGTCTGCTTCAAACGCTTATGCTATGCTCAGAGGCGCTGCAAGAGAATACGGTACTTCGTGGTGGGTGGACTATTCGCCGTGGCTGAATTACGGAGAAGACGATAACGGTTCGGCAACGGGCTTTGATCCTGAAACGGGAAAGCAGACGACCGGCGCAATACTCAATACCATGGAAAGAGAAAGAGTCCTTGCTATCATTGAGGGCGCAGATGGAACGGTTGCCGAGGCAGGTGCCGCAAGGGCGGTTTATGTCCTGAATGACAACTGGGTTACGCCTTACGGAGAGATGCTTCAGAAACAGTACAGACTTATAAATGAATACGATTTCGGAACTGCATATACTCCTTATGCAATGGTACTAAGCGATACGTTCGGAATGATGCCTGTTCTGAACAAACCGGCTCTGGCTTTTTTTGATCAGAATCAGTATGATAAAGCATATCTGCAGTTTGTGAATAAGATAATGTGGAAGGGCGGCGCAGAAAAGATTGCTCCTGATAAAGACGGAGTGGAAAAATCGCTCGTTAACGGGAAATACGGTGATACGCTCGATTTCATCATGAGAGAAGGACTTACGGACGGACTCCTTGATACATATTCTGCAATAATCCTCAATTATGAAGAAGACGATATTACGGAAGAGGATATGGCAAAATACAAGAAATTTGTATCCAACGGCGGCTCGCTCATTTTCAACACACAGTATTCAAAGTATATCAAGGATGCACTCGGAATAAATCTGCCTTCAACGGTCGATAAGGGTGAATATGTAGAGATAAAATACGGCAAGGGCAGTTTTATAGTGTTTGCAAGCACTAAGAACGGCATGGAAGTAGTGTACGAGAACGAAGTTATATGGGATTTTGATGCGCTCGGAAAAGTAATGGATCTTCTTGACGAAAGGTACAATCCGTTCTCATTCACTGCCGAGACAGGCTACGCAATGTCTGTAAGCAGAGATGAAAAGACAATATATCTTGCAGTGGCAAACAACGAGGGCGTGATTGCATCAGCCAGCGCTCCGCCTGTGATAGATGAATCAAAATTCATAGACATAGAAATAACTTACAAGGGCATTGAGAAAATAAAGTCTGTTGAGGATATTTACAATAGTCATGCAATTACGCTTGATGGAAACAATATGTCGCTTCATCTTGATGCGGCGGATATAGCGCTCTTAAAGATAGATCTTGAATGACGGGAAGGAGAATGAAAATGAAGAGATCTGTAAAAAAGTATATATCTTTATTTGTTACGCTTCTGCTTCTCGTGATGCTTATTACATCGATGTCTGCTTGTGAGGAGATGACCGTTGAAGAAAAAGATAAATTGCAGATGAAGATAACTGATGAATATCTGAAATCAGAAGCGACCTGCACCTGCCCGGCGGTATATTATTACTGCGATAAGGATGGGAAAAAGACCGATAAGACGTTTTACTTCGGCGAAGCACTTGAGCATACAATGTCTGGAGACACCTGTACGGTATGCGGCTACAAAAAAGGAGCGCCTGACTTCAAAGGAAACAAGATAATATTCGGCTCATATCCTCAGGGCGAGATAAGTGACGGAGAACTGAAAGCAAAGCTGACGGCGCTTGCAGGAGAACTGCCCGAATACAAGAGCAATAAAGCATGGACGAGCTTCAAATATTATATGTTGGGGAGCAGTAAAAAGGATTTCTCGTGGTATATTGATGTTGACTATAACGGAGAAAAGTACCGTGGGATCTATTTTGAAATGGCGAGACCTTCCCAGACCTGTCAGGATGGTGCAAACACACAGAATATCAGGAACAAATACGACTATATGACAATATACTGGTTCAGATATGAGCCTGTGATCTGGAATGTGCTTGAAACTGACGGCGAAACGGCTTTTGTCATATCGGAAAAGGTGCTTGACTGCACTAATTTTGCTGTATCTGCAAGCGTAAAGAAGTCAGGTGAGGATATGATTTACCCGAACAACTATGAAAACAGCTACATAAGAAAGTGGCTCAATGAAACAATGATAAACACTCTCTTTACGGAGAATGACATATCGGAATATATTCTTGATACGACCGTTGATAATTCCGAAGCCTCAACTTATCCCTTCACGGGAAAGGATGAATTTTTCGCAGGAGACAATGTGTATTGGTGCAACGATACGACGGATAAGCTCTTCCTGCTTTCCGAAAAGGAAGTTACCGACCCGAAATACGGCTTTATGGATTGGTGGGAATATGATCCTGCAAGATCAAAGGCGGGAACGGATTACACGAAGTCACAGGGATCCATAATTATTGATGCCGGACAGTATGAAGGGAATACTTGCTGGTGGCTCAGGTCTCCTGATTACGAGGATCAGGCGTACAGCTACGCAGTATATGAATACGGACTTGCATACCATTTCTTCTACACTCTTTCAACGAGAATGGGCGTTGCTCCTGCAATGAGAATCAGGATAAAGTAAGAATACTGACCCGGGGACAGGATAAGTCTCCGGGTCTTTTGAAAAATAATTTATATTTTATAAAAAATATTGAAAAAGGGTATTGATTTTTTTTGAATACTGTGCTATAATATACCTGTTCTTTTGAGAACGCCATATATATGGGAGTATAGCTCAGCTGGGAGAGCATCTGCCTTACAAGCAGAGGGTCATAGGTTCGAGTCCTATTGTTCCCACCAAAAAGGTACGCACTTTTGTCTACCAAGACAGAGTGCGTATTTTTTTGCTTTTCAGGCAAAAGCGGGGAAAATACCGCAAAATAAGGGCAAAAACGGGCTTCAGAGCAGTCGATTGGCTGTTCCGGAGCCCGCTTTTTTGTTTTCGCTGGTCGTAAATCCAGCAAAAATCGTGGTGTACTTTTGGTCGCACTTTACACCTGCAAAGAACGACCAAAAGTAACGCCCCAGCTGGATTTGAACCTTCTGGTTTGATAATAAAAATAATCAAGATTTGGGGAATCATTATTCTCGCTTGCTTGATCATTGCAGTTGTTGGCATCATTTTGTTTGGATATGTGCGCGAGGAAGGTTCAGTTGAATTTGAAAACAATGTGGAAAAAGTTACATTTACAGAAGTAGTCGGTGAAGAAACATATATTATTACGATTGGTTCTGATGGCTATTTTGAAGGCACTGGAATGTCGGATGAAATAAAGGAAGATCTAATGGAACTTATAGTTGTGGGTGATCTTCCTAAATCCGAGGATAATATTACAGATTATTTCATAAAGTTACGGGAAGAACTAACTCAAAGCGTTCCGCAAATAATCAAACCAATTAGCCCTCGTTCAAAAATGGAGCGAGGGCGTTTGACCTAAATAATTGAAATATCCACAAAAATATGATATAATAAGGAAACGCAACCTAAACTTTACATAAAGAAACGCCTAATTGGTGGTATGTTTTCTCCTTGTGTGCTACAATAATGGCAACGCAGCGTTAGAAAACATAAGGAGATAATTTTATGACACTTGGCGAAAAGCTATCAAAACTCAGAAAAGAATACGGCTATACACAAGAGCAGCTTGCCGATATTCTCGGCGTTTCCCGTCAATCAATCAGCAAATGGGAGTCGGATATAGCCTACCCGGAAACCGATAAGTTTATCAAAATGGGAAAGCTCTTTGAATGCTCAATGGATTATCTGCTCAATAAAGATATTACCGAAAAGCAAGGTATTGAACCTAAAGAAACCGAAACATTTTGGGATAAATTCAAAAAACAATTTCACGAACGCAAAAGTGAGAAAATGATCTTCGGTATGCCGCTTTACCACATCGGCAAAAATGCACACGGATTTTTTGCGATAGGACTTAAGGCACGTGGAGTATTTTCCATTGGTCTTATGGCACGAGGAATCGTATCCCTTGGTATGCTTTCACTTGGAGTAATATCTATTGGACTTTTGTCACTTGGCTTGATCTCCGCAGGCGTGTTCTCAGCCGGACTACTTTCGGTTGGCGCTATCGCTCTCGGATTGTTTGCAGCAGGGGCTATCAGCGTAGGACTTGTATCTTTTGGCGCACTATCTGTCGGTTGTTTTTCAACGGGAGCGCTTGCTGTCGGTAAATATGCCGCCTATGGCGATCACGCCTATGGTATGATTGCCATAGGCAAATCGGTGGCAAATGGAAGCGTTTATAGCCATATCGGAGATCTAACTACGGCAGATATACCAACCGTCGTAGAATGGCTCGATGCAAACGTTCCTGCTTGGCTCGGTTGGGCAAAAGGTATATTCAAATTCTTTATACAGTAAAAACAGCCCTCGTTCTGCTCGGAGCGAGGGCATCCTTTTTTATTTAGATTCGTAGAAAGTTAAGGTGTAATCTGAAATGCTGATTGCTGATATGAAATTCATTCATCAGATCCTGCAATTGCACATGTCTGCGGTCGCTGATAAATTCCAATTCTTGCTACCTGCGTTCCGTCGTATTCTGCATGTTCTCACCTCCTTCTTGCCTTTGTGGCTGTATTTTATAAATCCTTCCGCTCACCTAACGAGCGCAAGAAAAATGTTTTTCAGATTTTTTGGGAAAATAAAAAAGCCCGCCTCGACAGGAATTCCTATCTTGGCGGGCAAAAAATAATCCGGCAAATAGTCCTATCCTGTGTGAATAGTTCTATTTGCCGGATTCTTAACGATACTTATTGAACTTAAAACAAGAAATTTGTTTGCTGTCGTAAATTCGAGTGCATTTTGGTATTAAAAATAAGGCGGGAATACAAGAACCGTTGCGTAGTACCTTTTGGTCGTACTTACCTCAAATATGTACCTTTTGGTCGCTCTTTTTTATTCACGCTTCTCTGAAAAATGTCTTTTCAGGAGAATGACGAATAAAGAATAGAAGCTGACAACTCTTCACTGTTTCCATTATCTTCTGTACATTTATTGTTTTTTCTCTTTGAAAATGTTGCGAGTAATGTTTTTCCTCTTGACTAATATATGAAACAGTGCTATAATACACACTTGTTGAATATCATATTTTACGGATTTTTATAGAAAAAGGTGAACTTTATGCAGATTTTGCTTACATTATCAATAGCATTGCTTGCCGGTCTTTTCATGTCGAGACTGACAAAAATTTGGAATCTCCCTGCTGTAACGGCGTACCTTGTTGCAGGCGTTCTGATAGGCCCTTATTGCCTCGGACGGCTGGGCATTTCGGGATTGGGCTTTGTCTCATCCGCAGATGTTAACAGCTACTCAGCCATATCAGAGGCGGCCCTGGGCTTTATTGCGTTTACGATGGGCAATGAGTTCAGAATAGCCGACCTGAAGAAGACAGGAAAGCAGGCTATCGTCATTGCGATATTCCAGGCGCTCACGGCAACAGCCGCAGTTGATATCTGCCTTATCGTGCTTCATTTCATTATGCCGGATAAGCTTCCGCTTTCTTGCGTTATCACGCTTGGCGCAATCGCCACTGCAACGGCTCCTGCGGCAACGCTCATGGTAGTAAAGCAGTATAAGGCTGACGGCCCTGTGACGAGAATGCTTCTTCCTGTAGTTGCACTTGATGACGTGGTCGGACTTATGGTGTTTGCAATATCGTTCGGAATATCAAAAGCCATTGAGCACGGCAACGTGGATATCATTTCAGTGCTTGTCAATCCGCTTATCGAAGTGTTTGCATCGCTTGCGCTCGGCGCCGCGATCGGCTTCATATATAACTTCAGCGAAAGATTCTTCCATTCAAGAAGCAAGAGAATGAGCATATCTGTCGCATTCATATTTCTTGCAGTTGCATTGTCGATGCTTGAGTTTGAGGTTGGCCCTGTAACGATAGGCTTTTCATCGCTCCTTGTCTGCATGATGCTCGGAACGGTGTTCTGCAACCTCTGTGATTTTTCGGCAGAGCTTATGGACAGAATGGACAGATGGACCGGCCCGATAATGGTTCTCTTCTTCGTTATCAGCGGCGCAGGACTTGAGCTTTCGGTATTTGCATCATGGCAGATCGTTGTTGTAGGAATAACGTTTGTTCTTTCACGTTCTGTCGGCAAGATCGAGGGCGCAAAGATTTCTTCAAAAATGATGCATTGCGAGCCTACGATACAGAAGTACCTCGGAATAACGCTTCTTCCGCAGGCAGGCGTTTGTCTCGGCATGGCTATGACGGCTATGTCCCTGGGCGAATCCGGAGTTATAATAAGAAATATCGCACTCTTTGCAGTTCTTGTGTATGAGCTTGTGGGCCCGTTGCTTACGAAAATCGCATTGGACAGAGCAGGAGAGATTCCCGAAAAGCCTGTTCCGGAGAGACTTCAGGCAGAGATGGACAAGAAAAAGTCCTGATCCTGTATTAATATGGCTTTGTCTGACGTATTTTCTGCAAAAAGAAAAAAGTGCTTGACAAAAAAGAGTAAATGATGTATAATATATATGTTGATTGAGCGGAAACGCTTTTCAGCATAATATATCGCGGGGTGGAGCAATTGGCAGCTCGTCGGGCTCATAATCCGAAGGTTGTAGGTTCAAGTCCTATCTCCGCAACCATATTGGGCGTCCAAAAAAGATGCCACACCGAGAATCCCCGAAACTTCAAAGGTTTCGGGGATTTTTTATACCCGAAAACAGGATGCAAATAAAAATGATGCCACATTTCATAAATGAAATCGGTCAAAATAGGCCTTGGGGTAGGATTTGAACCGATGACCTACTCTTTTTGGGGCGAATTTCAGAGTTTTTTCTCTGAGATTCGCCCCTTTTTTGTCCTCTTTGAAAAAATAATATGTTTATTTTCTGTGTCCAAGAAAGGAGATGCTTTATATCGCCTACACCTACAAAAAAGAAGATTGCGACTGCAAATACTGCCTGTATCCTGACAAACGAAAAATACTGCGGAGATGCGATTCTTCAAAAGACAGTGACCATCGACTGCATATCCAAGACCAGAAGAAAAAACATGGGAGATGCTCCTATGTACTACGTGCAAAACAATCATCCCGCGATCATCAGTCGGGAAACGTACAACAAGGTACAAGAAGAACTGGTCAAACGCAAGAACAAGGTGCCACAGTCACAAAAGAACGCCATCACCAAAACCGGCAAGTACTCAAAATTCGCACTGACCGAGGTCCTTGTCTGCGGAGAATGCGGGAGCAGATTCCGAAGATGTACCTGGTCACGAAACGGAACGAAGCGGATCGTGTGGCGGTGCAACAACAGACTCGACTTCGGAACGCAATACTGCAAGAACTCGCCGACAATTGATGAAGATAAGCTGAAATCAGCCGTGGTAAGAGCAATCAACAAATTCAATCAAACGGATTCCGACACTTACCTGATGCTGATGAAAGCGACAATCAGCGATGCAATCGGCTTGAGCGGTAACACGGATGAGGTCGACATCCTCGAGCGCAAAATCGAGGCGCTGAACAAGGTCATGATGGACCTGATAAACAAAAGCGTAACCGAGGGTTCAAGCGTCGAAGCGCACGAAGAAGAATTCAAGAGCATTCACGATCAGATTGAGATGCTGGAACACCGAATCAGCGTTATCAAAGAGTCCATGACTGATGACCAGGAGCGAGAGCAAAAGGTCATGGAACTCCAAAAGATCATCGAGGATCGTGCCAAGAACCCGCAAGTGTATGATGACACGGTCGTCAGACAGATGATCGAATGCATCAAGGTTCACCACGATGGAAAGATCGAGGTAATATTCGGTGGCGGGACAACCATCGAAGAACAAATCTAACCCCAAATTCAAAAAGAATCCGGCACGAGCTGTCGGCTCTTTCATTTCGAAAAGGAGAAAATGTATGAAAGAAAAGCCCTTTGATTACATGAAATACGGATTAAGATACTTATCTGATGACATCCGTGAAATCAAAGATCTCGAGCAGAAAGCAAAAACGGATATCCAGGCGGCATACTGCCTTGAGCAAGAATGAACAGTTAAAGAATCATATTATTTTAAGGCGGAGTAAAAAGTCCTCCGCCTTTTTATGTGATAACATCACGGAAAGAGGTAAGGAAATTTGATAAAATAACACTATAAGCTGACGAAAGGAATTCGACGCATGAATTATATCATTACATTTTTAGAGGGGACAATCTCCTTTATATCACCGTGTATGCTACCGATGTTGCCTATTTACATTTCATATTTTGCGGGGCAAAGCAAAAACGATAGCAACAAAAATCCCAAGATGATATTTAAGGTTATTGCCTTTGTGGTGGGCTTTACGGTTGTATTTACGGCTCTCGGGCTTTTCTCGGGAACGCTTGGAAAACTGCTTTCCGAATATCAAGCAATCATAAATATAGTTTCCGGCGTTATTGTAATATTGTTCGGCCTTTCTTATTTGGAGGTTTTCCGCATTCCGTTTTTTAAGGGAATGCATAAGGGGTATAAAGTAACGGGAATTGCATCGGCTTTTTTATTCGGAGCAATTTATTCCATCAGTTTAACCCCTTGCGTTGGAGCTTTTCTCGGCTCTGCACTCATGCTTGCTTCAAGCGCAGGCGGTGCTTTAAAAGGTGCGACATTATTGCTGACATATTCCCTGGGATTGGGCATTCCGTTTATATTTTCCGCAGTGCTGCTCGATAAGCTATCGGGAGCCTTTACCTTCATCAAAAAACATTATAAGGTAATCAATTTGGTTAGCGGTATTTTATTGATAATAGTCGGACTTGCAATGGCATTTGGACTTTTAAATTCACTTTTGGCTATTACTATGTGAGGTGAGAAAATGAAAAACAAGGTATGGATAATAATTGCGGTCGCATTTGTTGCGATTATGATACTTGCGGCAGTGCTATATCCGAAGCTTTCGGAAAAGTATTCTACTGATGAAAAGCAGAATAACGCTTCTTCTGAAAATGTGGTTCAAGCGGATGATTTCACCGTTTATGATTCGGAAATGAATAAAGTAAAACTTTCAGATTACTTTGGCAAACCAATCGTCATAAACTTTTGGAAATCTTGGTGTGGCCCATGTAAGTCCGAGCTTCCGGCATTTGATGCGATGTACGAAAAATACGGTGATGAGGTCGTATTTTTAATGATAAATCTCACCGACGGATATAATGAAACAGTAAACGGTGTCAAAGAATTCGTACTTGACAGCGGCTACAGTTTCCCCGTATATTACGACACCAAATATGACGCAGCTAACACCTACGGCATTCATTCATTCCCCGAAACGGTATTTATCAACGCCGATGGCTCGATTTACTATATACAGCTCGGTGCCATGAGCGAAAAGGATTTGGAAAATTATATTAAGCAAATGATAGGAGAAGAAAAATGAAGATCAAATTAAATCCCGATACAGAAATTGTCAACACCATAAAAGAAGGACTGAAAAAGACAGGCGGTTACTGCCCTTGCCGCAGAGAAAAAACAGATGATACCAAGTGTATGTGCAAGGAATTCAAAGATCAGATTGCCGATCCCAATTTCGAAGGCTTTTGCCACTGTATGCTCTACTACAAGGAAAAGTAATATCAGCATCAAATACCGTAATATAATAAGCTAATTTTAATCGGAGGAATAAGGATGGCGTCTAAACGATATTCGATTGTAGATAAGTCAGTTTGCGTTGCCTGCGGTGCTTGTGAAAACATTTGCCCGTTAGGGGCAATAAAGGTACATAAAGGATGTTTTGCAAAGGTCGCACAAGACAAATGCGTAGGATGCGGAAAATGCGAAAAGGTTTGCCCGGCAAACAGTATTACAATGGAAAGCAGGGTGAACATATGAAAACAAAGAAAAAGCATTGGTATGACTATTTATGGATATGGTCCATTGCATATTTTGCACTCGGTTTTTTCAATATTCTGTTTGCTTGGCTCGGTATGGTTGATTTTCTGTTGCCGCTCATACTCGCTGCATTTGGCGGTAACAAGTTTTTCTGCAACCACCTTTGCGGCAGAGGGCAACTCTATTGTAAGCTGGGCGGAGATCTCAAATGCTCCCGAAACAAGCCAACACCGAAATGGATGGCATCCAAATGGTTTCGATATGGTTTTCTGATATTTTTCCTTGCCATGTTCGGCAATATGGTTTTTCAGACCTACCTTGTGGCAAGCGGTTCGGAAAATCTGCGTGAAGCAATCAAACTGTTTTGGACATTCCGTATTCCGTGGGGATGGACATATTCGGGAAGTATATTCCCGGATTGGGTGGCACAGTTCAGCTTCGGATTTTACAGCCTGATGCTTACATCGCTTCTAATCGGTCTTATTGTTATGATTTTCTTTAAGCCGAGAACGTGGTGCGCTTTCTGCCCGATGGGAACAATGACACAGGCAATCTGCAAATTAAGGAACAGAAAAAGAGGTAAGTGATAACATCACAGAACTCTGATTTCAAATCGGTTAAAATAAAGACACAATAAAACAAAGGAGGACACGAAGATGTCTGTCATTAAAATTAATAAAGAAAATTTTGCAAGCGAAGTTTTGAATTCTAATAAACCTGTACTTCTCGATTTCTATGCCGATTGGTGCGGCCCTTGCCGTATGGTGGGTCCGATTGTATCGGAAATCGCAAATGAGCGAAGCGATGTTAAGGTTGGTAAAATAAATGTGGACGAACAGCCGGAGCTTGCGGCACAGTTTCAGGTAACGAGCATCCCGATGCTTGCTGTGATCAAAAACGGAAAGCTCGAGAATCAGGTCGTGGGCTACAGACCGAAAGAGCAAATTGAAGCAATGCTGTAAGGAGAAAAAAGATGGGACTGTTTAATTTCTTCCGCAACACCGCCGACATTAACACCGTTGTTGCGGAATACGAAACAAACGACGGCGCTGTATTGCTTGATGTTAGGACGGCAGAGGAATACCGTGACGGGCACATTGACGGAAGCGTCAACATACCTCTTGATAGAATTTCTTCCGTTGAGAATACCGTCAAGGACAAAAGCACACCGCTTTATGTGCATTGTTTAAGCGGTGGTAGAAGCGGACAAGCTGTATCCTATTTGAAGCAAATTGGTTACACAAATGCAAAAAATATCGGAGGCATCAGCAGCTATCGTGGAAAGGTGGTAAAATAAATGAAGGTTGTAATTATAGGCGGTGTTGCAGGCGGCGCTACTGCGGCGGCGAGAATACGCAGGCTTGACGAACAAGCGGAAATCGTTGTTTTTGAGCGTTCAGGATTTATCTCATACGCTAACTGTGGTCTGCCGTACTACATCGGCGGCACCATTGAAGATGAAAATGATCTAACCTTGCAGACGCCTGAAAGCTTTTGGAGGCGTTTTAGAGTTAAGATGAATGTTCATCATGAAGCTACGGCAATTCATCCTGACAGCAAAACCGTTACCGTAAAAAATCTTGAAAATGGTAAAATCCTTACCGAGAGTTATGACAAGCTCGTGCTCTCACCCGGTGCTAAGCCGATAAAGCCGGGGTTTGACGGTATTGACAGCGATAAGATATTTGCCCTGCGCACCGTTGAGGATACGCTTAGACTCAAGAAATATACGGATGAGCATCAACCGAAGTCTGCCGTGGTAGTCGGCGGTGGCTTTATCGGAATAGAGGTTGCGGAAAATCTGCATGATCTTGGAATAGATGTAACGCTCGTGGAAGCGGCGGATCAGCTTATGGCTCCATTTGACAGGGATATGGCATCGTTTATTCATACTGAAATCCGCAAAAACGGTATCCATCTAATGCTTGATACTATGGTTGAGGGTTTTGCCGATACCGATTGCGGTATTGATGTGAAACTCAAAAATGCTCCGACACTTCATACCGATATGGTTGTAATGGCAATCGGCGTCGCTCCCGAAACCTCACTTGCGAAAAATACTGGCATAGAACTTGGCATTAAAGGCAGTATTGTGGTCAATGACAAAATGGAAACATCTATACCTGACGTTTATGCTGTTGGAGATGCGGTTCAGATCAAAAATTTTGTAACGGATAAGGACACACTCATCTCTCTTGCCGGACCTGCAAACAAGCAGGGTAGAATTGCCGCCGATAATATCTGCGGCGGTGACAGCCATTATACCGGCGGACAGGGCTCATCAGTCATCAAAATATTTGACATGACTGCTGCCGCTACGGGTATCAACGAAAAAGCCGCAAAGTCACTTGGTATTAATACAGATAAGGTCATTCTTTCTCCCATGAGCCATGCCGGATATTATCCCGGCGGTAAGATTATGACCTTAAAGGTGTTGTTCGAGAAAGACACATATCGTCTGCTCGGGGCTCAAATTGTAGGCTTTGACGGTGTCGATAAGAGGATAGATGTGCTTGCAACCGCTATCCGTGCCGGAATGAAAGCATATGAACTTACAGAACTTGACCTTGCCTATGCTCCGCCGTATTCCTCCGCAAAGGACCCTGTGAATATGGCAGGCTATATCATAGAAAACATGAAAAACGGCATTGTAAAGCAATGGTATTATGAGGAAGATGAAACACTTCCCCGTGACGGCAGCATAACACTTCTTGATACACGTACACCAATGGAGTACAGCATGGGTCATGTGAAGGGATTTATCAATATTCCCGTTGATGAACTGCGTGAACGTATAGGTGAGCTGGACAGGAGCAAGCCTGTGTATGTTATCTGCCAAAGTGGATTGAGAAGCTATATCGCTTGCAGAATTCTAATGGGCAACGGCTTTGATGCCTATAACTTTGCAGGTGGTTTCCGATTCTATGATGCAGTCCGTAATGATAAAGCGTTAAATAAAAAATCCACCCTCTGCGGAATGGATGATTAAAAGAACAGAAAAGAAAAAGCGTTGAGAACTCTTTTTTTGAGAAACTCAACGCTTTGTTTTATCTAACTATAATCTTTTCAAGTCCGTCTTTGTCTATAATCTCAATCGTTCCGCGGGAGAGTGATATAAACCCTTCGTTCACAAAATACTTTAGCATTCGTGTTACCACTTCACGGGGATTGCCCAAGTGATTGCCGATTGTTTCGTGGGTGATTTTAAGAATGTTAGTGCCTTCGATGTTTGCCTCATTCAAAAGAAAATCAGCAAGTCTTTTATCAAAGCTTTTCCACATTACCTGGTCTATCAGCCACATTACATCTGAAAATCGACTTGCCATAACTTCGTTTGTGTAATTGGCAAGCGGTGCGGAAACATCCATAATGCTTTTGTAAACTTCTGACGGGATGACTAAAACTTTAGTTTCCTTTTCTGCGGTAACGGTAATATCAAACTGAATGCTGTTCATGATGCAGGATGCAGAGAAAAGGCAAATATCACGTTCAAAAAGGCGGTACATCGTAATCTCTCTGCCATCATCAGATATAGTAAAAGCACGAATTTGACCGGAGAGCACAAGGAGCAGTCCCGTACAATTCTGCGAACCATTATGCAAGAGTTCACCCTTGCCAAATTTACGAACAAAAGATGAGCTTGTAAGCGTGTCTTGCTGTGATTTCGTCAGTTTATCAAATACAGGTAAGTAAGTTAAGTAATTCATAAGCCATGTCTCCTTTTTCAGTATTTTTAGTATAGCATAATTTCGGGCATATGTCAATAATATTATTGACATATGCCCGAAACGGTGCTATAATATATGGCGAGGTGATAAAATGCCAAGACCGACGAAGTGTCGCCGAGTGTGTTATTTCCCTGAAGTTCTTGAATTTTCTCCAACGGGAGCAGTGAGCGGGGAACCAATTGTTTTGACATTTGATGAGCTTGAAACCATACGGCTGATTGACAAAGAAAACTTAAGCCAAGAAGAATGCGGGGCACAACTCGGCGTAGGCAGAACAACCGCACAGAAAATCTATGAAACCGCAAGGAAAAAGATAGCAGACGCACTTGTGCTTGGCTTCGCACTGAAAATTGAGGGCGGCGAGTTTCAGCTTTGTAGCGGCAGTACAGACTTTTGTTATAAAAAAGACTGCATCAAACGGCAAATTCAAAAAGAATACAAAACAGAAAAAGGAGCAAATATTATGAGAATCGCAGTAACTTACGAAAACGGAAACATCTTTCAGCATTTCGGTCACACCGAGCAATTCAAATTGTACGATATTGAAGACGGCAAGGTCATTAAAACAGAGCTTATAGATACCAACGGCTCCGGCCACGGTGCATTGGCCGGCGTACTCTCCGCTGTAAAAGCAGATGTACTTATTTGCGGCGGTATTGGCGGCGGTGCACAAATGGCGCTGGCAGAAAACGGAATAAAGCTCTACGGCGGTGTCAGCGGTAATGCCGATGAAGCGGTAAATGCTTTTGTTGCCGGCAATCTTGCTTTCAATCCCGATGTGCATTGTGAACACCACGATCATGAACACGGCGGGGAAACCCATATCTGCGGCGACCACGGCTGCGGTCACGGACATTGCGGGAATCATTGAAAAATGTGATAACATCACAGAATTGTAATCTGAAATATGTTCCAAAACAGTCGTTGACTTCTTTGCCGGGAAAACAGAAGCGGATATTCAAACATACATTTCACTCTGCCGGCAGGCGGAACAACTGAAAACCAAGTAAGCGGTCGTTTAGGAAAACTATACGGCTGCTTATCCAAATAACACATAAATACAAATAGCAAAAAAGGACTGCCTTCGAAGGCGGTCCTTTTTTATTATCAATTTGGAAGGAGGAAAAATGCACGGCTTACTTTTTGTAGGTCTGATGTTTATTGCATAAGTTGTTGATAATGCTCTGAGCACCGCAAAGACAATTCTGATCCAACGAAGTCGTTGGATCATTGCCGGAGTCATTGTCATGCTTTCGGACTTCATTTATTTTTGGGTGACAAAGAATATCGTCTCCGCCGATAGCAGCTTGATGATAAGGGTTTCTGGGGATTTTTCATACCCGAAAACAGGATGCAAATAAAAATGATGCGACATTTCATAAATGAAATCGGTCAAAACAGGCCTCCCGGTGGGATTTGAACCGATGACCTACTCTTTTTGGGGCGAATTTCAGAGATTTTTCTCTGAGATTCGCCCCTTTTTTGTCCTCTTTGAAAAAATAATATGTTAATTTTCTGTGTCCAAGAAAGGAGATGCTTTATATCGCCTACACCTACAAAAAAGAAGATTGCGACTGCAAATACTGCCTGTATTATTCGCATGGAAAATGCAAACTCCCGTGGTGCTGTTGCTATGAAGATAACCTTTAGCATTCTGACTGTATTGTATCCAATTCTTCCTGTTGTTTTTACAGGTTCCTTGATATACTTCCTTACTTCTATTTTCTCCATTATCTTGTCAAATGCTAATACCGGATCATTTATTTCTAACATTTCTGAAAAAAATACTGGAAATTTTCCTTGTTCTGGTGTATAATATATTTCGGTATTATTTTTCATCATAACTATATTATACCAAAAAAACGAATTCTTGGCTATTTTTTTTAGCTTTTAAGGTCGTCTTTTTATTTTTTTGCTTTTTATTTTTTGCTTTTAGGGTTGTGTGGTTTTTCACAGCCCCTTAACAAGTATTATTCGACTGTAACAGATTTCGCAAGGTTGCGTGGCTTATCTACATCCAGTCCTTTTGAACAGCTGATATAGTAACCAATAAGCTGAAGCGGAATGACTTCCAAAGAACCGATGAAGTGTTCATCGACTCTCGGTACATAATTGGTAAAGTCAGCCGTATCTTCAATGCTGTAGTTACCTGCTGAAGAAAGACCCATAAGATACGCGCCTCTTGCTTTGCATTCGACCATGTTGGCAAGTGTCTTTTCGAAAAGGGATGGCTGTGTCAAAAGACCGATAACCAATGTTCCTTTTTCGATAAGGCTGATGGTACCGTGTTTCAGTTCGCCGGCAGCATAAGCTTCGGAATGGATGTAGGAAATTTCCTTCATCTTTAAGCTTCCTTCAAGTGCGATAGCATAATCAAGACCACGACCAATAAAGAATACGTCATGAGCACTGGAGAACTTGGACGCAAACCACTGGAGGCGTTCTTTATTTTCAAGAATTGCGGCAATCTTCTGTGAAATGGTTTCAAGTTCAGCTATGTAGTATGCATACTTCTTGTCGTCTACAAGACCACGAACTTTACCGAACTGAACAGCAAGACAATAACCTGCCATGAGCTGTGTGGAATAAGCCTTGGTTGTAGCAACTGCGATTTCAGGACCGGCCAACGTATAGAATACATTGTCTGCTTCTCTTGCGATGCTGGAACCTACTACGTTCACAATAGCAAGAGTGGAAATACCCTGTTCCTTTGTTTCTCTTAAAGCTGCGAGGGAGTCGGCTGTTTCACCGGACTGGGAAATAACCACAACCAATTCGTCCTTGTTTAAAATCGGTTTGCGATATCTGAATTCGGATGCATATTCAACACGAACAGGAATTCTGGCAATATCCTCCATTGTGTACTGAAGTGCCATACCAACATGCCATGCTGAACCGCAGGCAACAATCGTAATACCGGAAATGCTCTTGATCTTTTCATCGGAAAGACCTACAGCACTAAGATCAATCACCTTACCATTCTTCTCACCTTTGAGAACTGAATTCAATGTATCACCCACTACCTTTGGCTGTTCATGAATTTCCTTCATCATGAAGTGCTCATAACCACCCTTTTCAGCAGCTTCTGCATCCCATGTAATTTCAACCGGAGTCTTGTCAATTTTGTCTCCATTAAGATCATAGAAGGTAGCTTCTCCGGCTTTGAGGCAAGCAAATTCAAGATTGCCAATGTAATATACATTTCTTGTGTATTTCAAAATAGCAGGCACATCGGAAGCAACATAAGTTTCACCATCGGTGATGCCGATAATCATCGGGCTGTCTTTTCTGGCCACCCAGACTTCATCCGGGTAATCCTCGAAGAGAATCGCCAAAGCATAGGAACCACGGATACGCACCATTGCTTTTGCAATTGCATCCACCGGACCTATATTGTATTTTTTGTAATAGTAATCCACAAGTTTTACAGCAATTTCTGTGTCGGTCTGGCTGTAGAAAGTATAACCATGACGAACAAGTTTTTCTTTGAGTTCAAGATAGTTTTCAATGATACCATTGTGAACACCGATAACGCAACAGTCATCCGATACATGTGGATGAGCATTGTTCTCGGATGGTTCACCATGTG
>JAZQMY010000026.1:0-20473 GCA_045627045.1 Clostridia bacterium | reverse complement strand
CCAAAGCCTACGGCAACACCGACGCCAACACCAAAGCCGACGGCAACACCAACGCCGACGCCAACACCGAAGCCAACGGCAACACCAAAACCGACGGCAACGCCGACGCCAACACCAAAGCCGACGGCAACACCAACGCCCACGGCAACACCAAAGCCCACGGTAACACCAAAACCTACGGCAACACCAACGCCAACGGCAACACCGACACCGACGGCAACGCCAAAACCGACGCCAACGACAACGCCAAAGCCTACGGAAACGCCAAAGCCTACGGAAACGCCAAAACCTACGGAAACGCCAAAGCCTACGGTAACACCAACGCCCACGGAAACACCGACGCCGACACCGATCATCACGCCGACACCACCGCCGGCGCAGGATTATTCAGAGGCGGAAATAATATTTGCAGACAGCACAGGCGAGTGTGTCATTATCAGAGCAGGCGACAAAACGATTCTGATCGGCTGCGGAATGGATCATTATCAGGCACAGGCAGAGCTGAAAAGAATGGGGATAGGGCATATTGATTTTCTCATCCTTCAGACAATAGACAGCTATCAGATGGGCGGCTTATCTTATGTGATCGATAAGGTTTCAATAGGAACAGCGATCGTTTCCGGTATTGATCCCACATATCTCAAGAAGGGCAGCAGAACAGATCTTGAGCGCCTGAGTGATAAGGCAGAGGAAGTGGTTCACGTTTATCCCGGTAGCTATGCTTTTTCATATGAATTCGGGAAAACGGTCATCACGGTATTTCCTCCGGAAAAGGCGGAATATGAGGATGATCTTTACGAGTACTCATTTGCGGTGAAATTCGAGTGCGGAGATACGGCAGTGCTTTTTATGGGAGATATGAGCAATTCCAATTCAGCGGCGCTCATTGAATCTGAAAGCAATATTTCCGCCGACGTCATAGTGCCGTGTCCGTATCCCGATCAGGAATATATTGCAAAAGAACTGGCAAAAGCCTCGGGTGCGGAATATGCTGTAATGCTGAATCTGAATTACAATAATAAAAAATATGACTTTGATACATATGGAGTATTTGAGTGTCAGGGCATAAAGGTTTTATATACCGTGGACGGTGCGGCTCTTGAGAGCGACTCCGTCAGAATAAACATCAGAACAGACTGATATATAAAAAAGGAGAATAAAATGGAGAAATTCATATCAAAATTCTTTCGCCGCACGGATTTTACCGATGAGTCTCAGAAAAAAGAGGCTTACGGCAAATTTTCCGGTGCAGTTGGCATAATAGCAAATCTTTTGCTTTTTGCGGGCAAGTTTACGGTAGGTACGCTTTTTTCGAGCGTTGCCGTTATCGGTGACGGCTTCAATAACCTTTCAGATGCGGGTTCATCGCTCATATCGCTCATATCCTTCAAACTCTCGGGCAAGCCTGCCGACAAGGAGCATCCATACGGCCATGCAAGAATTGAGTACATAACATCAATGGCGGTATCGTTCATCATACTCATGGTGGGCATTGAGCTTCTGAAGAGTTCTATTGATAAAATAAGGAATCCTGAGGAATCGGGCTTCAGCATAGTTATGATCGCAGTGCTTACGGCATCTATCATCGTCAAGCTCGGACTTTTTATCATGAACAGATATCTCGGCAAGAAGTCAAAATCAATAATGCTTCTGGCATCGTCCACCGACAGCCTTTCCGATACACTTGCTACGGGCGTTGTTGTTATTTCTCTCATCGTAAGCAGATTCACAGGCGTTGAGCTCGACGGCTGGATGGGACTTGTTGTTGCAGGATTCATTCTTTTTGCAGGCTACGGAATACTCCGTGACACGATGAATGATATCATCGGTGCGGCACCTGAGGCTGAATTTACAGCCGAAATCAGAAAGTTCATAGCATCATATGACGGCGTTCTCGGCATTCACGATCTCATCATCCACAGCTATGGCACGGGCAACTGCTTTGCAAGCGCTCACGTTGAGGTGTCGGGAGATGAAAATGTATTTATAACTCACGATCTTATGGACAATATCGAGAAGGATATTCATGAAAAACTGAATGTTCATCTTGTTATACACATGGACCCGATAGAGAATAACAACGCAGTTGTATCGGCAACAAGGGAAACAGTTCTTCTTGAGGTAAAGAAGATTGGCGAGGAGCTTGGAACGGAGCTTGATATTCACGATTTCAGAATGGTTGTGGGTCAGACACATACGAATCTTATTTTTGACGTTGTGGTTCCGTTCGATTGCAAGACATCTCTTCAGGACGTAAGAAACATGGTGGCATCTGCTGTCAGAAAGCTGAATGATCAGTATTGCCCCGTGATCAATATAGACAGAATATGAAGCAGGAAGTGTATGAATACCTTCTGACTGTCCCGAAGGGAAAGGTAACTACTTATTTGAGGATAGCAGAGGCGCTCGGCCATAAGGGCGCGGCAAGAGCCGTGGGAAATATACTTCATGCAAATTCTCATCCCGAAATTTATCCCTGCTACAAGGTAGTGAGTTCCAAGGGAAGACTTGCCGAAAACTTCGGCGACGGAGGGATAGAGGAGCAGAAGCGTCGGCTTGAAAGGGACGGCATAGAGGTCGTGAATTACACTGTTGACCTCGGAAAATATATGGAATGACGGAAAAATAAAGCTATAATAAAAACAAGACCGACATTTATTGAGAAATCAGTTCTCAATGAATGTCGGTTTTATTATTCGGTATGATCAAATTCAAAGATGCAGTGAAAAGAGCTTACCAGTCCTCTTTGTAAACATTCCTGCTTGTCTTGACGTCATCGTAGAATGCTTTGTAAAGCTCAACGAATTCGGACGTACTGTCTTCCTCTGCAAGAATATCCTCGATATCCTCTTCGTCCCAGTCTATCGTATCAAAAGCGTCTTCATCATCGCCTGATGCCATCATCATAAGATTATAATTGCTGAATTTTGACATTTTTAGCCTTCTTTTTATTTAATATTATTCATCTGTTCCGAAGGTGATGAGCTTTTCAACGTCACCCTTGATAGTTATTGCGGGAATGGGCTTTGCATTGTGGAAAACCTGCGTCACGTCTTCGATGAAAAGTCTCTTTACGCTTGATGTCTCATCAACAAGTATCAGCGGAGCTGCCGTATCCGCATATTCGTCACGGTGAACAGAGCGGATCGTCATATTTCCGCAATGTACTCCGGGGAATACCCTTATTATTCCCTCGCAGCGGATGTTGTAGTTATAGCAGCCTTCGCCGTAGGCATCGTCGAGCGATGTCATGAGAAGCTTGTTCTCGGGCGGATTGAATGGATACTTTGAAATGAAGATATCTTCAATCACGATATTGTCCATAAAGGACGGTGCGCCCGGAATGATGCTGTGATGAGTCAGCGCAATGCCGCTTACCCTGAATGTGCCGAAAACATTCTTTATAGTAACGTTTTTCAGAGGGCTGCCGCAGGAGAGAAGCCTTACCGCAGTGTAGCCTGCCTCGGCAAATATTCCGTCGATAACGATATTACTGATAGGCCCGGAGGTCACAACGCACTTTTCTCCGTTATCAAAGCCGTCATCACAGTTGAGCGCCACAAGGTCATCATTGGTTGCACCGTTCATATTCTGAATGAAGCCGTCGGATGCAGGGCCGTTGATATGGATTCCATCCATATTCGGGCGTAGCATATTGTGGTCAAAGAAAATATCTCTTACCGTGAATTTCGTAACCCGGCGAAGCTGAACGGAATATGCCTCCGGATCCTTGAATATGGCATTCTTTATCACGAGATTTTCGGCATTGTCTATGCGGATAGTGACTCCCATGAAGAATGGCTTGTCGGGATTCGGCGTGCCCCTCTTCTGATATTCGTTGTTGCCGTCCCACGTGCCGCCCTCGATCACAATATTTGTATCGGGAGCACCATCCTTGCCGCACTGTCTGTTTTTCAGCATGAGGCAGGAAGCACCGTCGGCAAGACGGATAACGGCATTCTGCGAGAGCTGAACATGAGCTCCGCTGTCGATCACTATCGTATCGGATATTGTATATTCGCCGTCCGGGATGATCGAAGATGAATGAATGAGAGAGGATATGTATCCGGTATCGTCATTTACCGGTTTTCCTTTGAAAAATACGTTCATAAAAGAGCATTTCTCCTTCCGTGTTACTGTAAATCAATTATACCACTTTTTGTACGATTATTCAAGAATCAAAATTTTTATAAAAGTTAGCTATTTGGTTATTGACAAGTTATGAATAAAATGGTATGATATACAATGTAAAATAGATAAAGAATACAAAAAATGAGGTAATATAGATAATGGCTGAAAAAATCAATATTGAGCTGACAAAAAACCAACTCAGAACGCTTCTTGACATTGTTTTTGCAGGCAATATGGTTCTCTCCGGTACGAATGATCAGGATGAGGAAAAGTACAACGAGGTTGAAAGCCTTATTTTCGGAATGGCTGAAAAGAGTGGAGAAAAAGGACTTGCCGAGTTTGACAAGGCTTACGGCGGCTGGCTGCCTTCAAAGAAATTTGAGGATTCGGGCGTTCTGCAGAGAATGGACGGATATGAGGATTTCGTTTTCTGGAGTGAGCTTGCAAGAAGACTGGCTCTCAAGGATATTGCCACACAGACAAAGCTCAAGGATCCTGACCTGATATTCGAGGCAATGCTCGACAGAGCAGATGAGTATGAGGACTTCTTCGATGAAAAGGGAATCGGCGTTCTTGAGGTGAAGGGAATGAAGGCAATGAAGACCCCCGAATCATACAAGTCGGTAGGTGTCGGCGAGATAGAGTCGGATCCGGAATACGAAAGGATCCTTGATCAGGTTGCAGATGAGTGCGATGACGATGACTGCGATTGTCACGATGACGGTTGCGATTGCCATGACGAAGACTGCGAATGCCATCATCACAATCACTGATAATATTAAAGAGAGGTACTGAGATATGAAATGCCCTTATTGCGGTGCTCCCGATACAAGAGTAACTGACAGCAGAGCTGACGACGAAAACTGCTCTATCAAGCGCAGAAGACTTTGTCCTGCCTGCGGCAAGAAGTTTACTACGTACGAATATATAGAAAGACCTACAATCTACGTTGTGAAAAAGGACGGAAGAAGAGAGCTCTTTGATCCCGAAAAGATAAGAAAAGGACTCATCAAGGCATGCGAAAAGCGCCCTGTTGCCATTGAGATGATAGATCATGTTACTAATAAGATTAAGGACAGGGTCGAATCCTCAATGGAAAAGGAAATAGATTCCACTGTCATAGGCGAATACGTCATGCAGGAGCTCAAAGGGCTTGATGACATTGCATACGTCAGGTTTGCTTCCGTATACAGACAGTTCAAGGATATTGACAGCCTCCTTGAGGAAATCAACGATATAAAGAATACTGTAAAATGAACAATACATATAATAATAAAAACTATAATTCCGGATATGACCGACCGTCATACTCCACTACAAAGAAGAAGACAGTTTCTTCAGCATCAAAGAGCACGAAGACTTCTTCCACAAGAATGGCAAGGGCAAAAAAGCGCCGCAATGCCATGATAAGACTTATTGCAGTCGTCCTGCTTGTGATAATCGGCATTACTATCGGTATAATCGCCCTTGTTTCAAACAGAACCCCCGATTGCTATCAGCTCACGCAGAGCAGTATCACAATGTACTACTCATCAAGAGCGGTGATACTCAAGGATGAGGCGGGATATTCGTATCCTTCGGGCTCAACGGTCGTTTCCCGTGTTGCCGACGGAACATACGTTCAGGCAGGCGATGAAATAGCGGTCGTCAGAACAGAAGGCTTCAATGATGACTGGTATGCACAGCTTGAGATCGCAAGAAGAAACACGATCGATTATCTTATGAGAAGCATTAATGATACGGAAGGTACTCTTGCAAGTGCAATTGATGTTCTTGACTTAAGAATAGAAGAGCTCACTGCACAAATGATAAGAGAGGCGGCATACAATCCTTCTTCATACAAAGAGTACTCCGGGAAAATCACAAAGCTGAATGCGGAGAAAAAGACACTTGCACTTGATCTGCTCGGCAGTGATCCTCAGATAAGCGATTATCTGAACAAGGAAACAATAATCGAAGAAAAAATCGAATCCTGCACACAGCACATCATTGCTCTTCGCAGCGGAATCATTTCATATAATTCAGACGGCTATGCAAATCTGTATAACTATGATGATATGGAAAGCTTCACTCACGGAAATCTCGATAAGATTCTTGCAAATGAAAGCACTCTCTCCATCAGCCGCACAAGAATGGCAAGCGATTACTATATCAGCGATATGTCAAGATGTTATCTCTCAATCTACGGCACGGGAAATGACTTCCAGTACCTGAACGTAAATGATGAAGCCATCATAAGAATAAACCAGATCCCGCAGACGGCAACGATCAAGAAGGTCGAGCAGACGGAAGGCGGCGCATTCCTCGTGTTTGAGCCTATGGGAGACTTCACGAATCTTTACAGAGACAGAGTGCTTGATATCACGATACAGAAGACATGGAACGGTCTTGTTTTGCCAAAGGAGCACATAGTCAAGAAGAAGGATCAGGTCGGCGTTTATGTCTATGACGAAGAGGAAAAGAAGAAAACATTCGTTCCGATATCAGTAGCAGCCGAGAACGATACTGTCGTTATTCTCGACACATCCTCCATTGATAACGTGTTTACAAAGGGCGTTCTCATTGTCAAGCAGAAATAAAGAGCCCTCTTATTTGCTGCCGACTCAGGCGGTCACTGATAAAAGTGACCAAAAGACGGCAAATCTTAATCATTCAGACTGATTACAAAACCAAAGGGAGGCGGCTTCTTTTCGAAGTGCCTCCCCGGAACTTTTTTTCAGTGTTAATTTATACGCAGAATATGAAGGGCGAACATTGTTCGCCCGTTTTTGCAATATAATATCCTTATTGATCTGTTTGTTACATATCCGAAAACGATCTTATTTCATGATACCCTGACTCCGGGAAAAGCGTTTTGCTTTTCTATTTCCCACAATTCATCAAGGTTTTATAGATTGTCGAGAAACCGGAAAACGGAGGTCTTTTGAAATGTCTGAGTTTCACCTCTTGTTTTGTCCTCGTTTATTTCGACGTAATATTTGTTCCATACTACGACTTTATAAAGCTCGGATTCATAGACGGTTGTTCCGCCATCAAGAGAAGTACCTTTTTTGACCGGCAAAAGCAAAACAAAAAGAACTAAGAGAATGGCAATCGTCAAATTAAGAATTGTGATCTTTTTCATTTGAGTAACCTCCTCATATTATGATTTGTCACCTCAATTATAACATTACTCTGAGGATTATTTAATCGGATTTGCGAAGAAAAGCGGGAAATCTCTCACTGAATCCGCAAAAAACAGGCAAAGGCCTGCTTCCGGAATGATATGACTGCTTATGAACGTCGATTTTACGGGACAACGTCAGAAGCACGGGCGCCGTAGTGCCGGACTTTATTCTTTCGGCGATTTTGCGGGCTTGACGTTGTAATCGGGGGTGATATCTCCCGTGATCTTTCCGTTCTTCTCTTCAAACTTTTTGATGCTGTCACGAATGAGAACGAGAACATGACTGTTTATGCTTCTGCCTTCGTAGTCGCTGACATATGCCAACTTACGGAGCATTTCTTCCTCCATTCGTATCGATACACTTTTGATAGCCATATAAAAACCTCACAATATATTTATTACAGTATTATTATCTGTTTATTTTATGATAAAAATATGGTATAATGTTATAAATAGATATACTGTATATCTAAAATGAAGCTGATTCAAGGAGGATGCTATGAAAACAGCCGTGATAGGCTCAAGGAGTCTTATGATCAACGATCTTGAAAAATACCTGCCTGAAGGCACGGATGAAATTATATCCGGAGGCGCAAGGGGCGTTGACAGCTCTGCGGCGGAATTTGCAAGGGCAAACGGAATAAGGCTTACAGAGATACGCCCGAATTATGAGAAATACGCAAGAGCGGCGCCTATCAGACGCAACGAAGAGATAGCCGATGTGGCGGATACGGTGGTGGCATTCTGGGACGGAAAGTCCAAGGGAACGCTTTATGTGATAAACTACTGTATAAAGAAAAGAATCCCGTTAAGCATTTATTATTTCGGTGAATAAAGAAAAGCCGATATTGATTTACCGACAAAAAATGTGCCGAGAAGGCGGTTTCCTGCGTGAGACCGCCTTTTTCCTGTTTTATGTACATAATCCGTCAAAAAAGGCAAACACGGTACGACAGATACAAATGCCTCAATGGAGTAAAATATATTAAAAAAAGGACAGGCATATGAGGAGGAACGAAAAATGGACGTACTTGACGGCACAAAGAAACGTACAAGACAAAAAAGAATGAGGAGGCATCTGCCGTCAGCGGCACAGGTATACAGATTTGCATTGTTTTCGGGCGCAGGATTTCTTCTTGCAAGGGTGGAGCTGATGGAAACGGTGAACAGCTTTGCGTATGCATGGCTGACGGCGCTCTTTTCCGCAGGGACGGGCATACTCCCTTCGCTGATCGGAATAATCGTCGGAAAGCTTAGCGTGATGATTGCAGGCGGATGGGAATTTGCGGATATATTTTCGGAGACTGCCGTGTATCTTTGCGCTTCGGCATTGCTTTTCTCGGTGAAAAAGCTGAGCCACAAGGAAAATACATTTCTTTTTGCGGCAGTGGGGATAGCATTCTATGCCGCATCCGAAACGGCGCTTGTGCTGATTAAGGACAAGACGGTATTCAATCTGCTTTTTGTTCTTCTGAATACGGTTGCGGCGACGGCATCGTTTCTCCTGTTCGGAAATGTTTTGAAAAACGGTATTTCATTTGCAACAGCAGGTCAGCAGACCGTAACGGCTGTTTTCGGAGCACTGCTTGTGGCGGGAACAGGCGGGCTTGTGATACTGAATGTCAATATCGGCGCCGCAATATCGATAATGGTGCTTCTCTTTTCGGGAAACGTGAACGGAGCAGGCTTTGCATCGCTTTTCGGAATACTGGCGGGAATAACGTTCGGACTCAATTCGGGCGGCGCGGCGGAATATCTTCTTCCGTTTGTGCTTGCAGGAGCGATTTCGGGCATGCTGAGAAGCACGGGAAGAATACTCTCGGGAACAAGTGCGTTGGTGATTTATTCAGCGCTGTTCGTGATAGGCAAAAACGGATTTGAGGAAATACATACAATAATTGAATTCCTCACAGGCACGGCGCTCTTTATCGTTATTCCACAGGAGTTGTTCGGAAACCTTTTCGATTCGGCAAAGAATCTCGGGGAAGATATGTCCGATGGAAAGAGCTTTGCCGGAAGAGTGCAGATGATGTGCGAAAAGAAGATAGAATCAGTGTGCAGGAGCGCCGAAAAGCTTCACAGGACGGTGGAGGACTGCCTTGTGGATACGGAGAAATGCAGGGAGGCCGACTTTGAAATGCTTGAGGCGAGGGTGGCAAAAACAGTCTGCACTCACTGCAAGATGGGCGACACCTGTGCCTTCGCCAATAACGGTATGGGCAAGAGAAATCCGAACTGTCAGGTGGCGCAGATGCTCGGCAGTATACGCTTTGTGAGCAACACATGGAAGGGCAAGATGTCCATGTACAGGCTTGTGCCGGAAACGGCGCTTTCCTGCATTGAGGATTCACTCAACACGGTGAGGAAGAGCATAGGCAATTCCTCCGGCTCGGACAGCATTCTCACGGCGAAGGCTGTTGCGGCAGGCAAAAGCGTTTCAAAGCTTGTGTCGGGAGCGGCGGTATATAAAGGCGAGTACGGAACGGAGATACTCATCGGCCTCAAGACGGACGGCGCAGACACCGATGAAGCACAGAGAATAACTGCGGCAGTGGAGGAGGCTCTCGGAGAGGACCTTGAAACGGCATCCGTTTCGGACGGAATAATCACTCTTGTGCAGAGACCGAAATTTGAGCTTGAAACGGGCTTTACACTTGCCTCTCCCGATCCTGACGGCATCTGCGGAGACACCTGCCGTGTGATGCCGTTCGGTCAGAGCGGATATATGGCGGCAGTTGCGGACGGCTGCGGAACAGGGTACAGTGCACTGCGTGAAAGCAGTATTGCAATGGAACTCATTGAATCAATGGCACAGAGCGCATTCGATGATGACAAGGCGGTATCGCTTATAAATCTGCTCATGGGCCTCAGAACGGAGTCGGACAGATACAGCACGGCAGACCTTTGCATATTCAATAAGTATAACGGAAACACCAAATTCATAAAGATGGGTGCGGTCACGTCATTCATTCTTCACGGCAATGACGTCACTCCCGTCGGGTGCGGAGCAAGCCCTCTCGGAACGGCGGAAAACGCTTCGGGCTGTGTGAGAAATTTCAAGCTACGTGCCGATGACGTCATAGTGATGATGACGGACGGAGTTTTCGATTCTGCGGAGGGCTACAATGATCCCGACGAATACTTTATTGACCTTTTCAAATCTATGAAAATGCGGGACGCAAGAAGCGCCGCAGAGGAAATTCTCAATTCCGCAGTCAGAAATGTGAGAAGAGCAAGGGACGATATGCTCGTGTTTGTGGCAAGAGTGAAAAAAGCCGGATAATTATTAAATAAATACCAAAAAAATAACTTTTTTCAAAATTGTAAACAAAGTATGAACGAAACGACTTAAAAATGCTTTTTTAGAGGCTTGTTCATAGTTTGTTTACAATTATTTTTTTTATGTAGTGGTATAATTATACCATAAAAATTTAGAGTGAGGAAGGCAATGGCGCAAGCCTTTGAATTCCGAATTTTCTGATAATAATTAAGTTTTATATAAAAAATTTTTAGTTTTGAAAGGCGGTATATTATGAAGCGCGTTTACAATTTTTCATCAGGTCCGGCACAGTTGCCGTTGGAAGTTCTTGAAAAGGCACAGGCAGAATTCCTCGATTACAATTCAACAGGAATGTCTGTAATGGAGATGAGCCATCGTTCAGCTCCTTACAAAGAGATCATCGGCAATGCTGAAGCTAATCTCAGAAAGCTCTTCAATATCAGCGATAATTACGATGTCCTTTTCCTTCAGGGCGGTGCAACACTCCAGTTCTCAATGGTTCCTATGAACCTCAAGAAGACAGGCACAGCAGACTTTATTGATTCAGGCTACTGGTCAGCAAAGGCTATCAAGGAAGCAAAAAAGTTCATCACTCCCAGAGTTGTATGCTCCACAAAGGAAGAGAACTACAACAGCCTTCCTGTATATGAGGGCATTGAGTTCCAGGGCGACTATGTTTACATGACATCAAACAACACTATCTACGGAACAGAGTTCAAGGCATACCCGAAGACAGGCGATATCCCGCTCGTAGCTGATATGTCATCAGATATCCTCTCACGCAAGGTAAACGTTGATGATTTCGGCATCATCTTCGCAGGCGCACAGAAGAACATCGGACCCAGCGGCCTCTGCATTGCTATCGTAAGAAAGGATCTTATCGGCAACGCTCCCGAGACGACACCTATCATGCTCGACTACAAGACACATTCCGAGAACGGCTCAATGTATAACACACCTCCTACGTACGGCATCTATATTGCTAACCTCGTATTCGAGAATATGCTCGCAAAGGGCGGCATTGAGGCTTACGAAGAGATGAACAAGGCTAAGGCAGAGCTCCTCTACAATCAGATCGATGAGTCAAAGATCTTCTTCAACACGATCCCTGCTGCTGACCGTTCACTCATGAACGTAGTATTCAAAACAGGCAACGAGGATCTCGACAAGAAGTTTGCAAAGGAAGCAGCTGCTCAGGGTCTCATGACACTTGCAGGCCACAGAGCTGTCGGCGGTCTCCGTGCAAGCATTTATAACGCTATGCCTATTGAAGGCGTTCAGGCTCTCGTTGACTTCATGAAGAAGTTCGAGATGGAAAATAAGTGATCCTGATAAATTTAATGAAAGAAGATAACCAATATGGCTAAAATAAAGACATTCAACAACATTTCAGAAGAAGGTCTCAAGCTTTTCGATGAAAAGTATGAGATTTCAAAGGACTTTGAGGACTACGATGCAGCGCTCGTTCGTTCTGCAGTTCTCCATGACACTGTATTCCCGGATTCTCTCCTTGCAATCGCACGTGCAGGCGCAGGCGTAAACAATATTCCGCTTGACGAGTGCGCAAAGAAGGGTATCTGCGTATTCAATACTCCCGGTGCTAACGCTAACGCCGTTAAGGAGCTCGTTATTGCCGCAATACTTATGTCTTCAAGAAAGATAAACGAGTCTATCCAGTGGGTACACACTCTCGGCAACGAGCCTGAAATGTCAAAGATCATCGAGAAGAACAAATCAAACTTCGAAGGCCCTGAAATCGCAGGCAAGACTCTCGGTGTTATCGGTCTGGGCGCTATCGGCGCAATGGTTGCAAACGCAGCAAGCGCACTCGGTATGAACGTTATCGGCTATGACCCGTATATCACTGTAAAGAGCGCATGGATGATCTCAAGAAAGGTTCAGTACTGCAAGACACTTGAAGAGCTTTATCCTCAGTGCGACTATATTACCGTTCATGTTCCGGTACTCCCGACAACAAAGGGTATGCTTAACGAAAAGGCTTTCGCACAGTGCAAGAAGGGCGTAAGACTTCTTAACTTTGCAAGAGGCGAGCTCGTTGATAACGCTGCTCTCTTCGCTGCTATGGAAAGCGGCATTGTTGCAAAGTATGCAACGGATTTCCCGTCAGCAGATATGCTCGATAAAGAAAACATCCTCACAATTCCGCACCTCGGAGCTTCAACTCCTGAATCAGAAGAGAACTGTGCAAGAATGGCTGCTAATGAGCTTATCAGCTTCATCGAGACAGGTAATATTACAAACTCTGTAAACTTCCCGAACTGCGAGCTTAACTATACAGGACTTCAGAGAATTACGATATTCCATGCAAACCAGCCGAATATGCTGACGAAGTTCACACAGGCCTTCTCTCAGTATAATATCAATATTGATTCAATGGCAAGCCAGAGCAAGGGCGAATATGCATATACGATCATCGATATCGATAACGATATCCACGAGGACGTAGAGGGTATTATCAAGTCCGTGGATGGCGTCATAAAAGCAAGAGTAATAAAGGGATAATTTTCAAGGGGTGCTTTCACGGGAAAGCACCCCTTGACCCCGAAAGCGGGACAAAAACCGTTTGATGTTCACGCACATCACCTCAGCGATGGCCGCTTTGGAGATGTGCTTTTTTTATGCCTTTTTATTTTAACCTTTCAGAAAAGCGGTCAAGGGGATGGTATTCACTTGGATATGGAGACAACAAAAAAGTCTCTTCCTTGACCCCGAAAGCGGGACAAAACCCGTTTGATGTTCACGCACATCACCTCAGCGATGGTCGCTTCGGAGATGTGCTTTTTTTATGCCTTTTTATTTTAACTTTTCAGAAAAGAGGTCAAGGGGATGATATCCCCTTGCGGGTGTGGGCAGCGCCCACGAATATCAAAGTCAGACAGCGCCCACGAATAAAAGCGTTAAAAAGTCTTGACAAAAGTGGGGCTATATGGTAGTATAGTAAGTACACAAGACATAGGAGGAAAAAACATGATAGTTAAACAGTACATAAAAGATTTTGAAAAACTTGGTTTCGGAATGTTTGTACATTTCGGACTTTACAGTGTAATAGGCAGAGGCGAGTGGGCAAGACTTTGTCTTGACATCCCGAGAGAAGAGTACGACAAGAACCTTGCAAAGTTCAAGGTAAAGAAGACATGGGCAAGAGATCTTGTAAGGACTGCAAAGAACGCAGGCTGTAAGTACATCACGCTCACCACACGTCACCATGACGGCTTCTCACTTTATGATACGTGCGGCCTTAATACATATGATGCTCCTCATTCTGCGGCAGGCAGAGACCTTGTGAAGGAGTTCGTTGATGAGTGCAATAAGGCAGGCATTGTGCCCTTCTTCTATCACACACTCATTGACTGGACATACTTCTTCCATGACTATTCAACACCGGACCCGGAGGCATTCAAGGAATACCTGAAATATCTCAGGGCGAGCGTTGAGATTCTTTGCAAGAACTACGGAAAGATAGGCGGTATCTGGTTTGATGGTATGTGGGCAAATACACAGCTTGACTGGGAAGAAGATGCTCTCTATTCACTTATCAGAAGCTATCAGCCCGATGCGATGATCATCAATAACACAGGCATGGGTGACAGAGGCAATCTCGGTAATATGCAGCTTGACAGCATCACGTTTGAGAGAGGCAATCCTTTCAGGGCAGACTTTGAGGCTCACGGAAAATATATGGCTTCAGAGATGTGCGAGATATTCGCAGAGCAGTGGGGTTACGACAGGGACAACCTCAACTTCAAACCGCTTGAGACGATTCTCAAGGAGCTTATCTACTGCAGAAGATATAATGCAAACTTCCTGCTCAACGTAGGCCCGAAGGGCGACGGCTCACTCGATCAGATGGAGATGGGATATCTCGACAGAATCGGTACATGGGTAAAACACAATGATGCCGCTATCAGGGATATTACGTTCGTTGAGTCAAACCCGAACTGCGCCGATGACTTCCTCGTTTATAACAATACGGATAAGTGCTGGTATTTCTTCGTTTACAATAAACCGGACAGCGTTGAGGTATCGTTTGATTTTGCAAAAAAGATCAGGAAGATGGAATATATGGACAAGATCACCGGAGTTGATTTCCGTCAGGAAAACGGTAAGGTGTTCTTTAAGTCTGCTCAGGGTGGCTTCGGCATAAATCTTCTCGTGAGAGTGCTTAAGATAAAAGCCTGAAAAACGTACCCCAAAAGAACCGAGTGAAAGTGAAAAAGAGGAAAAACGGATGGATGAGGAAAAATTTTCCCGACTTGAAGAAAGATATTACAACGTAAGAACAGGACTGTTTTTCTTTACCTTGTTTTCGATACTCCACATTGTCCTCCTGATGATGGGCAAGGACGTTTTTACTTTCTCTTCCACGCTTGCACACAGACTGATGCTGCTATGGATTAAAGACGGCAGTATCCCCGCAGGAGCGTGCTCGGTTGCGGTAACAGGATTATGGATATTCGTGTGGATGATGTCACGTGAGGGCTTTGAGTGGCTAATAGAGGCATTCCTGATGGTGGGGGCAGATATGTACCTGCTTTTTGAGAACGTAATGCAGAGCAACTTCATTGACATACTCATTCACGCCGTGCTTCTCGGCTGGATTTTATACGGCATCATAACAGGGATAAGGCTTGCGTTGGACGGCTACTTTGCCGTTGAAGCAAAAAGACGGAAAAAGAACTTTTACAGAAAATGGTATAAAAAATAAAACAACTGAAAAGAAAACCGGCGGTCGGAATTATCGTCGGTTTTCGCATTTTTACACAATTTTTTGTTTTGGGCTTGACAAAACAATGCTTGTTATGTATAATAAAATAAAACTGATAAAAGTGAGGATGAAAGTATGGGAAAAACACTGACAGACAACAAAGAAAATGTATTTGCGGGTATTGCGGGTGCATTTATATTTTCTCTTGTCGGAGGATTTTTTTGGTTTGTTTTATATCAGGGAGGTATTTTTGCTTCTTTCTCAGGATTCATAGGAGCCGCTTTGTCGATAAAGGGCTATGGGAAGTTTGCAGGTAAGGATAGCAAGAAGGGCGTGATTATAGCAATCATTATTTCTCTTGTGGTTCTCGTAATAGCGTGGTATTTCTGCCTCAGCTTTGATATTTACAAAGCGTATAAGGAATGGTATAAAGAGGGCGAAATAGATTATACGGTTACATTCTTTGAGAGCATACAGGTTGCACCTATGTATCTTGAAGAGCCTGAAATAAGATCTGCTTATCTCAGGGATCTGGCGGGAGGAATGTTCTTTGCGTTGTTGGGAGCATTAAGTGTTGGTATTTCTTCGTTCAGGAACATAAAGCTTCGTCAGACAATACCTGAGGAAGCGATTGATGAAAAACCGCTGAACATTGAAGGTGAGGACGCTGCGGAAATGAATAATGTCGGGATACAGCCCCTCCGCTCGGCAGTTACAGATGAGAAAATACACAATTTTGCAGAGGCAAGGGCGTTCGGTCACGATATAATTTACAGGAAAGTCGGAAAAAGCATGGAAGAACTCGTGATAGACGGTATGGTTTATGCAGAGCATGAGTGTGGAAAAAGTTTTCTAGGGGTACCAAAGGCACATCAGTTTCATGTTTATTATAAAGGACATAAATATGAGGCGGGATATTTCCGGAATAACTACATAGCGGTGGATGATATAAAGATAGCTTTTGCATCATTCTGATCTGAAAAATGAAAGATAAAAGATCCCACGGAACGATTTCTGTGGGATCTTTTGACGTATTGCGAAAAACAAAGCATTATTGATACAATGAATGTACAGATATGATTTTTTAATGAAGCGGAACGCACCTAGTTCCCTACCGTGTGCCGAAGGCTCGCTTCACAGGGCGTAGCCCTGCTTCATTTTTTATGCACTGCAGTGCAGGTGCGCTTCATTCAAAAAAGTCCCTTTTGCCGTTTGACAAAAGAGACTTTTTGTTGGTACGCCCAAGAGGATTCGAACCTCCGGTCTTTCGGTTCGTAGCCGAACACTTTATCCGCTAAGCTATGGGCGCATCCGTAAATATCACAGTCATATCGCTGACTGCAACGTATATGATACCACAAAACGGTTGATTTGTCAAGGGCTATTTGATGATTTAGATAAAATAAAAGTGCAACAAAATCAATTTCCGCAGAAAAAGTATGAAAAAAATACGGACGCAACCTGAAGTTGCGTGATAGTTGCTTGTTAAAATCATGTTTTTATGCTATGATAAAGCCGCAAAAGCAAAAGAAAGGAGAAAAAACTATGAATATGATGTTTTCGATATTCGGACTTATCATTTTTGTTCCGCTAATTTTAATGCTGGCAGGGGGGATAGTTACGGGCATCGTATTTCTCATCAGGGGCATAGCAAAAAGAAGATCTGCAGGACGCAGATAAAGGTAAAAGCGTGCTATTGATAAAACAGTTGATTTATGCTATAATACAGACATAAGAATAAAAGAAAGAGTAAAATGACTATGAATATGACCTTTTCTGTATTCGGACTTATCATTTTTGTACCGCTTATTTTAATGCTGGCTGGAGGTCTGGTGTTTCTGATAGTTTTTCTGATAAAGAAAAGCAGGAATCAAAAGAATAACGACAGCATGGCGTCTTCAGCACATGAGTGTAGCTGTACTTCCGCAGAGCAGAAAAAAGAGGATACTACCCTGAAGCAGGAGTGCGTAAAGGAAGAAAATTATATGGGGAGCAACCTCAGGAAGTGCCGCATCAGGTGCAATATGACACAGGAGTTCGTGGCGGAGGCGGTAGGCGTTTCCAGGCAGGCGGTTTCCAAGTGGGAAAGCGGTCAGAGCGATCCCTCAACGTCAAATCTGCTTGCATTGGCAAAGCTTTACGGCGTTCCGGCAGAGGAATTGCTGAAAAAATAAAATATACAGGAATACATGAAAACGCCCGGAAATCTTTCCGGGCGTTTGTATTATCAGGATAAATTGCTTATCAGATCTGTTCAGCAACCTTCTCGATTGAAGCAACTGCTTCATCAGGAAGCTTGTCGAAGCCGCCTGCAAGTGTTTCCTTTGAGTGGATGAACTTGACTCTGTCTGCCATTCTTGCCTTGAGCTGCTCAACATAAGCTGCATCAGAGAAGTCAGCATTGAAGCCTTCGATATCGAGGCAGTAGAGATTGTCGATCTTGCCGAACGGAACGAAGTTGCCCTTGTTCTCAACGATCTTCTCGATTGTGCCGAGTGTGATTTCCTTTGTAACCTTCTTGTCCATGAAGAAGCCTGTGTTGAGGATGTAACATGAAACGCCTCTCTCAGCGAAGAGCTGCTTGAACTTGAGGTAGTCCTGTGAAAGCGGGTAAGTACGGAACGGATTAGCGTAAGGCTCAACTACGAGAGCGTTCGGGTCAACGCCTGCTGCAAGTCTCTCGGCTGTTGTTCTCTTTGTAGCGAGAGTAGCACCCATTGTAGCTGCGAGTACAGGATCTGTGATCTTGAGTACCGGCGGGAGAGTAGGATCCTTCATGAGCCAGATGATAGCATCTGTTGCTTCAGGGATCTTATCAACACGGTTAGGAGACCAGATCTTTGACTTGATGGCACGGCCGTTGCCGTTTCTGAGGTCTTCTGTGAGGAGAACCTTGTTGCCGTCTTCATCAACTGTAACAGCGTTGTTCTGGATTGTTACGAGGTACTTGTTGTCAGGATTGTCGAGCGGATAGTCCTGAGTCTTATCGAAGTATGTAGGCTCGAGTGCAACTGATGAGCCGTTCTCTGTTGAGATAACGAAAGCGTCATCGTGGAGAACAGTGATGTCGTACTTGCCGCCGTGCTTTGCGTGTGTGATTGTTGACTTGCCTGAGCCGGAGAGACCGAATACGCTTACAACGAACTTGCTGCCGTCAGCGAGGTTGTAACGCTTCTGACCGCCGTGGCATGAAGCATAACCATGACGGTTTGCAATGCCCCAAGCGAGTGTGAGTGTGCCCTTCTTGTGCTCACCGAAGTATCTCATACCGAGGAGAGCTGCACAGTTGTGCTGAGGATCGAAATATGTAAGACCGAGCGGATGATCGGCATGCTTCCACTGAGGATCAGAGAAGATGTAGATATCGCCTTCGCCCTCGATGAGCTTTGAGTTCTTATACATTTCCTTGTATTCAGCTGTCATGAACTGGAAGTTGAGGAGCCATGAGTAGAGAAGAGTTTCTTCGCCCTCAGGAATGCAAAGGTGAGCCTTTACCATGAAGTCCTTATCAAGACCGATAACAGCTTCTGCATGATAGAGCTTCTTATATCTTACGTTGTAGATAGCGTCAGCTACCTTGAGTGCGTATTCCTTTTCATTTACGCCCTCTGAGCCGAGGATACGTCTTGCAGCTGCACATCTGCCTGTAACGGAACCGTCGTTGAATACGATTACCTTTGCGTCTGACGGGAGACCCATCGTTTCAGGTCTGTAAACCGGAATATCAGTTACGATAGCACCGGGTGACTTGATGGCGAGCTCGTAGGCTTCTGCGATTGAATTGATCTTAACTACATTGTTGCCGTAGAATACAGTTTCGATAACTGCTCTGCTCTGAGAATATGCGGGATTTGATGCTTTGATCTCGCTTCTCTTGAAATACTGTGTCGTCATTTCAGATTTACTCCTTTATTTCAATAAAATTTTGGTTTTGACTTGACATCTGCAGAATGATGCGCAAAACGGGTTTTATCACGATTTTTCGCAATAATCCGACTGATTTGACACATTGAGCTATTGAAGAATAACTCAATCCTGCACCATTATATACTATATCACAAATAAGTCAAAAAGTCAACTTAAAATATGTAAACTTTTGGTAAACACAAAGTGAAAATAAAATGAACCAACAAAAACGGCGTCTCAAACCGGCTCCGGAAGAACCCTTTTCCATACTGCGGATTTTTCGATAAAAGAAGCCACGGCTCAATGCCGCTTTTTGTAATCGGCAGGAGAAAGGCGGGCTCCTGAAAATCACAAAGTTCACATTTGTTAATAATTTGTGAACAATGTAAAAGAGCGGTTATACGGGCTTGACAAAAATTGAATAAAGTGATAATATATTAAACTGCATCAGTATCGCACCAAAATAGGCTTTTATACCTGTTTTGCCGGCCCGCAGGCCTGAAACGAGCGGGAAATGCGGTTATTTAAGAGGCGATATTACGGCGACAAATAATTTGAGGGGTGATGTGGACGATGGTACATCCTGTACAATTAGGCAAAAATGAGAGAATGAGTTTCGGTAAGATAAAAGAAACATTCCCCATGCCGAATTTAATTGAAATCCAGACAGCGTCTTACAAGTGGTTCGTGGACGAGGGACTGAAGGAAGTTATTGAAGATTTTTCTCCTATTACGGACTTCGGCAACAATCTCGAGCTTCAGTTCGGTAAGATATATTTTGAAGGACCTTCAAAGTATTCCATCCAGGAATGCAAGGACAGAGACGCAACATATTCTATGCCGCTGAAGGTAGAGGTTCAGCTGTATAATAAAGAAACGGGAGAAATCACGGGACCAAAGGAGATATACCTCGGTGATATGCCGATAATGACTCCTTCGGGTACATTCATTATAAACGGAGCAGAGCGAGTTGTAGTAAGTCAGCTGGCACGTTCTCCGGGCGCATACTACAAGTCAAAGAGAGATAAGAACGGCGTTCCGGTATTCGAAGCAACCGTTATCCCTATGAGAGGCGAATGGATCGAATACGAGACGGACGCAAAGAACGTTATGTACGTCAGGGTAGCACGTACAAGAAAGCTCCCTGCAACGGTTCTTCTCAGAGCTATCGGCTTTACTACAGATGAAGAGATAAGAGAGCTCCTCGGCGACAGCGAAATGCTCAGCGAGACACTCGAAAAGGATGTAACAAAGAACGAATGGG
>JAZQMY010000025.1:0-80245 GCA_045627045.1 Clostridia bacterium | reverse complement strand
TGACCTACATGAAGACTGTCTGCTGTCGGGTCGAATCCGATATAGAAGGTAACAGATTCGTTTCCGAGCATCTCTCTTATTTCCTGCTCGTGTGTTGTCTGAGCGATGTAGCCTCTTTCAAGCAAAGTATCATATACGTTTTTCATTGATTGAACCAGTTTTGCCGTAATCTTTTACGGCATTCCTTTCACTTTGTCATTTGATTTGTTATATTTTACCACTAAATGTGAAATATTGCAACAGCAAAAGCTGAGTTATTTTTTCTTTTTTGAATAATGCATAGCGGCCTTGTTTTCAGCACGCTCTGCTGCATAGAACGCTTTTTTGTTCTTTCTGATTTTCAGATTGTTCACTATAGAGACGACCTGGATAATACAGAAAACAAGTATCACGGCGAGCAATACAAAAACGAGTATCTGTGACCACGGAAGCTTTTCCTTGAGGCTTACTTTTTTGGCTTCGGGAAGCTTTTTATATGCTCTTACGGTGTTTCCTGCGTAAACGAATACGGAATCCTGATAAACTGTATTATAATAAATATCAAGCGTTCCGATTATAGTTCCCTTGCTGATAGTGCCTTCAGGCTGGATATATTTGTCATAAAGGTCTTCAACAGTCGGCTTGAGATAAGCGTTATTGAGCCTGACCACATAGCCGAAATTGTCAATATTGTCCGTTCTTACGAGATATTCGGAGCTTTGTCCTGCACATACGATGAGCGCCTGCTCGGAAGCATCCATTGCGCCGTCAACATAATACTGTGTTATCTGCTGACCCTCTTCTATGTATCTGTATTTGACATAATTATCAAAAACGTAGTTGACGAGTGATCTGACGTTTTCATAACCGTCGGAATAATCGTGCTCCACGGGAACGATCATCGGGTTTCCATCTGCATCGGGAACTCTCTCCGTCTTATAGTCAATTACGCAGATTACGATATTTATATCGTGATACTCGGCTTTTATTGCAATATAAGTGCCCTTGTTGGAAGAATATGAAATGATGCCTGATACTCTTTTGTCATAATACTCACTGTCCGGATCAAGGAATGGGTTATTTGATAATACTCCGTTGAAGCTGTTTTCCTTAACCACCGAGCAAAGAAATTTCTTCTGCGAAAATGCATCGGCAATCCTTGCCATATCCTCGGCAGTTGAAAATGATGATGTGCCGTAGGAAATGCCTGTCGCATTGAAGAAATATGTGTTTTTCAGACCGAGAATGTTTGCCTCATGGTTCAGCATTTCGATATAGTTGTCAAGAGCGTCCTTATCGTAGCCGTACTTGTTGTCGGGATAGCCTCCGAGATCTTTTCTTCCGATATATACGGCGATTGAAATTGCGGCATCATCTGCATCAAGTATGAGCATTGCACGGATCAACTCGGGAAGGGACACAACGTCTCCTGGAATAAGACCCATGGATTTGTATCCTTCGGGCAGTGTCCCTATTTCCTTTCCGATTATAACAAGCTCGTCCTCTTTCGGCAGAAGCTCATTCGTAAGGTCGGCGTGGTCGAGAGCAACTATTGCGGACACCATTTTGATGAGTGAAGACGGATAGAATTTAGTATCCATATTTTTAGAAAAAAGTATCTTGTTTGATTCAACTTCCACGATGCACGCAGATTCCACATCCAGTTTCGGCTGAACGACGGCGGCATCGGCTTCCGCAACATTTATGAAGCCTACGGATGCGATTATTAAAAGTAAAGCTAAAAATAAATTAAGAATTTTTTTCATATTTTCTCACTCGGAAAGTTTTTTGAATGCATTGTATATTTTTCTCTTTTGCGCAGATATTATTACTGCATCAAGCAAGAAAGGAGCGTGGTTTTCCCAAAGAGGAAAAATCACAATTTCATTATGGCAAATCTTACAAATCAGGAGTTGTCATCCATCAAGGATCAGCTCAATCAGGAATTGACACTTATTTCAAAGTTCACAGTATATTCCCAGACAATAGCCGATAAGCATCTTTCGGATAAATGCAGGGAAATTGCAGACAGACATCAGCAGCATTATAATAAGCTCATGTCAAAGCTTTGCTGACGGAAAGGAGCAACACTATGGATATGAATACAAATTATTCCGATAAAGAAAAGATAACGGATGCACTCATGACACAGAAATTCATTACAGGAAACTACAACAGCTTTGCAAACGAATGCGCACACCCGGAAATCAAGCAGCTTGTTCTTGATATTCTGAGCGATGAGCACTCGATTCAGCATGATGTTTTCGTGGAAATGCAGAATCACGGCTGGTATGAGGTCGCACCTGCAACGCAGGCTTCGATTCTTCAGGCAAAAGCACAGATCCAGCAGAACGCAATGAATAACTGATACGGCATGACGGGAGTCCTTTACGGACTCCTTTTTTATCGTAAAAAGTATTTCGTTGCTTCTTCTATATCGGAAAGAATTGCTTCGCGAAGCTCTCCTTCGCCGGAAAACTCGGCTTCTTCCCTTATTCTGTCATGTATTTCGACTGTAATGTATTCACCGTAAATATCGTCTTTGAAATCAACTATGTATGTCTCTATAGTTCTCATATCATTGCCGAATGTAGGGTTTGTTCCGATGTTCGTAACGGAAACGTAATCCTTGCTGCCGACATATGTTTTAGATACGTAAACACCGTCAGGCGGGAGACATTTGTTTGATTCTGTCTGAATATTTGCTGTGGGAAAGCCCAGCTCACGTCCTCTTTCAAAGCCGTGGCGAACGATTCCCGAAATTATATACGGATGTGAAAGCAAAGCATTTGCTTCTTCCATCTGTCCGTCCTCAATCAGAGATCTTACATTGGTACTGCTGATTGCTATATCGTCAATTTTCAGCGGATCAATGACAGATACCTCAATGTTCTCTTTTTCAAGCCTCTTTTTCAGGTGATCTGCATCCCCCTTGGCTTTGTAGCCGAATTTATAGTTGAAACCGCATACAACTGCTTTTACATTGAATCTTAGGATGTAATCCGAGATAAAATCCTCCGGCGACAGCTCTGCAAACTGATCGTCAAACCACACAAGAAGGACCTGCTTTATTCCGCAGTCGGCGGCGAGCATGGCTTTTTCTCTGGAGGTTGTCAGAAGCTGAGGAATATTTTTCGGTGAAACTATCTCAAACGGATGATTCACAAAAGTCATCATCGTAGGACTTGCATTATATTTTTCGGATAGTCTGACGGTTTCCTTGAAAAGCTCCTTGTGCCCCATATGGACTCCGTCAAACATTCCAAGAGCAAGAACAATAGGTGCTTCGGAGGAAAGCTCACTCATTGAGCATATTCCGATCGATTTGTCTTGCTTAACGTTTGTTAAATTTATCATTCTGCTATCACCTTTACAGGTTGTATAATTAGTTCTGCATCTTTGAGCTGGGCTTTGCCGATGGCTATCAGCTCGTTACCAACTACTATTCTTAACAGATCACATTCACCGGATACATTGAGTGAATCTGCTTTGCTTGCCGGAAATGAATTGCCGCAAAGAAGCTTTTTCTCGCAGGATTTCGGAAAAATACAGCAAGGATAATTCTTCATCGCTTCGTTCGGATCACAAAGAATATCTTCAAATCTTCCATTGTCGAATGCTTCTTTGATTTCATCAAGCGTATAAGCGTTCGAAATATCGAAAATGCCGCATTTTGATCTTACAAGCATTGAAAGCGTTGCCCTTGAATCAAGCGCTCTTGCAATATCTCTTGCAAGAGAACGAATATATGTTCCCTTTGAGCAAACCACCTTTATCCTGAAGCGGTAAGGCTCATCGCAGGACAATAATTCTAACGAACGTATGATAATATTCCTTGTCGGAATGGCTACTTCTTCATGATTTCTTGCAAGCTCATATGCCTTTTTCCCGTTTATTTTCATTGCTGAGTAAACAGGCGGCTGCTGCACCTGATTTCCTATGAATCCGGGAAGCACAGAAAGGAATTCTTCCTTTGTCGGAAGCTTTTCGCTTACCTCTGTAACGTTTCCTTCCGTGTCGCAGGAGTCCGTTTCCTTTCCGAAGAGGACTTCACCTATGTATTCCTTTTCATCTGCAAGAAGGTACTCGGCAAGCTTAGTCGATTTGCCTATGCACACCGGCAATACGCCTGATGCATTCGGATCCAGTGTGCCTGTATGACCTACATGCTGACTTCCTGTGATTCGCTTGATTGCAGATACTACGCCCTGGGATGTCATCATCGGGGGCTTGAGCACGTTTATTATTCCGTTCATATGTACTGTTCCAGATCCTTGATAAGGAAATCCCTGACCTCGGGAATCGTTCCCGGGAGACTGAAGCCTGCCGCTTTTTCGTGACCGCCGCCGCCGAATTTTTTTGCGATTTCGCTTACATCGACGTCTGCATTTGACCTCAGGCTTACCTTTACGAGCGCGCCGTCTGTTGTGTCACGAAGGAATACGGCGATTTTCACGCCTTTGATATCCCTTGCCATGCTGACGAAGCCCTCTGAATCCTCAGATGAGGTGTTTGTTTCGGCGTACATTTTCTTTGATGTAAAGAGTACGGCGATTTTTCCGTCATAGAAAAGCTCAAGATTGTCGAGTGTGAGTGCCGTGAGCTTCAGTTTGCCGTAGGTGGTGGTTCTGAAAAGCTTCTGTGTGAGCTCTGCAACATTTACTCCTATTTCAAGAAGCTCTCCTGCGACGAGATGCGTTCTCTTGTCGGCGTTTGAGTATGAGAAATTGCCTGAATCCGTAATGATTCCCATATAGAGCAATTCAGCTGTATGCAGGTCGATTTCTACGCCGCAGGCCATGAACATTTCATAAATCATGATGCAGGTAGCGGCGGCGTTTCCGTCAACGATATTTATATCTGCGAAGAGCGTGTTTGTCTGATGGTGGTCGATGTTGATCCTGACATCTGCATTTTCTGTAACCCAGGAGATTTTCCCGCCTCTGTCCTCTGAACCGCAATCAGCCCAGATAACAAGATCGTACTTCGTTCCGTCAGATTCCGCATCGGTTCTGACGATTTTATCGCCTGCCATGAACGCATATGACTGCGGCAAGCCCTGTTCATTGAATACTTCGGCTGTTTTGCCGCATTTTTCAATGAAACTCTGAAGAGCAAGGCTTGATCCGATACAGTCTCCGTCCGGATTGATATGAGTAATGATCGCTATTTTCTCCGCTGAAAGGATTTTTTCCTTTACCAAGCGAAAATCTTCATCATATTGACAAATCATTCTTCAACCTCGTTTTCGGAAGATTCGTCTGTTGTTTCTTCGTCATCGTGCCTGATATTCAGTGAATTGAGCTTCTGCTGAATATAAGCAGCGTATTCTATTGAGGTATCATTGATAAAGGAAAGCTCTGGAGACACTTTGGTCTGCATAATTTTCCAGAGTCTCGTTTTGAGAAAGCCCTTTGCTCTGTTCAGACCGTCCATAGCGGCTTTTCTTTCTTCATCTGTACCGTAAGTTGTCACGTATACACGTGCGTACTTGAGATCGTTTGCGACCTCAACACGCACGATGGATGTCATTCGTGATACACCCGGATCCTTCACTTCTTCTCTGATGAGCTGTGAAAGATGCTCGAGTATCTGCTGCTGCATACGCTCAACTTTTACTGTATGGCTGACTTTGCTTTTGCTTCTCATGCTTCTCTTGCAACCTCTTCCATTGCGTATGCTTCGAATTCGTCGCCTTCCTTGATATCGTTATAATTCTTGATGGCGATACCGCACTCAAAGCCTTCCGTAACTTCCTTTACGTCATCCTTGAATCTCTTGAGAGAATCCATTTCACCGTCGAAGATAATTACACCGTCACGGAGGATTCTGACCTTATCATGTCTGAGGAGCTTGCCCTTTGTAACATAAGCACCTGCAACAGTGCCGACACCTGTGATTCTGAATGTTGTTCTGACAGTTGCTCTGCCGTGAATTGCTTCTTTGAATACAGGAGCAAGCATACCGTGCATAGCCGCCTCAACATCATCGATTGCGTTGTAGATAATGCTGTAGCTTCTGATATCTACGCCGGATGTCTGGGCGATTTCATCAACGTTACCGATTGTTCTTACGTTGAATCCGATGATGATTGCGTTTGATGCTTTTGCAAGTGTAACGTCGGCTTCGTTTATGGCACCGACTGCACCGTGAATACATGAAACCTTGACTTCTTCGTTTGAAAGCTTTTCAAGTGACTGCTTTACGGCTTCAACAGATCCCTGAACGTCAGCCTTGATGATGAGGTTAAGAGTCTTGACGTCACCCTGCTGGATCTGATTGAAGAGATCGTCGAGTGAAACGGACTTTGTGGCGTTGATGGTTGATTCTCTGTATTTATTGATTCTTTCTTCAACAATGCTTCTTGTAAGCTTTGTATCTTCGATGGCGAAAATCATATCGCCTGCCTGAGGAACTTCGCTCAAGCCTGTGATCTCAACCGGGATCGAAGGACCTGCCTTCTTGATTCTCTTTCCGTTGTGATCGAACATGGCTCTTACGTTACCGTAAGTCATACCTGCAACAACTGTTTCGCCTTCACGCAGAGTACCGTTCTGAACGAGGATTGTTGCGATCGGGCCCTTGCTCTTATCAAGTCTTGCTTCAACGATTGTACCCTTTGCTTTTGTATCGGGGTTAGCCTTGAGCTCCTGAACCTCTGCAACGAGAAGAATCATTTCAAGAAGGTCCTCAATACCCTGCTTCTGCTTTGCTGAAACGGGAATGCAAGGAACATCTCCGCCCCAGTCCTCAACGAGGATATCGTTTTCTGCGAGCTGCTGCTTGACTTTTTCGGGATTTACACCGTAAATATCCATCTTGTTCATTGCGATGATGATAGGTGTTCCCGCAGCCTTTGCGTGATGGATAGACTCGATTGTCTGAGGCATAACGCCGTCGTTTGCCGCAACAACGATAACTGCGATATCAGTAACGTTTGCACCTCTTGCACGCATCGTTGTGAATGCTTCGTGTCCCGGAGTATCAAGGAAAGTAATCTTGTTGCCCTTATGGTTTACGGTGTAAGCACCGATGTGCTGTGTAATACCGCCGGCTTCCTTGTCTGTAACGTTTGAATTTCTGATAGCGTCAAGAAGAGATGTCTTACCGTGGTCAACGTGGCCCATTACAGTAACGATAGGCGGACGCTTTACCATCTTTGATTCATCTGTATCTTCCTTAATTAGATCATCGAATCTGTCTTCTGCTGATTTTGCAACAGACTTTGTAACCGTGATGCCGAGCTCTTCTGCTACCATTTCTGCAGTATCAAAGTCGATTTCGTTGTTGATAGTTGCGAAAATACCGTAAGACATAAGCTTTTTGATGATTTCTGCAACTGAAACGCCGACTGATTCGGAAAGTTCCTTGACTGTAACTGTCTCATCAATCACGATGGCTTTCTTTCTTTCAGGAGCTACGAACTGTGCCTGTGATTTTGAAGAACCCTGGTTCTTCTGATTATTGCCGTAACGCTGATTTGTCTTTGAATTCTGCTGCTTTGAATCGTCCCATGAGTCTTCTCTGTCTCTTTTTGCTTTATCCTTCTGCTTTGATTCCATTTTTCTTGTTGAATCGGAATTTGGCTTGTTTGAAATCATTGAAGAGATGGAATCTCTGTCTCTTGTCTTGTTATCCGGCTTCTGATGCTGAGGCTGTCTGCGATGCTGATTATCATCATCGTCATCCTTGTCCTTGGAGAAAGACTGGTTGTTTGAGCCTCTTGAGATTCCGGGATTATTGCTCTTCTTGAAATCGTCTCTCTTAAAGTTATCTCTCTTGTCAAAGCCCTGTGCGCCGTCTCTTGAGAAGCCCTCTCTGGGCTGACGCGGCTGCTGGGGTCTTGAGGAATCGGAAAATCTGTCTGAACGGGGAACTCTGTCGGATGATCTTTCAGGACGATCGCCTCTGTTCTGAGGTCTGTCCTGCTGTCTGTCCTGATAACGCTTATTTTCCTGTCTTTCGGGCTTTTCTTCCTTTGCGGGAGCCTCGGCTTTAATTTCGGGAGCGGTTTTTACCGGATCGGCGGGCTTTTCTTCCTTTTTGATTTCGACAGGTTCGGCAGGCGCTGCAACTGTCTTTTCTGCGGATTCAGCAGGCTTTTCTTCTTTTTTGACTTCAACGGGTTCAAGTTCAACATGAGCTGCAGCTGTTTTTTCTGCGGACTCTGCTTCTGCCTTTGCTTTTTCGGACTGCTTCTGTGCCAATGCAGCCTTCTTGTCCTTTATCTGCTTTTCAAAAGCCTCTGCCTTTGCGATAAGAGATTTATACTGATCTCCTGTCTGATTTATTTCTTCTGTAAGATCCTTGGATTTTGTAATTACGTTAATTTTAGCCAATATTATTCACCTCTTGGTGTTTGATTAATGTGTTGTATTTCTTTACAAAGTTCTCTGCGAGACCTTTGTCTGTCAGAGCGACGGCGGAACGTGATCCTTTTCCTATACTCAGCCCTAATTCATCCTTTAGTCCGAAGGTGATTGTCTTTACATTGTAGAATGAAGCTTTATCGGTAAAGCGCTTCTGCATGGATTCACCTATATCTTCGGAAATTATTACAAGTACTGCTTTTCTTTTCCTGATGGCATCTTCTACCATGTCATTTCCGGAAACGAGCTTTCCTGCCTTCTGACACAGGCCGAGAAGATTATAAAGCATCATGTCACTTCTGGTCATTCAATCTCTCTTTCAGTGATTCAAATACCTCCGCAGTGACGGTGATATCAAGATTTTTGTCAAGCAGCTTTGCCTTGTACGCTTTGTCAAGACATTCAGCGCTGTGGCAGAGATATGCACCTCTTCCGGGGGCTTTGCCCTTGTCGTCTATTGAAATAACGCCTTCCGGGGATTTAACTATTCTTATCAAATCCTTTTTAGGCATCATCTGACGGCAACCTACGCACATTCTTTGCGGGATCTTATGATTCTTCATCAAAATCAACTCCAAACTTTGTGAGTTTTTCATCGGAAGCATCCTTATCGTCACCGATAACTGCCGCAAATGCCTTCATGATGTCATCAAGATCGTCCGGTTCGTGGGAAACAGCTTCTGTGTTCTTGTTAGGCTTGGACTGAACAGGCTTTGTCTTCTCAAGAAGCTCAACTCCCGATTCCTCAAGCTTCTTAGCATCAGAAACAGTCTTAATGTCGATTCTCATACCGGTGAGCTTTGATGCGAGACGAACGTTGATGCCTTCCTTACCGATTGCCACTGAAAGCTCATTGTCTGCAACAACTGCAACTGCACGCTTGGATTCTTCGTCGATTTCGATGTGCTTGACCTTTGCCGGAAGAAGAGAATTTGAAACGAATATGCTCATATCCTTGTTCCACTCAACAACATCAATCTTCTCGTTCTTGAGCTCTTTCATTACGGTATTGATTCTCATACCCTTTGTACCGATGCAAGTGCCGACAGGATCAACGTTTTCAATTCTTGAGTAAACGGCAATCTTTGTTCTCTGGCCTGCTTCACGAGTGATGCTCTTGATAACGATGGAACCGTCTGCAAGCTCGGGGACTTCCTTCTCAAGAAGACGTACAACGAGGTTGGGGTGTGAATGTGAAACGAAGATCTTCGGTCCCTTTGTTGTCTTTTCAACTTTATATACGAATACCGGGATTTTCATGTTTGAACGGTAAATCTCACCGGCAACCTGATCTTTTTCATACATTACGCAATCAGTTTTTTCGAGGTTAACGTAAACGGCTTTTTTATTCTTGCCTGTTGCGGCATCGGGCTTTATCTCAACCCTCTGAACTGTACCGATTATGATTTCATTCTCCTTAGCTGCGAATTCCTCATAAAGACTGTCACGCTCTGCTTCCTTGAGCTTCTGCTCGATGATCTGCTTTGCATTGAGAACAGCCATTCTGCCGAAATCCTTCGGAGTAACGTCTACTCTGATCGTTCCGCCCACTGTGGCACCGGAATCATATTTCAGAGCATCTCTGAGAACTATGTCAGAGTATTCAAGATCTTCAGAACCGTTTTCAACTACATTCTTTATCTCAAAAACTCTGTATGCGCCTGTCTTGTCGTCAACCGCAATATCGACCTCGTCTTCTCTTCCGACCTTTTTCTTGTAAGCTGTCTGAAGAGCGTGCTTGATCGTTTCCATCAATACGTCCTTGTTGATACCCTTTTCCTGCGTGAGGATATCTATAAGATTGTTAAATTCAGGATCCATTTTGTTTTTCCTTTCAATTATATGTTTTCAGATTAAAAATGATAAACGAGCTTTGCCTGTGAAATATCATTCATTTCAAGCCCGATTTTTTCTTCGTTCACATTGAGCACGATTTTTCCGTCTGTATATGACTCAAGAATGCCTGTGAATTTCTTTTCTCCGTTCTTTGCGGCAAAAAGTCTGACTTCGATTTCCTTGCCGATAACAGCTTCGTAATGAGCAGCCTTTGTGAGTCTGCGCTCGATTCCCGGCGAGGACACGGTAAGTGTGTAATTCTGCTCGATCGGATCTTTTTCGTCAAGAATGTCAGATATGATATGACTGAAATTTTCGCAGTCAGTCAGCGACACTCCGCCTTCTTTGTCAATGAAGTAAGTAAGTCTCCATTCGGAACCCTCTTTTTTGTACTCAACGTCATACAGCGTGAGTCCGAGCTGTGCGGCAACCGGTGTGCCGAGCTCTTCTGCAATTTCTTTGATTTTGCTCAATTTGACCTCCGTGATGAATTTTCTCAAATAAACACTTGAGAGTGGGTTGCCCCACTCTCATTCATCTGTCACATTATACCATATATTTGATTATTTTTCAATAGGGTTTTCGCCTTTTTACTTATTTTTTTATAAATAAAATGTCAAAAAAGTTCTTGACAAAGCGAAATTATTGTTGTATCATAAACTTGAGAAAATTATCCGGCCGGAATACTATATATTGATTTCGCTTTTCTCCATTGCTCTGCCGGAAATGATTAGGAGGTAAGTTCATGAAGAACGGAAGATTTCAGGTCGGAATCATCGGTTGCGGCGGCATTGCTTACTGGCACTGCTTCTCTTATGCAGGCATGGATGACGTTGATGTTGTGGCATTGTGCGATATCGTTCCCGGCAAGCCTGAGCACTACAAAAATACATTCCATTTTGATAAGGCAAGAATCTATTATAACCATATTGAGATGCTCGAAAACGAAGAGCTTGATGCGGTAAGCGTATGCACGTATAATACACAGCACGCACCCTGCACGATTGATGCTCTCAATCACGGCGTAAACGTGCTTGTTGAAAAGCCTATGTCCGCAACGTTTGAGGAAGCGGTGGAAATGATGAGAGCCGAGAAAAAGAGCGGAAAGATAATTTCTGTCGGCTTCCAGTCCAGATTCCATGAGTCGATGATTTTCACAAAGGAAGTCGTTCGTTCCGGAGTTCTCGGAGATATTTATTATATCCAGACAGGCGGCGGCAGAAGACGCGGCATTCCGGGCGGATCATTCGTAAGAAAGGATACTGCCGGAGTCGGCTCTGTCGGCGACATCGGATGCTATTCTCTTGACCTTGTGCTTGATGCGATAGGATATCCCAAGCCGCTTTCTGTTTCGGCATACACATCGGATTTCTTCGGCAAGGATAAGGCTGAAGTCGGCGAAGAAATCGCATCAACATTCGGCGTTGACGATTTTGCGGCGGCATTTATCAGACTTGAAGGCGGCATTGTGATAGACTTCAAGATATCATGGGCAATGAACATAGATTCACCGTGCGATACTGTTATCCTCGGCAAAAAAGCGGGTCTCAGGATCCCTGCAACGGGATGCTGGAACAGCGGCGTAGGCGGCGACCTTACTCTGTACAGAGGCGAAAACGAACAGGAGACTCTCTATCTGCCGCATCCTGCAAAGGAAACATTCGATTTGCTCTTCCCCTGCAAGGTACGTTCATTCCTTGAGGCAGTAAGAGATAATAAGCCGGCACCTGTTCCTACCAGCCAGATATTATATAATCAGGCAATCATTAACGGAATTGTTGATTCGGCTCGTCTCGGACGTGAGGTTGAGATAATCATCCCTGAAATCTAAAAATTTTTTCAGAAAATGAAAAAAAGGGTTACATTTTTTGAAAAAGTGTGTTACAATATAAGAGTAATATATTGTTATCCGCCATCTTGGGCGGAAGATATATACAAAACTTAATCAGGAAGGTACTTAATTATGAAAAACGGTAAATTTCAGATAGGTATCATTGGCTGCGGCGGAATTGCTCATGCTCACGCAGGTACCTATAAGGGCTTTGACAATGTAGAAGTTGTTGCTCTTGCCGATATCGTTCCCGGAAGAGCTGAAGCTTTCAAGAAGGAATTCGGCTTTGACTCAGCTCGTTGTTATGACGGCGGTTGTGATGAACTCCTCGCAAATGAAAAAGAACTCGATGGCGTAAGCATCTGTACTTATAACAGACAGCACGCTCCGTGCGTAATTGCAGCTCTTGATGCGGGCCTCAACGTAATTGTTGAAAAGCCTATGTCAGTTACACTTGACGAAGCAGTTGAAATGTGCAGAGCCGAAAAAAGAAGCGGAAAGATTCTTTCAATCGGTTTCCAGCCTCGTTTCGACAGAAGCATGCAGAACATGAAGAGAATCGTTCGTGACGGCGAGCTCGGTAAGGTTTACTATATCCAGACAGGCGGCGGCAGAAGACGCGGCATTCCGGGCAGCACATTCATTGAAGACAGATACGCAGGCGTAGGCGCACTTGGTGATATCGGCTGCTATTCTCTTGATATGTGTCTCGATGCAATCGGTTATCCGAAGCCTGTAACTGTTACTGCTTTCAAGTCGGATTATTTCGGCAAGAACCCGAAGCAGTACGGCGAAGCTCACAGATTCTCCGTTGATGACTTTGCTGCTGCATTCATTCGTCTTGAAGATGGCACAGTAATCGACTTCAGAATTGCTTGGGCTATGAACGTTGACACTCCAGGAGATACGATTTTCCTCGGAACAGAAGGCGGTCTCAGAATTCCTTCAACGGATTGTTGGAACGGCGGATTCGGTGATCTTACACTCTATAAGACTGTCGGCGGTGTAAATCTTGATATCAAGATCCCGTCACCCAATGGCGGTGATTGCTGGAGAGGCAAGATCGGTTCTTTCCTTGATGCTATCAAGAACGGCGGAACAGCTCCTGTTTCTACAAAGCAGATTCTTTACAACCAGGCTATTATCGACGGCATCGTTCGTTCTGCAGAGCTTGGCAAGGAAGTTGAAATCAACATTCCTGAAATCTGATCATAATTCAGACCAATACTTTTATCCGAGGGGGGACTTCTCCCCTCGGATAATGAAATTGAAAGGGGACTATTTATGAAAAACGGCAAGGTTCAGGTAGGCATTATCGGTTGCGGCGGAATAGGCCATGCTCATGCCAATAATTATCTCTTTATGAACGATGTTGAAATCGTTGCTCTTGCCGATATCGTTCCCGGCAAGGCTGAAAAATTCAAAAAAGATTTAAGACTCGAAAATGCAAGAGTTTATAACAGCGACAAAGAACTTCTTGATAACGAGAAAGAGCTTGATTGTGTAAGCGTATGTACTTATAACAGACAACACGCTCCCTGCGCGATCAATGCAATGAGACATGGTCTCCCTGTTCTCCTTGAAAAGCCTATGTGCGTAACTCTTGAAGAGGCACTTGAGCTTTACAGAGTCCAGAAGGAAACCGGTGTGATACTGTCAGTCGGCTTTCAGCCGAGATATGACAAGAATATGATGCTCATGAAGGATATCATCAGAATCGGCGAGCTCGGAAAGGTTTATTACATACAGACGGGTGGCGGCAGAAGAAGAGGAATTCCTTCAGAAACATTCATTAAGGATGAAACCGCAGGTATAGGCGCTCTCGGTGATATAGGATGCTATTCCCTTGATATGTGCCTTGATGCGATAGGCTATCCAAAGCCGCTTACTGTTACGGCTTATACTTCAAACTGGATAGCAAAGAATCCAAAATATTTTGATAAAGCGGACGAATTCTCTGTTGACGATTTTGCAGCAGCTTTTATCAGACTTGAAGGCGGCGTCGTGATCGATTTCAGAATAGCGTGGGCTATGAACATCGATTCTCCCGGAGATACGATTTTTCTTGGCACAGAAGGCGGTCTCAGGGTTCCTGCAACAGACTGCTGGAACGGTGAATTTGACGGTATGACGCTTTATAAGACGGTAAACTTTGAAAATACCGATCTTCATTACCCGAAGATACCTCATAACGGAATGGATAACGTCGGCTGTTTCTATTTTAAGCTCAGAGCTTTTATTGAAGCAGTTATGTATGGTAAAGAATCTCCTATCCCCCTTTGGCAGATGGTTTATAATCAGGCTATACTTGATGGTATCGTCCGCTCTGCAAAGCTTGGTCATGAGGTAGATATAATTATTCCCGAATTGGATTAACGAAAACTTTTTCTCTGTATTACGGAGAATTAAGAATAAAACATAATCGGATCATAATGATCCGGACAAAAGAAAGGTGTAACCACTATGAAAAACGGTAAGTTTCAGGTAGGTATCATTGGTTGCGGCTGGATTGCTGAAAGCCATATCAACGCCTACAAGCAGATGTCCGACGTAGAAGTAGTTGCTCTCGCTGATATTATCCCCGGCAAAGCTGAAAAGTTTGCTCAGAAATGGGGCGTTGAGGGCGCTAAGTACTATGGCAGACACAACGAAATGCTCGATGACGAATCTCTCGAGCTCGATGCAGTAAGCATCTGCACATACAACAGACAGCACGCAGAACCTACAATCTATGCTCTTAACAAGGGCGTAAACGTACTCCTCGAGAAGCCTTTTACAGTAACTCTTGACGAAGCAGTTGAAGTTATGAAGGCTGAAAAGAAGAGCGGCAAGATTCTTTCAATCGGCTTCCAGCCTCGTTTTGACGAGAGCATGCAGCGCATGAAGGAAATCGTTCGTTCCGGCGAACTCGGCGATATCTACTACATCCAGACAGGCGGCGGCAGAAGACGTGGTATTCCGGGCAGCACATTCATTGAGGACGAAACAGCAGGCGTAGGCGCTCTTGGTGATATCGGCTGCTATTCTCTCGATATGTGTCTTGATGCAATCGGTTATCCGAAGCCGCTCACAGTATCAGCTTTCAAGTCTGACTTCATCGGTAAGAACCCGAAGCAGTACGGCGAAGCAGGCAGATTCTCAGTAGATGATTTTGCTGCTGCATTCATTCGTCTCGAAGGCGGAATCGTACTCGACTTCAGAATTGCTTGGGCTATGAACGTTGACACTCCAGGAGACACGATCATCCTCGGTAAGGAAGCCGGCCTCAGAATTCCGTCAACAGACTGCTGGAACGGCGGATTCGGCGACATGACTCTCTATAAGACAGTTGCAGGAAATAACGTTCAGGTTAAGATTCCTGCTCCTCAGTGCCGTAACGATTGCTTCTACCTCAAGGTTCGTTCATTCCTTGAAGCAACAAGAACACCCGGTGCTAAGGCTCCTGTTCCGACAAGCCAGATCATCTATAATCAGGCTATCATCGACGGTATCGTTCGTTCTGCAAAGCTCGGACGTGAAGTTGAGATCAATATCCCTGAGATCTGATAATCATTTTGCCAAAAAAGAAACCGCATTCATTATGAATGCGGTTTTTTGCTATATTTTGCCTCTGTATGTTTTTCTCCGCACAGGACATAATATATCTGTCGAAAGGAGGTGAATGCAAATGGCAAACTCAAACAAGAGCAGAAAGAATGCACTCAACCAGATGAAGTATGAAGTTGCAAACGATCTCAATATTAACCTCAAGCAGGGCTACAACGGTGACCTTACTTCAAAGCAGGCAGGCTCGATCGGTGGAGAAATCGTAAAGAGACTTATTTCTCAGGCTGAAAATCAGATGTCAAATAACGGCTGAACGATTCGATGAAATTGACAGTATCGTAAAAATATTATCCGGGGAAACACTTTTCTCCGGATTTTATTTTGTCATATATTATTCCCTGCCAAAATATATTTTAACAAATGTATTCAGCTTTCAGGAGGAGATAAAATGAATATTTACAGTGATATTGCCAGAAGAACAGGCGGCGAGATATACATAGGCGTTGTAGGGCCCGTCAGAACGGGTAAATCAACTTTTATAAACAGATTTGCGGAGGAATTTATATTTCCAAATATTGATGATCCGGAAGACCTTGCAAGAATAACGGATGAACTTCCGCAAAGCTCAAACGGAAGGATAATAATGACCAATCAGCCGAAATTTGTGCCTGATAAGGCAGTAAATATCACTATCGGCGAGAATATTTCGGTCAAGGTAAGGCTGATTGATTGCGTGGGATTCATGGTGGAGGGTGCAAATGGACACACCGAGGACGGCAAACCGAGAATGGTGAGAACGCCGTGGCTCGATCATGATATCCCCTTTGAGGAGGCGGCTGATATAGGAACAAAGAAGGTCATTTCAGACCATTCAACTATAGGACTTGTCATTACTTCGGACGGAACGATTACGGATATTCCGAGAGAAAATTACGTTGAAGCGGAAGAAAGAACGGTAAAGGAATTGAAAGCACTCAAAAAGCCGTTTGCTGTCATCGTGAACAGCAGGGATCCTTCATCAAATGAAGCAAAGGCACTTGCGGTTGAGCTTTCGGCAAAATATAATGTTCCTGTAAGCACGAGAGACGTTCTTAGTCTTGATGAAGAGGAAATAAGCGAAATCCTTTCTGAAATTCTGAATGAATTCCCCGTATCCGATATAGAATTCAGGATTCCTGACTGGGTTTTTGCACTTGAAAGCGAGCATTGGCTCAAAAAAGGCATAACGGATTATGTAAAATGCGTTTCTGCAAAAGCTGATAAAATCGGAACAGTGCAGTCGATTGACGTGGCTCATGCCGAAAAGATAGATAATATCAACAAAATCGAATTGGAAGAAATTGATATGGGAAGCGGCCTTGCGGTGTATGATATAAATCTGACGGATGAAACGTTTTATACGGTCCTTTCGGAAAAATGCGGATGCGAGGTAACGAATGACACGGAGCTTCTCAGAATGATGAAGGATTTTGTTTCCGTCAAAAATGATTATGAAAGAATATTGCCTGCGCTGAAAAGCGTGCGTCAGACAGGCTACGGAATGGTTCCTCCGGTGTTTGAAGAGATGAAGCTTGAAGAGCCGGAGCTCGTGAGAAACGGTGGCAAGGTCAGCGTCAGGCTGAAGGCATCTGCCCCGTCACTTCATTTTCTTCGCGCTGATATAAGAACGGTGGTTTCACCTGTTGTGGGAAACGAGAAGGAAAGCGAGGAGCTTGTGAAATTTCTTGTGGATGAATTCAGAACAGACACACAAAAAATCTGGCAGACGGATATATTCGGAAAGTCTATGCGGGATCTTGTCAAGGAAGGCCTTTCGGGAAAGCTTTCGGATATGCCCGATGACGTGAGATTCAAGCTTCAGGAAGCACTCCAGAGAATACTCAATGAAGGAACGGACGGAGTTATGTGTATTATTCTGTAAAAAATATTGACAGCGAAGATGCCGTGTGTTATAATAGTAAAAAATAATTCGGAGAAAGAATAATATGAGTATAACTGAACTGATAACAGATGGTATCACCGATAATACGGAAGCTCTTCAGAGCCTTATTGACAACGCAGGCTGTGAGCTTGATCTTCCTATGCCTGATGTGTGCTATCTTATTTCAAAGCCATTGAGACTTCATTCTTATTTTAAGCTCAAACTTCCGAGATATGCGGAAATCAGGCTTGCGCCGAAGTCGAGCTGTCCTATGATTCGGGTGGATGAAGATACCGTCCTCAAAGAAATTGAGGTTGAAGGCGGAATCTGGAATTTCAATAACCTCGAGCAGCAAAAGAATCCTTTGAAGTTCCCTGATCCTGATTTTACCGATAAAACATACATCGGCGACATAATGGAATTCAATAACATCTGCGGATTCGTTCTCAAGGATCTTACATTGAAGGATCCTGTGACATTTGCGGTTACTATGGACAGAGTTTCGTACTTCAGGGTTGAAAACATAAGATTTGATTATAATTACGGAAATCCGTGGGCATTCAATATGGATGGCATCCATCTCAACGGAAACTGCCATTTCGGACACATTCAGAATCTTTTCGGCGCTTGCTATGATGACCTTGTTGCACTGAACTGCGATGAAGGTTCATCCGGCCCGATATCCAATATTGAGGTCAACGGAATCTATTCCGAGGATTGCCACAGTGCAGTAAGAATGCTTGCAGTAAAAGAAAAGCTTACCAATGTTCACATCCATGATGTTTACGGAACATATTTTCAGTATTGCATAGGACTCACCAAGTATTATAAGGGAGAATCGACAGGATATTTTGATAACGTAACGCTTGACAATATCTTTGCTTCCAAGGCAATAAGAATTCCCGAATACCACAAGGAAGGCACATATGTCTTCCCGCTTATCTGGATCGAAGAAGAAACAAGAGTAAGGCACCTCACGATAAACAATGTTACCCGTGTTGAACGCATTACCGAATCCGAAACTGTTTATATCGGAAAGGATGCTGATGTAGGCTTCCTCGATATTGAAAACGTTCATGTTCAGGGCAAGGTCGATCAGTGCAAGGCTCCGGTAATTAGGAACAAGGGTCACATCGCAAGACTCTGCTACAATAAGTTCACTTATGACAGAGAAAGAACCGTACTTGAAAACACAGGCAGAATTGATTCCGTTTCAACAGACGTTATTGGCTGAAATGCATGAAAGCTCACTCAAAAGGTGGGCTTTTTTTGTTCCGAATTCTAATTGTAACAAATTTGTGAATTAAAGTACCGAAAAGTATTGCCAAATATCTGTTTTAATGATATAATATATAAGTAAAATTATGTACTATGGGTAAGGTCTATATAATTTTTCACAAAACACTATTGCGAAAGGAAATGATGTAAAATGAAAAGCATGACAGGTTACGGAAAAGCAGAGCTTCATAAAGACGGAAAAACAGTTACCGTTGAAATGAAGTCGGTAAATCACCGTTTTCTTGAGCCTACATTCAAAATGCCTCATATCCTCAATTCCGTTGAGGATGAGCTCCGTCGCAGACTGAAGGAAAAGCTCTTCAGAGGCAAAATTGATATTTATATCAGCTACCGTAATGAAAACGATACTTCGGTAAGCGTTGTTGCAAATAAGCCGGTAATCGCCGCTTATCTCAATGAGCTCAAGAGTATTGCGGATGAGTACGGTTTTGAGTTCAAGCCTGATCTTAAAACAATTATCGAGCTTCCCGATGCTTTCTCCAAAAATTCGGAGGAAGAAGAGGAAGACATCAAGGGCATCGTATTTGAATGCTTTGATGCGGCACTTGACAAGTTCATTCAGGCAAGGGCTGTTGAGGGTGTCAATATGAAGAACGATCTTCTTCTCCACCTTCAGAACGTAGAGGATAACATGAAGATGATCGAGTCACGTGAGCCTGAAATCGAAGCAACACTTCGTCAGAAGCTCAGCGAAAGAGTGGCTTCTGCGATTGCAGAGCTTTCCGGAGCTGACGGTACACAGGTGCATCTCGATGAAGACAGACTCAATGTTGAGCTTGCTTATTATGCAGACAGAGCCTGCATTGCCGAGGAAACGGTGCGTATGGCAAGCCATATCAAGGCAATGAGAGCTGAGATTGCAGACGGAGTCAATGTCGGCAAGAAGATGGATTTCATGGTTCAGGAAATGAACAGAGAAATCAATACGATCGGCTCAAAGTCAGCTGATTTTGACATAGCTTCACTTGTTGTCAAGGTCAAGAGCGAAATAGAAAAAATCCGCGAACAGATTCAGAACGTAGAGTAATATGAAATTCATCAATATCGGTTACGGAAATATTGTCTCTGCAGGAAGGATAATCGCTATCGTCTCCCCTGATTCAGCACCGATAAGAAGGCTGATACAGGAAGCACGGGACAAAGGAAAACTTATTGATTCAACCTTTGGAAGAAGAACAAGAGCGGTCGTCATAACAGACAGCGAGCACGTTATTCTTTCATCAGTTCAGCCTGAAACGGTCGCTAACAGAATAAATCAGAACGAGGACGAAGAGGAAGAAGAGGAATAAAATAATATGAGCAACGAAAAATCACTTATGATCATTTTTTCAGGCCCTTCAGGTGTCGGCAAAGGTACGATCAAGGACGAATATATGAAGAATTATAGCGATAATGTATATTTTTCGGTATCCGCAACGACAAGAAAGCCGAGAGAAGGCGAAATTGACGGAAAAGACTACCTTTTTGTGTCTCACGATGAATTCAGAAGAATGATTGATGACGGCGAATTCTATGAATGGGCAGAAGTTCACGGCGAGTATTACGGTACTCCCAAGAAAAAAGCTCAGGAAGAGCTTGCAAAGGGCAATGACGTTATATTCGATATTGACGTTCAGGGAGGCTTAATGGTTAAGAAGCAGTCCCCTGAAGCAATAATGATTTTCATCACTCCTCCTTCAATGGAAGAGCTTGAAAAAAGACTCAGAGGAAGAGGAACTGAATCCGAAGAAAAGATTCAGAAGAGACTTGCGGCAGCGGTTGAAGAGCTTAAGCGCGCAAGAGATTATGATTACGTTGTAGTAAATCATTACTACGTTGATTCTGCCGAGAAAATAAGACAGATCATCGAGGATGAGCGTGCAAAGCGCGGTTGATACAGTAAATAATTTTTTGATATATTGAAAGGAAACAAACAAAAATGATCAGACCTAATATGGAAGAGATCCTTGTAAATGCAAGAGACAAATATACTCTCGTAATGATGTCATCAAAGGCAGCCAGAGAACTTATTCAGGAAGATGTAAACGAGCGTGAAGCAGGAGAAGCAAAGCCGAAGGATGCTTATGCACTCAAGGATTCATCAAAGTATCTTTCCGAAGCGGTAAAGGGCATTGAAAACGGAGAGATCAAGCTCGTAGAGAAAAAGTAATAACAGTTTTATCTGATGGGAAAAAGATATGCGGGAGTCGTTATAGATCTTCCCCATCCGTCGCTCGACAGGATATTTGATTACGTTGTTCCTGATGAATTTGCCGGAATCGTCGGCGTTGGAATGAGAGTCACAGTCCCGTTCGGAATAAAGAACAAGGAAACGGATGGATTTATTTTGACTCTTTCTGATTCAACTTCTGTTCCCGCCGCAAAGCTCAAAGGTATTACAAAAGTATTCAATGACGATTTTGTTCTGCTTGAGAAGTTTATTCCGATAGTGAACAGAATGCGTGAAGAATATCACTGCACTTATATTGATGCAATCAGACTTTTCGTGCCGCCGTATTCAAAAAAGGTGAAATCCCCGAAATACACATACACGATAAAGCTCATTGCAAACGAGACTGCGGTTTCCGAATTTATAAAAGCAAATTCAAAGCGTGCCCCTGTGATGTGCAGAATCCTCATGCTCCTTATGGATAAGGGTGAAATGCCGAAGGATGAGATAATCGTCAATACATGGGCAAGCTCCGAAACATTTGCTTCCCTGAAGAAAAAAGGACTTATCGATATTGTTCAGGAAGAGCTCTTCCGTGAGCCGGAGCCGGAGATCACGCCGAACCGTAAAAAGGTTTCGCTGAACGAAGACCAGCTTTTCTGCGTTGAGAAAGCAAAGCAAATCATTTCTTCGGGCAAAAAGAAGCCTGTTTTGCTGAGAGGCGTTACGGGAAGCGGAAAAACGGAAGTATATATGAACATTACGGAATATATACTTTCTGTCGGGAAAAGTGTTATAATGCTCATTCCCGAAATATCGCTCACACCGCAGACAGTTGCCAATTTCAGAGGCCGCTTCGGAGACTCCATTGCGATTCTGAACAGCAGACTTTCGCTTGGCGAAAGATATGATGAGTGGCGCAGAATAAAGAACGGCGATGCAAAAGTTGTAATCGGCGCAAGATCGGCAATATTTGCACCTGTGAGCAATCTCGGCGGAATTATTATCGACGAGGAACACGAGGACAGCTATAAATCCGAGACTTCTCCGAGATACAGCGCTTTCGAGATCGCAAGGATGAGAAGCGAGATAGAAGACACTCTTCTTTTCATGGGCAGTGCAACTCCGGATATCTGTCATTATTATGATGCCGAGAACGGAGTCTTTGAAAAACTCGTGATGGATAAGCGCGTCGGAATAGGCTTTCCTGAAATCAAGGTCTGCGATATGAGGCGGGAAATTGAGCTCGGAAACAGATCTATGTTCTCAAAGGATCTTCTGAATTCTCTTGACAAAGTCGTGCATTCGGATGATCAGGCGATCCTTCTTCTGAACAGAAGAGGCTTTGCGGAGCACGTTTCGTGCAGAAGCTGCGGCTATGTTTATAAGTGCAAGCATTGCAACGTATCACTGACATATCATAAGAATAACAATCTTCTGAAATGTCACTACTGCGGTTATGCCGAATATATGGCTGATACGTGTCCCGTATGCGGCAGTAAATATATAAAAGCTTTCGGCAGAGGCACACAAAGGCTTGAATCCGAGATAGAAAAGTTCTTCCCCGGCGTTTCAATGACGAGAATGGATGCTGACACAACATCCACAAAGGGTGCACATCACAGATTGCTGAAGGCGTTCGGAGAAAAGCAATATAAAATACTCGTAGGTACGCAGATGGTTGCGAAGGGACTTGATTTTGAGAGCGTAGTCCTGGTAGGTCTTATTGCTCCGGATATGACATTGAATATGCCTGAGTACAAAAGCTCGGAGAGGGTATTCAGATTGATTTCGCAGGCATCGGGCAGAGCCGGAAGAGGCGCAAAGGCAGGAATGGTCATAGTTCAGTCATATGAACCGGATCATTACGCTGTAAAAGCCGCCGTCGCAAATGACTACGAAGCTTTTTACAGAAGAGAGCTTGAAAACAGAAAAAATAACTACTATCCTCCTTTCTGCAGGATAGCAAGAATACTCTTTACATCGTCCGAGGAGGCCGCTGCAAGGAACGAGGCTGAAAATGCTTCGGAGATATTGAAGAAAGAGCTCGAGGGTATCACAGAAACGGTTGTTACTGTTTCCGAAGCGCCTATCGAGAAGCTTTATGACAAATTCAGATGGCATGTGGTAGTCAGATATTCAAGAAATGATGACAAGGTTCAGACCTTGGTTCACAGTGCCGTCAATAAGATATTAGATAATAACGAATTTTCTGTTGTTAAGGTTGCGGTCGATTTTTCACCGTCAGCACTTATGTAATACAGATTGGTATGATACAATACGGAGGAAAATGCATTGGCTATCAGAAATATTGTAAAATTCGGGGACGATTGTCTCAGACAGAAATGCAAGCCCGTTGATTCTATCACAAAGAGAACGAGAATTCTTATAGATGATATGATCGATACTCTTTATGATGCGAACGGATGCGGTCTTGCCGCACCGCAGGTAGGCATTCTTAAAAGACTCTGCGTAATTGATGTGGGAAACGGCCCTGTGGTAATGATAAATCCTGTAATAATCAAAACGGAAGGCGAACAGACAGAAACTGAAGGTTGTCTTTCAAATCCCGGAAAATGGGGTATGGTAAAGCGTCCTGCAAAGGTTACGGCTACTGCTATGGACGAAAACGGCGAAGTTAAGGTGTATGAGGCGGAAGGACTTTTCGCAAGAGCAATTTGTCATGAGCTTGACCACCTGGACGGCGTTCTCTTTACTGATAAGGTTGTAGGAAACATTAGATCGGACGACTGATGAAAGAAATAAAGACTATTTTTATGGGAACACCTGCTTTCTCTGTAAGCATTGCAGAACAGCTCAAAAAGGAGGGCTGCAATATTCAGGCAGTGGTAACTCAGCCTGACAGAGAAGCCGGAAGAGGAAAAAAGATAACGTTCTCCCCTGTCAAGGAATGGGCGCTGGAAAATAATGTGCCCGTGCTTCAGCCTGAAAAAGCGAGAAATCCGGAATTTATCGAGGAGATAAAATCGTTTTCGCCTGACCTCATCGTCACGGCGGCATTCGGTCAGATCATTCCGAAGGAGATACTTGACATACCGGCATACGGATGTATAAACGTTCATGCATCTCTCCTTCCGGAGTACAGAGGCGCATCTCCTATCCAGCAGGCGCTGTTTGACGGAAAAAAGATTACCGGAATTACCATAATGTATATGAACGAAAAGATGGACGAAGGCGACATCATCGTTCAGAAATCACTTGAAATTGACGATAGCGACAATTCGGGAACATTGTTTGAGAAAATGGCAGTCCTGGGAGCTGAAGCTATCCACGTTTATATGCTTATCCTTGATCATAAGGGTAAGCCTTCAGGCATTCCGCAGGATGCCGACAAAGCAACATATTGTAAAAAAATAGAGAAAGAACGCGGAAATATTGACTGGACTCTTCCCTCTGACGAAATCGGAAATGTGATCAGAGCGATGACTCCGACACCGGGCGCATATTCATTTCTCAACGGTAAAAGAATCAAGATCATAAAGGCTCTCTCATCACCCCTGTCTGCAAACGCACTTCCGGGATGTATTACAAAGGCAGATAAAAACGGAATTGAGGTTTCCTGCGGAAGCGGAACACTCATCATCACTTCTCTTCAGCCTGAGGGAAAGTCAGTACAGGCAGCAAAAGATTTCCTTAACGGTAACAGAATAAACGCCGGAATGGAATTTGAAAGGAATATTTAATGGAAACAAGCAGAAAAAAATTCTCCGACGGAGAAAAGAATTATTCTGACAAGAAAGAATTCAAAGGTAAAAGAAATTACAGCGGAGATCGTAACGGCGCAGGCAGAAAGCCTTACGGTGCTAAGAGAAGCTTCTCTGATAAGTCAGGTGAAGGCGAAGAGAAAAAGACATACGGAAGAAAGAAATCGTATGGAGACAGAAAGCCTTATTCGGACAGATCAAACGGCGAGGGCGCTGAATTCAAGAAATCATATGAAAAGCGTGATTTCCGTGAGGAAGGTTCAGCTGAAAGAAAGCCTTTCAGAAAGCCGTATTCATATAATGACGGCGACAGAAAATTTTCAGGTGAAAGAAGAGGCTACGGCGTAAAGAAGGACTTTGGAGAAAGAAAAAGCTTCGGCGAAAAACGTGACTTCGGAGAAAGAAAAAGCTTCGGCGAAAAACGTGAATTCGGCGAAAGAAAGAGCTTTGGTGAAAAGCGTGACTTCGGCGAAAGAAGAAGCTTCGGTGCAAAGCGTGACTTCGGTGCGAGAAAAAGCTTCGGCGAAAGGAAAGAATTCGTCGAGAAAAAGTCATTCGGAGACGACAACAAGCCCGAAACGAAAAAGAAACCGATAACTGTTCTTGATGAACGTACTGAAATAGCCCTTCAGACACTTATCGACATAGAAAAGAACGGAAAATATATCAATCTTGCTTTCAAGCACAATGAAAAGCTTGACAGACTTGATAAAAAAGACAGAGCTTATGTTATGCGTATTCTCTATGGTGTAACCGAAAAGAGTTATACTATCGACTGGCTTCTCAGAAAGGTACTTGAAGAAAGAAGAATCAAGCCGTGGCTCAAGGCTATCCTCCGTATCGGAACATATCTCATTTATTATATGAGAACCGAGGATGAAACGGCAGTTCAGCTTTCAGTTGAGCTCTGCAAGAAGTATGTTTCAGAAGACATTGCTCCTTTTGTAAAAGCAGTTCTGAGCAAGCTCAGCGAGAAAAAGGATGAGTACAATCCAGAGCTTTATAAGTTCAAGGATACTGCAGAAAGACTTTCCGTAGTATACAGCTATCCTCAGTGGCTTATTGATATGTGGACAAGAGATTTCGGACAGGAAACTGTCATGACGCTTCTTGATAATGAATCCGAAAGGGCAATTAACCTCAGAGTATCAAAAGCTTCAGATCGCCTTGCCGTAATGGCAGGACTTGACGAAGCCGGAATCAGATATTCAGAAGGTCCGCTCTACAACACAATAACTATCAGCGACACGGTAAATATTGAATCACTTGATTGCTATAAGAACGGTGAAGTAACGGCACAGGGTATTGGCTCAATGCTTACAGTTGATTGTCTTGACGTTATGAGAAATTCAAAGGTTCTTGACTGCTGCGCTGCTCCGGGTGGAAAGACGTTTTACATAGCTGAAAAGACGGCAGAAGAAGTTTTAAGCTGTGATGTTCATGAGCACAGAGTTGAGCTTATAAATAAGGGACTTGAAAGACTCCATCTTGAAAACGTAAAGACGGAATGCTGTGATATGACGGAAAAGAAAGATGAACTCGTTGAAATGTTTGACAGGGTTCTTATCGATGCACCGTGCAGTGGCCTCGGCATGATAAATTCAAAGCCTGATATCAAGAACAATATTACGGAAGAAGCTATCAACGATCTTGCAGACGTTCAGGCAAAGCTCCTTGATACAGTTTCTGCTTACCTCAAGAAGGGCGGCACGATGATTTACAGCACTTGCACAGTATCAAAGAAGGAAAATACGGATAACGTAAACAAGTTCCTCAGCGAACATCCTGATTTTGAGCTCGTTGATGTATCAGATAAGCTTCCTGACAACATAAATTATATCAACGACGGAAAAACTATTCTTATTCTTCCGTCAAAGTACAATTCCGATGCATTCTTCATTTCAGTAATGCACCGCAACTGATAAAGGAATAACAGATGAACGAAAAATTGATATACGATTATTCTCTCAACGATCTTTCCGTATGGATGGATGAGCACGGAGAAAAGCCATTCAGAGCAAAGCAGGTTTTTGAATGGATGTACAGAGGCGTTGAAACTTTTGACGAGATGTCCAACATAAATAAGACACTTCGTGAAAAGCTTGCATCAGAGTTCACTCTTTCGGGAGTAACTCTGGTGTCACATTCAGGCTCGGAAGAAGATGGGAGCGAAAAGCTTCTCGTTGCTCTTTCCGACGGACATATGGTAGAGTGCGTACTCATGTTCCACGATTACGGCATCAGCCTTTGCGTATCAACGCAGGTAGGTTGCAAGATGCATTGCGCATTCTGTGCAACGGGTATGGACGGCTTCATGAGAAATCTCTCCGCAGGCGAAATCGTTGCAGAAGTAATTCTTGCAAACAGACTTCTCAAATCAAGAGGCAAGTCAAATGTCCAGAGACTCGTTTACATGGGCAGCGGCGAGCCGTTTGATAACTATGATAACGTAATAAGATCAATAAAGCTCCTCCACGATCCTGACGGCGCAAATATCGGTTACAGAAACTTTACGCTTTCCACATCAGGCCTTGTTGACGGAATTTATAATCTTACTCAGGAGGGCCTTCCCCTCAATCTTTCAATCTCGCTTCACGCACCTAATGATGAATTGAGAAGAAAGCTTCTTCCTATTGCCAAGAGATATACAATACAGGAAATTCTCGATGCCGCAATGAATTATTTTGACGATTCGGGCAGACGTGTAACGGTGGAGTATATTCTTATCAGCGAAGTGAACGATACTACCGAAAATGCCAAGGAGCTTGCATCTCTTCTCAAGAAGCTTCCTTTCCATGTTGACCTTATTCCCTACAACGAAGTACCGGGTCTTGATTTCAAGAAGCCGGGCTTCTCAAGAATAAAGGTATTTATGGATATCCTCAGAGAGCGTGGAGTAAACGCTACCTGCCGCAATTCAAAGGGCAAGGATATAAATGCTGCCTGCGGTCAGCTGAAAAGGCATTTCAACAATCAGAACAACGATAAATAAAATACTTGAAAGGCGCTTATTGTTATGGAATTTGAATTTTACGCTGTAACACATCAAGGGCTCGTCAGACAGAATAACGAGGACTTCTTCCTGATACCGTCGGAACCGATAGCTACGGAAGGTCTTTGTATAGTAGCCGACGGCATGGGCGGACATAAGGCGGGAGAAGTCGCAAGCAGACTTGCATGCGATACTTTTGCCGAACAGTTCTACCTTGCCGAAGACGGCGATACTCCTGTTGCGGACAGAATGAAAATAGCTCTTAATCAGGCGAATAATAAAGTGGTTGCTGCCCAGAAGACCAATATTTTTTACAGTAATATGGGAACTACCATCATTGCCTGCTATATCAGTGAAAACAGAGCCACATTCATGAATGTCGGTGACAGCCGTGCTTATCTTGTCAGAAAGGGTCGGACTGAACAGATAACGAGCGATCATTCTATGGTGCAGGAGCTTCTGAGCAGAGAGATAATTACTGCCGAGGAAGCCGAAAATCATCCTCAGAAAAATATCATCACAAGAGCTATCGGTCTTGAGGACGGAGTAAAAGGAGATATTTTTTCAAGAATACTCGAAAAGGGTGACTGTATTGTTCTCTGCACTGACGGATTGACAAAGCATATTCCTATGGAAAACCTCGGAATACTCTTTGACAGCACGTGCACATCCGAATCGATTGCCGTAACATTAAGGGACCTTGCTCTCGCCAGAGGCGGTACCGACAACGTAACGATAGTAATTATCCGTTGTTTATAAGATACTATACGTTTTACTTACTTTAAGAAAGGAAAACATATTCCCTATCGGAATGTGTTATCATATAGGTATGATAAACAGAATATTAAATAAAAGATACCGCATTATCTCGCAAATCGGCACAGGAGGTATGTCTTTTGTGTACAAAGCTTTTGATGCAGAAACATCAGGAACGGTTGCAGTGAAGGTCCTGAAGCCTGAGCTTGCCGAGGACGAACAGCTTCTCAAGAGATTCCGTCAGGAGGCAACAGCTGCTTCATGTCTTTCTCACAAGAACATTGTAAAGCTTATCGATGTCGGCTGCGATGATAATACACAGTATATTGTTCTTGACTACATTGAAGGCACTACGCTTAAAAAATACATTGAAGACAAAAAACAACTTGATCCGAAAGAAGCTGCCAGAATAGCACTTCAGGTTGCAGAGGGACTCAGCCACGCTCATTCACACGGAATCATTCACAGAGATATCAAGCCGCAGAATATCATCATTCAGGAGGACGGCAATATCAAAATAACTGATTTCGGTATAGCAAGAATCGTTTCCGATGCAACGAGAACGACAAAGGTCGGCGGCGATGTGGTCGGAACGGTTTACTATTCTTCTCCTGAACAGGTCAAGGGCGTAAATGTTGATGCAACAACAGATATTTATTCCCTCGGCGTTGTTCTTTACGAAATGGTCACGGGTAAAGTGCCTTTCGATGGAGAGACAGCAGTCGCCATTGCTATGCAGCACGTTTCAAAAGAGCCTGAGGCGGCATGGAAGTATAATGATCAGGTGCCTGAAGCACTTGAGAACATTATCCATAACGCTATGGCGAAGTCAAAGGATGCAAGATACAGATCGATAGATGTAATGATAAACGATCTTAAAGCATTCCTTGACGGAAAATATACTGCTCCGCTTTTGAATATACCTGTTATTCGTCCTCCGAAGAAGGAAAAGAAAAAGAAGACAGAAGAAGAAAAGCGTGAAAATGCACGTTATCTCAATAAGCTTCTTTTGAATATCGTGCTCGTGCTTGTGCTTGCTACACTCTTCTGCATACTCGTTTTCGGTGTGTTCAAGGTCGGAAAGATGATGTTTGAAAACAACTTTGTCATTTCCACGGTAAAAACGCCGTCAGTAGTCGGGAAAACTTCCGATGAAGCGAAAAAGATCCTTCAGGACAAGCAGCTTATTTTCAGAGAAATTTCCACCACATACAGCTCAACTGTACCGAAGGGATGCGTGATTGAGCAGATACCTGAGGCGGGAGAAACCGCAAACGAGGACGACCTTGTTGACGTGGTTGTAAGCCTCGGTGCATTTGTAATCGATATTCCTGACTTTCTCGGACAGGATATTGTCTCTGCGGAATATGAACTCAGAAGCAATGCTTACATTGATGTAGGCAAGTATAACTATGTTGAAAGCACATCAAAGAAAGATACGATAATCGGACAGTCAATACCGGCAGGAGAATTTTCTCTTGACGGTAATTTCGTAACTATTTATTTTGATATCAGCAGCGGTTCGTCCGAAAATACTGTTGAAGTAAAGAATTTTGTAGGATATACTCTCACAAATGCAAATCAGATTGCAAATATTTACGAGATCACTATCGGAGACGTAACATACGAATACAGTGAAACCGTCAAGAAAGGCGTTGTAATCAGCCAGAGCATCGAAGCAGGAGAAGTTATCGAAAAGACAAAACGTGTCGACCTCGTTGTAAGTCTCGGCGGAAGAGTTTATGCAGAACAGATGATTACGATCAGCATTCCTTCAACGATCACACCTGATTCAGACGGCTATGCGGTTCTCAATATTCAGACGATCAGAGACGGTGAATTCGTTGATGTATACAACGGCAAAATAAGAGCTGACAGATCAAAGGCTGAAGTAGCAGTCAGCGAAGCGGGAACGAAGACTCTCTATATTTATATCAATAATAAATTTATCGAGAGCCGGACGGTTACTTTCAGTTGATGACAATGTTAAATGGAAAAATAATCAAGGGTGTCGGAGGCATTTATACTGTGACTGACGGCACCCAAACCGTTAATTGTAAAGCAAGAGGTCTTTTCAGGAAGGAAAAGCTCATTCCCTGCGTCGGAGATAACGTTGTAACGGATGAAACGGGTTTTATTACGGAAATCCTTTCAAGAAAGAATATTCTGATAAGACCGCCGGTTGCAAATATTGACTATTTGGGAATAGTTCTTTCTGCCGGTCTGCCGCAGGCTGATACATTTATGCTTGATAAGCTTACCGTAACGGCATTTTCCATGGGAATTGTGCCGTTCGTGATTATCAATAAATGCGATGTGGCTGACAAAGACTCTGTTTCAATGCTCAGAGCGCACCTTTTTGCAACCGGATTGGACGTGATAGAAACAAATTGCACCTCTCCGGACGGAATAAGGAGCCTTACAGACTATCTCAAGGAAGGCGTGACTTCCTTTGCGGGACAGTCGGGAGTCGGCAAGTCTTCTCTTCTTCAGATGCTTCTTCCGGAAAAGAACATTGAAATCGGAGAACTATCGGAAAAGCTTGAGCGAGGAAAGCACACCACACGCCATGTTGAGCTGTGCGAGGTCGCGCCGGGAAAGTACGTTATGGATACTCCCGGATTTTCAAAGTATGATACGGAAGTGCCTGATGTAGAAGCTCTTTGTGCCTGCTATCCCGAATTCAGAAAATATCAGAAGCAGTGTGCATTCAATTCCTGTACTCATACGCATGAACCGAATTGCGCTATAAAAGAAGCAGTGAATAATTCAGAGATATCAAAGACAAGATATAAAAACTACATAAAAATCAAAGAAGAAATATTATCAAGAAAGGTAAATTACAAATGATAAAGATTGCTCCGTCGCTCCTTGCGGCAGATTTTACTTCATTGAAGAGCGAAGTTGTATCACTGAACAATACAGAAGCAAGTATGCTTCACCTTGATGTAATGGACGGACATTTCGTTCCGAACATATCATTCGGGCCTTCCGTAATCAAACAGATCAGACCTTATTCAGAGCTGTTTTTTGATGTTCATCTTATGATAAGCGACCCTATGAAATACATTGATGAATTTGTTGCGACAGGTGCCGACAGCATTACGTTCCACTTTGAGGCGGTCGAAGAGCCGGAAAAGGTGATCGACTATATCAGATCAAAGAACGTTATGGTTGCGCTTTCCATCAAACCCAAAACGCCTGTTTCGGCAATAGCAAAGTATCTTGATATGATAGATATGCTCCTCATCATGAGTGTTGAGCCTGGATTCGGCGGTCAGAAATTCATGCCGGAGTCACTCGACAAGGTAAAGGAAGCAAAGAAGATCATAAGCGAACGCGGACTTGAAACTCTTGTTCAGATTGACGGCGGAGTAAATGCATCGACCGTAAAATCAGTTGCAGATGCAGGCTGTGATATAGCTGTTGCAGGAACTGCCGTATTCGGAAAAGAAGACAGAGAGAAAGCAATAAACGACCTTATTGAGATTTCTGAAGGCTGATCGACAAAGACGGATGAAGAAATATATAATTCCGATTCTGATATGGCTTCTTTTTGAGGCAGTTGGGTTTTCCCTTTGGTTGACGAAGGACAATCTGTTCTATCTTTTCAATTTCTCGTATATCGGATCATCGATTACGCTCGGACTTGTGCTTTTTATAAAGAATAAAAAGTATGCAAGGCGTGTGGTTCAGCTTCTTGTCGGAACGTATATGCTTGTTTATCTCGGGCTGATATGTAATGAAAATATGCAGATAGAGGGCTTCTGGTATTACCTGTTCACGGGAGTATTCGAAGCGGCAACGATCCATTATGCCGTCGCTAAAATATTCGGCCCGCTGATTTTCGGAAGAGGCTGGTGCGGATACGCCTGCTGGACGGCTATGGTGCTCGATTTTCTTCCGTATAAAATTCCACAGAAGCCACGCAAAAAGCTCGGCTGGATGCGTTTGGTGACGTTTGCGGTATCGTTGGCGTTTGTCGGGGCGCTCTTCCTTTTCAACGTCGGAAAGCTTGAAAGAATAATGTTTTATGCGTTCATCATAGGAAATGTTCTCTACTATGCTTCCGGAATCATCCTTGCTTATGCAATGAAGGACAACAGAGCTTTCTGCAAATATCTGTGTCCTATAACTGTTTTTCTCAAGCCGATGAGCAGATTTTCTCTTCTGAAGGTCAGATGCGACAAGGAAAAATGCGTAGGATGCGGAAAATGCAAGAGAGTCTGCCCTATGGATGTTGATGTTACGGATAACTCGGCAAAAAGAAAGAATGCGACCGAATGCATTATGTGCATGGAGTGTGTGAAGGCTTGCCCTAAGAAGGCATTGTAATTGTTTATAAAAAGTCCATACCGCTCGATGCTTTGAGTTGATATGGACTTTTATCTGTTTTTTTCTTATTTTCCAACTTTTTGGATAATTATGATCCGTAAATGTTTTTTTGCTGATATATTTCCTATCCGAAAAAAGAAAATAATAACTTCAGATTCTCCATCTGATATATTTAATTATCAAATTTAGTATGGTATAATAGAAGAAAAACGGAGGTTTGATATGAGCATAGGAAAACAAATAGCAGCATCAAGAAAACAAATGAATCTGACGCAGGAACAATTAGGGCAGATCGTTGGAGTGAGCAACCAATCCGTCTCAAAGTGGGAATCGGAGGTCTCATCTCCCGATATAAGCCTCATCCCTGCAATAGCAAAGGCTTTGAACGTAAACATTGCGGACTTGTTCGAGTGCGAAAATGAGAATTGCCGAAATGATACCCAAAAAGAAGCAATCATAGACACAATAAAAGAAATATTGCCGGAAATAGTTCAGAAGGCTGTATCGGAAGCACTTGACAGCAGGCTCAGTGAGCTTTTATCTCAAATAAATGAAATTAAATGCGTTATTTATACAGTTGATGATGTAGTTGAAAACGCTATTGATGGAATAGATTTTGATGAGTTGTCTGAGAAGGTAGAAGATGTTTCCGAAATGCTTGAGGATCTGCTCTCAAGAGACGATGACGGTGATCCATCCGGATCGCCCCACAATAAAACCTCAAACAGGCACAATGTGCTTATGGTTGTTTCCCCATACGGTGAAACATCAGTCGGTTTTGAGGGTATTTATAATTTAAGAAGACTCGGAAACGGAAATTGGCAGATTTTTGCTCCGGGCAGACATGGCGGGAGTATCGCTCAATACCCTTCAAACGAAGAGGCAAAAGCCAGAGAAGCTATGAAGACCATTATGGAAGCGTATGAGCAGGGGCAAAAGGTACTTTATCTGTAATAATGAAAGTCAGCACTAAAAACAAATATCCGACAAAGCACTGCTCTGCCGGATATTTTTCTTACTCATTTTCATTTTTTTGAGGCTCTTTTCTCCTTTTTTTAAGAATAAAGAGCTTTATGTTATATGCCGCAGCCATACCTGTGAAAATCCATATAAAACAATATGGCCTTATATCGGCTCCGTCGAGCCTGTAATACATCATGAACGCGAATACAGAAGCAATCAGCCAGAATGATATGTCGGCAAAAAACAGGATTATACGGCTTTTCAGACGGTTTCTGAAGAACCTCCTGAAGAGCCACGTGTACCCTGTGTAAATCAGGATCACAACTGCACCGAAAAGAAGGCTGACTCCGAACTGAAGCGCCTGTGAGCCTATGCTTCTGAAGCCGAAACGCTTTTCGAGATCGGGAATTTCAATATCCTTCATCGGAACAGCCTCGAAAGAATTCCTCCCTTTTCCGTCATATCCGCATCGGAATACCGGATGGAGCTTACTGCTCCGTCAACGGAAAGAAAACCTTCCTCGACATTCAGCTTGCTTATATGCAGTGAGCTTCCCTCTATTGTCATCATGCCGTAAGAGGTTGCAAGGACGATCGTGTGCTCGTCAAAGCCGTCAACGTCTGTAACGCCAGTCACGGACATAGTTTTTCTGTTTTCAAGCTTCAGGGTGTGTTCTGAAAAGCTTTTCTTTTGTGTGTTTTCTTCAAGACCTGTATATTCCATATTTGTTACCTTCCGTCAATGTCAGATTTCACTGATAATATATTCGGAAGGATGACAAAAAAGAACCGTGATCAAAGAATTCTGTATAAATCCACAGCTCCGTTTTTGCCGACTGTTTCCTTTACGTCAATTACCTCATACTTTTTCGGAGAATCACCGAAATTTATTTCTATTATGTCACCGGGCTTAACCTCTGCTGAAGCCTTTGCAACTCTTCCGTTGATGGATACTCTTCCGTTATCACACGCTTCGTTTGCAACAGGTCTTCTTTTTATGATCCTTGTGACTTTGAGATATTTGTCAAGTCTCATTTTTACCTCCGCATTATGAAAAAAGCTGCTGAAGCAATTTGCCCAGCAGCCCGAAATCTGTAATGATCAGTCTTCGTTGAGTGTGTCACGAAGTGTCTTGCCGATCTTAAAAGAAACAACTTTGCACGGCGGGAATGTGATTGTATCCTTTGACTGGAGGCTTACACCCTTTCTTTCCTGACGCTCCTTAACCTTGAAATTACCGAAACCTACGATCTGAACGTTATCACCGCTCTTAAGAGCATCTGCCATAGCATCGAAAACTGCTTCTACTATTTCTTTTGACTGCTTTTTGGAAATATTAGTTCTGTCTGCTACTTCCACGATCAAACTGTTTTTATTCATTATTCTTTCTCCTTTGAAATGTATAATATTAGAATTAATTATTTATGCCGATTGAAAAATCAAATACGGCGATCAAGCATTTTCTTTGTTGAACCTGTCAACGAATCTGTCTGTGAACTCGATAAGCTCTATATCGGGATCATATCCGAGCTGTCTTGCGGCATCAGCTGTCGCAAAGAGAAGCTCACCAATATTTTCTTTTGTGGCTTTTTCGGTTATATCGGATAATATTTGCTTTGCTTCTTCGGAATATGCAAAATCAAATCCGACAGAACCTGTTTTTTTCTGAATTTTGCAGGCCTTTGTGAGTGAAGGCAGATCCTTTGGCAGACCGGCAATGGATGCTGAAACTGCTTTATCCTTCTTCTCCTGCTTTTTCATTTCCTCCCATGATTTCAGAGCTTCATCGGCGTTATTTGCCGTGATGTCTCCGAACACGTGAGGATGACGTCTGAGGAGTTTTTCTGAAATACCGTTCACGATATCCTTGAAATCGAATTCGCCTGTCTCACTTGCGATCTCGGCGTGAAAAACGATCTGAAGGAGCATATCTCCGAGCTCTTCTATGAGATTGTCTGTATCGTCATTATTGATAGCCTGAACTACCTCATAAGCCTCTTCAATCATGTTGACTCTGATGGAACGGTGAGTCTGTTCTTTGTCCCATGAGCAACCGTTTTCGGAATATTTCAACGTTCCGTTATAGGATTCCGGAGGTCTTCCCCTGAGAATTCTCATTACTTCAAAAAGCGCCTCTATATCATAGAACTTTTTCTCAAAATTGTCAAGGGGGTAAATTACAAAATTCACAGAAAAATCAAATATTTTTTGTCTGTCAAGGTCAAAAAGGGAGGTTTTGACGATTTTTGCATCCGGGTGACCGTAAATATAGAGAATTTCCGTATCGTCAGGATATTTATCAAGAAGCATAAGCTTGATTTCCGAAGCAAGAAATTTGTTGTCAACTTCAGTGATGATATTCATGACTCTTGTATTGATAAGGCTCTTGTTCAGAAGGTGTGCAGGTATTAAGCTTATTCCCTTGTCGGAAACTATTCCCGCTTTGGATGTTATTCTTGAGACAACGTCCGTTCCGCCGAGGATTTCAATGTCTTCCCCGAACGTTTCAAGCATTTTGCCGACGAGGATGTCGCCGTTTGCCGGGATTCCCGGCACGCAGAATACTATGCTCTCTCCGTTAGCGAGGATGCTTTCAAAGTATTCCATCACACGGATGTACATATCGTCAAAGGTCTCAGAAGCCTCGTAGAAGCGGTCAAGCGTTTCAAATGAAATTCCATTCGACTTCATATATTCTGCAACGCTGTGACGGTCTGTGCGGCAGATAACGTGCTTTGAAGCTATGCCACCTTCAAAAATATATTTATATGCGCCTACGGAAAGTCCGTTGATATCCGAATCACCGAGCGGCACGATCGTTATTTTTTTCATTTGTTTTCTCCTTTTCAGTCATCAATGAATCTTGACAGTTTGCGTGCAATGACCTGTCCCTTCGGCAGAAACTCAAGATCGCTCTTTTTGATTGCGTGAGTAATAAGTGAAAGAGCAAAATAGATGAGTATGCCGCATATGATTGCAAGTCCCATAGGTATCACGACGGAATGTAGCGCTTTATGCAGGAGCGTATATACCACAAAAGCAACCAAACCCATCGCCGCACTCGTAAGAAGTGGTCTGATGAACATCTGCATCCACTTGATTTTCATTCTTGTTGCACGCTTCACAAAGAGTATGTCTGCGGCAGCGGCAAAGCTGAAAATCAGGACTGTACCGATTGCGGCACCGAGAATGTTGAGTGAAGGTATTCTTATGCAGATAAGCGTGACCGGAAACTTGAGGATCAAGGCACCGATTGCAAGATTGACCACAGGAAGATTCTGCTTTGCTACGCCCTGAAGGATTGCGGTTGCGGTATGTATGAGCGGAAGTACGAATACGGTAAGAGACATCACACGCAGACATCTTGCTGCAACGAGTATTTCCCATTCGGAGTAAGAGCTGTAAAGCGTTCTGATGATCGGATCTGCGAGAACGAATATTCCGACCGCACACGGGAAGGTAATGAATGAGGTCATTCTGAAGCCTGTTGTTGCCTTTTCACAAACCTCTTTTCTGCTGCGTCTTGCTCTTGCCTGAGAAACCGCAGGTACAAGGCTAATGGCGATTGAAGTCGAGAAAATAAGCGGAAGCGCCGTGATAGGCGAGCAGGTTCCGGACATGATTCCGTAAAGACTTGTTGCAAGTGAAGTAATATATTTTTCGTAAAGCTCAGGCAAATATTCCTTGATATCTCCGACACTCTTCAATCCCTGCAATATTTCGGCAGAGGCAGTGTCGAGTCCGAGCTTTGCGGCGTAAGCACGAATCGATTCCATATCAAAAGGCAGGTTCAGATTCGTGATCTCTGGAATTATTCCCTTCAGACCGTTTATAACGATAAGTTGGTCTATCATTGATACGAGAGGCAGAATGGCCGAGCCAATTGCAACAGGTATAGCTATTGTTACGACTCTTCCGATGATCTTCTTTGAAGATACCCTGGAAGAGCGGAACTCCATATCCTCTATATCTTTTTCAAGCGTTTTCTTTTTTGCAAGATAAAGCACCATTATATATACAAGAGCGGCAAATTCACTTATCGTAACGCCGAGCACTGCACCGAAGGCACCCCACTTTGCACCGTATCTGTTTGCGTAAGCGGCAAGACCGAGACCGGCGATAAGCTTGATGAGCTGCTCAAGTATCTGTGACAGTGCGGTAGGCTTCATGTTCTGAAGACCCTGGAAGTAACCTCTGTATGCGGCAAGCGTTGAAACGAGAAGAATTGCTGGAGCTATTGCGAGAAGCACGGGACGTGAATCGGGGTTTCCCTGGCTCTTTGCAATCAGCGAGCTAAACAATATCATTATAAGCATTGCAGCGGCGCCGAGAATTGCCATAAGCTTTTCCGAAAGACGGAATGTCCTCTTGGCGAGCTTGTAATCTCCTACATTTACAGCCTCAGCAACGAGCCTTGAAATGGCTACCGGGAAGCCTGCCGAGGAAATGACAAGCAAAAACGAATACATCGGGTATGCAAGCTGATAGATGCCGATACCTTCCGGACCGATGATGTTTGTGAGAGGTATTCTGAAGATGGCACCGAGAATCTTTACAATAATTCCGGCGGCAGACAATATTGCCGCACCGTTAATGAAATTTGCAGCCTTTTTCTCCATGATCATTTATCCTTCCGTCTTTTATTTTTATCGCAAAAAAGCTTGTTTATTATATCATATTTTGAAGGATAGTGCAAGCGCTTTTTGCTGAAAATGAACTGATTTTTCACTCTATGCAGATAAGATACTCAAGATAGACGCGTTTTATGAATATTTAAGATATTTTTTCTTAAAAATATATACTTTTTCGAAATTTTATGATAAAATATAGTTGAATAGATGAAATTTGAATCATTTACGGAAGGGAGCTCAATCATGGCTGATCAATCAGATATTTCAAATGCGGTTTTTGACGATGCATTATTCAGATATTATTTTCTGACTGTCAGAACATCAAAATCACGGTGCTTTCTCGGCATTGTATCAAACGGCTCCTTTAGCCCGTCAAAATACGGTAAAGCCGTAACGGAAAGATTATCTGAATTCAAAGGTCTTCACAGAGGCGTTGCTCCTATGCTTACGGCCGTTATGCCGAATCATGTGCATATGCTTTTCAGATTTGAGCGTGAGCAGATAAATGAGCTCGTTACGGATGAAAATATGCGTGACATCATTCGTCAGACGGGGATCCTTTTCAGAGAACTCACGGAAAATGACATTATGAATAATCTGCTCAAACAAATCACTCCGGAGGAATCACTCTGGTTCTCCTGCTCGGTGATTCGAGGCATTCGTTCGCAGAATGAGCTCAATAATACTATCTATCATTTGTTAAATAACCCATCCTTATGGCAGGAAGACAGGTTCTATCAGAGGTATATTTCAGAATAACAAAAAGACAAACCGCGGATGAGCCGGCAGTTTGTCTTTTTATTATTTTTTATTGTTGCTGCTGTTTCAGATCAAGAACCTTTTCTCCGCAGTTTGAGCAGTAGGCATCGTTTCCGTCAAGCTTTGTAAGGCATACAGGACAAACTCTTGAATGCCTCAAAGGAAGAATGCATTTTGTCTTTATTTCAGTATAGAACGAAGCAAACAAAACGTTCCTGATATATGGAAGGAAAACCGCAAAAAGGCACATGAGAAGCACCATCATTGCAGAGAAAATGATGCCGACATACGGAATCAGGGATAAAAGATACAGGAAAAGCTCCGTCAGAAGCAGTGATGCAAACATCAGGGCATCTGTTGCGAACATATAGGCCCTGAAGCCGTCTGTCTCCTTTGAAGAAACGTCGGGTGCATCAAGAGCCTTGACTTCTTTTCTGGTCATGAGTATGTACGGAACGAACCTGTATTCGTATGCTTTCATTACCGAAATAAAGATTCCCGCAACAGGTATCAACAGCCAGACGTATGTCTTGAAGAAAGTCCACGTCATTCCTGCGGCAACGTGGCGGAAATCGGAAAAACCAGAAAAAATTTCCTCTGTCTTGTGCTCCTGTCTTTTTATGTACGAAGCAAGGAATATTTTTCTTATTCCTGCCACAAGAAGTCCCGAAATAACGATTCCGAATAACGGCACAGTTCCGCCTGCGATAAATGATATCGGAATAAGGATACAACTTAAAACTGATAGTGAGAAAAGCTTTTTGTCAAAATTCAGAATGAATTTCAGACCGTGTAAATAGATTACTGACATTTTTGTCCTCCGTAGAATTGATTTTAGAGGATTATAGCAAGAAACGGGAACACAGTCAATATGTGTTCCCGTTTTATCACTTTTATACGACAAAAAATGTTTTTTTAACAACAAAAATTTTGCTTAACGTATGTTAGATTTCCTTGATTATTTCCTTAATGAGCTGCTCAAACTGCTTTGAAACTCTGTTTGCCGTTTCCTGAACCTCCTTGTGGGAAAGCGGAGCCTTGCTGATTCCTGCGGCAAGGTTTGAAATGCAGCTTATTGCGCAGACCTTCATTCCGCAGTGGCGTGCGGCTGTTGCTTCACACGCAGTGCTCATGCCGACGGCATCGGCGCCGAGCATTGAGAACATTCTGATTTCGGCAGGCGTTTCGTAGTTTGGACCTGGAGTCTGAACATATACGCCCTCGTGCACCGGTACAGAGAGTCTTTCTGCGACTTTTTTAATTGTTTTACGGAGCTCAACGTCATATACGTTTGTCATATCGGGAAATCTCACTCCGAGCTCGTCTATGTTTTCGCCTCTTAACGGCGACGGAACAAAGTCCGAAATATGATCCTTCAGGACCATGAAGTCTCCGGCCTTGTATTCAGGGTTGATTCCGCCTGCTGCATTTGTGAGAATGATTGTCTTTGCGCCGAGCATATGCATAAGTCTTGCCGGAAGCACAACATCGCCCATGTCATAGCCTTCATAGTAATGAACTCTTCCCTGCATTGCTATGATTTTTTTGCCTTCAAGCTCTCCGAAAATGAATCTTCCTACGTGTCCCGGTGCAGTTGAAATAGGAAAACCCTCCAATGAGGAGTAGTCAACAGTTGCAATCATCCTGATATTCTCTGCAAAATCTCCGAGACCGCTTCCGAGAACGAGCGCTGTTTCAGGAACAAAGTCGGTTATTTCTCTGATTTTCTTTACGAAGCCTTCCAGCTTTGAATAATAATCTTTTGCGTTCATCATACGTAGAATTCCTTCATATCGTTAAGTCTGAGGCATCCCAGACGTCCGCCGCGCTTTTCCCAGCGGCAGCCGCATTCAATGTCGATAAAACCGTGCTTTGTGAAGATTTTTCCTGCATTTTCAGGATCAAGCGAGAACGTAGGCGTGTGTCCGACAACCATATACTTGCCGGGATAATAATCCATGACTGCACTTTGAGCATCAAAAAGATAATCCTCGATATTGTATTCGTCAAGGCTCTTTTTAGGATTGAAATTTCTTATTCCTGCATGAGTGAAAACAAAGGAATCGTCTCCGACAACTGCTGTGTCGTAAAGCATGAATTCGTTCAGATACTCAAGAACGGCGTTCTTGTCTGCAGGTGAAAGCGCCATATAGGATTCGAATGTTGTTCTTCCTCCGTTCTTTATCCAGTCAGTAAATGCCTGCACTCTGTCTTTTCCGAGAGATGCGGCAAACTTGCTAATATCTGCGTTGACCGGAAAATCCTTTACAAAGTTTAAAAATTTATATTCGTGCTCACCCATTACAGGATAAACATTGACTCTTTCCATCATATCGAGAAGTACCTTCATCGGCTCGGGGCCGTAATCCACTACATCTCCCAGTACGTAAAAATCATCCGCAGTCTTGAGCTTGATAAGGTTGAGCATATGCTCCCACTTATCGTAGCAACCGTGAATATTACTAATAGCATAAACCATATCTTTTCTCCCTATCGTATAGTAATTTTCAATTTCTTAATCTTTGTTTATGATCCTGCCGTCAAGAATGATTTTATCGATCTTTCCTGATGCTGTTGAACGTCCGTCATTATTAACGTTTTCAAATGAAACCGTTTTGATAAGATTTTCAATATTATCCGCACGCTTTCCGTTGACTCTGATATTGCTGAATTCAAGACATTCTATACTGCTGTCGAAATACGGATCAAATACTTCGATAGTGTTGTTTTCCCATCTGCATGATTTAGGTCCGCAGGTCACGAGGTATGAGAGCGGATATTTATCTTTATGGAGTGTGATATCGATATTTTTAAACGAAACGTAACCCATCACCGATCCGAGCTCAAATGCACCGAAGTTTCCTCTGATGGGATCTGAATCAAGGTATTCCGTCATACTGTCGATAGGACCTTCAAGATCGATTGCGATATCTTCAAAGAAAATATTATCGGCGCTTCCGAGCTTGCCTTTTTCCGGTTCACTGTCTATCCTGTAAGGAGGCGTCTGATAATACATTTTGAACGTCATTATGCCTTTGACATTGCGGATGATACAGTTTCTGAGTGAACAGTCGACCGATGAGCCATCCTCGTAAAAATATGTTCCCGGCTCTATTCTCAAAGCCTTGTAGCGGCTTGTTTCGGAAAGCTCAAGATCTTCGCAGAGAACGTTCTCGGTAGGTCCGAAGTTTACGGATGAATTCTGCCAATCGTACATATTGAGAGCAACGAGATCATCGCCAACTTGCCCCTTGATGTTTCTTGCAAGAATGTTTTTTGAGTTTCCGTTCAGGTGAAGTCCGTCAGCATAGCACTCGGTGAATGTGATATTCTCAAAGAATGCGTTTGTGATATCGCCTGTCTGAACGCTGAAGCCTGCTGTGTGTGCAAAATTGACGTTTTTCAGTATCAGACCTTCTATGTTATTGAAAAGAAAGAGCGTGGATACTCCGAAGAAGCTTCTTTCTTTGTCGTACATTGCGTTTTTGCCGTAACCGCCTCTTTTGGTGTTGGATTCCTCAAAGCTGCCGCCCTCAATTGCGATGTTATGATCCGTTACGGCCGGATTTATTGGCTTTTTTGTGCCGTCAAGAGTATTCTTGTTTCTGAACATGAGAACAAGACATTCCGGAACGAGTCTTACCACTGCTCCGTATGCGACTATTCTTCTGTTTGATGGAATTATTACCGAATCATCGATGAAATATACATCATCAGACGGCGGTATTATTACAACCTCATGCTCGTCCAGTGCTTTTTGAAGTGCTTTTGTCCAGACTTTGTTTGAAGATCTGTCTTCGTAAACATCGCCCGAGTAATCGGTAAGCGTACATTTGTCAGAAAGGCTTTCAATTGCGTTTTCTGTTTTTACTTTTTCGGCTTTGATAGTATTTTTTATTGTGCTTTTAATTTCGTTCATATTAAATCCCTGAGTAATCTGCGTAATAGAAAAAATGCATTACGAATGATAATGATGCTGTATTGTGTCGATCGGAACCGACATCAAAAAGGGGGCCTCAAAATCACACGTAATGCGGAGAAACAAAAAATAACAATATAACCCCAACCAAATGATAAAGGTTATATAAAGAGGTGCAATGGTATACGAAATACATTTATTACCGCTTGTGGTGATTTTATTCCTCAAGAGGTCCTGTGTATGTGACTTTGTTTATTTTCCATACACCGTTTTTCTTTGAGAGATCTACGTTATATTTGCCGTCGGGCCACTCAGGGACGTTATCCTTGTCCTCTGTGCCGTCTCCTATATATTTTACAGACAGATCCAGCACTCGTTCCGATACGGAAACAGTACATTCCGTGCTCCATGGCCAGACCATAGCCAGTCCGACTGTTATGCTGTATCTGTAATTCAGAGCGGAATAGTCAGTGAACAAAGCGCTATCGTCTTCAAAAAGATTGTAAACGTAATTTGTTGTAAAGAGGGACTGAAGCTTGTAGGTTTCGGTTTCTGCGCCGTAGTCATTCAGGATGCAGTCGCATCTGGCACTCATTCCGTCTCTTGTCACAATATTGATATATGCGTTATCGTATGCGAAAAATGCGACAAAAATACACAATGCCACAACAATCAGAATTATATATAGGTGCTTCAGAATGAATTTTAATAATCTTAATAGAGCCATTCTTTTCTCCCAATTAATTTTATAACTATATTTTATAACAAAACAGGTTTTTTTTCAAGTACTTTTTGCCGTTCGAAGTCACTTTTAAGCGAAATTTGATGATATTTTAAGAAAAGCTTCACCAAAAACACATTTTTCAAGGATGATCACGCCTACGGTTATTGCAGATAAACCTATGGATCTTCTGAAATAAGAGCTTATTTCCTGCCTTGTCATAAGATGCTCTCTGCCCTTTAATTTCAGTGCAAGACGGCTGAAGTTGCAGCAAAAGGCTTCCGCTGCCGAAATTATCCCCACAACGGTATATAATAATCCGCACGGGACTCCGTCAAGAAAGAGATAAACTGCTCCCGAGGAAAAAGACACGAGAAATGCCTTCCCGAGATTTACCCCGAGCTGAAATGCAAAGCATGATTCGCAGGTAACGCTTATAGCCGTTCCCGCAAAGAACAGACCGCCGAGACAGATAAAGGCTATCGGCAGCAGGCGATATAGTATAAGTGCGCCGATCGAAAGGCTGAATGGCTCTTCAACGATATTCATACCTTTTCCGTAGCCGAAAAACACACCGCACGAAAATGCCGCCGTAAACAGGAACATTGCCGAAAGATAAAAGCTTTTTCTTGAATATACATACCTCAGTAAATCTGTTCTTCTCATTTTGAATCCTCCCTGCATTTTTTATATTATATTCGTGAGGAATGATAGTAAGAACTGTTATTTGTTCAGCTTTGCTTCCAGGTAGAATGCGGCAAGTATTGCCTTTTCATCAATGAGCCTGAAATCCTTAGCCATCCGGATGAATTCATCTGCTTTTATCTTTTTCAGCTCAATGAATTCGTCCTCATCAAAGTGTGTCTCGGATTTTTTGAGGTTTTCGGCAAAGTAGAAATAAATAAGCTCATCCGTAAAGCCCGGTGAAGTAAAATATTTGCTTACAAGCTCAATTTTTCCTGCTTCATATCCTGTTTCCTCTTTCAGCTCACGCAAAGCGGTCTCATGAGGATCTTCCCCTTTCTCTATGTGACCTGCCGGAATTTCAAGAATTACGGATTCAATGGGCTTTCTGTATTGCTCGACAAGTATAACGTTGTTATCATCGTCAAGCGCAAGGATTGCGACCGCAGGGCCGTGTCTTACGATTTCTCTTTTTGAATTTTTGCCGTCCGGAAGAATCACGTCGTCCAATTCAACTTTAATTATTTTTCCGCTGTATACATTATCTGTTGATACTGTTTTTTCTATAAGCTCCATATCGCATAACCTCTGTTTTTTATTGATATTATACACCACTTTGAAGCTCAATTCAATACTTTCTACCCCGCTTTTACAATTTTATTGAATGCAGATACAGATAAGTCCCTCAAAATCACAAAAATAGGTATTCCGAATATGAATCCAGTAAAGCCAAGTATTCTTCCGGAAACCCACAGAACGGTAAGCACAGTAACGGGATGGATGTCAAAATGAATTCCCATAAGATAAGGGCTTAAAAAGTTTCCTTCAAGCTGCTGAACTGCAAGCACAACAAGTAATGTGAAAAGAAGCTTTTCGGGCGACCATGCGGCCACCACAAGTGCGGCAGGCACCGCACCTATCCACGGACCGAAATAAGGTATCATTTCACAAAAGCCCATAAAAAGCCCCAGAATAAAAGCGTAAGGCACACCGATGAAAATATATCCGACCGTGGTTGCCGCGCCGACGATTACGGCGACAACAAGCTGTGTTCTGACATAGTGCTTGATAATTTTGTCCGCACCTGTAAGAGCACCGGAAACTGTTTTCCTTAGTTTTACTGGTATCAGAAAAGCCGCGGAGCGACCAAGCAATTCCCTGTCCTTCAGAAAGTAGAATGTCAGTATCGGAAGCAGGACGACCGATGGGAGCTTCTCTGTTATCCTGTGCAATCCTTCTGATAAGTTGTTGCCTTCTTTTTCTGCGTTAAGCAAAAAGTCACTCAATATCCGTCCCGGCTCAAGTCTGATCCCGATTTTATCGGCTATGTCGTTTATTGAGCTGAACTTTTCGGAGATATAATTCATTGCAGAGTTTAATCCCGAGGACAGCGAAGAAAGCTCACGCGCAAATACGGGCACAATAAGAATTATTACCGTTATCAGTCCGCCGAAGAGCAAAAACACCGAAATCAAAGCAGAAATACCACTCGGAAAGTGCTTTTCTAACATACGTTCGACAGGCATCAGCAGATATGCGATTATAACTGCGAAGAAAATCGACTTCAGAAGGTCTCCCATAGCGGCCGAAAACAGAACGGCTGCGGTCACAAAGAGTGCAAGAGCAAGTAATATCAGCCCTGTTTTGATAATTTTTCTGATTCGCTGATTTCTTGATTCAGTTGAGAGCTGTGTCAATGACATTGATTATTCCTTTCGTATTATGGAGAGAGTTTTCAAGCTGAACCGTTGAAACGATGACAGAAGACCTGTCAAAAGAGACTATACTGCCGGGAATCAGCATCCTTCCGGTAAAGAAATCTTCGAAAAGACTCCTTGCCACCTCAACGGCAACAACTTTTCCTTTTTCAATGTTGTAGTACATATCGGAAAGGCGACCTGTATATTCGCCTGCTTCTGTGATGACGTTCTTTCCCTTCAGCTCTCTGAATGAAAAAACGCTTTTGCTCTTTTCTTTTTTCTTCCTGAGCTTATTTACTTTCTTCACAAGAATAAGGTTCCTGCTTATTCTTTCAAAGCTCTGTGACGGAACATATCGCTTGAATCCGAGAATTCCCTGCCCAGAAACCGTCATTCCCGAAATGCTCCCATAGTGAGTTAGGAAAACATCTTCGCAGTCATATCTTTTCACAGTAGCTCTTTCCTTTGCTTCGCAGTTGATGATATCGGAAAGCCTGATCAGATTATCCATATTTTTAAAAACTCCTTTTTCTTTATGCTTTTATTATTTGCGGAGTTTCTTAAAATAACAAAAAATACGGCAGAAAAAGAATTCTTCCGTATGTGTTTTATGCGTTTATTATTCTGTGGTTCAGCCTATGACTTCGATGAGTATTTTTATAAAGAAAATTATAATGACCACCGAAATAACGGGCTTTACAAATTTAACGTTCTTCTTTTCAAACATTGTAGCGCCGAGATAATTGCCCGCAATATTGAATAAGCCTGCGACCAAGCCGAGAAGGACTATCGTCTTACCGTTTATGAGGTAAACAGTGAGTGCCGCAACGTTTGTCGAGAGATTTATTACCTTTGTAAGTCCGTTTGCCTTTTCAAGGGATATCCTTGCGGCGCCTGTCAGGAATAGTATCAGGAATGTGCCTGTTCCCGGCCCGTAAAAGCCGTCATAAATGCCGATTATAAACGAAACCAGCACGGTAATCAGCAACGTTTTTCTGAATTCAAGCGGCTTTACATCTTTATTGAAGCTCTTTTTCTTTGCAACGTAGACAAAAGTCAACGGCAGAAGGAAAAGAAGAATGATTTTGAAATATCTGTCGCTTATGAGCAAAGCGAGGTTTGCCCCGAGCGGTGAACCGAGAAACGCCGCTATCACCGCAAGAGGACAAAGCTTCCACGGAACATAGCCCTTGATGGCGTACTTCAGCGTTGCAATAGTCGTTCCCATTGTGGAGCTGAGCTTATTTGTGGCGATTGCGTTGTGTGACGGTAAGCCTGCAATCATGTATGCAGGCAGTGAAATAAGCCCTCCTCCGCCTGCTATTGCATCTATGAAGCCTGCAATGAATACGAGAGGGCAAATTATCAGATATTGAATGAATGGCGCCATATTATTTTACCGGGCGCTTTGATACCTTGCGTCTTATCAACTCATAAATTATAAATGCCGCAAGAGCCGCTCCTGCAATCGGAAGCATCTTTTTTATTGTCTCGAATGACATTGAATAGATGTCGGAATATGGGTCTGAATAGAGCTTGAGAGTATCAGAAATATCGCTTGTTATTATCAGGTAAACATAACCATCAGCTGAATTCGTCACATGAACATTCGGCATTAGGGCTCCGTTTGCATTTGAACTTTTCTGAATCAATTCCTGCTCTGAATTATATGCAAGAAGCTTTGCATTGTTGATATTGCTCTCCACATAAAGTACGGCTGAAATATCAGCGCCTGAGCCGTTTTTTATTTTATAAACGGCATTGGTTTTTTCTTCGCTGATGAAAACATTTTCTCCGTTGTATCCGGCAACGATTTCCTTGATTTTGCTTTTGCCGTTTTGAGGTGTCAGAAGCTGGCTCTGAAAAGCATCTGAATAAACGATGCCGTATTTTTCTATGTCCTTCTGTTTTACGGAATCGGGTATGCGGATGCCCTTTTTTACTGATACGGCAATGTATCCGTTATCCGAAAGAGTATATTCTCCACCGTCGAGCCTTGCCGTCAGAAGAGCCGTTCCCTTTGTGCAGTAATTGAATGTATTACCGTAATCGTCCACACGGAGTGCGATCTTTGTTCCGGAAGAAATGAGCGCAGTTTCGGTGCCTGTGTAAACTGTTGTTCCGTCAGAGAACGTCCGAACAGAAGCGACACCTTCCTTCACCCAAAACCCCTCTTCTGTTATTTCAATGAGTGCAGGGCCTGAAACGTTGATTTCGGCGGAACGGTCTTTTGCAAGGAATACCGCCTGTGAGTTTTCGGAAATAGTGTATAAACCTGTGTCGGCATCAGAGCCGCAGGAAGCCGTGTAATAAAAAGAATCAGTGAATACAAATCCTTTTTTGCAATATACCGCAAATGAATTTTCGGCTCCGCTTACGGATGAGAAAGATATAATTGAAAGAATAATTGCAGTTACAGTGAGAATGATTAAGCGCTTTTTCATATTTTATCCTTATTAAAAGGCTCCCATTATGAAACAGGAGCCGTTTTTTCAGCAGATCAGTACGGTCTGTTGAGTTTAGTTCTTATTTTTGCTACGAGGCTTACGATCAGAATTATAATTGTTACAACGAGCAGTGCGAGTGCTGCTATGGCAATTATAAATACGCCCTTGAGAATATTCTTTGCAGGATCTGTAAGCTCCTTTTCGGTTTCACCCGGATCAACAGTTGCTTTCGGATCGTGTGTTTTGTGAGGCTCAGGTGTTTCTATCGGTGTAGGATCAGCATTGAGAACTTCGACATCGTAAGTGAAATCCATTACGACAGGTTCGCCCGTATCACTGTTTTTGCCTGAAAGCCTGAACGTGAATGTTGTTGATTCCTTGCAGAAAATTTCAGTTGTGAACGTCTTTGAAGCACCGGGATCAAGTCTTCCTTCGCTTACGAAGAGGTTATCCGTTTCGACTACAGTGATTGAATAGGTCTTGAGAGCACCGTTGCCGTTATTCTTAAGCACCAATGTGAAAGGCACCATATCACCGCTGTAAATGTTCTTCTGGTCTGTGGTGATCTGAAGAACAGGATCAACATACAGGCTCGGAAGCTTGACTTCTATCTTGATTACGGGAAGATCTTCGTTGATTTCCGCTCCTGTTTCGGCGTATTTTCCTGTAAGAACGGGGTGAAAAGTTGTTTCTTCCTTTAAAAGCTGAACTGAAACCATGATTTCTCTTGATTCACCTGAAGCAAGATCTCCGATTTCCCATGACTGATTCAGCTCACTGTCGGTAAGAACGAGCTTTTCGGCATCAATTGAACCATTGTTTGAAACAGCATATTTGATGTTTACGGTATCAAGATAGCTGTATTCGGAAAGCTTCTTGTCAAATGAATAAGAAAGCTCTACCTGCGGGAGCGTTTTGAATGAGAGCTCGGCTGAAACTGACTCTGTTCTCGGGGAAATGCATCTGAATGTATACGTTTCATCAGGTCTGAACGATTTGGAAACCATTTTTGTGTAAACATCTCCGCAAGGAAGAGATGAAATACTGAATACAGTGCTGTTGTTGTTATCGATTACGGCGATGTTCTCCACTGTACCTGTGCCTGTATTTGTGATGGTGAACTCAATTTCAACGACCTGATTGTTTTCAATATAAACCACTTCGGTAAAAGCTTCGATCGTAAGTGAATATGAGTAGTCAAGAACGGTTATTTCTATTTCGGCAGAATTGCAGTCATCTGTATAAGTCTTGATGTCATTGTACTTTTCGAATTTGATTGAAGGATGCGACTTAACAGATCCTGTTATTTTTACGCTCTTTGAAACGGACTCTGTCTTGCCCGGCTCAAGAGTATCAATAACGCCGATCTTGCCGAATACACTGTCTGTGACCTCGATGTTCTGAAGCGGAACGCTGCTGTTTGATTCAATCGAGAATTTGAGTGTGATGGTATCGTCTGCATATACGTCACTGCCTGAAGTGAAATAATCATATACAACGGTATAATCAATTTTTTCTCTAGTGATGTTGATCGTGTCTCCGCCGTTGATGATTGACTCATAGTCGGAATCAGAGAAAACTATTTGATTTCCCGATTCATCCTCACTGTACATTACCGCAAGGATATCATACTGAAGAACGAATGATTCTGCATCGTCATATGTAAAGCTATGGCCTGCGAGCGTGATATCCTCACCTGGCATAAGCTCGATCACGCCTGTATCATATACAGTGTCGCCATATGAATAATCATTGCCTACGAGCGTTTCGCAAACCTTGATGGAGCTGAATTTAACTGTCTGGGAGGTTTCGTTTTTGATATTATACTCGTAAAGTGCAGATGCGGAAGAAACATCCTTTATGAATGTGTTCTTTTCGTAAGTGTAGATGTAAGTAGAATCACACGAGGGCGTGACGGAGTACTTATTTTTTGCGGCTGAAACTGCCGCAGAGGCAAAAATGCATACTGTTATTGCAAACAAAACGGCCAGCACAGTATATCTTATTGTTTTTTTATTATTCAATTTATTACCGGACCTTTCTCTTTTTGTTAAAGCAGAAAAATGTAATGCTGAATGATCGGAAAATACTTATTCCACACTTTTCAGCTAATCATATTATATCATAAATCGAATTATTTGGCAATACCTCGGAAAATAAAAAAGACCCGGAATAATATTCCGGATCTTTTTTTCTGTTGACAGAAAGTCTCTGATATAAAAATATCAGTCCTTTCTTTCCTTAACACGTGCAGCTTTACCTACACGGTCTCTCAGGTAGTAGAGCTTAGCCTTTCTCACACTGCCCTTTCTGACCACTTCGATGTGATCAATACGAGGGGAATGGATAGGGAAACATCTTTCAACACCAACGCCGTAAGCAATCTTTCTTACTGTAAATGTTTCATTGATGCCTTCGTTCTGACGTGAGATAACGATTCCTTCAAATACCTGAATTCTTTCCTTACCGCCTTCAACAACCTTAGCGAAAACCTTTACTGTATCACCTACTCTGAATGATGCGATGTCACTCTTGAGCTGTTCTTTAACGATCTCTTTCATTATGTCCATAAATCCCACCTCCTTAACTCATAGATGTTCTTGCAAAATTAGGCTTCATGCAGCGGACCATCCGTATTTTTGACGTGAAATATTATACCATATTTCAGCTTTTTTTGCAATATTCGGGATAATACAAATTGTAAACAATTTGTGAATAAATTATCTGCTCTTCCCCAACGCTTTTTTTACCGCAGGAACTATGCTCATTGCTATGAACGTGCCGATGAGCGCCGTGGCAAGCTGAGGCCAAGTGAACATTGCAGTCATTTTCGTTATCTGTCCTTCGGTGATTCCGGGGCAAAGCATAAAGCCGATTTTCGTAACACCGAGCCATAAAGCAAGAAACTTTGCAGCGGAAGCGGCAACGCATCCGGCATAACCTCTGAGATAGCCCTTCCCGTTGAAATTGTTGTTCTTGCCTGCAACGAGGTAAAGCACTGAAACAAGAACGGCATTTGCGAGTGCCACGAATGGAACGAGCTGAATAAATGCAGGTCCGATTCCGAAAAGCTTTGCAAAGAACGGAGAAACCACTGCAACGATTATTCCCTCGATCGGTCCTATCACAAGGGCCGAGACGGAAAGAATGAGATTTACAAGCGAGCCTGTAACATACTGCCCGAATGAAGACGTAAGATATTGTACTACCACAAGAAGAGCGATCATAACGGCAGTTCTTGTTATTCTGATGACTGATTTTTTTACCATATTTCCTCCTGAATTATTAGATTTTGATATTGACAAAACTTAAGTTCGGGTATATTATATTACATAAAATATATAATATCTGTTGCTGCGGCAACATTTTGCGAAAATCGGAGAAAAATATGAATATCGGATATATTGACATTGCTTCGGAGTGTCCGCTTTTTGCTGGCATCGAAAAATCAAAAACCGAAAGCCTTTTGAACAGACTCAATGCATCGGAGAGAAAATATAAGCAGGGAGAAGCATTGATATTACAGGGCGAAAAAATCAGATACTTCGGAATAATCCTGTCGGGGAGCGTGACTGCAGTCAGGTACTCATCAGATGGAAGCTCCGATATCAGATCAAGACTATTAAGCAAGTCTGTTTTCGGGGAAATTTTATCCTCGCCGTCTGCTCCGCCGAGCCCTGTGAACGTTACTGCAAACGAGGATCTCTCTGTTCTTTGGATAAGGAATGAAATGCTCTTTCAGCCGTCGATCCTGAAAACATACGAAGGCGTAACGCTGATAAGAAACTTCACGAACCTTATGTCCGGGCAGTATTTCACTCTTGAACGCAAGGTACGATACCTCACCATACCTTCGCTCAGAGCAAGAATTACCGAGTACCTCAGAGACGAAGCAGGAACGTCTTCACCTGATGAATACTTCACGATACCGTTCTCACGGGAAATACTCGCAGACTACCTCGGGGTTAACAGATCGGCGTTGTCAAGAGAGCTGTCCAGGATGAGAGCAGAAAAGCTTATAGATTATAATAAGAATAAATTCCGTATGCTGAAATAGAAAAATAAGAAGTAGCATAAAAAGCTGTATCTTATATATACCGAATATTATTATCACTTAATAATGCGAGAATAATTGCACGGTCTTCCTCACATAAAGCAAAAAATCCCGATTTACTCGGGACTTTTTTATAGAATAATTCAGCAAAAAACGCCTTCTCTTTTTGTCATTGGATATACCTTATTATTTTTCCTTTGTATGATAAATCACCGTTGGAGCAATGCACCGTATAATCTCTGGTAGTAAAAACATAATTTGATTCAATATAAGGAATACAATAGTCACCATTCATCTCTACTATCCATTCCTCCGTCGTACGCGGGAAATAAATATCGGAAAGGTTTTCACACCCATAAAATGTGGACCAATCGTAATCCTGTGTCTCGATAGACACCAGATCTTTCGGAAGAAATACTTCCTGAAGGCCGGTACAATTCTTAAATATATTATAACCAACATTTTTTATATGATCGGGAAATGTAAAACTTGTTAAGCCTGTGCAACCTTCAAAAGCACTACCGCTTATATATGTTACGGTATCCGGTAATGAAATGCTTGTAATGTTCTCGCAACCCAAAAATGCATTGACGTGTATTTGCGTAACCGGATATGTTTCCAACTGAATGGTAACTTTATCTGGAATAACTATATCCGTATCTGTGCAAGTTCCTACTGATTCTACCCTGACACCTTGTCCGTTTTGAATTATCATATATTCCAAACCTTCAGAGCCGTATGGTATTACAGGAAGATTATTTAAGTAGGTTTTCGTTTGTTGAACAAGTATTTCACCGCAAACCGAGCAACGCTTGCCCTCTGTTAACCCGGCTTCTATCTCAGTAGGTTCTTTCGCAGGAATAATCTCTTCTGTATGCCCTGTTGCGGGAATTTCTTCCGGTTTCACGGTAATTTTACCGCACACAGTGCAGATCCTTCCCTCAGTATTGCCACAAAAGATACAAGTCGGTTCCACTGATGAAATAATAATTTCATTATGTCCCTTTGAGGGTATTTCTGTCTGTGCCGTGATTACTTCGCCGCAAACTGAACACATTTTGCCTTCCGTCAACCCTGTTTCCGTGCAAGTGGCTTCCTTACCGGGAATTATTATTTCATTATGTCCCTTTGCAGGAATTTCAGTCTGCGCCGTGATTACTTCGCCGCAAACAGAACACTTCTTGCCTTCCGTCAACCCTGTTTCCGTGCAAGTAGCTTCTTTTGACGGAATTATTATTTCATTATGTCCCTTTGCGGGTATTTCTGTCTGTGCCGTGATTACTTCGCCGCAAACAGAACACTTCTTGCCTTCCGTCAAACCCGTTTCGGTGCAAGTGGCTTCCTTACCGGGAATAATTTCTTCTGTATGACCATTTCTGCACTGGTTGCTGCAAGCGGACAAAGTTGCAAGAATAAGTATTGTAAATAATAAAGCTACTAATCTTTTTTTCATGATAATAATCCTCATCTTTGTTTTACTTTCGTATATTATTGTACCATATTCTGACACTTTTGTAAACATATTATCTGTCAGAAGAACTCTATCTGTGCCGTTTCGGGGAGCTTTGCAAGAAGTCCTTGATCTCTCAGAGCATCTATTATGCTCTTGCCGACTCCGCTTCTCTTTTTCAGATCATCTACCGACATAAAAGGACCATCCTTTCTTGCGTCTGAGATCTGCTGACCTGCGGTTGCAGGAATACCGGGCAGAGCCGTGAATGGGATCCTCAGACCGTTTTCTTCGATCGTGTATTTTACTCCGTCCGATTTATCAAGATCGCACGGGTAGAATTCATATCCTCTGCACCACATTTCGTATGCTGTTTCAAGATGAGGCTGCATATCCTGGTCCTTAGGGGATGCTTCCTTGCCTGCTTTCTTTACTTCAAGGAATCTGTCACGGATGGCTTCTCCGCCCTTTATGGCGAGTGTGCCGTCGAATCCGGGTGCTTTTATTGAGAAATAAGTTGCGTAAAAGCAAAGCGGATAATGCACCTTGAAATAAGCTATTCTGTATGACAGCTGTGCGTACGCTGCGGCGTGAGGCTTCGGGAAGAGATAGCCTATCTTGTGGCACGAATCAATGAACCACTGCGGTACGTTTTTTTCGTGCATTGCAGCTTCCCATTCCGGCTTCATTCCTTTACCTTTTCTTACGCTTTCCATTACGTCAAACGACATTTTAGAATCAAGCCCCCAGTTGATGAGCTTGAACATGATGTTTTCACGTGTTGCAACGACGTCTTCAAACTTGATCACGCCGTTTTTAACGAGATCCTGACCGTTTCCTATCCAGATGCCTTCACCGTGTGAAAGACCGTTGATACTGATCAGTTCGGCAAATTTGGTAGGCTTGATTTCAAGCAGGATTTCTCTGAGGAACGGAGTATTATATTCAGGTATTCCCAAAGTTCCTATATCCATGAAAAGCTCTCCTCTTTTGAGCTTCAATGCGGTAGATGAATTGAAGAGCGTCATCGTCTCCTTTTCGGCATCCGGAATATCCGCTATTTTAATGCCGGCAAGGTCACATAGCATTTTGAGGATAGTAGGGCCGTCATGTCCGAGAAGGTCAAGCTTTACGAGCGTATCGTGAATGAAATGGAAGTCATAGTGAGTTGTCGTAACAACGGAGTCTTCTGTATCGGCAGGGTGCTGGAGAGCGGTAAATTCATAAATACTTCTTCCAACAGGAAGAACTACCATTCCGGCAGGGTGCTGACCAGTCGTTCTTTTGACTCCGGTACAACCTATAACGAGCCTGTCCATTTCTGCGGAATTAACTACCTTGCCTCTTTCCTCAAGATATTTCTTGACGTATCCGTAAGCTGTCTTATCCTGTATCATGCCGATAGTTCCGGCTTTGAATACGTTTTCTTTTCCGAAAAGCTGTTCCGTGTATCTGTGTATTTTATTCTGATATTCACCTGAGAAGTTAAGGTCGATATCAGGAACTTTATCACCCTTGAAGCCGAGAAATACCTCGAACGGCATATCCAGACCGATTTTTTCCATGTTTATTCCGCAGTTCGGGCAAACTCTGTCTTCAATATCGAATGCGATTTCGTGAAGCGGAACATTCCAGTCAACGAGCTTGCACTTCGGACACAGATAGTGTGCTTCAAGTGCGTTAACTTCGGTAATTCCGGTAAGGAATGCAACGTAGGATGCACCTACGGAGCCTCTGGAGCCGACAGGATATCCGTCCTGATTTGATTTCTCAACAAGCTTTTTGGCGGTGAGATACAAAACCTGATAGCCGTTACCTATGATCGAGTCAAGCTCTCTCTTGATTCTCTTCTCAACGATTTCAGGCAACGTTTCTCCGTAGATTTCGTGAGCCTTGTTCCATGTTGAATTGATGATTTCTTCCTTTGCACCGGGAAGGTCCGGCGCAACGAGGCTGTCAGGCATGAGCTTGTATTTTTCCGCACGGGATGCTATTTCATTCGGATATTCGATAACTGCCTTGCGGCAATCCTCCTCACCAAGATAAGAGAATTCCTCGAGCATTTCGTTCGTTGTCTTGAAGTAGAGCGGCGCCTGGTTGTCTGCATCTTCAAAGCCCTTTGTGGCCATCAGAATGCTTCTGAAGGCTTTGTCCTCAGGCTCCATAAAGTGGACGTCACCTGTGGCACAGAAAGGCTTTCCGAGATCTTTTGCAAGTGAAACGATCTTTCTGTTGATATCCTTGAGCTGCTCTTCATCCCTGACGCTTCCGTCCTCAATCAGATGGTGATTGTTCCCCAAAGGCTGGATCTCAAGGTAATCATAATAAGAAGCAGTCTTCCTTAGAAGCTCTTCGTCGGCATTATGAAGCACGAGTTCATAAAGCTCGCCTGCATCACAGGCTGAGCCGATAATGAGATTGTTTCTGCATTCATCAATAAGCGATCTGGGCATTCTCGGACGTTTGTGATAGTGTTTAAGATGTGAATCGGAAACTATCCTGTTCAGATTTGTCATACCGTCCTTGTTTGTTGCAAGGATAACGATGTGATAACTCGGAAGTCTTTCCTCAAAGTTTGAGCAGAAATATCTGTTCATATCTTCGAATGTTGTAACGCCTTCCTTTTTCATCTTGTTTACAAACCAGCAGAAAATCAATCCGCAAACATAAGCATCGTCATCTGCCCTGTGGTGTGCGACTTCGTTTATTTTCAGGTGTGCAGCAACCACATCAAGCGTATGTTTTTTCAGATCTGGAAGCATCGCTCTTGAAAGAAGAAGCGTATCTATAGATCTGTTTCCGATACGAAGACCGAGCCTTACGGCGTTTGTTCTGATAAAGCCCATATCAAACGAAGCATTGTGAGCTATGAGCAATGAATCACCTATAAAGTTCTTGAAATCGACGAGTGCCTTGTCTATTGTAGGCGCTCCCTCGACATCCTCGTTTGATATTCCTGTAAGCTTGGTGATATCATATGAAATGTATCTTTCCGGATTGACGAAGGTGTCGAATTTTTCGATTATTTCGCCGTTCTTTATTTTTACGGCACCGATTTCGATGATCGCATCCGTATTCTTGTCAAGTCCTGTCGTTTCAATATCAAAAGCAACAAGTTCGGTTTCATCTATTACACCTGATACTCCCTGAACAAGACCGGTTATATCATCTATGAGATAGCCTTCGCATCCGAAAATAACGGTAAAGTCAGGATGCTCCTTTGAAGCTTTTTCTGCTGCCGCAAAGGCGTTCGGGTTTGCCTGAAGTACGCCGTGATCAGTGATGGCAACGGCTTTGTGTCCCCAAGAAATAGCCCGCTTTACGAGATCGGCAGGCTCTATAAGTCCGTCGTATGAGCTCATTACGGTGTGGGCGTGCAGCTCGACTCGCTTCTCTTCAGAAGTGTCCGCACGTTTCTTGGCTTTTGTCTGATACATTGCCATGACCTTCATAACAGGTTCTTTTGCAAATGCATCAAAAACGTACTGACCTCTTACCTTTACGCAGTTTTTTTCCTTGAGCACTGTTGAAAGAATCTCAAGATTCTTGCTGTCTGCCCAGATTTTGGCCTTAAGAGAGTTTGTTTTATCTGTAAACTCAATAGTGAATATTGTTTTACCTGTTTTTAATTCCTTTGATTCGACCTTGAAGATTTCGCCTTCGACTATGATGAAGTCAGGCGATTCCTCGACCTCATCCATGGGAATCGGATTGCCTGTGAAAGCTTTTCCGATAATCGGATCTTCAAGTGATATTTCGATTTTGCCGCTTGAAACCTTCGGCTTCTCCTTTGCGGCAGTTCTTTCGGAAATGGCCTTTGCGATTTCCTTGTCACGCTGTTCACGGTGTTCAAGCAGAATTTCCGCAAGCGTTGCATCGTTCATTCTCAGTTCGCACCTGAAATCAGAATTGAAAGTCTGCGAAAACCATTCCTGAATGAGCGATTCTGCTTTGTGCCTTGTAAGGATTTCAAGATCAATCTGGCTGACGGCCTCTCCGATAATTAAATCAGGCTCAAGGTATTTGAGCGAATTGAGTCCGAGAACGCAGGTCCTGAAGCCTTTTTCTATCCATTGCGCTTTGATTCTGTTTAGGTACTGCGGAAGATTTTCCTCTGAAAAGACCTCAGGATTCTTGCTTTTGAGAATAAGCTTTACGGAATCGGCGGAAATACCGAGCTTTTTGGAGAAAAGACGCTTGATTTGCTGCTCTTCTTCGTTCTGCAGAAGTCCGTCAACAGTCAAATAAAGCTCTACTCGGCCGTTATCCTTGTAAAGCTTTGCTGAATCTAGAGCTGTTCGCTTAAGAAAATCTGATTTGTCTTCGCTAAAATAATCAGAAAGTAGAGACATTACTTATTCCTTTCATCAAGAATCTTCATTGCACGCTCGTAGAGTGCATCCACAGCATCGGCTTCATTGAAAACACCTGTTTTTTCGCCGTGCTCAAACATTACTACCTTGCCTTTTCCTCCGGCAATTCCTATATCGGCATGAGATGCCTCGCCGGGACCGTTGACAACACAGCCCATTACTGCAACGGTAAGACTTCTTTCTTCGCCGCGGAATTTTTCCCTCAATGCGGCAACTGTTGACTGAAGATCGTATTTTGTTCTTGCACAGGTCGGGCAGGAAATGATTTCCACACCACCGTTGTAAAGTCCACACGCACGGAGGAGCTCATACGCAGTTTCAACTTCCTTGACGGGGTCTGCTGTGAGTGAAACACGGATGGTGTCTCCGATTCCCTGAAGCAGCAGCGCACCGATACCGACGGAGCTTTTTACGGTTCCTGCAAGGATATCGCCTGCCTCTGTTACGCCGAGGTGAAGCGGATACTGCGTTTTGTCGGAAAGATATCGGTATATTTCCACCATCTCGAGAACGTTTGATGATTTTGCAGAGATTACGAGATTATCAAATCCGTATTTTTCGAGCGAATAAACGTTTGCAAGGGCACTTTCGGCAATAGCCACAGCGCTTCTGCCGTATTTTGACTCAAATTCCTTGTTGATTGAGCCTGAATTTGCACCGACTCTTATCGGCACACCGTTTGCTTTTGCGCAATCTGCCACGGCTTTTATCTTTGCTTCGTCACCTATGTTTCCGGGATTGATCCTGACCTTAGCGACACCTGCCTCAATGGCTCCGAGTGCAAGTCTGTAATCAAAATGAATATCGGCTACAAGCGGTAAAGCTGATTTTTTAACGATCGTTCGAAGCGGTGGAAGGCAATCTTCGTCATATACTGCAAGACGTGCAAGCATACAACCTGCATTTTTCAGCCTCTGTATCTGCTCTATTGTTGAGCTTGCATCTTTTGTATCGGTGTTCATCATCGACTGAACGACAATCCTGTTTCCGCCTCCGATAATGACATTCCCTGCATGAATTTCTTTAGTAATCTTTCTATCCATTTTTATCTCCGTCAGAAAAGGTGAATTACGTCCTTGAACGTAATTACGAGCATAAGCAGAATCAACATTGCAAAGCCGACAAGGTTTATATAGCCTTCGACCTTTCTCGGAAGCGGCTTTTTAGTGATTGCTTCAATGATGAGAAGAAAGCATTTTCCACCGTCGAGCGCGGGGAACGGAAGCAGATTGATCACTGCGAGATTGAATGAAATGACCGCGAAGATATAAACTACGGAAAGGATTCCCTGTCTTGTGGCATCACTTACAACATTGACAATGCCGATAGGTCCTGAAAGGTTCTCAAGGCCTTCACCCTTGAAAATCATATTTCCGAGAGTTCTATAAAGCACGGTTATCATTTCGCCCGTTGCATAGCAGGCTTCCTCAAAAGCCTCTTTTAATGTGATTCTTCCGTAGGTATAGCCGAAATATATACCGATTTTGTATGAAGACGTTTCTTCCTCGTATTCAGGCTGTATTGTAATCCTTTCGATCACATCTGATCTTTTTACGGCAATTTCAACCGGCTTATCGCTTATATGCTCGGTTATGAGCTCAAGAGCTTTGTTGTAATCATCCTGCGGAACTGCAATACCGTCAATTTCAACAATTCTGTCATTTGCCTCAAGGCCGGCTCTGTCGGCAGGAGTGCCTTCAATAACTGAGCCTATTGTCGGAATCTGTGTCGGAGCGCCGAGAAGAAAATAAACCGTAAGCAGAAGCACAAAGCCGAGAACGAAGTTCATGACCGCTCCTGCAACGTATATAATAAGCTTTTTCCATACGGAAAGATTGAGAATTATATGCGGATCGTTTTCAGCGCCTTTTGTGTTCTCACCGTATACTTCTTCGTCTCCTGTGAACTTTACGTATCCGCCTATCGGAATCGCACGGAGTGAAAGCATAACGTTCTTTGTTTTCTTCTGAAGGAGCTTAGGCCCCATTCCCACAGAAAATTCATCTGTTTTTACTCCGAACATTCTTCCTGTAATGTAGTGTCCCCATTCGTGGATCAAAACAATTACGGAGTATCCGATTACCATTGCGAGTATTGTATATAAAACTGTCATTAAAAAACGTTCCTTCCTTAATTCAAATGTTTTTTAACTGCGGGCTATTCTGTCCGCTTCAATTATTGATTCCAGAGTAAGCTTTTTGCCGTTATCGGATAATCTTTCCATTCTCTCCTCGACGAATACCGGAATGTCCGTGAATCTGATTTTCTCTTCAAGGAAGAGTGCCACGGCTTTCTCATTTGCGGCATTCATAACGCATGGAGCTGTACCTCCGAATTCAAGCGCCTTGTAAGCAAGCTTTATTGAAGGGAACTTCTCTGTGTCCGGCTCTTCAAACGTGAGAGCACTTGCTTTTGTGAGATCAAGTCTTCCGAATCTTGTTTCAATTCTTTCAGGGTATGAAAGTGCATAGAGGATCGGATGTCTCATATTGGCATTGCCGAGTTGTGCCAGGATGTTTCCGTCGACGCATTCAACCATTGAGTGAACTATGCTCTGCGGGTGAACGAGAATATCGATTCTGTCTGCTCCGACCTTATAAAGTCTTTCTGCTTCGATCACTTCAAGACCTTTGTTCATCATAGTTGCTGAATCAATCGTGATTTTAGCTCCCATTGACCAGTTGGGGTGCTTCAGAGCCTCTTGTACGGTTACGTCCTTGAGAGTATCCCTGTCTCTTGTTCTGAATGGGCCGCCTGATGCGGTGAGAATTATTCTTCTGACGTGCTCACGGTAATCTCCGCCTTTGTTAATTCCTTCAAGACACTGCCACACTGCACTGTGCTCACTGTCTATTGGGATTATGCTTCCACCGTAAAGCGCTGTGTATTCATTGACTATGTCTCCTGCCGAAACAAGGACCTCTTTTGTTGCTATTGCGACCTGTTTTCCTTTTTTCAGTGCTTCAAGGGTTACACCTATTCCTGCAAATCCGCTTATTGATACAACGACTGTGTCCGCAAGCTCAAGCACTTCGTCAAGACCGCTTTCGGGGTCGATTATATTTGTTTTGCCTGAATAGGAATTTTTCAGTTTTGAATTGGCGGCTTTGTTATATAGACCGGCAAATACAGGGTTGAATTTCTCAATCTGCTCTTTTATCAGATCGGAATTCTTGTATGCAAAGCATGATGTAAGCTTGAATTTTTCAGGATATTTTTCTATTATGTCCGCAGTCTGTGTACCTATTGAGCCTGTGGAACCGAATAATGCAATTCTTTTCATTTTTCTGTGGTTTATTATATTTTATTTAGTTTTTGATCAGATTATTCCAAGCGAAAGAAATAAATAAAGTAATGCGGACGTAAACATGACACTGTCAAGTCTGTCCATAATGCCGCCGTGTCCGGGAATAAGGTTTGAATAATCCTTGACACCGCAGTATCTCTTCACTGCCGAAGCACAAAGATCGCCGAACTGGGCAAAAATTCCGCCGAACATGGCAAATGACGACCATCCGATAAGCTTTACGAAATCAAAGCCAGTCTTTCTGATCACGAGCATAACGATAAGACCGTATATACTCATAAGAACGGTCGCAAACAATTCGCCGCCGATTGCTCCTGCAAGAGTTTTATGAGGGCTGATAGTCGGGCAAAGTTTTCTTCTTCCGTATTTTCTTCCTACGAAGAACGCCGCAGTATCTGTGATTACGGAAGTCAGTATTCCTGCAATCAGGTATTCTCTTCCGGCTCTCATTATGAGTGTAAGTGTGAGAATGAGCGATGACGGATAAACGAAAACGGCTATTGTTGACAAGGCGTCACGGATATCGTGCTTCTTTGAGAAAAGAGTAAATGCAAGAGTCAGCATTGAAAAAAGAATGAAGAGCTGAAACATCATTGCTTCTTTTCCAAAATAAATCAAAAGAGCAGCTGCGGCAACAAACACCATATTGATTATTATATGCGTTCTTATTCCGACAAGCTTCAGTACCTTGTTCATTTCCCAAACAGCGCCTGCCGTGATCAGAACGGCAAGAATGTCAAATACGAGTCCTCCGATCCATATAGCGGCAATGGTAAGAGGTATTATCACAGCCGCAGAAATAATTCTTTTTTTCATATTATGTAACTCCTTGAACCGATTACTTTACCTTGCCGAAGCGCCTGTCTCTTTTCTGATAATCAAGTATTGCCTTGAAATAGCATTCCGAAGTGAAGTCAGGCCAGTAGAGATCTGACGGACTTATCCATATTTCCGAATAGGCTGACTGATACGGAAGGAAATTGCTCAGACGCATTTCTCCTGCGGTTCTGATTATCAGATCCGGATCCGGCATTCCTGCGGTATAAAGATGCTCGGAAATCGTCTTTTCATTTATGCTGTCGGGATCAAGCTTACCATCGTTGACCTCATTCATCATATCCTTGAATGCTTTTACAAGCTCAGCTCTGCCGCCGTAATTCAGTGCAACATTGAAATGAAGCTCGGTGTTTTCTGCTGTGTAGTCGACTGCATACTGAACTGCGTTCCTTGCCTTTTCGGGAAGAACGGAATAGTCTCCGAGGATATGAATCCTTGCGCCCTCTGCCTTGATGTGGTCTATCTCTCTTGCGATGAATTCGACCGTAAGTTCCATGAGAGCATCGACCTCTTCCTTTGGTCTTGACCAGTTTTCGGTTGAAAAAGCATATACCGTAACGTATTTTATTCCGACCTTTTTTGAGGCATTGAGAAGCTCAATGACTTTCTCTACTCCGTATCTGTGTCCGACGGAACGCATGAAGCCGTGGAGCTTTGCCCATCTGCCGTTGCCGTCCATAATAATAGCAACGTGCTGGGGAACGTTTTTCTTTTTTACTTCTTCAATCAGGTTGCTCAATGATTTATTATCTGCCATAAATTGATCCTTTTTATTTTTATTACTGTTTAATTATACCATACAGTGCTTATTTTTTCAAGTGAAATAACCCTTGAATTTTTTCATAAGAAGAAAGCCTGCGGAAGAATGAGAACAATCTTTCTTCTTCGACAGGCAAGCATTTTAATTTTTTTCTGAATCAGTTGAATTCACGCCAGGACTTACCAGGCTCGCTCATACTGCTTTCATATTTTGTGATTATCCAATCGTATTGCCTCAGGTCGAGCTCTTTTCCGCAATTCGGGCAGGCTTTTCCGTCCATGAGTGAAAGGCTCATGCCGCAGCCCCTGCACTTGAAAACAGAAGGCACACATATGTTCTGCGTTTTGCAATCAGCTGATTTTTCAAACTCAAGCTTTGTCGTTTCGTTTCTCAGAAGAATTTTTCCGTCGATCAGCTCAAAAAACCATGCAAACGGAACACTTGATTTTCTGAACTCCGCTTTCCACCGTGTATCTGTTTCTCCGGAGATTTAGGGTATCAAAATCAATATTGACTTGGAGTAAATGGCTTCGTTGACGTCGTTTACTATGTATCTGCCCTCAAAGAAGTCTGTTTCGGCAATCGTTTCCTCGGGTTTCTTTGATCGCTGAAGTCTTTCACTCTCCATATCCATTCTGATTCCGAGCCTGTCAAGTCTTCTTTTCTGAAGATAGAGCCTGTGCCAGAGCATCTGCGTGGCATAGTATTAAAGCGTACTGTTCTCTTTTACTCCGCTTTTGCAAAAGAAATCGGCATATGCTTTGCGAAAGCCGGTCAGATATTCAGTCAGGCTATCACAATCCTCCATCTGAATTCTTTTGTACTGCATCGGCTTGACGCCAAAGATGCGGAGAAATTTATAGATATTATCAATTCCCCTGGATCTTGCCGGCATTCAGTTTATCTTGCGGTCTATTCTCTTGGAAGAACTCATATTTTCCTCTCTTCTGACAAATTATTCGTGATCGTCTCCCCAAACGATTGCCCAGACATCGCATCCGATGGTGTAGGAGTATTCTTTATTGTCGGTGCCGTTTCCGATAACTGCGGTCGTCTTTGTTGTCGGCGCATAATGGCCGTGCTCATTGACCATATCAGCGGCAACTGTCAGGTTCTTATAGAGATATGTGTATTCTGTCTCGTCTGCTGAATTCGTGTCGGTGATGGTCCAGCTGAGTCTGTCGAGCATACTGCCCTTGTCATTGGCTATGACTTTGCCGGAAAAGTTATGCTCGTCTGAAACAAGAAACTGCCTGTAAAAATAGAAGTTTCTCGGCATCTCTTCGTTTTCTGCAAAAACAACGTCTGAATTCGGCGCCATTTTTATCTCCCAACCGTCATTATTGACTGTAATGAGTGAGGTGAGATCTCCTGCCGTGGAAGAGACAGGCTTTATATCAGTAAAATATGCTAACGAATGTTCGAAAAGATAATGAGAAGCTGAAACTGTAGGATTATCAAGATAATCAACAAATGTCAGCATTGAAACGGAGTATGCCTTTCCCTCAAAATCAAAAACATTGAAAATGTCGGATGCCTTCTGCATATTATAGACTTCGGTTGTAACGAAGTTGTCGCCCTGATAGTGCTTTTTGTATTCGTATGAAACACAGTATGCTTCGTAATCGGTGAGCTCTGCTGTTCCCTTGCTGACCTTGCCCATAGTATAAATGCCTACGGCATCAAACTCGTTCTTTTCGGATATTTTGGTGAAAAGAACGCCTAAAAGGCTAAAATCTTCATTTTCCGTTGTCTCAATGGAGTCAGCACCCGTGAATTCTTTTATGATATCGTTTTTATTATTATCGGGCGCAATTACAAGCACGTTTTCGCAAGCAGAAAGAAGCTCTTCCTTTTCTGCTGCGCCGTACTCGGCGATCACTGAATCAAAATCCTTGCCGCTCTGAAGATATTCATTGAAATCATAATAGTGAACAAGACCTTCAACGTTATCAGATGCCGAATAGAATTGATTTCCGATATATGCGGAGTTGAGCTTGTAGCTTATCTCAGGCTGAGGCTCCGGAACAGTCGTTTCTCCGCAGGCGGATAAAGAAAGGAGCATTGTAATTGCCGCAATTAAAGTCAGTAATCTTTTTTTCATAATGTATAGTAATCCCTTATATCGATTTTATCTATATTATACCTTATGAAAGTGTATTTTTCAACAAGCGTTCGTAAAAAAATTATGAATTTTGTCTGAACCGTATCTTTTATTGAGTCCGCCTGAAGAAATTGAAATTTTAACATCGACTTTTAACACGGTGTTTTCAAGCATTTCCCTGCCGAACCCGCTTTGCTTTTCAAGCCACTCATGACCGAGTCCTGCGTAAAGCTGTTCTGCAATTCCTGAAAAATCCGTGTCGGTGCTTATCATCTCTTCCCATGCCGAATAAATCTGATTTTTTATCTCATTCTGTATGGATTCTCTGATGGAATCATATTTTCCGGCGATTGCTTTTTCTGAAATTATTCCTTCCTCATCCTCTGAGAGAACGGATGTTATTTCGGCTTCTGCCTTGACTGTGACCTTTAGAACATATTTATCGTCCTGCTTTTCAGCTTTTAATTTTGCCGAAGCGCTGTAAAGAATCAGTGATATTTCATTGTTGCCGCCTTTCCCGCCAATGCTCATCATCATGCCTTTGATTTCGTTTTTCAACCATTTGCTTCCTATGTTTGCCTGCGGTGAAAGCTCGGCTGAAAGCTTTCCGTTTTTGACAATGGATGGAGATGAAAGAATTACTTCTGTTGTGGTTTTGCCGCTTTCACTGCTTTCGTCTCCTCCGGTATAATTCTTTATTTCTTCCGTTGACAGGCTTTGGATAACGCTTGCTCCCGATAAAGAATAATAATCCTCCATGAAATCCTTCAGCGTTACCGGTGAGCGGTTGGATTCAAAATCCATATCATCAAGAAGCCTTCTTATACCGAATGCCGAAACGGAATCAAAGGGTGTCTGCGCATTAAGAATCTTTTCGGGCGATTCATCGGAAAGAAGGATAAGCGTTGAATTCTTAACTTCGTTTGCACGAAAAAACGGATCGATGAGAAATGAAATATCTTGTTCTGTCGCTATCTCTTTGCTTATGACGATCACCTCACAGTGCGACCATGCAGGAACGGTTCCTGATTTTGCAATTATTTTTTCGGTTGCCTCGCTCATGCTTTCGCCTTCTCCGGAAAAAACGAAGCAGGATGAAACCGAGCTTCCCGAATCACTTTTTACAGGTTTTATGACCTGAATTGAGAGCCTGATGTTTCCGTCATTGGATTTTTCTATTCCAGCTCCGCTCACGATCATTACCGTTTCTATGCTTCTCGGCTGAAAAACATTTGAAACGAGAGACAGAAACACTGTAACTGCAAACATAATTATTATTATCGGAAAATTACGCCGCCTCATATCTTTTATTGCTCCTCCTGTTTTTTATTGAAAGATATATTCCTGCCGCAAACATGGATGAATACTGAACAATGCCCAAAATTACGGATGCAATGCCTATTCCGAATGCCATATAATATTCTTCATTCTCAAACAGAAAAAGCGAAGCAAGGCACAAAGCCGATGGAAGTATTATTTTTGTGACTTTTTCGTTTTTTACTCCGAAAACCCTGTTGAATACCGTTACGGTAAGAAACAGATAAAGCGTATCACTAATGAACAACGCAAATGTCCATATTATTCTCACTGCAGAGTCAAAGTCCGCAAAGACCGCTTCACTTCCGGCAAATACAGGCAATTCCGTGACAGAAAGCGTTACAAAACCGGCAATGTCACCGAATACTCCTATAAAAATAAAGCAAAGCAGTGATGCAATGATGTTCCCGAAAATAATTCCTGATGTGAACCTGTACCTTTTCTCTGCCGGATTTTCCGAATACGGCAGCAATAGAAAAAGCAGAATGCAATCACCTGTCCATGTGAAAAAACCCGGTATGCTCTTTAATAAAGGATTGATGCCGTAGTCAAGGACGGGTCTTACCCTGACAGAATCAAAATTCATGATTCCGGTTATTATCAGGATCAGGTATGTCATTATCATGAGCGGAAAAATGATACTTGAGAGTCTGACCTGATTCCTGATGTCGGTGAACTGGATGCAGACTTCAAGTGCTATCAATGGGATCGCAAAATACTTCAACGGCTCAAACGTGTATGTGCTTGTGAATACGAATTCAAGCGTCTGTCTGAAATACATCAGAGATTTACATCCGAGTACAGCAATAAACAGAAAGCCGATGATTTTTGCGGGAAGCTTGTTTACGGAAAACGCCGAAGACAGATTCCATTTTGTCGCATATATAATAAAAAACGAAAACAGAACGTCAACAGCGCCAGTCACAACGAAAATCAGCCAGGAATCTCTCCCGAGAGCTATTGCGGCATACTCCGGCAGGAAAATAAGCTTCAAAGCCGGAATTACAGTTGCGAAAAGAAAAAATAACTCTCTTTTTTTCAGCGGTTCATTTGTACTTATCAAGTTTTGCTCCTCATTCTGACTCTGTTTTTCGTTGGGATGGATTCGGGCCTGAAATATCTTTTTGTTATCGGACTGATGAAGACGGCATCCTGCTTATCTCTTATCGAGAGAGGTGCAAACGGCGCAAGATACGACACGCCAAAGCATGATAAGCTTAAAAGGTGTATGGATACCGCAGCTGCGCCGAGCATTATTCCGAAGAAGCCTGCCATTCCGCCGAGAATCGTAAAGCAGAATCGAAGCAGTATTACGGCATCAGCCTGATCGGGCACACTGTAAATCGCGATTGCGGATACAGCTGAAATCATTACCGCTGGCGAGCTGATCACACCTGACTTTACGGCTGTATCGCCGAGGATCAGTGCTCCGACAATGCTCATTGCAGAGCCTAAATGCCTGGGCATTCTGATGGATGCCTCCTGAAGTATTTCAAACAGAAGCATTGTGATTATCAGCTCAAGAACGGGATTCATGGGAATACCGTCTCTTGCGTTCAGTATTGTTAATAATATCTCCGCAGGAAGCATTTCATAATGAAAATTCAGTATCGAAACATACAAGCCCGGAAGAAGTATAGCAAAAATAAATCCTGCAAACCTTAATGCACGAAGTGTGCTTTTTCTCGGTGATACGGAATAGTAGTCACCGGCATCCTGAAAGCTTTCGATAAAAAGATACGGAAGAGTGATTACGCTCGGGCTTCCGTCTGTTATTATGCAGATCCTGCCTTCAAGAAGCTTTCCTGCTGCAGTATCGGGTTTTTCTGTGATGCCTGTCTGCGGAAATACAGTGAATTTATTATCCTTCAGAAAGCCTTCAAGATATTCCGAATCGATTATTCCGTCAATATCGATTTCGGAAAGCTTTTCTTTTATTGAAGAAACGAGCTGTTTGTCTGCTATCGAAGAAATATATACAACGGCTGATTTCGTGTCGGAATATCTGCCCGTCTTAATTATATCAATAGCGAGATCAGGCGTTTTGAGCCTTTTCCTAAGAAGTGAAATGTTCGTTTTCAGATCTTCCGTAAAGCCTTCCCTCGGACCTCTGATAACAGCCTCGTTCGGAGGCTCTTCCACGCTTCTTTTCTCCCATTTTCTTGCCGGCACTGAGAGAAAAGCATCAGCGGATTCAATAATCAGGACAACGCATCCGTCAAGAATGAATTCAGGAAGCTTTTCTCTGTCATAAATTATCTCGCATTCATTTGCCGGAATGATTTTTTCTTTCAACTCTTCCGCAATATTCTTCCGAAATTTTATTTCTGCATCAAAAAGCGGCTTGATAATATCTTTATTGATCAACTTACCGTCTGTTATTTCATCTATGAAAATCAACGCACACTCAATATTGCATTTCAATTCAACCTTTCTTGCTTCCGGCTTTTTGTCTCCGGAAAAGCAATCAAGCACATAGCTTAAGTTTTCTGAAAAAGAATCAGTCATTGAACCACATTTTCTCATCATCCTTCAGCGATGAAACTATTTCTTCACATCTCTCCTCACGGCTCCACACATCGGGCGAGTTATCAAGATATGATGTCAGCTTTCCTTTCTGTTCACTTGACAATGTTCCGAATCTGAAACGTGCTTCAGGTGAAAATGAGAGCATTGAAGCAAGATCCTGCGGAATGAGTGATAATCGCTTGCGGTAAAGTTCTTTTCTGTCCAAAATCATACATCCTCCCTTTATTTTTTCGAAAATATAATTCGCTGAAAAAATACAATTTATTATGGCAAATTTTATCACAGCCGTATTGATTTTATCATTGATTTAATGTATAATAAAAAGAAATAAAAATAGCAAAGGAAAAAACTATGCCTACTTTATTCGTAACGGCGACACCTATAGGCAATCTTTCGGATTTCACTCCGAGAGCTATTGAAACACTGAAAAACGTTTCATTGATTGCCGCTGAAGATACAACTCATACAATCAAGCTTCTTAATTATTTTGACATACATACTCCTATGATTTCATATCATAAATTCAATGAGAAGGAGCGTGCTCCCGAGCTTGTTTCAAGGATGCTCAAGGACGGAATCGATATTGCTATCGTGACCGATGCGGGGACGCCGTGCATTTCCGATCCGGGATATGATCTTATAGCATTGGCAAAGGAAAACGGCATTAAGACTGTGCCTGTTCCGGGTCCCTGCGCTGCAATCTGCGCGCTTTCTGTTTCGGGCTTTGAAACTGATACGTTTTCTTTTATAGGATTTCTTGAGAGAGATAATAAAGAACAGAAGGAGCAGCTAAAAAAGCTTGAGAGCTCCGATATGAACAATATCGTTATCTATGAGTCACCTTTCAGAATTCTCAAAACTCTTGAGAATATATCGGAAATAATTGACTGCGATGTCTGTGTCTGCAATGACATCACAAAGCTTCATGAGATGAACATCACCGGCAATGTTAAGGATGTCCTTTCGGAATTATCTTCTTCGGAAAATGCTGAGAAGGGAGAATACGTCATCGTGATTCACAAGAACAGGAAAGAAATCATCGAAAATGATGCCGCTTCCCCTGTAAATGATATCTCGCTTGAAGCACTTCTTGCCGATATTATGGTTAAAAACTCCTGCACGGCAAAGGACGCGATCGCTATTTTGAGAAAAGAAAGAACAGATCTTTCAAAGAAAGAAATTTATGCGGCTTCTCTTAACTTAAGAAAGCTGTTTTCCGATGATGAAGAAGAATAAGAAATGAATACTGATGATCTTCTTGCCTTTTCATTCATTGACGGCGTAGGCGAAAAGACGCTTGAGAAAATAAGCGCTTATTCTAGCCTTGAAGAACTTTGGAATGAAAGCAACGAAAAACTGATTACTGTCTTCCAATCGGGAAAAGCCCTTTCGGAATTCAGAAATTGCTTCGGCAGATACAAAGAAAAGCTGACAAAAATCAAGCGCAGACTTCGTTCGGAATCGGCGGTAATCATCTCAAAGAATGATTCCCTTTACCCCGAAAGGCTGAAAAGCAGCAGAAAATCTCCGCTTTTTCTTTATTGCAGAGGAAATACCGGGCTTCTGAATTCGCCCTCAACGGCGGCAATATCGGGCCCGAGAAAAACCTCAGATGAAGTCCTCGACAGAGCGTTTTATACCGCAAGGACACTTGCTTCCGAAAATACAACGGTTGTTTCTGGGCTCGCACTCGGAGTTGATGCCGAGGCACACAAAGCGGCAATCGAAAACGGAAGCACAATAGCCGTTCTTCCCTATTTTACTCCGATTTATCCTCCTCAGAATCAGGTGATTGCAGAAAGAATACTCCTTCGGAACAGTCTGATAATTGCGGAATACTTTGAGCCGTTCAACGTCAAGTTCCAGCTTCTGAACAGGGACAGGATCATTACAGGCCTTGCGGACAGACTTTATGTTCCTCAAAGGTTTGAGGAAGACAGCGGCACGGGATATACAGTCAGATGTATGGCGGAAGAAAATAAACCGATTTTCATTTTTACTTCAGGCAAATTTATAAGATATAATTAAAAAGACCTTTTTCAAGGTCTTTTTCTTTATGCTGAATTTCTCATCCTGAGTCTGTCTGCAATCAATGCAATGAATTCGCCGTTTGTTGGTCTGTCGTTTGCTTTGTAGATATCGATTCCGAAAACCTCATTCATATTCTGAATCCTGCCTCTGTTCCATGCAACATCAATTGCGTGTCGGATGGCTCTTTCCACTTTGCTCGGAGTGGTCTGGAATTTATCGGCAATTCCGGGATAAAGCTCCTTTGTGATTTTGTTTACGATGCTGATATCGTTGATCGACATCTTGACGGCTTCACGAAGATAAGGATAACCTTTTATGTGCGCCGGAATGCCGATAGTCAGAAAGATTGACGTAATCTTTTCATCAAGCGTTGTCTGCTGTGAAACAGGAACTGAATATGTCTGTGCGGGAGTCGGATTGAACACCGTGCCCGATGCGACTTCTTTTATTCTTCTTACAAGTAGCGTTAAATCGATAGGCATGCTTGCGTAATAAACCGCACCGAGCGAAAATGCTCTTTTTATCATGAATTCATTCTGCACAGATGAAATGCAGATTATCTTCGGCTGATAGTCAGTCATCTTCTGAATGCTTTCCATCACACCTAATCCGTCAATTACAGGCAGAATCATATTAATCACAATAACCTGCGGCTTGAGTTTAGCAATTATTTCAAGTGCCTCCTGACCGTTTGCCGCAGTGCCGCAAAGCTCGATATCATCATTTTCAGCTGCGTACTCTGCGAGAAGTCTTATCCATTTCTGATTGCTGTCTGCCGCAATTATCCTTATTTTTTGTTCCATAAAACGTTTCCTCCGTTAAATTATGTGTTTATTTCATTTTGAAAACAAGAAGCTATAAAAAACATAATGTTTCTTCCCTTTGCTTCAAGCATCTATATAATAACACAAAATTCTAAATATTTCAAGTAGTATTTATATATTTTTTCAAGTTATTGTGTTATAATTTGTCGAAGGAAATTTACAGAATAATTTCAGAATTACAAAATCAGATAAAATAATATTATTATAAATTATTCACTATAATAAAAGCAAATATTTCATAATTCACTATAATTCGTGCCCTAATGATCGAATAACGTTATTTTTTACCTTATCCGACTATATATCAAAATAAAATATTGACAAACGGGCTTTGGTGGTGTATCATATAACAAAATATAAAAAGGACTTTATATGAAGAAAATTTTAGGTTGTATAAGGCGTGCCGACGAAGATTTCGGTATGATAAAAGACGGCGACAGGATTGCCGTGGGTGTGTCAGGCGGAAAGGACAGCATTACTCTTTTGTATGCGCTTCGCCTGTACCAGTATTTTTCAAAGGTCAAGTATGATATTGTCGGAGTTACTCTCGATATGGGATTGTTTCATCCGGATACGGCTGAACTTAAGAGATTCTGTGATGCAAACGATATCAAATACGAGGTCGTTGAAACGAAAATCGGTAATATCGTTTTTGAGGCAAGAAACGAGCAGAATCCTTGCTCTCTCTGCTCAAATCTCAAAAGAGGAGCTCTTCACAATGCGGCAATTTCGCTCGGATGCAACAAGGTCGCTCTCGGACATCATTTTGATGACGTGCTTGAAACGCTCATGATGAGCCTTCTATTTGAAGGACGATTTCACACTTTCTCTCCTGTAACGTATATGGAAAGAAAAAACATTCACGTTATAAGACCTATGGTCTATGCAAGTGAAATGGATGTTATAGGCGCCGCAAAGCGTCATGCTCTCCCCGTTTTCAAGAGTGGCTGTCCTGCGGACGGTGTCACTAAGCGTGAAGAAATGAAAGAACAGGTAAGAAATATAATAAAGGTTTATCCTGATTTCAAGGAAAGGGTTCTTACCGCACTCAAAAACAAGGATTCACAGGATCTTTGGTAAAAACTTCAGGAGGAAAAATATTATGCTCAATATTGTTCTTATAGAGCCTGAAATACCGCAGAACACCGGCAATATTGCCCGTACCTGTGCCGCACTTCAGGCAAAGCTTCATCTTGTAGGCCCTCTCGGCTTTTCGATAGATGAAAAACACGTAAAACGTGCGGGGCTTGATTACTGGAATATGGTAGATATTTCATATTATCCGTCTTCGGATGATTTTTTCAGCAAATATGATCAAAAAATGATGTACTACTGCACCACAAAGGCAAAGCAGAATTATTGCGATGCCGAGTATTCCGAATCCGGGGACATCTGGCTTGTTTTCGGCAGGGAGACAAAGGGACTTGATGAAAAGCTTCTTTTTGATAATTATGACAGATGCATCAGAATTCCCATGTTCAAGGATGCAAGATCGCTCAATCTTTCAAATGCGGTTGCAATAATTGCTTATGATGCCGCAAGACAGACCGGCTTTCAGGGACTTCTTGAAGAAGGTCATCTGACAAAATACTGATATGTTTGCCGAAGGAAAAAGATACAGAACCTTTGACTACGAAATGAAACGCCTTTACGGCTCAAAGGTCGCAAAGCTTTCGATTGACGGAGGCTTTTCCTGTCCTAACAGAAAAAACGGCAAAGGCTGTATTTTCTGCACCGAATCGGGTAGCGGCGAATTTTCAGGCTCACCCGAAAAAGGTTCGACGATCACCGAGCAGATCGAATACCAGAAAAAACTAATGTCCAAATGGAAAACGGACAAGTATATCGCTTATTTTCAAAATTATTCAAACACCTATGCTCCGATTGATGAATTAAAAGCAAAATACGATGAAGCTTTATCCGCCGGGTGTTTTGCGCTTGATATTGCAACGAGGCCTGACTGCCTGGGTGATGACGTAATAGGTCTCCTTAAAAGCTATTCCTGTCCTTTGTGGGTGGAGCTTGGTCTCCAGACTGTATCCTGTGCGGATAAAATCAACAGAGGCTATGACAATTCTGTTTTTCTTGAAGCCGCCGGAAAACTTTCTGCGGCAGGCATACCGTTTGTTGTTCATATTATTTTCGGCTTTCCATGGGAAACAAAGGAAGAAATGCTTGAGACTGTCCGATTCGCCGTAAAAGCAGGTGCTTCGGGCATCAAGTTGCATATGCTTTATATTGACAGGAACGCACCGCTTTATTTTTATTACAAGGAGCATCCGTTTGAATGCCTTTCTCTTGAAGAATATTCAGATCTTGTGACGGAAGCACTTGCCATAATTCCGGAGAACGTGGTTATTCACAGACTTACAGGCGACGGAAAAAAGGACACTCTTGAAGCTCCCGAATGGACGAAAGACAAGAGAAATGTCCTTAATACCATTGATAAGCTGATGGCGGCAAAAAACTATTATCAGGGATGCAAAATAAAAAAGTAACTTGTTGAATATATTCTTCTCCGAGTGTCAAAAATATATCTGCCGGCAAAACATAACGAAAGGAAATCATATCATGAGAGTAGTAACTCCGAAAGAAATGAATGAAATTGACAGACTGATGTCTGAAAAATACATGATGCCCGTGAGGGTGCTTATGGAAAATGCGGGATATGCTATAGCTTCCCATATTATGGAGAAATATCCTGATGCAGGAAAAATCGTATTTGTGACAGGCTCGGGAAATAACGGCGGCGACGGCTGGTCAGCGGCAAGAATCCTTTTTGCCGAAGGCTATAAGGTGCAGATCGTTTCACTTTGTTCTGAAAACAAAATGAAGGATGCGGTGAGAGAAAATTATCTTGCGGCTGATGCGCTCGGAATAGGCTATGTTCTCTCGGCAGGCAGAAGTGAGCTTCTTGAAGCGCTTCTTGACTCGGGAATCATCGTTGACTGCATTGCAGGAACGGGACTTAAAGGCGGACTGAACGAAGAAACACGAGAACTTGCGGAGCTGATAAATAAATCAGGCAAGACTGTTATTTCTGTTGATGTTCCCTCCGGCGTGGATGCCGAAACAGGTCTCGCTTCAAACGGCGCCGTAAAAGCGGACACACTTATTGTGCTCGGAACAGTCAAGGAAGGGCTTCTGTTTTACCCTGCAAGAAGCTATTTTGACAATATGGTTATCTGCCCTATTTCTATCCCTGAAGCTGTTTACGATGAACTGACGGGCTATAAAGCGGTGTATACGGATAAAGAGATAAAGAAGCTGATCCATTGCCGCAAGCCTGCATCGCATAAAGGCGATTACGGCAGACTCGGAATTATTGCAGGCTCCGAAGGAATGACGGGTGCGGCGTGCCTCGCGGCTGATTCGGCATTGAAGAGCGGCGCCGGACTGATTTACGTTGCCGTTCCTGAAAGCCTCGGCGAAGTATTTGAGAAAAAGCTTACAGAACAGATAAAGATTAAAGTCCCTGAAACAAAGAATAAGGCGATCAGCGCTTCAAAGGAGCTTTATGATTTTGCAGACACTAAGACTTCATTGGTCATCGGTCCCGGTCTCTCAAGAAACTGTGAAGCGTCAGTTTTTATCCCTGAAATTCTTAAAACCTTCACCGGAAACGTTATAATTGATGCAGACGGCCTTAATTGCATTGCTCAAAACCCCGAATGCCTGAAATCAGCAGAGGGACGTGTGGTGATTACGCCTCACATAGGCGAAATGTCAAGGCTTTGCGGCAAAACAATTGCCGAAATTACAGAGCATCAGAAGGAAACCGCACTTGATTTTGCAGAGAAATATAACTGCGTTGTTGTGCTGAAGAATTATATTACGGTTATTGCTTCACCTGACGGAAGAGTGATATTCAATGTTACGGGCAATTCCGGAATGGCAACAGGCGGAAGCGGCGACGTTCTTTCAGGTCTTATCGGTTCCCTCCTTTCACAGAATTATCCTCCGTTTGAAGCGGCGTTTCTCGGCGGCTATATAAATGGCAGAGCCGCAGAGCTTGCAGCAAAGGTTACCGGTGAAGCATCGCTTACGCCTACGGATACACTGAATTCAATTCCGGCGGTGTTCAGGCTTCTCGTGTAAACATTTTCTGCCCGATGAATAGAATGAACTGAAGCGGAGGTGAATTCAAAATGTATCCCGCAAAGGAACAGAACTATATTTCATCGGATGATGAGCTTCTTTTTTCTGACCGAACGGATGTCGGCAGATTTATCGAAAAGCTGTCAGGCTTTATTTCACGAAACAAACTGCTTCTTATTCCTCAGGAGAGGCTGAAGGCAGGATATGATGAAATTAGAAAAACGGAGCTTGACTTAACGGAAGAATTCTTTCCATCAGAGGAAGAATCATTTTTAATGTACGAGCAATACCTGCTCTCACTTGAAGACTTGAAAGGAGCTGACGTATCCCTTGAAAAACGCAAACGATACGCAAAGGGGCTTTGATACTGTCAGACGGGGTGAAATCTATTATGCCGACCTCTCACCTGTGGTGGGTTCGGAACAGGGCGGATTGAGGCCTGTTCTTGTGGTGCAGAATGACGTAGGAAATAAATACAGCCCTACCGTTATCGTTTCGGCGATAACTTCACAGATAAACAAATCAAAGCTTCCGACACATATTGAGCTTTCAGCAACGGAATTCGGTCTTAACAAGGATTCCGTGGTGCTTCTGGAACAGCTCAGGACAATCGATAAGCGCCGCCTGCAGGATCTTGTGGGCTTTGTCGGGCCTGAAAACATGGAAAAAATTAATAACGCCATGTCAATCAGCCTCGGACTCGGAAATTGATATAAATTATATATAAATAGTCAAAAAGGCAAATCATATTCTGCGGTTTGTCTTTTTTATTATAGCCTCAAACCAAAAGCTTTCAGGAAAAGTGAACGTCAGGCTCTGAAACATATCGAACAAGTGATAGAAAATGATATCTGCAAACGCAGTATATGCGGAAATCACCGCATTTTTGAATGATCCGTATTTTTCGGCCCGGATTACGGCTTTCACTTTTGCAAGAAGCCGATAATTGAGCCGGCAGAAGATAAATCCGATTCAATAACAGGAAGACATTGTTCTCAGAAACTCATCATCCGGCAATGGCATAAAACAAAAGCTGAAAACAGGCAGCAAAAAAAGGCTGAAGAAGTGATTCTCCAGCCTTTTTCTATCAGTCGTTAAACGAGTTTTAATTATTTCTTGAGAATACGGATATCCATTATTCAGTATTTGATATGCAATATTCACAACTATTATATTGCATATCAGGCACAAAATACTAGTCATTTTGTTAAACAATTGTACTTATTTTTTCTTGTGTTGTCAATTATGTTGTCATTTCTCTTCCGTATTTTTTATTTCCGGAAGGCCGGAAATACTCATTAGGATAGATAAAATGCCTGCAAGCACGGATGCTGACACAACTGCCAACCAATTGACTTCCGACAAAAGCACTGATGTGCCTATTGTTGCAGCTGCTGTCTGAGCAACGGTTCTTATTGCTCTGACACCTGCTGCTTTAATCCATATTGAGAACTTACTGTTCATATTCAACCTCCTTGATTTCAACGTCACTTGCACCTATATATTCAAGTGAAGTCTTAAATTTCTCGGCTTCTAATGCATCTTCAAACGATTTGAAAACAATGTGGTACATTTTATTCTTTGCCTTCCTTGCTGTCTCAAGACGCTTGTTTATTTCGTCCGCTATGTACGAAAATTTACTTTTCAGATATGGCCCTGGGCAAGCAGTGGCCTGAAACATGCTGTGCATAGTCAGATTACCGTCTTTGTTACCCGTATAATTGATTTTTTCAATTCTGTTACGCTGACATATATCAACGCAAAGCTTGATACAAGATTCGATCGAGGCATCGGAGACATGCCAATTTGTTGAAGCATTCCCGTCGTTTGCTATTTCAATAGTGATAGCCCTATTATCATTATCAGGGTTGCCTGACGTCCAAGCACGATCAGCTTCTTCTACATACAATCCGACATTGCCATTTACATCTATGCCATAATTTGCGGACGCTTTTCTGCTTATAAATCCATTTCCAAGCCCAACAAGTGATGCGTTGACACATCCAGTGTGATGAATTGTGATTTTATCGACAATATGATTTCTTGGTTTATCACAATTCGGTGATAACTTTGTGTAAGAAACATAAATAGAATTGCTCATTTTTCCTCCTTGAGCCATATAGGCCGTTCAATTTCATTTTCTTTGAGCCATTGACAAAAAATCGAATACATATACCAGTCCCCATTTAATTGACAAAAATAATATTGAGCAACAGTGAGTATTTCGTTCGTGCCCATTGGATATTCCTTCATCAAAAGCAGAAGTTGCGTACGTTTATTATCAAGCTCAAGTTCATTCTGCCTTGCAATAATATTCTTAACGTCTTTCGAAATTCCAAGCCTGGTCTCTGTTTTTTTGTCTCGGCGTCGAATCAAAAATTCAACGAGTGTGTAGAAACCTGTACATGACATAAAAGCAACAATGACCGATATAATTATTTTTGCGGTCTCGCTCATGTGTACACCTCGCTTGATATCCAACCATAAGTCACTACTCCATCAGAAACAACGCAGCGTAGCAGATACGTTCCGTTTGCGCTCGGTGCTTCGGGGATATTTTCTATCGCCCGGCGGAGATCTCTGTAATATTTCGAATTGTGTCCTACCGGGACCGGAACATCTCGCGTTTCTGAAAGTATTCCTCCGTCAACAAATTCCTCTATGCCGCATATCATTGCCTCGGCAAAAGCGTTTGCCTGTTCTGTTGTTGGTGTTTTAAGCGGATATACAAGGTAAACACCGTTCAAAGAGGCTTTCAAATTTGCCGCAGAGCCTGCATCGGGATCGCAGATGAGAATTCTGCCATTGCCCGAATATCCGGTCATACCGAGCGTTATTCCTCTCGTCTGTGAGTACCAATCCGCAGGACTTATTGATGCGTACGCCGGGCAGAAAACTCTTGCAATTCTCTGCTGACCATCCTCTGCCGTTGATTCATAGCAAAAATATCTGCTGTTTCCTGAATCCGTCCAATTCTTTGCTCCCAAGTCTACAACCGCATAATTCCGTGTAACTGTTCCGTCTGCATTGTATGTGTCTCCTGCGGCACGAATGTTGTTGTTGTCAAGGTAGAGACATCCCTTTAGCTCAACGCTCAAATCAAACGGATACTCAATGGTTTTTCCGTTTTTCGTGACTCTCTTTTTCGCCGCTCTGGTTGACAAATTGGTCAATGCACAATAAGAATGTTTTGCCGATGTGAGCCATTCCCTGCACCACGCAACACCGTCTGCGCCCATAGCTTTTAATCTATTAGCTACATTTGCTCCGAGGCACTCTGTGAGATCTACTATACTGATGTACAAATCTGTATTTACGTTTTTTCCATTCGCAATCTGAACATATAGGTGATTAAGTCTTGTCTGTGATGTGTTATTATATGTTACGATAGAATCGGCATATGTTCCGTTATAACCGTTAAACACCTGCACATCATCCGACTTATCAGCGATAATCAAATACTGATGTCCGTTAATATAGTTAGCTGTGCAATCTGTATAATTTTTAAACTGCGCCGATGTTGTGCCCTGAATGTGGACTGAAAAATCAGCGTTTTTTGTGATTGTTAAACCGCTCTTGTTGTTATGGGAGTTTGCAAAACTTTGATACCATGCGTTCTGCAACAGCTGATTCCAACCAATCGTACATCCGACAAGCTCATCAGAAACTAAACTTGAATACGGAGACTCACGCCTAATGTAAGGCGTATATTCTTCTATATACTGGCTTGACAACAGCTGTTTTGCTGCGCTCACTGTATCAAGGATAACACTTCCTGTTTTCCCATCAACGGAAGAAACACCTCCTGTGTCACCCTTATCACCCTTGATTGCGGCTATTTCGTGCCAAAAGCCAAGTTCATCCTTAACTCTTAAAATTGGAAAATTGCTCAACAATATACTCCTTCGATCTTAAAAACATTGTAGTCCGTGCTTCTTGCTTCCCAATGTGAATATCTGTATTCTGTAGGTGTTAATTGACCATCGTATTTGGGCACCGG
>JAZQMY010000024.1:0-171047 GCA_045627045.1 Clostridia bacterium | reverse complement strand
TTAATCACTGCGAAGCAGATCAAGGGATTCCAAAACCGTAGGTTTGGGCAGGTGTGGGCGGAGCCAGCAATCAGCACAAGCTCCGAAAACCAATCTGAATGATCTCCTTTGGCTATAGTAGCCTCGGAGATTTTTTTACTTCTCTTTTAGTTTAAGCACTGCGAAGCAGATTGCAGGTGCGGGCGGAGCCCATAATCAGCAGGGGCTTTTACAGGAAAAACAACCACAGGTTTATTGACAAACAAGAAGGTTAATGATATAATAAGATTGTCAACAGGACGAATCTCGGCAGATAATCCGGATATTTGCATTGAATCCGTTCTGACGGCAATCAACAGACTGAAAGGAGGCAACAGATGAAACACATATCAAACAAAGAAGTCCTTCCCTTTTGCCTCACGGGTGGGCAGCGATAAAAACTTACCGAAGGATCGGAAACGATTAGTGAGGTAAACAGAGAAAGGCACTTCGTGCACTTTGCCCGGAGAATCTCCGGGCAAAGTGTATCCCAAAATTATGGCTTTCAGGAGTGCTTGAATGATAAGTATCAAAACAGTAGCTTCGCACATCGGAAATGCAAGACGTGCGAAAAACATTACCCAGAGGGAGCTTGCCGAGCTTCTGAACGTAAGTCCGCAGGCAGTCTCAAAATGGGAAAGAGGAATAGCTTTCCCGGATCTTGCCATCCTTGATGAGCTTGCGGGAGAGATAGGTCTTTCCATTGAGGAACTGCTTATCGGGGATACAGATGAAAAATAAGAACGAAAAAGAAGACGCATCCGATATCACGGAATATACGTCTTCTTTTATTTTGCTTATGAAAAAGGTAATGGATTATAAAAAAGCGGTGCATTCAAAATGCGCCGCTTAATCAAAGATAATTAATTATCAGTCCTCATCCCATTCTGGCATAAGCTCGGGATGCGCTTTTACGTATTCGCCGAATTCAGCGAGACGCTTGTACTCAATCTCTGTGAGGTCACCGTTTGCATCTGGGCCGATGTTCAGAAGCAGGTTGCCGTTATACTTACGTGTGAGGTTGAACCAGTCAATGAGTGTGTCAAGAGGCTTTACGTTCCACTCGTCGTATAATGTGTAGCCCCAGCACGTGTTCATTTCATGGCAAAGCTCCCACCACTTGCCCTTGAGTCTGTTCTGATAAATCTCTTCTGTCGGAAGCTGGCATTCGAGTGAGTCAAAGTCTGTATTATCGCCTCTGCCGATAACGATTCCCGGCTGAAGCTCACGGATCTCGTCCTCAGACATCATGCTGAAGCCGTCACCGTCGAACCAAAGAAGGTCGATTTTGCCGTAGCGTGTGAGAAGCTCATAAATCTGACCTCTGCCGATAATGCGCTCGTATTCCTTGAGTACTTCAGGACATTTCGGGAGCTTTTCCTTATCTCTCCAGCCACCGAAATCGTTGTAGTCTCTCGTTGTGTAGAAATCCGGCGGAGAATAGTAGAAACCAACCTTGATTCCGTTGGCACGGCATGCTTCAACGTATTCACCTACGAGATCACGTCCGCCCATATAATTTCTTGTGTTGAATTCACCGAAAAGGCTCGGCCAGAGTGCATAAGAGTCGTGATGACGCGTTGTGAGTACTGCATATCTTACACCGGCTGCCTTTGCGGCTGCCATCCATTTGTTCGGATCGTATCTGCCGGGATTGAATCTCTTTGCGAGGTCAAAGTAGTACTCCGGAGTGCATCTTCTCGGCCCCCACGGGAAATTCTTGACCATACCCCATGATATATCAAGGTATCCGTCAACTGATGAGATGCCCCAGTGGAAGAAGAGACCTAAGCCTGCCTTCGGGAACCACTGCGCATCAGGATGTTTGTTTTTTGATACTAATTCCATATCTTTTTCCTTTCTGTGGATAGTATTTTGCCGATCGGTTTTCTTTTTCGACAAAAAGCGATATATACCTTCTGTTTAAGAAAAACGATCCTGTAGATATAATTATAACATATTTTTCAGCATTTTGAAAGCTGATTTATTGAAAATTTGTTATTTGTTTTTCTCATAAGGCTTGTCTCTCATTACTGCTGATATGATATTTTATTTGCGAGGCTGATTGTTGGCTCCGCCCAACTTTTATATTCATGGGCTCCGCCCACGCCCGCCAAAACCTACGGTTTTGGAATCCCTTATTCTGCTTTGCAGTGCTAGTACTAAAAAATGCGGTAAAATAAGAAAATCTCCGAGGCTACCATAGCCGAGGTGATTTTCGTAAGTTGCGTCTATAGTATCGTTTCGGGGTTTCAGGGGTGCTTTTCGTAAAGCACCCCTGAGTATTTCTTAGTCTTCATCCCATTCAGGCATGAGCTCGGGGTGTGCTTTTACATACTTACCGAACTCGGCGAGAGTGTTATACATGTGTTCAGGAAGATCTCCGTAGAAGGCAGGTCCGATGTTGTAGAGAACGTTGCCGTTATGCTCACGAACCCACTTGAAGTTGTTCTTCAGGCGCTCAAGGTCCTTGTTGTGCCATTCATCGTAGCATGTGTAGCCCCAGCAAGCGCTGATTTCATCAACATATTCCCACCACTTGCCCTTGAAGTTTGCTTCGTATTCTTCTTCGGACGGGATGTAGCATTCTGTTGAACCGAAATCACGGTGCTCAAGGCCTCTGCCGATAACGATATCAGGCTGATACTGACGGATCTCTTCGTTCGGGAATACATCGTGATTATCGCCGTCAAACCAGATAAGGTCGATCTTGCCGTAGCGGGTGAGAAGCTCGTAAAGCTGACCTCTAACTATTGCTTTTTCGTAATCAAGCATTACCTTTGGTATGGGCTTCTTTTCCTGCCAGCCACCGAAATCGCGATAATTTCTTTCCATATAGAAATCAGGTACTGAATAGTAGAAGCCAACTTTAAGACCGTATTTACGGCAGGCATCAACATAGCCCTGAACAAGGTCGCGTCCGCCCATGAACCTTCTTGTGTTCATTTCACCGTATTCGGAAGGCCAGAGGCAGTATGAGTCGTGATGACGTGTAGTGAGGACAGCATATCTGCAGCCGGCTTCCTTTGCGGCTTTTATCCATCCATCCGGATTAAACCGGGTAGGATTAAAACTCTTTGCGAGAGAGTAATACTCTTCCGGTGTGATGTTTCTGGGAGAGTAGTCTCTGTCCTTATACATTCCGTAGGAAATATCAAGCATTCCGTCAACAGACGACATGCTCCAGTGGAACATTATTCCGAGGCCTGCCTTCGGATACCACTGTGCTCCCGGTATTTTATTTCTTGATTCAAGTTCCATTTTATTAACTCCTTTTTACGATACTGTCATTTGTTATGATCGCAAAACGATCAATCCTCATCCCATTCGGGCATGAGCTCTGGGTGAGCCTTGACGTACTTGCCGAACTCGGCGAGGGCGTTATACATGTGTTCAGGGAGATCACCGTAAGGTCCGGGTCCGATATTGTAAAGGACGTTGCCGTTATGCTCACGCACCCACTTGAAGTTTTCAGTCAGACGCTCCATAGGCTTGTTGTGCCATTCGTCATAGCAGGTGTAAGCCCAGCAGTTGCTTATTTCGTCAACGTACTCCCACCATTTGCCCTTGAATTCACGTTCATATTCTTCGTCTGAGGGGAGACGGCATTCAGTTGAGCCGAAATCTCTGTTTTCGCCTCTGCCGATGATCACCCACGGCTGAAGCTCCTTGATCTCTTCGTCTGAGATGATGGCCTCGTGCTTGCCGTCGAACCAAAGGAGGTCGATCTTACCGTAACGGGTAAGAAGCTCGTATATCTGTCCCTTTGCCATTGCTCTTACGTAGTCGTCAAGAGTTTTCGGAACTTCCTTTTTCTCCTGATAGCCGTTATAACCGAAGTAATTTCTCGGAGTGTAGAAGTCAGGCGGAGAATAGTAGAAGCCTATCTTGAGACCGTATTTGCGGCAGGCATCAACATAGCCCTGAACGAGGTCACGTCCGCCCATATAGTTTCTTGTGTTGAATTCACCGTACTCCGTAGGCCAGAGGCAGTATGAGTCGTGATGACGTGTAGTGAGGACTGCGTATCTGCAGCCAGCTTCCTTTGCGGCCTTTATCCAGCCGTCGGGGTTAAATCTTGTAGGGTTGAATCTGTTTGCGAGATCGAAATATTCCTGCGGAGGGATAGACCTCGGCGAATATTTATCCTTGTACATACCCCATGAAATATCGACCATTCCGTCGAGAGATGATATGCCCCAGTGGAACATTATTCCCAGTCCGGCTTTCGGGAACCACTGTGCTCCCGGATGTTTGTTTCTTGATTCGAGTTCCATATTTTTTCTCCTTGTTTATTATCTTAAAATATAATCTGCTTTTGCATCGATGTTATATGCTTTGCGGCAGTTTGTAAACTTGTTTCCTGAAAGAAGCATTTTATTTGTTTTTCCGTCAACGATGATGGCCTCTTCGGCACCGTCGATGGAGTTGTCCTGAATGATGAAATCACGGATTGTATCGTCATCACCGCAGAAAATGTAAATAAAGCAGGTTTCTTTCAGCTTATTGCCTCTGATGAGAGTGCCGTAGTTGATATCCCGGCAGTCTCCTGCGATAATGCCGAGATTGCTCTTGCCGGAGTGACCGTCACCAAAGCCGAGCATATGGAGATATCTTCCGTCTGCCATATCGTGGTTGATGAATGAAACGTACCAGTTCGGCATGAGAGTGTAGTAGATGTTTCTTGACCAGCCGAGGAAGCCTGCGGACTGACGTGAAGAGTTACCGTCGAGAACGGTATTGATCTGAACGCCGAAGAGCTGGAAATGACCTGCATCGTAAACCGTGTTCTTTGTCATGAAGAAGCGGTCTCTTACTTCCGAGAAGGAAATGAGAGAGTTCTCATCAATCGGAACGAGGAACGGTTCGTCAATTTTGATTATTCTGCCCTTGCTTTCAACGATCCTTCTGTACTGTCCCATGCCCTTGCCGGAGATGACGAAGAAGCCGAAGTTGTTTCTTTCGCCGTCTGCCCATACAGGATCGTGGTTGAGCTCGAATGTTGTTGAATCAATGGTCTTGATTGTCTCGTTGTAATCGCCTCTGCCCATATCGGTCGTGAATGCTTCACGGTTGTTATCGATAATGGAGTGGATTTTGTTTCTTGCGTAGTAAATACCCTCACCGCTGATGCCGAGTGTGATTCCGTCGATCTCGTTATCCTCGATTACTGCGCTCAGGCAATGTCCGACAGGCATCCAGAAACGTACGTTTGAGGTGAAGTAGTTGTTTGAGATGCGGACATGGCTCTTTCTTCCGAACTGGAAGGGCGCGCCCGAAGAACGCATTTCGTTATTGCAGATCTGAACGTTGTCACCGTTGATGACGAATACGCTCTTGTCGATGCCGTGACCGCCGCCTCTGATCTCCATTCTGCATCTCTTCTCGTATTCAACGCTTCCTGCAGGCTTTTCACCTGCGATAGCGTTGACGAAGATTCTCATATTGCGGATGTAGACGTTCTTTGCGGGAGCATCGGGGCTGCCTATCTTGAAGAGCTCCGGCATTCTTGAGCCGCCGAGTGTGAAATCGTGGAAATCAACATCGGATGAGCACTTGAAGAGATACGGAGGAAGCTCATCAAGCTCCCATACGAGATCTCTCCACATGATGACGGATTTTGTGATTCCGTCGCCGCGGATTTCGGTGTTAGCCGGAATCTCATAAGTCTTTTCAAGATAATAGAGACCTTCTGAAATGTAGAGCACACCGCCGCCGTTCTTTGCAATGGCGTCAAGAGCGGCAGAGAAGTATTCGTCCTGAGGAATTGCAGGGCTGTTTCCTGCGGCACCGAATGCCTTTACGTCAAAGACGTCCTTAGGCCAGAAGCTTCTCGGGTCAGGGCCTACTTCAAATTCAAACGGCATACTCCATGCCGTGTCGTTTCCGAAAAGATTGGAAACGCTTACTTTGTATTTGCCGGGCTTTGTATCCTCAGGGATAATTACCTCAACAGAATAATTGTCGAATAACTTTGAAACCTCAAGCTCCTTTATGCCGTCATCTGTCAGCATAACGACCTTCGTCTCGCCCTTCGGAGCAAGGTTTGTACCGATAATACGGAGCTTTCCGCCGGGAGTGGTAACTCCGCCTTCATCTCCTAAAAGTTCTTCTATACGCGGAACGTTTATGTAAACGTGCTCGCCGTCGATATCAAGATCATAAATGCCTTCTCTGAAATTGCCGGGAAGCTCGAACTTGAAGCCGTTGTCACTCTTCTGCAATATCTCAGGATAAATTCTTCCCTTTGGATTATCCGGAGTTTTTGCACCTTTGATTTCCCAATCCCTCGGCAATCTGTTATAGAGTGAATCCATAATGTAGCCGAAGCCCTCTCCTGCAGGAACAGGAGATAATCTGATTTCTTTTACGCTGTCAAAGCCTGCACCGCATATCTGAATGAAGTCGCCCGGCTTCTGCCATGTGTTTCCGTGGAAAAAAATAGTAGGTTTCATTATTGTTTTGGTTACCTTTCTGCCCCTGAAGAGGAGGCCTTTTGGCGGAAAACCTGATTGCCTGTTTCCCTTTTTGTATTCTATCATAAACAATCATAAAATTCAATACTTTTAATAAAAATTTTCAAAAAAATTTGCCGCATGAAACAGTGCCGTAATAAAAGAACATAATGTGAGAAAACTGCAATATTTGTGATTTTTCCCTGTTTTGCTTGACAAATGAAAATAAAAAATGTATAATTATAATATTATGCAAATGAGAGGAGGGAGATGGGAAAATGTTTGATTTTCTGAAGAAAAAGAAGAAATCGGGTGAGAACGATACAGCGGCTGTATTTGTAGATTTTGAACATTGGTGCTATTCGCTTGACGGCGTTTTTTCACTCAGACCTGACACAGAGGCTTTTTACAATGCGATCTCTGCAAGGTTTGACATAAAAAGATTGTACTTTTTCGGAGACTTTACACAGGTAAAGCTCAGAGCGGAGCTTGATAATATCCGCAAGATAACAAATAACATAATTGACACACAGAATGCTCAGTCGTATGTAACAAAAGATTTCACTGATTTTATTATGCTTGATTATATTTATCAGGATATTGATGTTAACCCGGACACGGACACTTACATTATTTTCTCGGGCGACGGCCATTTTGCATCTGTTGTCGGCTATCTTAAAAATAAGAAAAAGAAGAAAGTAATAGTATACGGCGTGCAGAAGTCGACGAGCAACAAACTCAAGGCAGTTGCCACGGAGTGCATAGAAGTGCCGTCCGATGCGGATGAGAACACAAGGTATTTCAGGATGATACTGAAGAACTTCCGTCTGCTTGAGGAAAGGGAGAATAAGGGCTATGCTACATTTAAGACTACCGTTCAGGTGGTATCAAAGATCAACAGGGTATCATTCAACGATATAAAGAATGCACTGCTGATACTGATAGAAGAAGGCGTTGTGGAAAAATACAGAGCCGAGATTTCAAGCACTGTTGTGATCAATGCGCTCAGGGTAAACTGGGATAAGGCAGAAGAGAAAAAGCTTTGGTATAAGAACGAAAAAGTCTGATAAACGGAATCGGAAAGGAAAAGATATGCAGTACAGTGATTTTCAGGGGGAAAAGCTCCCTCTTCTCGGATTCGGCACAATGAGATTGCCACAGAAAGAGGACAAGAGCATAGATGAAGAACAGCTTGCAGTCATGATCGACTATGCGCTGAAAAACGGAGTTAATTATTTTGACACGGCATATCCTTATCATGGGGGACAATCCGAGACTGCGGTAGGCAAAGCACTTTCACGCTATCCGAGAGAGTCATATTTTCTCGCAACGAAGTATCCCGGCCATCAGGTGGCAGATTCATACGATCCGTCGGAGGTATTTGAGGATCAGCTGAAAAAATGCGGAGTAGAGTATTTTGATTTTTACCTCCTGCATAACGTATGTGAGGATTCGATAAATGTTTATACCGACGAAAGATGGGGAATAATTGACTATTTTGCAGAGCAGAAGAGGCTCGGAAGAATAAAGCATCTGGGCTTTTCAAGCCACGGACGCCTTGAAAACCTGAGGTATTTCCTTGATTATTGCGGCGACAGAATGGAGTTCTGTCAGATCCAGCTGAACAGCATCGACTGGGTGCTTCAGGAGGCAAAGGAAAAGTATGAGCTTCTTGCAGAGAGAAATGTACCTGTCTGGGTAATGGAGCCCGTAAGAGGCGGTAAGCTTGCAAAGCTCGGTGCAGACGAAGAAAAGCTGAAGCTTTTCAGACCTGATGAGAGTGTTGCTTCGTGGGCATTCAGATGGCTTTTCGGACTTGAGAATGTGAAAATGATTCTCAGCGGAATGTCTGATTATTCGCAGATGGAAGACAACGTCAGAACGTTTTCGGACGGAAAGCCGCTTTCCGAAGAGGAAAAAGCGCTTTATGAGGAAATCACACAGAAGCTTGCAGATTCGCTTCCGTGCACAGGCTGCAGGTACTGCACCGACGGATGTCCCAGGAAGCTTGATATTCCGATGCTCATTTCACTCTATAATGATGCGAAGTTCGGCGGTGGTACGACGGTGCCAATGATGCTTGATTCGCTTGCCGAGGACAAGCTTCCTTCGGCGTGCATCGGCTGTGGCAAATGCTCAAGAATCTGTCCGCAAAAGATAGATATTCCGGAGACTATGAAAAAACTTACAGAACTCAGAAAAGAACTGCCGGACTGGAAAAAGATTTCCAGGGAAAGAAACGAAGCAGCAAAGAAGATGAGACAATGAAAATAGTAATAGCAACTGATTCATTCAAAGGAAGCATTTCATCAAAGGAAGCAGGAGAGACGATAGCAAGAGGAATAATAAAAAGTATTTCTGCCTGCGATACGGAGGTTGTGCCTATTGCGGACGGAGGCGAGGGCACGCTTGATGCAATAGTAAGCTCCGAAAATATCAGGGAAGCAAGAGTCACCGGACCGGATTGGAATTACATTACGGCACGATGGGGAAGTATTAAGGACACGGCGGTGATTGAAATGGCCTCTGCGGCGGGAATAACCCTTTTGCCTGAGGAAAGACTCAATGCCGGCGCAATGACGACGTATGGCGTCGGAGAACTGATAAAAAAGGCGCTTGATGAAGGCTTTGATAAAATAATGCTGACGGCAGGAGGAAGCGCAACGAATGACGGAGGATGTGGAATGATTGCGGCGCTTGGCGCTGAGTTCTATGATGCAGACGGAAAAAAATTCATTCCGACGGGGAAAACGCTCATAAATATATCGGCTATTGACGTATCAGGGCTTGATGAAAGAGTAAAAAAGTGCAGTTTTATTGCTGCGACGGACGTCAGAAATACGCTTCTCGGAGAAAATGGTGCAACTATGGTTTTTGCACGCCAAAAGGGCGCAGATAATGAACAGCTTCAGGAAATGGAAAGGGGTATGGCGCATTATGCACGGCTTCTCCCCGGCAAACCGGAAAAGGTGCCTGCGAGCGGAGCCGGAGGAGGCGTAATAGTGCCGCTTCTTGCGTATGCAAATACGAAAATATGCTCAGGAATAGATGCAGTTCTTGATGCAGCAGACTTTGACAGAAAAATTGAAGGCGCTGATGCCGTTATTACCGGTGAAGGAAAACTTGATATGCAGTCTCTTTTCGGAAAGGCGATAAGCGGAGTTGCTGAGAGAGCAGTGAAAAAAGGCGTTCTGGTATATTGCTTTGCAGGGTGTACCGACGGAATAATAAAAAAGGAAGATTTCAAGGGTATAGGCGGGATATACGTTACTTCGGAAGGCATGGAGAGCGTTCAGTATTCAATAGAGCACCCAAAAGAGGGACTTCTGAACGCTGCAAAAAGGTTTACTGACGATATTTTGGGTATGAAATGAAAAATGTTCTTATTACGGGCGTAGCAGGTGGAATGGGATCAGCCACGGCGGCGCTCTTTGCTAAAAACGGCGTCAGAGTATTCGGATTGGATATTAACGAAAACAGTATTGACGGCGTGAGAATGATCAGGACAGATGTAACGGATGTGGGCTCAGTCAGGGCAGCTGCAGAAGCAGTTAAGGCGGAAGCAGGAAGTCTGGATGCGATAATCCATTTTGCAGGAAAGTATGATATTGATTCTCTTGTGGAAATGAGCGAGGAGAGATTCCTTTCGATATTTGAGCTGAACCTTTTCGGAATTTACAGAGTGAACAGGGAATTCCTGCCGCTCCTCGGAAAGGGTGGAAGGATAATAATGACTTCAAGCGAGCTTGCACCGCTTGATCCGCTTCCTTTTACGGGCGTTTATGCCGTCACGAAGTCTGCAATAGAAAAGTATGCTTATTCGCTTCGCATGGAAGTTCAGCTGCTTGGGATAAAGGTCAGCGTGATACGCCCAGGTGCCGTGAAAACAGGTCTTCTTGATGTTTCAAAGGCAGGAATAGACAGATTCTGCAACAATACAAAGCTCTATCCCTGCAATGCAGACAGATTCAGAAAGATAGTGAATACTGTGGAGGCAAGAAATGTGCCTCCGGAAAGAATAGCCAAAACTGCTTTCAAAGCGTTTGAAGCAAAGCACCCGAAGTATGTTTATTCTGTAAACAGAAATCCGTATCTCCTGATGATGAATTTGCTCCCCAAAAGAGCGCAGACCGGAATAATAAGACTGATACTGAAATAGTGAAAAATCGTATGATCAGACAGCAATTTCAAGGAGGATGAAATTATGTCATTAAGAACTACAGATTATAAAAAAAACGGAATCAGATGGTCATATTTTTTCCTGACAGGACTGTTTATCATTCTGCTGATCAGAGCTTTTTTCAGTTTCAACCAGAATGATGAGAGCTTTTATTTGGCGTTGGCGCACAGACTCTGGCTGGGAGAAAAACTGATTATTGATGAATGGCAGCCTGCGCAGTTTTTTGCACCGGTATTACTTCCGTTTTACTCTTTATATAAAGCGATTGTTCCTTCCGGCGAAGGAGTAATTCTGTTTTTTCGTATTATTTATATCGTATTATCTTTTTTGACGGCATTATATGTAATGCGGGAATTCTGCAAGGCCGGTCGTGTGTTCAGCGCACTCATTGCTGCAAGTGTAGTATTGCTTTACAGCAGAGCCAATATATCGGGAATGAGCTATTATAATATCTGCTTTTTGAGTGGAATATTGATTGTTTGCATGTATCTGAAATATCAGGCTCCGATTATTATAGGAATATTGACTGCAATAATGGTTCTTTCCAATCCTTACATGGCGATTTTGGCAGTACCGATTCTTTTTCTGTTATTAGTAAAAGATAAAGAACACAGAAAATTTGTTTTGATGATATTTGCATCTGTTGCTTTGATTGCTGTAATCTATATTCTTCTTTTTTTGAACAATATTTCTGAGCAGATCGGCTCAATCCGGTATTTATTGTCGGATCCGGAGCATCAGGTCGGCTTTATGAGCAAAGCACGTAATGCCGCAAGCGGAATTTACAACATCACCTTAAAAGGCGTTTTTGCGTATCTGGCGGTTATTTTTTTCTTCCTGTTTTTACTGTCAGACAGAAAGAAAAAAATGCTGAACAGGATATTTGTTATTTTGTGGTATATCGTTGTCTTTTTGTCTGTATTGTATTCGATTTGCAAAATAAGAAACAGTATTGTTGCGGCTGTTACCATTCCGTTGACGATAAGTGCGATCCCTTGTTTTGCAATAATGATTCGTGAAAAGAAATATGATATATTCGGGATAGTGATATATTTCTGGGGATTGGCAATAGCGTTGATGTTCTTTTTTGCTTCCAACACATTGACAGATGCGATGACGGTCGGATTTGCTGTTTCTTCGATTGGCAGCATAAAGATTTATGATTCATTTGATCCGACCGTTTCTTCGGATGCTGCGGGAAATGAAAAATGGGCTGCATTGGGACGAAAAATATACATAATAACGCTTGCTTGTTTTTTTGCTTGTTTGTTTTTACAGAGAACTGTCGGAGTATACAGAGACAGCAATTTGCTCAATCTGAATTCAAGGATCACGTCAGGTCCTGCACGCGGACTTTATACAACCGAAGAACATGCAAAGCAGTATAATGAAATCCTCTCTGTGATCAATAAGGTTTATGAAGATAATCCTTCAGGAAACGTACTGCATTTCAGACTGATGCCATGGGCATATATTGCGTCGGATTGGAATTACGGAACTTCGTCTGCATGGAGAACATATAATACGGTACTGAAGCAATATTATCAGCTCAATCCGGAAAAATATCCGAATATTGTCTTTGTGTATTCACCTGATGCAGGTTCATGGGAATCCTCGCTTTTTAATAATCATACTCCGAATAATTGCCCCAACAGCAATCCGGATAAGTATTTATGTGTGCTCGGAACAAAAGAATATACGGTTATAGAAAAATCTGAATCGGTAACAGTATATAAGCTGAAAGAGTGAAAAATCGGATGAATTTCAGAATACTATAGCTGACTGAAAAAGTATAATATCAAAGCCTCCCTGACGGGAGGCTTTTGTCATGTTGTGATTTGTGCAGAATAAATAAAGAAAGGTACCCGCCATAACTGCTTCAAAAATATATTCTGCCGTGTGCAGGATATTGTCTGTTTCCGGACCATCTGAATTTGTCATTCAGCAGACGACGGATAAGAAAATCATTATTTCCGTCCGGATACTTGATTATGGAAAAGACTTCGGCAAATGGAAAACCGTGAACCATTCCCCGTAATTTTGCGACAGTCATTTTTTCATTGAAAAGCGAGGCACCTTTTGCGTGGTGCTGGTCAAAGGTCATCAACGATCTTTCCAATACTTCTGTTACCGATGAAATGTTTATTCCAAAATCAGGCTGAAAATATTGTACGGTTTGATTTGAGCCTGCTTCAAAGGCGTAAACCTCTTTTATGTTGTTTGCACCGTGAGGTGCGGCAAGTGTGAGCGCAAGATATGAGGCCCGCGCGACTTCTCGGTGTTCAAAATGGTTATCCTCCGGATAATGAATGAAAATCATATCAGGGTTGATATCAAGAATGTAATGAGATATCAGGCTCACGTTTTCCTGAGAGCAAATAAAAGTCTCATTGTCTCTGTTATCGACTATGATCTTTTTTATTCCGAGTATTTCCGCGGCAAGATAATCCTGCCTGATTATTTCTTGTTTGTCCTCCGCAGATGCGTTATAATGCCATGATGCGGCGACGTTGAGAAAAGTGACATCGACGCCGAGGTCGGAAAGAAGCTTTGCGGTTCCTCCTGTGCCATATTCGCATTCGTCATTGTGTGCGCCTATGAATAAAGCTTTGTATTCCATATTATTCTCCATTCTGATTATTGCCGTACTATAATCAAAGCAAATCTGATTTTGTTTTATGCTTCACCTTCAACATCTATTACTGCTATCTCGGGTCTGTTGAAGAGCCTCAGAGGGATGACGCTTGCGCCGAGACCTGACGTGATAACGAGATTCATATCTCTAATGCCGTAGTGTCCCATATCGTATTTCGGGAAGAGCTTTTTTGTCATAGGCGAGAAAACACCGCCGAGGAACGGAAGACGCATCTGACCACCGTGAGTGTGGCCCGAAAGCATCAGGTCGATGCCTCTCTTTGCAAAAGCGTCAAGCTCTTCTGGCCTGTGGCAGATGAGTATGCTGAAACGCTTAACAAAGTCAGTTACGGGTATGTAATCAAGCCTTTCCGCATAAGGCGTGCAGACAATGTTTTCACGGGCCTTGTCGCCCAGACCTATGACGTTTATGATATCGTTTCCAAAGCGGAACGTATCGCATTCGTCGTCGAGCAGACGGATGCCTGCGTTTGTTGCCATGCCGGTAATTTCAATATCGCGGTGAGATGAGAATTCATGATTTCCGAGAACGAGGTATGTGGGCGCGATCTTCGGAAGCACTTCAAAGAGCGGCTCGTAGGAGCCTCCGACTTTGCCGTAGGTATCGGCAACGTCTCCCGCAACGACTATCATGTCGGGAAGAATGGCTTCTATCTTTTCGATAAGGCGGGAGTTGTTTTTGCCGAAGCTTTTCTCATGCAGATCCGATATGAGAAGAATGCGGAGAATACCGTCATTGTTGTCAAGTTTCGGCGTTATTACGGAATAGCGGCGTACCTTGAGCCACTTTGCTCCTGCAATAAGGCTTATGATGCAGATGAGAAATATTGCTCCGAGAATGATGTAAAAATATAACATAAGTGATCCTCCGTTTTACCGAGCTTTGTTATTTGGTTTATCAAGTATCCACTCGACTGCTTCACGCAGATTCCTTGCACAGCAGATATCCATATCGTCTGAAAAGTCCGCTGCGGAATCCTTGTTGTCATACGGGATAATGAGCTTTGTAAAGCCTATCTTTGCGGCTTCGGATATTCTCTTTTCGGCAAATGAAACGCCTCTGATTTCTCCTGCAAGTCCGACTTCGCCGAAAACGCAGAGTCCCTTCGGCATCGTGAGATTCCTGTTTGCGGAGTAAACCGAAAGCACTGCGGCAAGGTCGATGGCAGGCTCCTGGATCCGGAGACCGCCTGCAATGTTCACGAAAATATCCTTGCTGAGGATATCCAGCCCGAGCCTGTTCTGAAGAACTGCGCAGAGAAGAGTGACTCTGTTCAGGTCAAGTCCGCCGACAATGCATTTTGCTCTGCCTTCAAACGTGTTTGATGATACGAGCGCCTGCACTTCAACGAGAACCGGCATTGTGCCGTTGATAGAAGCGGTAATGACCGAGCCGGGCACATCGCTTGACTGCTTGCTGACAAAGAGCTGCGACGGGTTGAGAATTTCCGTAAGGCCGTTCTGTCCCATTTCAAACAGAGCGATTTCATTTGTAGGACCGAAACGGTTCTTGACGGCTCTCAATATTCTGAATGAATGATCGTCGCTTCCTTCAAAGTAGAGAACCGTATCGACCATATGCTCAAGCATTTTAGGACCGGCAATGGCTCCGTCCTTTGTGACGTGACCTACAACGAAAACAGGGATGTTTTCCTTCTTGGCAAGAGACATGAACTGACACGTTGCCTCACGCACCTGGGCAATACTGCCGGGAACGGACTGAATTTCCTTGCTGTTCATTGTCTGGATGGAGTCAACAATGAGAAAATCAGGCTTTTCCTCAAGCACCTTTGAAACGATTACATCTGTATTTGTTTCGGCAAAGAGGTATATAGATGAAGAATTTATTTTAAGCCTCATTGCACGAAGCTTTATCTGGCTGGCAGATTCCTCGCCGGAGACATAGAGAACCTTTCTTCCGCCATCCGAGAGATACTTGCTTATCTGCATCATAAGAGTGGATTTGCCGATGCCGGGATCGCCGCCTATAAGCACGAGTGATCCCTCGACAAGACCTCCTCCGAGAACTCTGTCAAGCTCTGACATACCTGTCTTGAAGCGGATGGAACTGTCTGTGGAAACCTCGGTAAGAGGAAGCGCAGGAGAGACGTCATCGGGCTTTGCAGCTGATTCCGCCTTGCCCTGAATCTTTTCGTCGAAGCTGTACCATGTGTTGCAGGACGGACATTTGCCGAGCCATTTTGTGGTCATGTAGCCGCATTCACGGCAGACATAGTTTTTTACTGCTTTTGATGCCATATCAGATCTGAGTAACCGGTGCGGGGACCTTTTCACATACTATGAAATCATCCTCACCCCATCCGAAAACGAATTCCTTTCCGTTGATGTTATCTGCCGAGAGGATGCACTCGGAGAGCTTATCCTCGACTGTTTTCTGAATGAGACGGCGAAGCGGTCTTGCGCCGTAAACGGGATCGTAGCCCTTTTCCGCAAGCTTTGATTTTGCAATTTCCGTTGCGGTGACGGTGATGCCCTTTTCTTTGATCCTTCTGAAGGTATCGTTGAGCATGAGCTCTGCGATTTTGAGAAGATCATCGTGAGTAAGCTTTCTGAAGGCGATTACATCGTCAAGTCTGTTGAGAAATTCAGGCTTGAAGGTCTTTCTGACCTCTTCCATGATCTGCGACTTCATTGCTTCGTAGTCGGAATCGTTATTTTCAACGGCGCCGAAGCCGAGTGTGTTCTGCTTCTTTACGGCGGATGCTCCCGCATTGCTTGTAAGAACGATTACGGTGTTCCTGAAATTGACTGTCCTGCCCTGGGAGTCGGTAAGTCTTCCGTCATCGAGTATCTGAAGCATTATGTTGAATACATCCGGATGAGCTTTTTCTACCTCATCGAACAGGATGACCGAATAAGGCTTTCTTCTTACTCTTTCGGTGAGCTGACCGCCTTCGTCGTAGCCGACATATCCCGGAGGAGAGCCTATGAGCTTTGAAACGGAGTGCATTTCCATATATTCACTCATATCGATCCTTATCATGGCATCCTCGTCTCCGAAGAGCGCATCGGCAAGTGCTTTGCATAGTTCTGTTTTGCCGACACCTGTCGGGCCGAGGAAAAGAAATGAACCTATCGGGCGACGGGGATCGGAAATACCGGCTCTTGAACGCCTTACTGCCTTTGAGATCGCCGTTACGGCTTCATCCTGACCGATAACGCGCTCATGGAGAACTTCCTCAAGCTTCATGAGACGCTGTTTCTCGTTTTCAGATATTTTTGATACCGGGATACCAGTCCAGAAAGCGACAACGTCTGCGATTGCTTCTGTTGAGACCCTGAGCCTTACGGATGACTGCTTTGCCTTCCATTCCGCAAGAGCGGTGTCTATCTCTGCCTTTACGGAGCGCTCTTCGTCACGGTAAATTGCCGCTTCCTCAAAATTCTGCTCCGAAACGGCTTTTTTCTTCTTTTCTTCCGCTTCCTTCAGTTTTTTCTCGAGATCCTTCATTGACGGTGGCTCTATGTGAACGGAAAGCCTTGTGCGGCTGGATGCTTCGTCTATCACGTCGATTGCCTTGTCGGGAAGAAATCTGTCCGAAATATAACGCTGAGTGAGAGTGACGGCGCTTCTGATCGCTTCATCCGTGATTTCAACGCCGTGATGCTCTTCGTATCTTGAACGGAGACCTTCCAGTATTTTTACGGTCTCATCGAAGGACGGCTCATTTACGGTGATGGGCTGGAAACGCCTTTCGAGAGCGACATCCTTTTCAATGTGCTTTTTATATTCTTTTGTGGTTGTTGCGCCGATGACCTGTATTTCGCCGCGTGAAAGCACCGGCTTGAGGATATTGGCGGCATCGAGGGAGCCCTCGGATGCACCTGCACCGACGAGAGTGTGTATTTCATCAATGAAGAGAATAATATTCCCGGCAGACTTGACTTCTTCAAGTATCGTGAATACTCTTTCCTCAAATTCACCTCTGAACTTTGAGCCTGCCACTAGCTCACCAAGCTCAAGAGAGCGTATCTGCTTGCCCTTGATTATTTCGGGTACGTTTCCCTTGACGATCTCCTGGGCGAGTCCTTCCACGATCACTGTCTTGCCGACACCCGGTTCACCGATAAGCACGGGATTGTTTTTTGTCCTGCGGCAAAGGATCTGAAGGATTCTGTTTATTTCGTTTTCTCTTCCTATCACAGGATCAAGAAGTCCCTTTGCGGCGCTCAAACAGAGATTCTTTGTGTACTTCTGGAGAAGACTCTGATCCTTTTTCTCGGGAGCCGCCTTTTGCGCTGACGGATTGTCTTTTTTCGGCTCACCGTAAAGGTCGATGAATGTTTTGAGAAGCTCCTTTGCATCCTTCCCGAGGCCTGCAAGACATTTTACTGCTCTTGAATCGGAATCCTCAAGAAGCGCTATTGCAATGTCTTCTGTTTTGATGACAGGATCCTGAAGAAGCTTTGCGCGGCTGACACACTTCTGGAGGACAGCCTTTGCTCTTGCGGTGTAGGAGATGATGTTCGTGAATATTACCTCACTGAGCTTGTTCTCCTCGTTGAGCTTTTCTCTGACCTCATCAAGCGTTATGCCTGTTTCTTTGAATATGAACGAAACGTCCGAATCCTCATGCAGAAGGGCAAGCAGAATATGCTCCGTACCCACGAAGTTCTGCTTCTGGAGGCGTGCTTCCTCTGCGGCACTGTCCATTACCTTCTTTGCATTTGGGGACATATAATTGAATATTTCCATTTTATCCTTTCCGGCTTAAAGCAAAGCCTTTCTGAATATGGGGGAGAGCTCCTCCCTTATGATGCGTGCCCTTACGACTGCGGAATTTTCCGTTTCGGGAATTCCGTTAAGACGGGTATAGTTTATCAAATATCCGTCCATTGCGTGAAGCATGATTTCACCGAGCATATCGGGGGCAATGTCAAACATACCGAGCGATGCGGCAAGGCGTACGTTTGAGAAGTTTGACATGAATTCTCTCATCTCAAGCTTCCTTGCCGAAGAGAGCAGACCGAGAGATCTCCATGCGAGATCCTCAAGGAAGATCCTGTTTTTCCCAATAAACTCCGATCTTGCTTCTTCCTCCGCTTCGATAAGCTGTAAAGCTGATTTTTTTGTTATTTCAAGTATTTCCGATTCTGTGACGCCTCTCGTCCACAGGTTGTTTATCTGCCAGAATGCACCGAAGGCTTTTCTGTTTTCACTGTAAAAGCTTTTGACGGAGATCCCGTTTGCGGCAAGCTCGTCGCTCAGCTTTCCGAGCCTGGGGCCGATGGAGAGCGCAGGCAGGTGAAGGAGAAATGAGACCTTCATTGCCGCACCTGAAACGTATGGATTCGCCGTAAGAAATCCGTTTTCGGAGGATACGACGAAAGGAATGCGTGATGAAAGAGAATTGACAAGCTCTGTTGCTTTATTGAATGCTCTTTCGGGAAGAAACGAATCCTCCTTTGCCTGAACGAAAATATGTTCGGCTTCGTTTGTGAGGACAAAAGCCTCTTCTGCAGGATCGGTAAAGATATACCTGCCGTATGATGTCGGGTCGGAGCTGACCTGACAGAAATTTCTGTCATACCATGAAGCAAGCTCTGCTTTATCTACATTATTTATATTATATTCGCAAACGTTGTCTCCCCAGATATCCTCGCAGGCGGCTTTGGCGTGAGTGTTTATATCCTCTGCATCGTCTCCGGAGAATTTGCCTGCAAACGGCACATCTTCAACATTCCTGAAGAACCTTACCGTTGTGTTGAGAACGTATTTGTATTCGTCTTCCTTATTCATTGTCTGTCACCCCGGAAGGATTCCTCAATGCGGCGATCTCATCACGAAGCTTTGCCGCTTCCTCATAGTTTTCACTTTCTATTGCCCTCTTCTGGAGAAGCTGAAGCTTTAACAGCCTTGTGTCGCACAGAGGAGCTGATTTTTCCTCTTCGGGAGCAGCAAGAGGCTTTGTTATTTTGTCGAGAAAAGGAATCAGTTCCTCGGCAAAGCATTTGTAGCATTCGGGACAACCGAGAAAGCCTGATTTTTTGAATTGAGAGAAGGCAGTTCCGCAGGATGAACAGAATTTGTCAGGCTCTGCGACCTTTTCCTCTTCCTGTCTCTTCTTTATTTCGTTGACGAGCGCAAGAACAGCGGCGGGAGAGGGATTCTCCTTCAGCTTGCGTTCTTCTGCGCATTCGTCGCATATATATTGCTGTATTCTTTGTCCGTTAAGATCTATGTTAAGACAGACTGCAGCGGGCCTCTGCCCGCAAAGCTGGCACATCATTTATTTGTCGACCGTCCTTTTCGATTAATTGTCTTCGTCATTGTTGATAAGCACAAGCATCATGGCGTTGAGTGCTTCGGCTCTTTTCCTGCATTCTTCCTCGGAAAAGCTTCCGGGGGTATCGTCATTCAGTCCGCATATCATCAGCTTTGCTTCACGGGTGGAGACTATTCCTCTTTCGTAGAGACCATTTATTATCTGGATTGCTTCTGCGTGGCTGATGGTGTCACCGATCTGATTTATGATATGCAGTATATAATCGTGCTTTGACATGTCAATGCTTGTTATCCTGATATATCCGCCGCCGCCTTTTCTGCTTGTCACGATATAGCCTCTGTTTATTGAAAAACGTGTGGCGAGAACGTAGTTTATCTGGGATGGGGCGCAGTTGAATTGCCCTGCAAGTTCGTTCCTTTTCAGCTCAAGCTCACCGTTTTGCCTTGAAATGAGGTCTTTTAAGAATAATTCGATTATATCACTCGTATTCTGCATGATAGTGAACGTCCTTTCCGCAGAGAAAACACTCTGCAAAATTATATTTTGACTGACTTTGACTTTATTATACTATAAATCTTCTTTTTTTGCAACAGAAAAATTTATGACTGACAAAATAAAGAGCAGAGCAGAAACAAATATTGTTTATTTGGGATACGAATTTAATATTTGTGCAAAAAGTGCAAAATATGATATTGACAAATATAACTAAAATGGTATAATAAAAAATAACGGTATATTTCGAAATACCATACTAAAAAAGGAAGGTTTTTTTATGAACAAAACGATCAAATGTATTATTGCGGCTTTGCTTGCAATTACATGCCTTTTTGCGGCAGCTGCTTGCTCACCTGCATCAACTGAGCCGGAAAAAACACCCGAGCCTACTCCGACTGAAACAGCAGGAGAGGCAACTCCTACTCCCGATGTCGATTCAACAAAGGAACCCGAAGCTACTCCGGAAGCAACTCCCGAAGCAACTCCCGAAGCTACTCCCCTTCCGACAGATACAGCAGTAGAAAGCATACCTGAACCGGTTGTACAGCCTCAGGCTGATGAGAACGGCGTAGTAGTGCTCAATACTCTCATCGAGAGAACAACGATCCGTTCTCTTGAGGATTGGGTAGACTCAAGCAAGCCTAACAGACTCTTTGACGGCAAGAGCGATTCAAGAATGTACTATGACAAGGACACAGGCCTTACAGTAGTATTTGCATCTTCCGTTCCGCTCAAGCTCACAGGATATGACTTTATCACAGACCTTACAAACGATGAAGCCGGAAACAACAGACCTGTATCATGGAAGCTTTACGGTGCAAACATCTCCAACTACTCTGACCAGGTACTTATTGACGAGCAGACAAACTTCAATACTCCTGCAGGTCACCTCGAGCATTCAGAAGTTATTTCTCTTGCAGAACCTGCATATTATCAGTTCTACAAGATTGAGTTCCTTGCAACTGCAGGAAATTCAGGTATTTACGAATTGAACGGCATCACACTTTACGGTGCTGACGGCGACTGCGTAGGCGATTACGTTCTGTTCGATTCCGATATTTCCGATTATGCAGTAGTAAACAGCTGGATCAACACAAGAATGTGCATGGCTATCCCGGATCCTCAGGCTACACAGGTAAAGGATTTCTTCGATAACAACCTCGAAACACATGCTTGGGTAAATACTCAGTATACAAGAGAACAAGTTGATGAAGAAGGCAATCCTCTCTATCCTTATGTTGACTTCATGTTTGCTTTCAAGAAGTCCACAACGTTTGATGCATACAGATTCACAAGCATTGATGCGTACAGCACACCTGTAACATGGGCTTTCTATGGTACAGACGATAAGAACTGGATGGATGATCCTGACAATGCACTCACTCTTCTCGACTACCACGAGAATGAATCAATGCCTTGCTATCACCTCTCAGAATCAAATGTATTCGAGCTCCAAAAGAAGGGTGATTACAAGTATTACGTTCTCAGAGTATATAAAGTAATGTTCGGTAACGATGAGAACTGCTTGTGCCCTGACCTTGCAGAGCTTACATTGCTTGTAAAAAAGTAATAAAAATGGAATAAACTAGAATAAAATAGTAAAAAACGATGATGCCTGTAAAATATTTTTGTTTTGCAGGCATTTTTATTATTGACAAAAATTGATAAAATGTATATAATAATAAAAATGTTCTTTATAATAAGAGAACAGAAGAAAGGAATTATTAAATATGAAAAAGTTATTCAGACTTCTCATAGCAGCCATTCTGGTAGTTGCATGTCTTGCAACTGCTGCCGGCTGCTCATCTGATCCGACTGCTACCGTAGCTCCTACGAAGGCACCGGATGAAACACCTGTTGTAACTCCGACACCTGAAGAGACGCCGGAAGCAACACCCGAAGCTACTCCCGAAGCAACACCGGAAGCAACACCCGAAGCAACACCTGAAGCTACACCTGAAGCAACACCGGAAGCAACACCTGAAGCAACTCCCGAAGCTACACCTGCAGCAAACGTTGTTGCAACAAAGAAGCTTGATCCTGTTGTTCAGCCTCAGGCAGACGAAAACGGCGTTGTTTTGCTTAACACTCTCATTCAGAAGGTTACTATCCGTTCACTTGAAATGTGGTCAGATGCAAACAAGGCAAACAAGCTTTTCAATCAGGATACTTCAACAAAAATGATTATTGAGCACTGCAAGCCGCTTACTGTTGTTTTTGCTTCATTGGTACCGATTAAGGTTACAAACTATTCTTTCCTTACGGATACAACAGATGATGACAATGCGAACAACAGACCTGTAACATGGAAGCTTTACGGCGCTACTATTTCAAACATGAGCGATGAAGTTCTTCTCGACGAAAGAACAAACGCAAATGTTTCTGCAGAACACCTCGGAGTATCAGACAACTTCGAAATCAGCAACCCCGGATACTATCAGTTCTATAAGATAGTATTTACAGAGAATGCAGGCATGACAGACACTATGCAGCTCAACGGAATTTACCTTTATGGTGCCGACAGTGATTGTGTAGGCGACTATGTTAAGTTCAACAGCGATATCTCAGGCTACACAGTTCTCAACGACCAGATCAACAAGAGAGTAGTTATTGCAGAACCTAACCCGTACCTCAGAACATCAACTGACCTCTTTGCTTACTTCGATAACGATATCGAAACTTCAACATTCGAGTGCTTCCAGTATGCTCAGGATGCTACATACCTCGACGTTATGTTTGCATTCAAGAAGCCTGTTCAGATTGATGCATACAGATTCACAATTTCTTCACCTCATGGCTGCCCTGTATCATGGGATATTATCGGTGCAGATAACTCAAACTATGAAAATCAGGTAAAGCTTGATTCAAAGAGAAACGTTTCAATGCCTTGCTATGATTATGGTGAATCAGATGTATTTGAAATAGCAAACCCTGTTGAGTACAGATATTACATCGTGAGAATCTATGACGATATGTACAGCAACGATGAAAACTGGATGAGCCCTGAGTGGAGAGAACTTTCTTTCCTTTCAAAGAAGTAATTCCGCCTAAAAGAAAAAACACGAATCCCGCAAATTTATTTTGCGGGATTTTTTTGTTCTGCTGTTCTGCCGAAGATAATATAATGAAATCGTATATATATTATTCTGGCTGAACTGCGGCCGGGGGATGAGGGCCGATGAAGGAGACTGAAAATCAGAATGATAAAGAAAATAACATGATAAGTGAAGAATTGATGTGAAAACGGTGTTAATTTTTTTGAAATTCTGTAAAAATGTTATTGACAATTACAGCTATTGATTATATAATAAAATCACAAGCGTAAAAACATACGCAAATCTGTGCAATAAGAAAGGTAGTTAACAATGAGAAAAACACTCAGAACAATGCTTATCCTGATGCTTGCGGCTGTACTTGCCATATCAATATGCGGCTGCACACCGAAAGAATCAGAGAATCCTGCTGAAACACCTGCTCCTACAGACATCAGACCTACCGGTTCGCCTGAAGAAACACCCGGACAGACACAAGAGCCTGAGCTTACACCTACACCGGTTGCTACACCGAAGCCGCTGGAGATACCTGAAGTATCTGTTGAAACAAGGCCACAAGAGCCGGTTTTGCAGCCTGCGGTTGGTGAAAACGGCAAAGTGCTTCTGAATTCGGTTATACCGGCGCAGTCAAGGCGTACGGTAGAGTACTGGGTGGATGACCCATATAAGCCGTACAATGCTTTTGGAAGCATTGCAGGCGATTATGTAATGCTTGATCAGGGCTTGCCTGTTACGATGAAATTCTTTGCGGAAGTAAAGATAAGACTTACGGATTACTCATTTGTTACCCAGCTCGTAAGCGATGAGACAGGCGCAAACAGACCTGCAACATGGAAACTTTACGGTGCCAACCTTTCAAATTTTGAGGATGAGGTGCTTCTTGACGCAAGGGAAGACGTTGAGCTTCCTATGGAAAACGGCAAAGAATCCGAGCTTTTTGCGATAGAATCTCCTGATTATTATCAGTTTTACAGGATAGTTTTTGAGAGGTCGGCAGGAAACACACAGACGGTTGAATTCGACGATATGAATATCTACGGAGAAGACGGAAACTGCATAGGCGATTATATCTATTATAACAGTTCACTCGAAGGCTACACCATCCTGAACGGTGCACTCAATACGAGAATGTGCTTTATTGAACCCTTCCCGCAGAGAGAACTACCACCTACCAACCTTTACGATTGTGATATTGATACCTATTGTACTGTGAATTGTCAGTATTCAAAAGAATCAGAATATGTAGATTTCACATTTTCTTTCAAGCAGGAGGTACAGATAGATGCCTTCAGATTTACAACGGCAGAGATAGGTTGCCCTGTAACTTGGGAGCTTTTAGGCTCAAATGATAAGAAGTTTGCAGATGAGAACGTTGTCGTGGTGGATGCACATACAAATGCGGCAATGCCGGGCTATGATTATGCGGAATCTGACGTATTTGTAGTGCAGAATCCGGGCGCTTTCAAATACTATATGCTCAGGGTATACAGAGATGTATTTGGCGGCAACGATGAAAACTGGCTTAATCCGTCATGGAGAGAGTTGACACTCCTTGCAAAGAATGAAAATGTAGGAAAATAAAGTTTTAAGAAACTTAACAAAAACTTTACAAAGAAAGAGCGAAAAAGTTGCAAAAAAAATTGATTTTTTGCAACTTTTTTATTGACAATTACAGCTACAAATTATATAATTGAAATAGTAACACAAATGAGTGTGAATATGTGCAACAAGTAAGAAAATGACAGTGAGAAAACTACTCAGACCGATATTGAGCCCGGTGCCTGCTGTTTCAAGATGAGGTTTGTACATCAGCGGTAATGATGAAAACTGGCTTAATCCGTCATGGAGAGAGCTGACACTCCTCGCAAAGAACGAGAACATAGGAAAATAAAATATAGCATTACCGTTCGGAAAATGCTGTTTTTATAAAGAAAAAAAGGCAGACAGAGTCTGCTAAGAACAATGGTAAGGAGAAGAAATCCATGAAGAAAAAATTATCAGTTATTATTGCAATAATTCTTGCGATGGCGTGTTTGATTGCTTTTACAGGCTGCAACGGCACTCCTTCCGATGCCCCTACGGCTGCACCGGATACAACTCCGACGATCGAGCCGACGATCGAGCCTACAAACGAACCGACAAATAATCCAACATCAGACCCTGCTGAACCGACACCTACGCCGAAGCCACTTGACATTCCTGCAAGAACGGTTGAAACGAAGGAACCCGATCTTTTCACTCTGCCTGAGGCAGATGAAAACGGCAAGGTGCTTCTTAATGCCGCTATCGAGAGCACGACTCCCCGTACAGTCGGATTCTTTGCTCCCGATCCGTACAAGGCTTATATGATGTTCCTTACGGATAGAGAGAACACGGTAAGTATTCTTGAGAAGGAAATGCCTATTACGGTTATTTTCAGCACGATGGCACCGTCAAGAATCACTGATTACACATTCGTAACATCTCTCAAAAACGATCCTGAAGGCAACAACAGACCGACTTCATGGAAACTTTATGCCGCAAACCTTTCAACATATGAGGACGAGGTCCTTATAGATGAAAGAAGCGGAGTCGAGCTCCCGAATGTTGACGGCGGAGAAATGAATTTTGAAATCGCTTCACCTGAATATTATACATTCTATAAACTCGTTGTAACAGAATCCGTCGGAAACGAAATCGGTTACGAGCTTGATGACATCAGACTTTACGGCGAAGCAGGCAACTGCATCAAGGATTATGTTAAGGCCGACAGCTCACTGGAAGGCTACACTATCCTTAACGGCGCTCTTAACGAGAGAATGTTTGTATGCTTCCCGGATCCTCAGGCTGCTGATGTAAAGCTGATTTTCGACTGCGACATTGAGACATCTGAGTTTGTCTGCGGACAGTATACACAGGATTTTGAGTACATTGAGTTCATTTTTGCATTCAAACAGAATGTGCAGATTGATGCATACAGATTTACATTGGCAATCAGTCAGGAAATACCGACAAACTGGGAAATTTATGCAGATACCAAGAGTAACTTTGAAAATGAGGTTCTGATAGATGACAGAAAAAATATGAATATGCTGAATTACGATTATGCAGAGACAGAGGTTTACAAAATTCAGAACCCGGGTGCTTACAAATACTATAAGATCAAGGTATACAGCACAATGTACGGCAATGACGAAGGCTGGATGTGTCCGGGCTGGAGAGAAATCACTCTTCTTCAGAAGAACTGATAAACAAGAGAAATTCAATAAACAAGAAGCCGCAAAGTATAATTATTTTGCGCCTTTTTGTTATTTAAGCAATATCTGTGCTTTATAAAACCGAAAAATGCAGATAGTCTATATGAAGAAAGGAAAATGACAATGAAAAAGACATTCAGAACGATACTCGGTCTTTTGCTTGCATCAGCACTGTTGGTTGCTGTATGTGGTTGCACACCGAGGATTTCAGAAAAACCTACAGAAACACCTGTTCCTTCGGAAGACGTACATGAAACTCCGTCTCCGGAGCCGACAGCAGAACCGGAGCCAACACCTTCATCTGCACCTACACCCTCACCTACGCCTGAGATACAACCCCTGGTGTTGCCGGAAATATCAATTGAGACAAAAACGCTTGAGCCTGTGCTTCAACCGGAGGCAGGGGAAAACGGCAAGGTGTTCCTGAATCCGATAATACCGGCAGGGACGAGAAGAACAGTGGAGTATTGGGTAGACGACCCATATAAGCCGGATAATGCGTTCGGAGACAGAGAAGATTCGTATGTTAAGTTTGATCAGGGGCTACCTGTTACGCTGAGATTCTATACTAAGGTAAAAATTCGGATAACGGATTATTCATTTGTAACGCAGCTTGTGAGTGACGACACGGGCGCAAACAGACCGGCATCATGGAAGCTGTACGGATCAAATCTGTCGAATCATAAAGACGAGGTGCTTCTTGATGCGAGAGAAAACATAGAGCTTCCAATGGAGAACGGTATTGAATCAGAACTTTTTGAGATAGAAAATCCTGATTATTACGAGTTTTACAGACTTGTATTTGAAAAGTCTGCAGGAAACACGGATACTGTCGAATTTGATGATATAAATTTTTACGGAGAGGACGGAAACTGTGTAGGGGATTATATTTTATTTGACAGCTCTATTGAAGCTTACACGATAATGAACGGCGCACTCAATACGAAGATGAGCCTTGTAGAGCCTTTTCCGCAAGCGGATCTTGGCATTTCAGGTCTTTATGACTGTGATATTGAAACTCGCTCGAGAGTAAATTGCCAATATGCCAAGGAAGCGGAATACGTTGACTTTATATTTGCCTTCAAGCAGCCGGTACAAATAGACGCCTACAGATTCACTACCTATGAAACAGGTTGTCCCGTAACATGGACGTTGTTTGGATCAAATGATAAAAAACTGACCGACGATGTTGTTGTGGCTATCGACACGCACACACAAGAAGCAATGCCTGGCTACGATTATGCAGAAACGGATGTGTTTGAAATACAGAACAAGGGATCATACAAATATTATAAGCTCAGGGTCTATGAGGAAGTTTGTATAGGAAACGATGAAAACTGGCTGTATGTCTCATGGAGAGATCTCACGCTTCTCATGAAGAATGAGAATGTAAGCAAGTGAGACCAAAGCAAAAATTATTCGTCATTTATTGACAAAATGAGCTATAAATATTATAATTGAAGTGTTGAGCTTAAAAAATACTCGACAGAAAGGAAAATAAAATGTTAAGGAAGCACAGAACAATACTGATAATGATCATTGCGGCAGCACTTCTTGTGTCAATATGCGGTTGCACACCGAAAGCATCAGAGACAGTTGCTCCTACGGAAAATACCACTCCTGCACCGACAGATGAAGAACCTACCACTCCTCCCGAAGCAACAAATGAGCCGGAAGCAAGCGAAACACCTGCTCCTACTCCGACACCCAAGCCGCTCGTGATCCCTGAGGTTACGCTTGAAACAAAAGAGCTTGAGCCTATCGTTCAGCCTGAGCCCGGTGAAAACGGACTTGTAAGAATAGACTTTGTGGCTAACCTAAATACCTGCAGAAGCGTTGAAATGTGGGTCGATCAGAATAAGCCGCAGAATATTTTCGGCGACGGACGTATGTACCTCTTTGATTGCAAGCCGATAACGGTTATTTTTGCAACAACAGTGCCCATAAAGGTATCAAATTATTCTTTCGTTACTGACATTACGGATGATCCGGACGGAAATGACAGACCTTCTTCATGGAAGCTTTACGGAGCAAATACTATTTCCTATAATGATCAGGTCCTGCTTGATGAGAGGACGAATGTTGAGCTTCCTCTGGCAAGCGGAGAAGAATCCGAATTGTTTGAAATCAGCGAACCGAGTTATTACAATTACTACAAGATAGTATTTGAAGAGTCAGCAGGAAAGACGGATGATTTCCGACTCAGTAATCTTTACCTTTACGGAAAAGACGGCGACTGCATTGGCGATTACGAGAAGTTCAACAGCTCTCTTGACGGCTACACGATTCTCAACGGCGCGATCAATATGAGACTTCTCCTTGCAGATCCTTTCCCGCAGACGGAAAACCCGCTCACAAACCTTTTTGACTGCGATATCGAGACAAGAACATGGGTCAACTGCCAGTATGCGCAAGATTCTGAGTATGTGGATTTCTTCTTTGCCTTCAAGCAGAAGGTTCAGATAGATGCATACAGATATACATTGAGTGATCCCTGGGGATGCCCTGCAAAGTGGGAGCTCTACGGAACGGATGACAAGAAGATGACTCCTGAAAATATGTATCTTGTAGACTCAAGAGAATATGTCGATATGCCAACGTATAAATACGCCGAAACGGATGTATTTGTAATCCAGAATCCGGGAGCATACCAGTATTACATAATCCGTGTTTACGATGATCAGTTCGGAAACGATGAGAACTGGCTCAGCCCTGAATGGGCAGAGCTTACGCTCCTTATGACGGATGAAAACGCAAAGAAGGCCTCCGGAAAGTAATTATAAGGAAAACAGGCAGGGAGAGATCCCTGCTTTTTTTATTTGCAAAAGGATACTATCGGAGAAAATGTGTTTTCATATTGACAAAATTATGCAAAAATCTTATAATATGATACAGTAATATCTGAAAGGCATAATGTTATGAAAAAAATACTTAGATTATTTACCGTAACTCTTCTTGCATTTACCTGCATCGTGGTATCGGCAGGATGCACACCCGAAAATACGGCAACTCCCGAGGAAACTTTGATCCCTACGGCTACACCGACCGTCAGGCCGACAAAGACACCGAAGCCGTCCAAGACACCGAAGCCGTCTCCTACGCCGACTCCCGTGCCGGTTGCCGAGACGTACGATATACGCGAGCTTTCGCCGTGGGCAATGTACGTTGCGGAAGGCGAGACACTTTTTGACTTCGCCTGCTCGGATGAGAGATTCGTTACGATCCAGGGAGGATACTATGACGGAAAAAAATATATCATTGCGGCAACTCTCAAGGATGAAACAGGCCATGAGCTGACAAAGCTTCTTGAGCTTGATCCCGATGGAAACATACTGAGGGAAAGCGGAGAGCTGATGCTTGATCACGCAAACAATATTACATACAATTCAAAGATTGACAGGCTTGTAGTAACACACTGCCAGTCACCGGAAGGACATTACAACAGATATTCATTCGTTGATCCGGATACGTTTGAAATAACAAAGACCGGTGATCTTGAGTATCCGTTCTTTTCAATGGCTTACTGCGCCGCAAAGGATCAGTACGCTTCGGGCGAATGGGCAGGTCAGACTCTTGATGTCTGGGACGCGGATTTCAAGCCGCTGATCCATAGGGTCGCCACTCCGCCCAATTCTCTTTCTCAGGGCGTGTTTGCCGACGAAAACGGCATTTACTTCGTCCGCTCATCACAGAACGGATTTTCTGCCGATATATGGATATTTGACTGGGAATGCAAGTTCAGGAGACTGATGAAGCTTTCTCTTCCGGATTCCGTAGAGCCGGAAAGCATAAACATCGTTGACGGAAATGTGTATGTTGTGGGGACAAACTGGGCGACAAGAAGAGGCGTGGCATATAGGCTTCGCTTCAGACTTGCCTGACGGAACAGTGGATGTTCTGCAATCAGAAAAACGGAAAAAATAGAAAATGTTGTATATTAGGCCCTCGAATCGAATGATTTGGGGGCTTTTTATTGTAAAAATGAATCAAAAACGTATATACCTGTTGACAAAAAAATACAATGGGATTATAATTATCCAAAATGGCAAAAGTAGCCGAAAGAAAGGAAAAAAATGAAAAACACATTAAAGACATTGATTGCGGTTTTGCTTGTGATTTCATGCTTGTTTGCTGCGTGTGCATGTGCTCCTGAAGAGACAAAAGCTCCGGATAACACACCTGATGCAACACCTGCAGATGTTACACCTACTCCTGATGAGCCGGATAACACACCCGAAGCAACACCCGATGCAACACCTACACCTGATATTGATATCCCGTTGGTAGTTGTGCCTGTAAACGAAGCACCCCAGTATGAACAGCCTGCAGCTGATGAAAACGGCAAGGTAAATCTTACATCGATCCTTTATGGAACACAGGCAAGAACACCTGAGGTTGAATCAAGACCTGCGGAAAACTGGGATGCAATAATCAAGGCATCAAGAATGTTTGATGGCACGCCGGAAACATACCTCCAGATGATCGGCTATACATCAACATATGTTATCGTTTACTCGTATGCTCCTGTTAAGCCTGTAACATACACGCTCACAACTTCTCCGGATTACACGGCTATGCCTAAGAGCTGGAAGATTTACGGATCAATGACATATACAATGACAGACGAGGACCTTATTGCAGAAGTAACAAACGCAGACCTCCCGACAGAGGCAGGCGCTGTTTCAGCTGAATTCACGATCGACAAGCCCGGATACTATCAGTATTTCAGAATTGAGATCACAGAGAATAACGGCAATCCTGATATGCTTCAGTGCGGAGATCTCATATTCTATGGCATTGACGGTGACTGTGTCGGTCTCAACGTAGCACCTGATCCGGTTGATACAGAAAAGTACACCGTGCTTAACGGATTAATTTCACCAAAGATGACGCTGATGGATCCTGCGCGTGAAGGCGAGATCCCGAAGCTCGTTTTCGATAATGACGTTTCAGATACAAGTAATCACGGCTGCATGATGACTCTCCAGTGGGCACCTGATACTTATGAAAGCATCAGCTTTGATTTTAAACTCAAGAAGCCTTATCAGGTCGATGCATATTCAATGGTTATCGGAAATCCGCTTTCTGCTCCTTACTGCTGGAAACTCTACGGAACAAACGATAAAAACCTTGATCCTGAAACATTTGTTCTTCTTGACGAGCGTAACGGTGAAGACTACATAGTATATGAAGGCGTTCAGACACCTGTTTACGAAGTAGCAAATCCGGGAGCATACTCATGGTATATTCTTTCAATTGAGACCACAATGTATGGAAATGATGAAAACTATACATGGGTTGAAATGCGTGAGATCGTTCTTTACAAGAAAAACTGATAGATAAAAAACAATAATGAGAAACCGACTGAGAAATCAGCCGGTTTTTTGTTTTGTCAGTTGAAAATGCTTCCCAGACCGTTATCGCTGCCCGAGAGGAGAAGGAGAATGAGTATCAGCATGATAAGATCGTTATTGCCCTGACAGGAAGAGCATCCGCAGCCATCATCTGAGCATCTGCCGGAGCATCCGCAGTTGCCGGAGGAGAGAAGCTGGGAGAGAAGAATTATCCATATGAGATTGTTGTTATCACCGCAATTTCCTAATATAGCCATAATGTTTCCCTTTCTGAAAACGTGAAGGATGAGCAGAAAAAATTACCGTAATAGCTATTCTTTTTATTGAATAGAATAGAAGCGTGAGTTTTTGCTCTCAGCACATATTATTCAGGGGTGGTGAGCTTGGTGAAGGTATTTTTCAGGACAGATCTGACAGACAAAATAATGATGCTTGCAGGCACGGCGCTGACGTCACTTGCGTATGCCTGCTTTTTTATACCGGAGGGGTTGGCTCCGGGAGGAATCGGAGGCCTTTCGGTTATTCTGTCGGGCTTCATCCCGATAAAGACGGGAATACTTACGCTTTTGCTGAATATACCGATTTTTATTTTTGCACGCAGAATGCTTGGCAGAGAATTCGTGTTCAGGACATTTTTCATGCTCGCAGTGGCATCAGTGCTGATGGATGTTCTGCCATCCTTCAGAGCACCCGGAAACGGTCTTGTCTGTGCGATAGCAGGCGGACTCCTTATGGGAACAGGCCTCGGAACAGTGCTCTTTGCAGGCGCATCCACAGGCGGCACGGATACACTGGCACTTTCGCTTCAGAAAAAATACAAGGCATCGGGCTCGGGAAATATCCTGCTTCTGCTTGATTGCGGCGTTGTGAGCCTGTCGGCTGTTTTCGGAGGAGCGGCAAAGGCTGTATACTCCGCGCTTGCGGTGTTGATTCAGATTACCGCAATAAAGGCAGTGAAGAAGATTTATTCAAAGAGAATAGTGTCTGTTACCTGAAGCGCTCACGCAGTTTCTTTGAATACTCGTCTGACGGAGCAGATACAATGCTTACGGATGAAGAGTTGTCTCCCGGGAACATATATATCAGAGGCCCGTTCAGCGGGTCTTTTCCTGTTTCGGCTGCCATATAGAGAAGTGTGGTTTTATAGCCCGATGCCGAAGCGATGAATGTGCTCAGAACGAGCTCTTCGTCTGATGAATAGTAAAGAGGGATCCAGTCTGTGGAGCCTGTTCCGTCAGTAACGTATGTTATGCCGCTTTCGGCGGAAGTGACGGAAGCTCCTTCAATAAGTACGCCCGTGGTGGCATCGTAGACAAGCGGCTTTACAAGGCTGTAATGAAGCGGATCTTCGTTTGAAACTGTGTAGAAGAGCCTTCCGGCAAGGAATCCTATCAGTATCAGCAGAACGGATGTAAGCGCCGGATAAATGATTTTCTGGATATTGTTTTTCATATTTTAACCTTCCTTTTGCTTTTATTCTATGAGTAAGAGGATAATTTAATGCCATAAAACGATCGTGACGCAAAAAATATAAAAAAATATGTTGATAAGTTTCCAATTTGTGATATAATATAATATGAAACATTAAACACTCTTGAGAGTATAAGCCCCTTATGATGGAAAATATTGAAAAAATTCTTGCCAATCTGCCGGAAGAACCCGGAGTATATATCTATCGCAACAAAGACGGTGAAGTTATATACGTCGGAAAGGCTCAATGCCTCAGAAACCGAGTGAAGCAATATTTTTCGGAAACGGGCGACGGAAGAGCGACTGTTGAGAAGATGGTGCCGCAGATAGAATCGATCGATTTCGTTGTGACTGGATCGGTGCAGGATGCACTTCTTCTTGAATGCAATCTTATAAAGAAGTATCTTCCGAAATATAATATTCTTCTCAAGGACAATAAGACCTATCCCTACATCTGCATCGAGACCTCAAGCAAATATCCGAGAATTTATTACACAAGAAACATAAATTCCTCCGATACTTACTTTGGCCCGTATTCCTGTGCGGATGACGTCAGGCGCTCTGTCAAAACGTTGAGAAGGGTTTTCCCCTTCAGAACCTGCACAAAGCAGATCGTCGGCGAAAAGAAGGCAAAAAGACCTTGTCTTTTCTACACACTCGGGGAATGCCCCGCACCGTGTGCTTTTGATATTTCAGAAGAAAAATATAATGAAAATATAGCTTCTATTACGGATTTTCTCAAGGGAAGAGAAAATGACGTAATAAAAAAGCTTACCGATGAAATGCTGGAAGCCTCCGATGAGCTTGAATTTGAGAGAGCTGCAAAGATAAGGGATAGCATACAGTCGCTGAAGTCTCTCTCGGAGAGAAGACAGGTTTTCGGCACTGACAATAAGAACGTTGATATCATTGCACTGGCAAGCTCAGTATCGAGTGCGTACGTTGTGCTCCTGAGCATAAGAGGCTCAAAGCTTCTGAATGCAGTGGATTTCGTGCTGAAAAAGCAGGACGAAGATACTCCGGAGGAAATTATCTCATCATATATGACGCAGTATTATTCCACAACGGATGATATTCCGAGGGAGATACTGGTTGAGACGATGCCTGAATTTGCATCTGACATATGTTCATGGCTTTCGGGCAAAAGAAAAGGGACTGTTGACCTGATTTGTCCGCAGAGGGGCGAAAAGAAGCAGCTGCTTCTCCTTGCAAAGAAGAACGCCGTGGAAAAGCTCAACGCACACGTTGACAGAAGAAACACCGAGGTGGAACAGCTCATGGAGATACTCGGAATGGATAAGCTTCCGCTGAGGATTGAGGGCTACGATATTTCAACACTTCAGGGAACGTCAACGGTATCGTCGATGGTGGTTTTTGAAAACGGCAGACCGAAAAAGAGCGATTACAGGCATTTCAGGATCAAATCCGTAATAGGTAAGATAGATGACTTCAGAAGCATGAACGAAACGCTGACGAGAAGATTCTCACATCTTGACGGAGATGAGGATACATTCGGCAAAAAACCCGATCTTATCCTGATCGACGGCGGCAAGGGTCAGCTCAGGTTTGCGAGCGAAGCTATGAAGGCAATGGGCATTGAAGGCATAGAAATGATAAGCCTTGCAAAGCGGGATGAAGAGATTTATACGCTTTATTCCGAAGATCCGATAGTATTGCCGAAGGATAACGGCGCACTTCAGCTTCTGCAGAGAGTGCGTGACGAATCACACCGCTTTGCCATAACATACAATAAATTATTGAGAGAAAAGACAAGCCTTATTTCCGTTGTTGAGGATATTCCCGGAGTAGGCCCCAAAAAGAGAAGGGCGATCATGCAGAAATACAGGACTGTCGGAGATATAAAGAAGGCAAGCGAAGAGGAGCTTTGTGAAATACCCGGCATAACGCCTCTGCTTGCAAAGAAAATCAAAGAATATACAGGAGGATAACACCGTGGGAATAATAAATCTTGAGGATATGACCAAGACTCTTGAGCTTGAGACAATATATATCGGAGAAAAGAAGACGGTGGATATCCCGAACAGCAATTTCAACCGTCCCGGACTTCAGTTGACAGGCTACTTCGAATTTTATGCCGAGCGCAGAGCACAGGTAATCGGCATGGTTGAAATGAGCTATATAGCGCATCTTCCCGAGAATGAAAGAAACAAAAGAGTAAATGATTACTTTGAACACGGATTGCCGTTCCTTGTTATAACGAGGAATCTTGAAATCCCGGATTGCATAAAGAATGCCGCGAAAAAGTATGATATACCGCTTTTCAGGTCGGGCAAGGCCACAACTGAAGTGATCCAGGAGCTGATATCGTATATTGATGATAATCTGCTTCCTTCAACTACCGTTCACGGAGTAATGCTTGACATTTTCGGACAAGGCGTCATGATCCTCGGTCAGAGCGGAGTGGGAAAAAGCGAAACGGCTCTTGAGCTCCTCGAGAGAGGTTCAAAGCTTGTTGCCGACGATGCTGTGAAAATACAGAGAAAGCACGGCGGAATGCTCGTGGCGCAGTCTCCTGAGCTTATCAAGTACTTTATGGAGATAAGGGGAATAGGAATCATTGATGTAAAGTCAATGTTCGGAATAGGCTCTGTTGTTGACAAAAAAGAGATAGACCTTGTGGTAAAGCTTGAAAACTGGGACCCCGAAAAAACATACGAGCGTCTCGGAATGGCAAGGGAATATCATGAAATACTCGGAATCATGGTGCCGTGCGTGACAATTCCGGTAAGACCGGGAAGGAATATGGCATCTGTGCTTGAGGTGGCGGCAAGAAACGAACGTCTCAAGAAGATGGGCTATAATGCTGCGGAAGAGCTCAACAATAGAGTAATAGAAGCCAACCTGGCAAAAAATTCAAATGATTAATATGTTATCATAAAAATGATAATCAGTATTATATATTTAACGGAGGGTTAAACATGTATAAAATTGGTGTAGATCTCGGCGGCACAAACATCGCTGCCGGAATCGTAAACGAAGAAGGAAAGATCATTCTTTCCGGATCAACTCCGACGCTCGCGTCAAGACCTTTTGAAGAGATCGTTGCAGATATGGGCAAGCTTGTAAACGATCTCATTGCAAAGCAGGGCATCACTGTTGCTGACATTGAGTCAGTAGGTATCGGCTCCCCCGGTGCAGTTCTCAACGGTTATGTAGTTTTCTCAAACAACCTGCAGTGGAGAAACGTTCCGCTTACAAAGGAACTCCAGAAGTACATAAACGTTCCTGTTTATGCAGATAACGATGCAAACGTTGCAGCATATGCAGAGTATACCTGCGGTGCTTGCAAGGGTTATCAGAATTCAGTTACTGTAACGCTCGGCACAGGCATTGGCGGCGGTATCGTTATCAACGGCAAGCTTTACGGCGGTTCACACGGCGTAGGCGCAGAAATCGGACATATGACAATCGTTGCAGACGGCATTCAGTGCTCATGCGGCAACAAGGGCTGCTGGGAAAGATACGGCTCTGCTACTGCTCTCATCCGTGAAGGTAAGGCAGCTATGGCAAGAGACAGCCAGTCTCTTATCTACACTCTCGCAAAGGGCGATGTAAACAAGGTAACTGCAAGAGTAGTTATTGATGCCGCAAAGGCAGGCGACAAGACAGCTTGCGAAATATTTGATCAGTACGTAGAATACATTACGGTTGGTCTTATCAATATCGAGAATATCTTCGATCCGGATATCATTGCAATCGGCGGTGGTGTTGCGGGTGCAGGAGACTTCCTCTTTGACGCAGTAAGAAAGTGCTACGAAGATCATGTATTCTATAAGGATGTTCCTCATGCAAGAATCGTTCCTGCTCAGATGGGCAACGATGCAGGCATAGTAGGCGCAGCTATGCTCGGAGACTGATAAAAGAACTTTTTCGGCAGAGAAGCTTTTCATATTACGATGGGAAGCTTCTCTGAACGAGCTGAACGGAATGCTACGGCAAACGTAAAAAAATTTGTACGCTTGCCGGAGCATTTCATATGGAAAAACAAAAAAGAGAAGGGAACATTATCAGTGACGGATTATATATCTCTTTTTTCCGGCATACTTGAGGAAGACTCGATTATTCTGAATGAGCCTATGTCAAAGCATACCTCATACAGGATCGGCGGGCCTGCCGATGTAATGCTTTTGCCGGATAATATTGAACAAATCAAAAAACTAATCTCTGTTTGCAGAGAAAATTCTGTGCCGTTCTATGTGATAGGAAACGGCTCCAATGTGCTCGTCAGGGACGGCGGCATCAGAGGCGCAGTGATCAAAATATCAAATAAGCTTTCAAAGGTAACATTTTCGGGGAACACAGTCAAGGCAGAAGCCGGAGCTATTCTTTCCTCGGTGGTGAAAAAAGCATATAACAGAAGCCTTTCCGGTCTTGAGTTTGCGTGCGGAATACCGGGCTCCATCGGCGGTGCGATCACAATGAATGCAGGAGCGTACGGCGGCCATATGGCTGATATTGTGAAGAGCATAACTGTTCTTGACAAGGACGGAAACGTTTTTCAGATAGAAGGCGAGGAGCTTGGCTTCGGATACAGGCAGAGCGTTGTCAGGGACAGGAATCTTATAGTCCTTTCGGGCGAAATGGAGCTTGCTCCGGCTGAAAAGCCTGAAATAAAGGAGAAAATGGATATCCTGACTGCAAAGAGAAAGTCAATGCAGCCGCTCAATCTGCCGAGCTGCGGCAGTGTGTTCAAACGTCCTGAGGGACAGTTCATCGGCAAGCTCATAGAAGAAGCAGGCCTCAAGGGAACGACCTCCGGCGGCGCACAGGTTTCAATGCTTCATGCAAACTTCATCGTCAATATCAATAATGCAACGGCAAAGGATGTATTGAATCTTATAGAAACTGTGAAACAGAGAGTATTTGAGAAGTTTTTAATTGAAATTGAGACAGAAGTTATTATTTTAGGAGAGGATCAGTAATAAATGTCTTTTTCAGGCGATGTCAGAAGAGAAATATCAAGAATGAAATCGGAAAAGGAATGTTGCAGGCTTGCGGAGCTTTCGGCATTGCTTCTGACCTGCGGCAGAATTGTGCTCAAGGGGAGAATGCGCCTTGAACTCAGCATCGTTCTTCAGGAGAACAATGTTGCTCATAAGATAATAGAGCTTGCAAAGTCGCTTTATGATATCAACGTTGATGTGTGCGTATCAAAAAGTATGCGTCTGAAAAAGCAGAATAAGTATATTATTACTTTTTACGAAAGTCAGTCGGTAAGAAGGCTTCTTGAGGACACCACAATACTTTCCGAAAACGAGGAAGGCTTCTCAACGATAAGCCATAAGGATTGGCACAAGCTTCTCAAATGTGAAAACTGCAGCAACGCGTTTTTGAGGGGCGTTTTTGAGGGCGCAGGCTCTGTAAGTGATCCCACGAAATACAATCATATGGAATTCGTGATTTATGATGCCGATTTTGCACAGACCTTCAACGATTACCTCAATGAGAGAGACATCAGAAGCAAAATTCTTGAAAGAAAAGGCTATTATATGGTCTACCTCAAGGACTCCGAGTGCATCGGAGATGTGCTCCGTGCATCAGGCGCTTCATCCACTCTCTTCGATTATGAAAACATTAGAATAAACAAAGACATAAAGAACAAGGTCACAAGACTCATGAATTGCGACTTTGCAAATCAGAATAAATCAATAGAAACCGGACTCAGACAGAAGGAAATGATAGAGTTTGTAGTCTCAAAGAAGGGCTGGAAGGGACTTCCCGAGCCGCTGCGGCTTGTTGCAGAGCTGAGGTGCGAGGATCCCGGAATGAGCCTTGCGGAAATGGGCGAAGAGCTGGATCCTCCGATAGGAAAGTCCGGAGTTAATCACAGACTGAAGAAAATACAGGAAATGGCAGAGGAGCTCGGTTACGAGGGTGACCTCTGAAAAACTTACAAAAGGCGAGAAAATGAATTTTACCCACTTACATTTACACACTGAATACAGCCTGCTTGACGGCATGACAAGAATAGACGAGCTTATGAAGAGATGCAAGGAGCTCGGAATGGACTCTGTCGCCATAACAGACCACGGCGTAATGTACGGCGCAGTTGAGTTTTATAAGGCGGCAACTGCGGCGGGAGTGCATCCGGTGATAGGCTGTGAGGTCTATGTTACCAAAGGAAATATGCACGATAAGACGGCTATGAATTCAGACTATTCTCACCTTGTTCTTTTGGCTGAAAATCAGAAAGGATACGATAACCTGATAAATATAGTATCCCTTGCGTATACGGAAGGCTTTTATTATAAGCCGAGAACGGATTACGATCTGCTTGAAAAGTACAGCGAGGGAATCATCTGCCTGAGTGCCTGCCTGGGCGGCGATATTCCGCAGTTCATAATGAACGGAAGAGAAGATGAGGCGGAAAAGCTTGCTTTGAGACTCAAAAGGATATTCGGCAGGGATAATTTCTTCCTTGAGCTTCAGGATCACGGCATTGAGGAGCAGAAGACGGTAAACGAGGCTCTCATCAGAATGTCTGAAAAGCTCGATATTGATCTTGTGGCTACCAACGACGTTCATTATATGAACAAGGAAGACTGGGAAGCCCAGGCGGTAATGCTTTGTATCCAGACGCTGAAAACGGTGGATGATCCCGACAGAATGCAGTTTGAAACCAACGAATTCTATCTTAAATCCCCTGAGGAAATGGCGGCAATATTTGCCGATCACCCGGAAGCACTTGAGAACACATACAAGATTGCGCACAGATGCAATGTTGAATTCGATTTCAAACACAAGCATCTTCCCGAATTCAAGCTCCCGGAGGGTTGGACGGATGCATTCGAGTACCTGAAATACAGATGCTATAACGGCGCAAGAAAAAGGTACGGCGAAGTCCTTTCGGATGAAATAAAGACGAGGCTCGATTATGAGCTTTCAACGATAAAAAATATGGGCTACGTTGACTACTTCCTTATAGTTGACGATCTGAAACACCACTCGGAAAGCGTTGGAATTTCCGTAGGCCCCGGAAGAGGAAGCGGTGCATCGAGCGTTGTTGCATATACACTCGGAATAACGGCAATAGATCCTATCAAATACAAGCTTCTCTTTGAGAGATTCCTGAATCCGGAGAGAGTAAGCATGCCTGATATCGACCTTGACTTTGCTGATGCAAGACGTCAGGAGGTTATCGAATACATCATATCAAAATACGGCCATGAAAACGTTGCGATGATAGTAACCTACGGACGAATGAAGGCAAGGGCGGTGGTGCGTGATGTAGGCAGAGCGCTTGCAATACCGTATCAGCAGGTGGACAGAGTCGCAAAGATGATCCCTACCGACCTGAATATCACGATAGATAAAGCCATTGAGATGAATTCCCAGCTGAGAACAGCCATTGATGAGGATGATAAGGTGCGTCAGCTGATAGATATGTCAAGGAGACTTGAGGGACTTCCAAGACACGCTTCCGTGCACGCATCGGGCATCGTGGTCACGAAGGATCCGATATCGCATTATGTTCCGCTTTCGGTTACGTCCGAATCCGTGACTACGCAGTACACGATGGGACTTCTTGAAGAGCTCGGACTTCTCAAGATAGATATCCTCGGACTCAGAAATATTGCGGTAATAGGCGATACGGTAAGGGAAATCAACAGAAAATACAATAAGGATCTCAGACTTGATGAAATAAAGTTTGATGATCCCGATGTTTTTGATTCGATATGCAAGGGCGACTGCACGGGTGTTTTCCAGCTCGAAAGCGGCGGCATGACTTCGTTTTTCACGAGACTTCAGCCGAGAAACATAGAAGATATCATCGCCGGAATTGCACTTTACAGACCGGGCCCTATGGATCAGATACCGCGTTATCTTGAAAACAGAGCAAATCCTGGCAATATCAGATATACGGATAAATGCCTTGAGCCTATTCTGGACGTATCGTACGGTGTTATGATATATCAGGAACAGGTAATGCAGATAGTGCGTGACGTTGCAGGCTATTCCTATGGCAGATCTGACCTTGTCAGAAGAGCTATGGCGAAGAAAAAGATGTCTGTAATGGAGAAGGAAAGAATCAACTTTATCCACGGGATTACGGATGAGAACGGCGTGGTGACCGTGAACGGAGCCGTGAGAAACGGCGTTTCGGAGGAGAAGGCGAACGAAATTTTTGATGAGATGATAAAGTTCGCAGAGTACGCATTCAATAAAGCCCATGCGGCATCCTATGCCGTTGTGAGCTACTGGACGGCTTACCTCAGGTATTACTACTTCGTTGATTATATGTCCGCACTTATTTCAAGCGTTACGGATAAGATGGAGAAGGCGGCAGAATACATTGAATACTGCAAAAAGCGCGGAATTCAGATCATCAAGCCGGATATAAACCGAAGCGAAGGAAACTTTGTGCCGGACGGAAATAATATTGTGTTCGGATTCAATGCGCTCAAGGGTGTAGGCTCGCAGGCTGTTGAAGAGATAGTGAACGAAAGAAAAGAGCACGGAGATTATAAGAACTTCTCCGATTTCTGCAAGCGTGCCGGCAAGCTTTCATCAAACAAGCGTGTGGTTGAAGCTCTCATCAAGTGCGGCGCATTTGACGGCTTCGGCAACAAGCGTTCACAGCTTCTTATGGTTTATGAAAAGACGCTTGATGCATACCACAGAATGAATGCGGATCAGAATGATCTTCAGTTCAGCATATTTGATATGCTTGAAGAGGACGATAAGCCGGATGATCTGATAGATATAGATTTCCCGGATGTGGAGGAATTCCCGATAGACGTCCGTCTCCGTATGGAAAAGGAGTACACCGGAATATTTATTTCCGGCCATCCTCTCGATGAATACGAGGAGGCAATGAAGGGCCTCGAAACAACGGCTCTTTTTGCCGAGGTCAACAAGGCATCCTCGGATGATGAGTCTCAGGCGGAGCTTTCCAATATAGATACATCTGCATTTGACGGCATGGATGTGTCGATTGCGGGCGTTGTAACGGCAGTAAAGCAGATTTCGACAAAGAAGAAACAGCTTATGCGCTTTGTGACACTTGAAGACAAGTTCGGCACGGTGGAAGTGATAGCATTCCCGAAGGTAGTGGAAAAATACGGAGAGCTTCTGACGAATGACAGCCTGATCATCGTTGACGGAAAAACATCGTACAAGGATGAGGAAGGCGTAAAGATTCTGGCAGACAGGATAAGAGTGCTTGAGAAGGACAGAAAAGCCGTACTGTTCTTAAAGCTTTCGGATCGGCAGATGGGCAGCTTTGAGGAAATAATAAAACCGATACTCAAAAAGCATCCCGGAAATGTCCCCGTGAAGCTTGTTGTCGGAGAAAAAAAGGCATTGTATCTTGCGGATCGCGATAACTGGGTGGATATTTCCACAGAGCTTCGGGTTGAGCTGAAAAGCATACTCGGAGACGCAAATGTCAAGATAAAAGAATAAAAAAAGCCTGAGAAGAATTGATTTCTTCTCAGGCTTTTTGATCGTTATTTTTTGCAGCTCTTTATTACATCTGTGAAATTCTTTGCAAGAACGGTGATTCCCGCAAAATCGTTTTTGCCGATAAGCGCTTTATTCACGATTCCGGAGCTGATTCCGGTTCCGACGGCTCCTGCCGCAAAGTAAGCAGGCAATGTATCTGTCGTAACACCGCCGACTGCAAGCATTCTGATATGAGAAAGAGGCGTGGTCAGTAGCTTGAAATAATCCGGACCGAGAGATGATGCAGGGAAGAGCTTCACGAAGTCGGCACCGAATTTGTGTGCCGTCTGAGCTTCGGTTGCAGTGAAGGCACCGGGGATTGATACGAGGGAGAGCTTGTTTGTCTCCTTGATTACTTCCTCGCAAACATCAGGCGAGATTATGAACTGACCGCCTGCATTGCAGGTCATTCTTACCTGCTCCGGATTAAGCACTGTGCCGGCGCCGATCGACATTCTGTCGCCGAAATGCTTTACAAGCATTTCAATATTTTCGGCGTTTTCGGAATAAGGCTGTTTGCCGGAAGCATCGTATGTGAGTTCCATGAAACGGACTCCGCCCTCATACATTGCTTCACCCAGAGGTATCAGCTTTTCCTTCGGAATGCCTCTTACTATTACGATGAGCTTATTTTCAAGTATTCCATTTATTATTGTGTCTTTTGCAAACATAAAGTTGCTCCTTATTTGATCTTTTAATGTTTGGGTAGTATTGTCGGACAGGCTTTATTGCCTGAGAACGCCTTTTACCCATTCGCCTTCGGTGGTTGTGCCGTCGGGTGAAGTATAGATTCCTTTTCCGTGGGGCTTATCCCTGAACCATTCGCCGTCATAAACAGAACCGTCGGGATATGTCATAACACCGTGCCTGTTTCGCTGTCCGTCTTCAACATAGCCCTCGTATCTGCCTCCGTCAGGATATGTCATAACGCCGTCATCACACGGAACGTCAAGGTACCACTGACCTTCGTATATTCTGCCGTCGGCAAACTTCATTCTGCCGTTCCTGCCTATATGCCCCTTGCTCCACTCACCTTCAAATTCGGCACCGTCCTGCCATACACGCTTGCCCATGCCTTGCATTTTGTTAAGCACCCAGTCGCCCTCGTAAACCGAACCGTCCGGCAGAGTAACTTTTTCATAGCCGTTGTGTATGTAGTCAATAGGCTTCGGCTGATGTCCGTATCTGCCTATTTTTTCAAAATGCTCCTGCAGGTCTTCAAAACCTTCTGGAGTATTGATTGTACTGAAGGTGCCTTTGCAGAGAATTTCGTCCCTTGTTCTGTAAGAATAATTATCTGAAACATCAGAGTAACGGTAAACATCCTCTGTTACATTCCAGCAGCTCTCGTCAGAGCATGGCCCTATGAAAAGATTGTGTCTGACAACTGAATTACCAGGATTTCCCGGGAAAAATTTATCGTCAATATCAGGCTGTGCTTCTGTGAGCTGAGAAAGAAGCGGATATTTTTTTCTGTAAAGCTCGGACTTGTACGGAACACGCCTAAGGCTTTCCCAGAGTCCGCCGTTCGGTGCAGCTACAAGCTTAAGACGGCTGTCCCAACCGCCTCTGCCCAACCGCTGATCGTAATGCAACGGGACAGAGGTGGATATAACGAGATTGTTTTCCACTGTGATTCCGAAGCCGCCGCCGAAATTGAGCGCCCAGCCTGAGCAGTTATCAACTATGTTTCCGTAAACCAGACCGTTTGACATGCCGTCGTCAAAATAAATGGCTTTGCAGTCGCCGAAATCAGTGCCTATGTTCTTGAAATAATTGTATTTTATCTCATCGCCTGTGCTTGACCAGTCTCCGCCGACATAGAGTGCGCCTGCATCCTCGCATTCACGCACAACGTCATGAATATAGTTATAAGCAAGAACGTGTTCGTTACCTGTATATGAGAATGCCAGATGAGGAGCATAGGCAATTTCGTTGTGGATCATCGTGGCGCCGCAGCCGATAAGAAATACTGCCTGCTGATATGTCTTGTAAACCTCGCTGAAATTGTGAATATAGCAGTTTTCAACGAGATTTTCTGAATGAGTGAGGGTTGCTCTGTCGCCGCCGCTGATGGATACGCCGCCTCTGCCCATTGAGCAGATTTCACAGCCGGTAACTGTATCATGATAGCCGTTGATCCTCATTGCCCAGCCGTATGAATTCATTATCATACAATTTCTGAAAGTCAGACAGTTGCCCGCAAGGCTTATAACGTCGTTCCTCACTCCTGCAAAAGTTATGCCTTCAAACGTGGTGTGTGAAAGCTCGCCGCTTATCTGAATTTCTGTAGAGATCGAAATGAGAGCATCCTTATCTTCCTCGCCGACCGGCGGATAAACATAAAGAAGCATCTTTTCTCTGTCGATATAATATTCGCCCGGAGCATCAAGCTCTTCAAGCACGTTGAAGAAATAATATCTGCCTTTGTCTAGTCCGTAGCCGTATGTTGCCGAGTGGGCAGGCTTTACGGTGTTGTTTGCCATATCGAATTCGGCGATAGGCGTTGAAGAATCTGCCCATGTGTATTTGAAATATGCGAACATCCATGCCTTTTCTGGCTCTTTCCACTTTTTTATCCTTGAGAACATATCTTCGTCAAGCTCAAGTACGCCCGGAACGAGGTTTTTGGCATCGCCTTCTTCGACCACAGATAAAAACGGCTTCATTGAATTGTCCGGATATCTTGCAGATGAAAGCCTCGTGCCATTCCAGAAAAATTCGCAGTTGTTGCCGGAAATGCCTTCGTGCTGTTTTTGCCTTGCTGCTGAGCCTACGGAATAAACCGGCCCTATATCTTCATAGGTTATGCCGTACTTTTTGAGGTCGCAGACGAGAACGTGTTTTCTTGCTTCGGGAGCAAGCCTTGAAAGAACGCTTTCGTCGGCAAGCTTTTCAAAGCAGGAATTCAGAAGCCTTGTACCGCCGTTGAAAAGAACCTCTCCGTCCCCCTTTGCTTTGTAGGTTACGGGAGCGGATTCGCTTCCTGAATGTTCCTCCGAAAATGATATATGCTTTACTTCGTAGTCTCCTGCAGAAAAGGTTACCGTGACAGGGCTTTCCGGGCAGGCGGAACGTAATGCTTTGACTTCATCTATTGCTCTCTGCGGAGTACAAAAAGGTGCTTCGGCAGATCCTGAAGCAGAATCGTTTCCAAACGGAGATACGTATAATTCAATTTGACTCATAGTAATGACAGCTCCTTGAAAAAGTAAAAATGTATATATTAATTGTATCATTAAAACCGAAAAAAAGCAAGATGATAGAAAAAATAAAGAAAAAAGATTACAGGCAATGGGTGTTACAGCATAAAAAAATCGCTTCTATCTTGCGATAAAAGCGATTCTGTCTTGGTGGGAACAATAGGACTCGAACCTATGACCCTCTGCTTGTAAGGCAGATGCTCTCCCAGCTGAGCTATACTCCCACAGGCGTTCTCTCAAAAGAACACGTATATTATAGCATTGTTTCCGAAATTTGTCAAGCACTTTTTTTATAAAATGCAAAAATCTTTTCTGAAAATAAGATGAACTTAAAATGTATTGAAAAATACGCAGATTTCAGGAAAAATACATTGGCAAAAACAGCTTGGATATGTATAATGAAATCACAGAGGACGGTTCAGAGGGAAAAAAGCCGCAAATGTTCCGAAAAAAATATGATTTATTCAGAATGCAACTAAAAAAGACGTGATTCCATTGCAGTAATTATGTTGGCAGATAATGCAGACGGCATTGTTTAGAAATAAAAATTCACACCGACAAAAATCAACGATAAAAAAATAAGAGTATCATAGTAATTTGTTTATCAATTATTATTGCTGTTGCTATTGGTTTAGATATTGCACAGACTGCAGGTACTTTTGATTCAGACACCGTACAAAATACAGGTGAATATGATTCAAGTATCGCACAAGATACAGTTGATTTTAATTTGAACCGTCATGAAACATGGTTTGATAAATCAGTATTGAAAAAATATGCTGTTTTTCAGAATAATGCAGTGGAACTGCCCTGAATTAATTAAACAAAGCTTGCAGTGTATGAAACCCAATCGGTTGTCATAGAACCAAGCACCGTCGGATTAACAGTCGACGGGGCTCATTTTGTCCGCAAAGAAAAAACGGTTGACTATACTCATTTTGTGTGGTACAATATAACAATAAGGATTTTTTTTCAGGGAGGAAAACATGAAAACCGTAATTAAGGTCGGAACGTCAACTCTTGCCCATTCAACGGGCAGAATAAACATCAGAAGAGTGGAAGAGCTCTGCAAGGTAATGAGCGATCTCAAGAACGCCGGCAATGAAATAATACTTGTTTCATCAGGCGCGATCGGCATGGGAACAGGCAAGCTTTCACTCAAATCACGCCCCGAGGATATGCCTACAAAGCAGGCGGCTGCGGCGGTCGGACAGTGCGAGCTTATGTACGTTTATGACAAGCTCTTTTCAGAGTATAATCATACTGTCGCACAGATACTTCTTACCGGCGACGACATGAGGAGCCCTGAAAGACACGATAATTTCAGCAATACCGTTTCGAAGCTTCTTGAGCTCGGCGCTCTCCCCATCATAAACGAGAACGATACCGTCGCAACGGAAGAAATTGCCGTCGGCGATAACGATACACTTGCGGCATTGGTCGCCGTAAGCACGAAGGCTGATTTGCTGGTGCTTCTTTCGGATATAGACGGACTTTATACTGCCGATCCGCACAAGAATCCCGATGCAGAGCTCATTGACACGGTCCCCGTGATAGATGACGACATCCTTTCTCTTGCAGGCGGCAAGGGATCGACACTCGGCACAGGCGGAATGAAAACAAAACTTCGCGCCGCACAGATATGTACTTCAAACGGATGCGATATGATAATTGCAAACGGAGCAAACCCGGGACTTCTTTACGATATATTTGACGGAAAGAAAGTCGGAACAAGATTTTTATCGGAGAAAACGAATGACAACGCTTGAAATACTCGAAAAAGCAAAGGCTGCAAAGGCTCTTATGAATATATCGCCTGAAAAGAAGAACAATGCACTTCTTCTTATGGCAAAGGCTCTTGAGACAAATTGCGATGCTATACTCGCGGCAAACAAAGAGGACGTTGAAGCAGTGAAGGATACCATGAATTCCGTAATGGTGGACAGACTCAGGCTCGACGAGAAGAGAATCAAGGGAATGGCTGACGGCATCAGGGATGTGGCAAAGCTGGAAGACCCTGTGGGAAGAATATTGAGCGAGGTCAGCCGTCCGAATGGACTTATTATCAGAAAAACAAGCGTTCCGCTCGGCGTGGTGGCAATAATTTATGAAAGCAGACCGAATGTTACGTCTGATGCCGCCGCACTCTGCCTCAAAAGCTCCAACGTTGCAGTGCTCAGGAGCGGCAAGGAGGCATTCAGATCGGCAAATGCCATCGTCAATGCGATGAAAAAAGGCCTTGAAGAGGCAGATGTTACTCCGGATGCAATCAACCTGATCCAGGATACCTCAAGAAACAGCGCAAACGAGCTTATGACTGCCGTAGGATATGTGGATCTGCTCATTCCGAGAGGTGGCAAGGGACTTATTTCCGCCTGCGTTCAGAATGCAAAGGTGCCGTGCATAGAAACCGGAACAGGCATATGCCATGTGTTCGTGGATGAATCGGCAGATGATGATATGGCGCTCAGGATAATCGAAAACGCAAAGACACAGCGACCTTCCGTATGCAATGCGGAGGAAGTGCTTCTCGTTCACGAAAAGAAGGCAGAGGAATTCCTCCCGAAGCTGAAAAAGATGCTTGTTGACGACAGAATAAGGGACAATAAACAGGCAGTTGAGCTGAAGCTGGATGAATCTGCGGCAAAAATCATTGAGGGAACACCGGCAGGTGAGAATGATTTTGATACTGAATTCCTGAATTACATTCTTGCGGTCAGGATCGTAAAAAACGTTGAGGAAGCGGTCGGGCATATTTCTCTCCATTCAACACATCACAGCGAAGCTATTGTGACAGAGAACACGGAGAATGCGGAATTCTTCATGAACGGAGTTGACAGTGCCGCAGTTTATTTCAATGCTTCGACGAGATTCACGGACGGAGGAGAATTCGGACTCGGCTGTGAAATGGGAATTTCGACCCAGAAGCTCCACGCAAGAGGCCCTATGGGACTTGCAGAGCTCACAACATACAAATACAGAATATACGGCAACGGTCAGACAAGATAAGGAGAAAACTATGTCAGAATATAAATTCGGTTTTATCGGCTGTGGAAATATGGGCGGCGCTCTTCTGAGAGCCGTTGCAAAGACAGTGAATCCTGCAGAAATACTTGTTTCGGATTTTGATGCAAAGAAAACGGATGCACTCAGGGACGAGCTTGGAGTTGTTCCGTCAACAAATAATGAAATCGCAAAAAAGGCACGCTTTATTGTTTTCGGCGTAAAGCCGCAGATGAAGGAAGCGCTTGCCGAGGAGATAAAGGACATTCTTTCTGCAAGAGAGGACAGATATACTGTTATTTCAATGCTTGCAGGCGTTGAAACAGGCAAGATCACTTCCGTTCTCGGAATGAGTAATTGCCCTGTCATCAGGATCATGCCGAATATGCCTGCCGCAGTGGGCGAGGGAATGATACTTTTCGCACCGAATGCAGATACAAAGGCAGAAGAAACTGCGGAATTTGAAAAGGCATTCGCAAAGGCAGGAAAGCTTATGCAGCTTCCTGAAAACCTTATTGATGCAGGCTGTGCACTTTCCGGAAGCGGCCCCGCATATGTATTTATGTTCATTGAGGCGCTTGCCGACGGCGGCGTGAGATGCGGTCTCCCGAGAGACAAGGCACTTATTCTCGCAGAGCAGACGGTGTTCGGCTCGGCAAAGCTTGCAATGGATACGGCAAAGCATCCGGGTCAGCTCAAGGATGCGGTATGCAGCCCTGCAGGAACAACGATCGAGGGCGTATGGGCGCTTGAGAATGCAGGCTTCAGAGCAGGCACTATCAATGCCGTTACCGCAGGATTTGAAAAGGCAAAGAAGCTTTCATAATATCGGAGAGTGGCTATGTCAAAAAGCAAGATGAAAAAAAGAGTTTCCTCCGCAGGAAAAAAGCAGAATTCGCCGCAGGAGAAAAAGAAGTGGACAAAGATGAAGGACTTCAATTATCTTCCGCCTATAAAGTGGCTTCCGGGATTCAGGACTGCGAAGCACTGGAAGAGAATTGTTGCCATCATTTATCTTACGCTGACGCCTTTTTCCCTCATACTTCATTTCGGAGAGTTCAGGTATTTCGGCGTGTTCATATTCATCGCCCTGCTGACGCTTCCGTTCATCATCTGCTCGATGATGACGTTCATGGAGAAAAAGGATCCTTATTATATGAAGGAGACACTTATTTCAGCGTTTATTTTCGGGTGCGACAACATAGCATTGGTCATCTGCCTGAATAATTTTATGAAGACGTTGCCTCCGGTCTGATACGGAGCTTTATAATAACAGGAAAGGAAAGGTATTGCTTTGGAAACGGTACGGGCGACGGTCGAGCACGTTATATACAAAAAAGAAGAAACGGGCTATGCGGTTCTTGAACTTGTCGGTGAGGACGGCACGGAATTCGTTGCAGTGGGCAACACGCTTTCGCTTGCAATGGAAGGCGAAAGACTTGAGCTTACCGGGCAGTGGACAGAGCACCGTGAATACGGAAAACAGTTCAAGGCTGAGACCTGCACTACCATGCTTCCCACGACCGAGGACGGAGTAATAAAATACCTTTCATCAAGCGCCGTTTACGGGATAGGAAAATCCACGGCAAAGAAGATCGTGGCTTATTTCGGCAGCGATACGATGGATGTGATAAATTATCACACCGAAAGACTTCTGGAGATAGAAGGAATCGGAAAAAAGAAGCTTGAAGGCATAATCGAATCATTGCAGAAGAATCAGGGTATGCGTGAGGTCATGCTTTTTTTGCAGACGTACGGTGTGACCCCTGTGATTGCCACGAAGGTCTATAATAAATTCGGCAAGGCGGCAATAAAGATAGTCAAGGATAATCCTTACGTTCTCGCCGATGAAATTGAAGGTGTAGGCTTTCAGACTGCCGATAAAATAGCAAGAACCATGGGCGTTGATCCCACATCGCCATTGAGAGTAAATGCGAGTGTTCAGTATCTTCTGAGGAGCGCAGGCGGCGAAGGCCATACATATCTTCCGGAAGAAGAGCTTGTGGCACAGATAAGAAAGACAACAAGCGTTTCGGCGGAAATTGCCCACAATGCGATCGTCGAGCTAGCGCTGAAGAATAAGGTTGCACTTGTTGAATACAACGGCAAGAAGGCCGTTTATTACGAGGCATTCTACTATGCCGAGCGCTATACGGCAAATAAGCTTCTCTCGATGATGTCGGGCTTTTTGTCATCAAAGCCGACGGATGAAAAGATCGTTGACAGGTCGATAAAGAGCTATGAAAAGTCATATGGGATCGTGCTTCACCCCGAGCAGGAGAAAGCAATAAGAATGGCGGCAAGAGAGCCTGTTTCCATTATTACAGGCGGCCCAGGTACGGGAAAAACGACAATAATAAAATGCCTGCTCGATATATTTGAGAGAAACGGCGAAACTGTTGAGCTTGCGGCACCTACGGGAAGAGCCGCAAAGCGTATGTCGGAGACAACAGACCACTCCGCACAGACTATACACAGATTGCTTGAATATGATTTCAACGGCGAAGATATGTTCTCATTCTCGAGGAACGATTCAAATCCGCTTGACTGCGATGTTGTGATTATAGACGAGATGTCAATGGTCGATACAATGCTCATTTTCAACCTTCTGAAGGCAACGGCACAGACAATGAGACTGATTCTGGTAGGGGATGCTGATCAGCTTCCGTCTGTCGGCCCGGGAAACGTGCTTTCGGATCTCCTTGCAAGCGGCAAAATTCCCTTCACAAAGCTTGAGGAGATATACAGACAGGATAACCTCAGCACGATAGTTTCAAACGCACATCTTATCAATAACGGAAAGATGCCTGTAATCAGCTCAAAACAGGGCGACTTCTTCCTTATGAGGCGAAACGATGCCCAGAAGATAGTGGAAACGCTTTCGGATACAGTGATAAGAAGGTTGAATGATTACTACGGCTATGAGCCTGTCAAAGATATTCAGGTGCTTTCACCTACAAGAAAAGGCCCTGCAGGAGTAATAAACCTGAATACGGTTCTTCAGGCGGCACTCAATCCTCCTGATGCATTCAAGAACGAATATCAGTTCAAGGATATGGTTTTCCGTGAGGGTGACCGTGTGATGCAGATAAAGAACAACTACACGATAGAGTGGGAAACGGACGATTCGGACGGCACGGGTATTTTCAACGGCGATATGGGAATGATCACTTCCATAGACAACGACGATGAATCCATGCAGGTTGAAATGGATGACGGAAAAAGGATATGCTATCGCTTTGCCTGGCTGGATGAGCTGGAGCTTGCATATGCGATGACGGTTCATAAGAGCCAGGGAAATCAGTTCCCTGTGGTGGTAATGCCTCTTGCGGGCGGCTCAAATATGCTTTTCAGCAGAAGCTTGCTTTATACGGGCATCACGAGAGCGGAAAAGCTTGTAATACTTATCGGAAGAGAAGAAGTTCTTTCGTATATGGTAGAGAATGATTACCGCGGCGTCAGATATACGGGACTTGGCAATATGTTTGACCTGATCGAAAAGGATATTGCAAGGTCTGCCGGCAATGATTCCGACAAAAATGATGATGATGAAACGAGAAACGACGTCGATGTTGACGAATATAATATTATAGATTGGAACGATGTAATTGATTTTCAGTAAGATAAAGAAAATTCTGTATCCGGCAGATCATGCGTGCATTGCCTGCGGCAGGCGGGGCAGAGTCAGACCGGAAAACGGAAATGCAGTTATTTGTGATGAATGCCTGGAGACTTTTACCAAGGTAACGGCTCCGGTCTGTGTGAAATGCGGAAGACGTCTGGGTGCAGAGGATTCATACTGCGAGATGTGTGCAAAGCATGAGTTCCTTTTTGAAAAAGCCGCCTCGGTTTACGTTTACGACGGAAAGGTCAAGGACGTTGTTCATAAGCTGAAATATTCGGGAGAACCGTGGATTGCCGACTTTGCCGCAGAAGAAATGAAAAAGAAGTATGAAGAGCTTTCGTGGGAGTGCGATGTTGTTACCTACGTTCCGATGTACTGGATAAAGGAGCGTAAAAGAGGCTACAATCAGGCAGAGCTTCTCGCAGGAAAGCTTGCCAAGGCGTGCGGCCTTGAATGTGTACCTCTCCTTAGAAGAGTGAAGAACACTACTCCGCAGTCATTCCTCGATAAAAACGAAAGAATGAAGAATATAGAGAATGCTTTTGAACTTGATCCCGAATTTCGTGAATATGTAAAGGGCAAGACAGTGCTTGCGACGGATGATATTCTGACTACGGGCTCATCACTCAATGAATGCGCAAAGGTTTTGATTGAAGCAGGAGCCGGCAAGGTTTACGGGCTTTGTATGTGCTCCGTTGACGGAATAAGAAAAGAATAACGGACGAACAATGGAAAAAGAATCATTTGCAGAAGAAATGAAACGCTTTCTGCCGAAGGTGAACTCGGTGGATGTAAGGACGATACCTCCTCTTTCACTTGCCTACATAGGCGACAGCGTTATGGACCTCATGGTAAGAACGTATTTTGCAACATCAACGCATGAAACGGTGTCACACCTGAATAACCGCGCGATAAAGATAGTCAATGCGGCAGGACAGGCGACTTTTTTGGCGGCACTTGATGAAGAACTGACAGAGGAAGAAAAGAACGTTGTCAGAAGGGGCAGGAATGCGAAAAGCCAGACCTCACCGAAGAATCAGAGCATAAATGATTATCGCCTTGCAACGGGCTTTGAGGCATTGCTCGGATATCTCTTCATTACGGGAAAAACGGAGAGAATATGTGAGCTCTTTTCGAAGGCAGAGCATTTATTTGCAGACAAAACTGAATAATAAATGAAAAAAAGAAGATTTTATCCTCTTATTGTTGACAATTCATTCAATAAAGGGTATAATATACGATAGAGAAAATTCCGGCAGAGACAAAAATATCTGCCGTATTATAGGTTTTTACAAAAGAAAGGCACGGTTTATCAGTATGGATAAGGAACAAGTTTTTCAGAAATTATGTGACGGCGGTCTTGTTGCTGTTGTAAGAGCAAAGGATGCTGAACAGGCAATAAAAATCACGGAAGCCTGCATTGCAGGCGGCGTAGCAGGTATCGAGATCACTTTCACGGTACCGGGTGCGGATGATGTTATCCGTCAGCTAGCAAAGAGATACACAAAGGGCGAAATTCTCCTCGGCGCAGGCACGGTTCTTGATGCTGAAACTGCAAGAATCGCTATTCTCGCAGGCGCACAGTTCATCATCTCACCTGCACTCAATGAGGATGTTATCCGTCTTTGCAACAGATACAGAGTTCTCTGCGTTCCGGGCGTTATGACGATCAAGGAAGCTATCCAGGCAATGGAGGCAGGTGCAGATCTTCTCAAGGTGTTCCCGGCAGATCTCTACGGAACAAAGATTATCAAGGATATCCTCGGACCTCTTCCGTATGCAAAGCTCATGCCGACAGGCGGCGTAAGCGTTGATAATGCAAAGGAATGGGTCAAGGCGGGCGTTGTTGCAATGGCAGCAGGCAGCTCACTCACAGCCGGCGCAAAGACAGGCGACTATGACAAGATCACGGAGACTGCAAAGGCTTTCATGAAGGAAATCAACGAAGCAAGAGCAGAGCTCGCAAAGAAATAATATAAAACTGATTATAACTGAAAAGAAGGTACGATAATATGGCAAAGGTAGTAACTTTCGGTGAAGTAATGCTCAGACTTGCTCCTCCGGAATATTTGAGAGTAGTTCAGACAGATACATTTGAAGCAACATACGGCGGCGCAGAGTGCAACGTAGCTGTTTCACTTGCAAATTACGGCGTTGATGCAGCATTTGTTACACGTCTTCCTAAGAATAACGTAGGTGATGCCGCAATCAATGCGTGCAGAAGATACGGCGTTGACACATCTTTCATCGTAAGAGGCGGTGAGAGAGTAGGTATTTATTTCTGCGAAAAGGGCGCATCTGTTCGTCCTTCAAAGGTAACTTACGACAGAGCACATTCTTCAATTTCAACAGCAAAGGTCGGAGATGTTGACTGGGATAAGGCTTTTGACGGCGCAGAATGGTTCCACTTTACAGGCATCACTCCGGCTCTTTCCGATGATGTTGCAGAGCTTACACTTGAGGCTTGCAAAAAGGCAAAGGAAAAGGGACTTACGGTAAGCTGTGACCTCAATTTCCGCAAGAAGCTCTGGTCAAAGGAAAAGGCTTCAAAGGTTATGGGCGAGCTTATGAATTACGTTGATGTTTGCATCGCAAACGAAGAGGATGCAGATGACGTATTCGGCATCAAGGCTCCTTCAACAGATATCACAACAGGCAAACTCGACAGAGAAGGCTACAAGTACGTTGCAAAGGCACTTGCAGACAGATTCAACTTCAAGTATGTTGCTATCACTCTCCGTGAGAGCATTTCTGCTTCTGATAACAACTGGTCTGCTATGCTTTATAACGGCAAGGACTATATGTTCTCAAAGAAGTATGCTCTCAGAATCGTAGACAGAGTAGGCGGCGGCGATTCATTCGGCGGAGGCCTTATCTACGGTCTCATTTCAGGAATGGATGAGCAGAGCTCACTCGAATTCGCAGTTGCAGCATCAGCACTCAAGCACACGATCCATGGCGATATGAACATGGTAAGCGCTGAAGAGGTAAAGACGCTGATGGGCGGCGATGCTAGCGGCAGAGTACAGAGATAAAATGAAAAAGACGTTAGGAAGAGTATTATCTCTCATTTTCGCAATGGTTCTTTTTGCCGCGCTCCTTTCCGGATGCGGTGAAAAGAATCCGAACGAAGAAAAATGGCCTCAGAAGGGCGCCGCAGCATCTGTGCCTGTACCGGTGGACGGAGTTGTGACAAATGCAATTTCTTCTGATGACGTGGACGGAAACGATTTTGCGATAATAGTCGTGAAGGAGTTTACTGCGGAGAATATGGGAGACTACATAAGACTTATCCTCAAAAAGGGCTTCACAACAACGAAGGAGCAGTCAGTGACTGACAATTACGTTGATTATGCCGCAAAAAAGGATAAGATCCGTCTCAGCCTAAGGCTTGATACGGAAAAGAACGAAATGAAAATTGAAGTGGAAACACGCTGACAAAGCGTGAAACGGAAAAAGGAGAGTGAATAGCTGTGCTGACAGAAAAATCTTACAGAAAGTTCAAGGATTTCTTCAAGGATCTTTGGGTGTCATTTTTGAGACCGTTTATTATCGTAGCGGCGACGCTGCTGATAATGGTTGTGGGAGTATCCAAGGTTTACAGTTATGTTACAAAGCATTACTTCCTTCCGCCTCAGCCGGATAATGAGGAGACATTCACACTTGAGATTCCATCCGGATACGGTGTTCGTTCTATTGCAAAGCTGCTTGAAGAGAACGAGATTGTAAGCAATTCATTCGTTTTCAGACTCTTCGTAGATGTCTCAAACAATTCATATAAGCTTCAGTCAGGCAGATATATTTTCAGCCACAATATGACTATGCAGGAGGTAATGGATCAGCTTCTGATAGGCAATAATACTGTTCCTACCACAAACATCACCATTCCCGAGGGCTGGACGATATCGAGAATTGCAACTTATCTGACAACAACAAAGGGACTGACAGGCTTCACTGCACAGGAATTCATAGATTATGCGATCCCGGAGAACTTCCCGGAGTATTGGTTCATTTCTGAAATACCTCAGGAAAGATATTCACTCGGATATGTTCTTCAGGGCTATCTCTTCCCGGATACCTATACGATTTATACGGATGCGACTCCGAGAGAGATAATGAAGAAGATGCTCGATAACTTTGAAAAGAAGCTTTCTTCGGAAATTTTCGAAGAGGCGGCGGCTCAGGGCTACACGCTTGATGAGCTCATCACGTTTGCTTCCGTTATTGAAAAAGAGGGTGCAAATGCAAGTGAATACTCACGCTGTGCGGCATGCTTCAAGAACAGACTTGACAGAAACATTGCGCTTCAGTCATGTTCAACTGTTATCTATGCTCTTGCACTTAATGATATCGTCAGAACCAACAGCTTTGAAATTTCCACCACGGATACTTCGGTAGACAGCCCCTACAACACATATGTGAACAAGGGACTTCCGGTAGGCCCGATATGTAACCCCGGTATTGCGACAATAAAGGCTGTGCTCAATCCGAATGAGGATGATATCAAAGCAGGAATGCTCTACTTTACGTTGAATCCTGATACAGGCACGCATACATTTACTTCTGATTACGCTCAGCATACCTATTATTCAAATCTATACGCAAAGCGCTATAAAGAGCTGCAGGAAGGAAAAGAATAAGGCAGTAAAATGGGCAACAGGATAAATTACGACTATATAGATGACTATATAAACAAAGAAACCTCGGCGGGGGCGCTGTTTGCGTCCTCTCCGAGACGCTTTTTACTTGAAGAAATTCATGAGGAAGCGCTTAAAAAGAGTCTCCCCGTAACAAGAGTTCAGGTCGAGGCTTTTTTGCGTTGGATGATAGGAGAAAAGAAGCCTGAATCCATACTTGAAATAGGCACCTGCGTAGGCTATTCGGCAATCACGATGCTCGATGCGGCAGGCGAGAATGCAAAATTAACAACTATCGAGTGCGAAGAGGAAATGCTTTCCGTGGCAAGAGCAAATTTTGAAAAATGCGGCCTTTCGGGAAGAATAAGCTCTTTTCTCGGCGACAGCGGAGAGATACTTCCGCTGATGAGCGGCAAATTCGATTTTATTTTTATGGATGCCGCAAAGGCACAATATCTTTCACTGATGCAGGACTGCCTGAGAATGCTCACTCCCGGCGGAATAATTGTGTGCGATGATGTGCTCTTTTATGGAATGATAAGCGAAAAATCACTTATAAACAGAAGAAAAATAACGATAGTAAAAAGAATGAAGGTTTTTCTGGACAGGATGATGCAGGACGAAACGCTCGAAACGATGCTCCTTCCTGTCGGCGACGGACTTCTCGTTGCAAGAAAAAAGATGGGTGAATCAATATGAAAACAGAACTTCTTTCCCCGGCGGGAAATCTCGAAAGACTTCAGATGGCTCTCATTTACGGTGCCGATGCCGTCTATATGGCAGGTAAAAAATTCGGACTCAGAGCCTTTGCGGATAATTTTGATGAGGATGAGCTCCGTGATGCAATAGCCTTTGCTCATTCACTCGGGAAAAAGGTTTATGTAACGGTAAACATTTATGCGGAAAACCGCGAAATCCCCGAGCTTTCATCATATTTTAGATATTTGTATTCAATAGGCGCCGATGCCGCGATAGTATCCGATCTCGGAGTATTCTCAATAGCGAGAGAGTCGGCTCCTGAGCTTCCCATACACGTGAGCACGCAGGCAAACACGGTGAACTATGCCGCGGCAAGAATGTGGTACAAGCTCGGTGCGGTAAGAGTTATCCTCGGAAGGGAAGCATCTCTTGATGATATAAAGATGATAAGAGACAGCATTCCGGATGACTGCGAGCTTGAAGCATTTGTTCACGGCGCAATGTGCATCTCATATCCAGGCAGGTGCCTTCTCAGCAGCTTCCTTACGGGAAGAGGCGCAAATCACGGTGAGTGTGCTCAGCCATGTCGCTGGAAGTATTATGTTGTTGAGGAGCAGAGACCGGGAGAATATATGCCCGTGATGGAGGATGACAGAGGCACTTATATTTTCAATGCAAATGACCTCTGCATGATAGAACATATTCCGGAGCTTATCAAAGCAGGCGTTTCCAGCTTCAAAATCGAAGGAAGAATGAAAACGATAAACTACACGGCAACGGTAACGAAGCAGTACAGAGCAGCACTCGACCTTTACGAAAAGGATCCCGGTAATTTTGTTACGGACCCGTACTGGCTCTCGGAAATCGACAAAACGAGCCACAGACCTTTTTCAACAGGCTTTTTCTTCTCAAAGCCGGACTCAAAGTCGCAGTCATATGACAGCAGTACATATTTCCGTGATTATGGCTTTATCGGTAAGATACTCGGCTGGGACGAGGATAGGAAGCTTCTGAAAATTCAGCAGAGAAATAACTTCCGTGTCGGCGATCATGTTGAAATTATGCCGCCGAAGGGTAAACATACGGAATTTGTAATAGAAAAGCTCTACGACGAGAACTTTGAAGAAATATCGGTCGCTCCGCATCCTCAGCAGACGGTTTACACGCCGTATGATATAAGAATACCCGAGAACTCGATAATGAGAAGAAAATAAAGATAAAATATAATAAGAACAAAGAATGATCTGTTCAGGGAGGAAAGATGGACAACAATACTCCGCTTGCGGCAAGAATGCGTCCGCAGAAGCTTGATGAATTTGTCGGGCAAAAGCATATAGTCGGAAAGGGCAAGCTCCTTTACCGTATGATCCAGACGGACAGATTGTCCTCCGTGATTTTTTGCGGCCCTCCGGGAACGGGAAAGACAACACTTGCAAGAATTATTTCAAATGAGACAAGTCACATATTTCGCAAGCTCAATGCCGTTTCGGCAGGCGTATCGGATATAAGGAGCATTGCCGATGAGGCGGTTGTGTCTTTTGAAAATCCGACGGGAAGAGTGGTGCTTTTCCTCGACGAGATCCACAGGCTGAATAAGAATCAGCAGGACGTACTTCTTCCGTATATCGAAGAAGGCAAAATAATACTTGTAGGCGCTACGGCAGAAAACCCGTATCACAGTGTAAACAATGCGCTTCTCTCAAGATCCACTGTATTCAGATTTGAGAAGCTCGGGGATTCCGATATTGAGGAAATAATCAGAATGGCTCTTTCGGATAGGGAAAGAGGCCTCGGAGCAATGAATGTGAATATGCCGGGGGATGCCATAAGCGAGCTTGCAGGGCTTGCGGGAGGCGATGCAAGGTCGGCACTCAATGCGCTTGAGCTTGCCGTGATGACAACGGACAAGGACGAAAACGGAATTGTGAACGTAACGAAGGGCGTTGTCGAGGAGTGCATACAGAAGAGGCTTGTGGAATATGACAAAGCCGGAGAAAATCACTATGATGTTGCAAGTGCTTTTATAAAAAGCATGAGAAATTATATGGAGCCTGATGCGGTGCTACATTATCTTGCAAGAATGATAGAAGCAGGTGAAAAACCTGAATTTATAGCACGAAGAATAATGATATGTGCGGCAGAGGACGTCGGACTTGCCAATCCTGTGGCGCTTCAGGTTGCAGTTGCGGCGGCACATGCGGTGGAGATGGTCGGCTGGCCCGAAAGCAGGATAATTCTTGCGGAGGCGGCGCTTATGGTTGCCTGCTCGCCGAAGTCAAATGCATCTTATATGGGTATAAACCTTGCCCAGGAGGATGTGAACAATGTCGAAATAGGAAGTGTTCCAAAAAATCTCCTGAACGAGGATTACGAGGGCGCGATAAAGGGAAAGGAATCGATACAGTATAAATATTCACACGACTATCCGAATTCCCGTGCGATTCAGCAGTATATGCCCGATCCGCTTATAGGCAAAAAATATTACATTCCGAAGAATTCAGGAGCGGAGGCAAAGATAAGACAACGCTTTGTCGAGCTTTTCGGCGAGGATTATTTCAAAAATGTCTGAGAAAGGGACAACAGAATGGAAACCAATATAGAAGAATTCATTGAAAAACTATCATCAAAGTCACCTACTCCCGGCGGAGGCGGTGCGGCATCGGTATCTTCTGCGATGGGTGCGGCGCTCTGCTCAATGGTGTGCGAGCTGACGATAGGCAAGAAAAAATATAAGGAATTTGAGGAAGAGCTTATTATGGCGGCAGAAAAAGCAAAGAATCTGCAGAGAAAGCTTCTTCAGCTTGCCGCAGAGGATGAGGTGGCATTCCTTCCGCTTTCAAAGGCGTATTCTTTGCCCGAAACAACAGAGGATGAGAAGGCTTACAAGGCTGAAACAATGGAAAAATGCCTTGTGACGGCGGCTGAAACACCGTTTGAATCGGCAAAGACATCATATGAAGTAATACTTCTGCTTGATTCGATAAAGGACAAGTGCTCAAAGCTTGCAATAAGCGATGTAGGCGTAGGAGCTGTTTCAGCGAAGGCAGGACTTCAAAGCGCGGCTCTGAACGTGTTTATCAATACCAAGCTGATGAAAAATGAGGATAATGCAAAGCGCTTCAATGAAGAGCTGACGAAGATTCTTTCCGAAGGCTCAATGTTAGCTGACGGAATATACGAAGAAGTACTTGGAGGACTGAAAAAATGACGGTGCTCAAGGGAAAGCCGGTAGCAGACGGTATATCTGCCGAAGTTAAGGCAAAGACAGAGAGCCTCAGCGCACAGGGCAAAACGCTTACGCTTGCCATTGTCCGTGTGGGCACGAAGCCTGATGATATTTATTATGAGGCAGGCGCGACGAAAAGAATGAAGTCTGTCGGCATAGATGTCAGAAATGTTATTCTTGATGAAAAGATATCGGAAGAAGATCTGATTGAAGAAATCAAGAAGCTGAATGAAGACGAAAAGATAACCGGCGTGCTTCTCCTTATGCCTCTTCCGAAGAATATCGACGGCGAAAAAGTCAAGAACGTTCTTCTTCCGGAAAAAGATATTGACGGGCTGACAAATGTCAATATGGCAAAGCTTTATGCAGGAGACAGGACGGGCTTTGCACCCTGCACTCCGTCGGCGGTTATGGAATTGCTTCGGTTCTACGGAATAGATGTTTCGGGAAAGAATGTTGTCATAGTCGGAAGAAGCCTTGTTGTGGGCAAGCCGCTTTCAATGCTCATGCTTGCGGAAAACGCCACCGTAACCGTATGCCACAGCAAATCAAAGAATATCAGGGAAATCACAAAGCGAGCTGATATTCTTGTTGCGGCGGTAGGCAGAGCAAAGATGATAAACAAAGACTATGTTTCTGAAGGAACGATAGTGATTGACGTCGGAATAAACAACGATGAGAACGGAAATATGTGCGGCGACGTTGATTTTGATGATATAGACGGAACAGCTTTGGCAGCAACGCCTGTTCCGGGCGGAATAGGAAGCATCACGACTTCAATTCTTGCCAAGCATATTGCGGGAACAAGATAAACAGGGAATCGGTAATGGATCATATAGAAAAGCTTGAAAGCAGAAGCATTCATATTCTGCGTGAAGCATACAGTGAGTTCAAGGACCTCTGTATGCTGTGGTCAATAGGTAAGGACAGCACGGTAATGCTGTGGCTGGCGAGAAAGGCGTTCTTCGGACACGTTCCTTTTCCGCTTGTTCACATTGATACCTGCTACAAGATACGGGAAATGATAGAGTACCGTGACAGACTTGCAATGCTCTGGGACCTTGATATAATATACGGAGTGAATGAGCAAGCCATTGCCGAAAAAATGACTTTCCCGGACGGAAACTGCTCAAGAATACGCTGCTGTGAGCTCCTCAAAACTCAGGCTCTGAAGGATACGCTGAACGGAACTGGAAAGCGCTATCGCCTTAATCATGAGACGGGAAAATACGAGGTATCGGCAGACAACAAGCCATATACGGGAGTAATTGCCGGCGTGAGAGCAGACGAAGAGGGCAGCCGCTCAAAGGAAAGATATTTTTCTCCGAGAGGCGTTGAGAATGATTGGGATATTGCCAATCAGCCGCCTGAATTCTGGGATCAGTATAAAACCGACTTCAAGCCCGGCACACATGTGAGAATACATCCTCTTCTTGACTGGACAGAGGTGGATATCTGGGAATACATCCGCAGGGAAGGAATCCCTACCGTCTCGCTTTATTATGATAAGGGCGATGGAAAACGTTACCGTTCACTCGGCTGTTGGCCTTGCACAACGCCTATTGACTCCACGGCAAAGAACGTTGACGAAATAATAGAAGAGCTCAGAAGCGGAAAGCTCAAAAACGTTGCCGAGAGATCCGGCAGACAGCAGGATAAGGAAGACGGCGGCGGGCTTGAGGATTTGCGCAAGGGCGGATATATGTGACGGTAAACGGTATGGATGATCTGATAAGACTTAACGAAAAAGCAAAAAACGTAAAATTCAGGGAAGATGTCAACATAGTAATTGTAGGCCATGTGGATCACGGCAAAAGCACGATAACAGGCAGACTGCTTGCCGATAACCATATGCTCCCTGACGGAAAAATAGAGCAGATAAAGGAAAGATGCAGAAGAAATTCAAAGCCGTTTGAATATGCGTTTCTTCTCGATGCGCTCAAGGATGAGCAGTCGCAGGGAATAACGATCGATACCGCACGTGCATTCTTTTCAACAGAAAAAAGAAACTATATAATACTCGATGCACCCGGACACGTGGAATTCCTGAAGAATATGGTGACGGGAGCTTCAAGAGCGGAAGCAGCTTTGATGGTCATTGATGCCAATGAAGGCATAATGGAGAATTCAAAGCGCCACGGATACCTTCTTTCGATGCTCGGAGTAAGGCAGATAGCCGTCCTTGTGAACAAAATGGACATTGTCGGCTATTCGGAAGAAAGATTCGAAGAGATAAAGAAGTGCTATTCCGAATTTCTCAGAGAAATCAATGTAATTCCGGAGGCGTTCATTCCGGTCAGCGGAATGTGCGGAGACAACATAGTACTTGATGGAAAGGCAAATATGCCGTGGTATAACGGCAGAACTGTGATAGAGCAGCTCGAATCGTTCAGATCATCCGGTCAGAACGAAAAGCTTGAGCTCAGACTGCCTGTTCAGGACGTTTACAAGTTCACATCAAACGGTGATGACAGAAGAATAATTGCAGGAACAGTGGAAACCGGCAAGCTTTCGGTAGGAGATTCGGTTGTATTTTATCCTTCAGGCAAGAAGAGCAAGGTCAGGACGATCGAAGAGTTCAATGCCGAGCCGCAGGAGAGCGTTTCTGCGGGAAAAGCGACCGGCTTTACAATGACAGACCAGATATATGCAAGAAGGGGCGACGTTGTAACGCTGGAAAATGAAAAAGCTCCTATTGTTTCAAACAGAATAAAGGCAAACATATTCTGGCTCGGAAGAAAGCCTCTTGATACTGTTTCATCTTACAAAATCAAGCTCGGAACTGCCAAGGTCAATGCAAAAATCGAAAAGATAGAATCAGTTCTTGACGCATCGACACTTGAAAGAACTGAAAAAGCGGAGATCTGCAGGAATGAGGTCGGCGAGTGCATCATCAGGACCGAAAGACCTGTTGCGTTTGATACAACGGCAGACAATCCCTTCCTCTCAAGGCTCGTAATCATAGACAACTACGAGATATCGGGCGGTGGAATAGTTACAGGCAATGGCGAAAACGGCGGCGGCAATATCACAAGAGATGAATCACTTCTACGGAAGGAAGACAGGGTGCTTCTTCAGAGGCAGAAGGGGGCAATTCTTTGGTTCACAGGGCTTTCCGGCGCAGGTAAGTCGACTATTGCAAACATTCTTGAATTGAGACTCAATTCCATGGGATACGTTGTGTCGAGACTTGACGGAGATAACCTGCGTTTCGGCCTCAACAAGGATTGCGATTTCACGGCAGAGGGCAGGCGCGAGAACATCAGAAGAGCAGGAGAGGTTGCAAAGCTTTTTGCAGAAACGGGAATAATAACTCTCTGCACGTTCATTTCTCCCGAAAAGCAGATGCGTGACGAAATAAAGTCATCCTGTGAGAGCTTCTGCGAGATATATGTCAAGGCATCGGTCGATGAATGCGAAAAACGTGATCCTAAGGGACTTTACAGAAAAGCACGTTCAGGTGAGATAAAGAATTTCACCGGAATAACTGCTCCGTACGAGGCACCTGAGGATGCATGGCTGACGATAGACACAGAAAAGATTGATGCTGAAGAAGCGGCAGAAAAGATACTGAATCTGCTTGCGGATGAAAAAATGATTTACTGACGGAGGCGTAGTTTTATGTTTTTTTACGATATAGCTGACACACTTGAAGCAGCAGGACTTCTTATTGAGGTCTCGGGCGAAAATGTGTTGATAGATAATATTACTTTTGATTCAAGAAAGGTCAAAGGCGGCACGCTTTTTACCTGCAAGGGCGCAAAGTTCAGGCAGGAATATCTTGCAGATGCGGAGAAGAAGGGCGCAGCAGCATATCTTTCCGCAGAAAAGTATGAGTCAGATCTGCCTTATATTATAGTATCCGACATCAGAAAGGCAATGAGCATAACGGCGATGGCTTTCTATAACTATCCTTCACGTTCATTCAATACGGTAGGAGTTACGGGAACGAAAGGAAAAACGACAACGACATTCTTCCTCACGGATATTTTCAACGAATATACAAACGGAGGAAACGCAGCCATCACCACCGTTGAGGTTCAGACAGGCAAAGAAAAGAAAAAAGCTGTTCTTACCACACCTGAAGCATATGATCTTCAGGAGATATTTGATGAAGTCCGCTCAAATCAGGCAGAGTACCTTACAATGGAGGTTTCATCGCAGGCACTCAAGGTGGACAGAGTTTACGGAATGCATTACAACGTAGGCATTTTCCTTAATATTGACGATGACCACATCAGCCCCAACGAGCATCCCGACTGGAACGATTATTTTCAGAGCAAACTCAAGCTCTTTGAGCTTTGCGAGAATGCAGTTGTAAACGGCGACGATCCTCATGCTGAAGCGATAATCGCAAAGGCGAAGGCTTTCTCAAAGAAGGTTTATACATACGGCAGAAGCGAAGGAAACGATTTCAGAATAACGGACATCAGAAGAAACGGAGAATATCTCGATTTTGACGTTCTGGGCGGCGGATTTGACAACGAAACATTCTCAATAGCAATGCACGGAAAATTCAATGCAGAAAATGCGCTCGCGGCAATCATCACAGCAAAGATTTTCAACATTGATACAGAGTCAATAAAAAGGGGTCTCAAAAAGACACTTGTTCCGGGCAGAATGGATATGTTCTGGAACAAAGAGAAGGACGTAAGGGTAATAGTTGATTTTGCTCACAACAAGCTCAGCTTCAATAAGCTTTTTGAGAGCATCAAGGAGGAATTCCCGGACAGAAGACTTGTTGTTGTTATCGGTTCTGCAGGCGGCAAGGGCTTTCAGAGAAGAAAAGCAATAGGCGAGGTGCTCACAAAGTATGCCGATTATGCTGTTCTTACTGATTGCGACAGTAATTTTGAGGATACGCAGAGCATATGCAATGATATCCTTCAGTATGTCGGCAAGGACGGCCCTGTGTGCGATGTAATTCTCGACAGAGAAGAAGCAATCACCGTTACTCTCAGAAATGCAAAGCCGGGTGACATAGTTGCTCTTGTTGCAAGAGGCGAGGAATCAAGACGCTGGTGGAAGGGAAATGTGCTTGAATGTGTCTCAGATACAGAGCTTGCAAGAAGATATTGCGCAGGAGAGCTTTGATTTTTAAAAAATGCTTGCATTAAATTAAAAAATAGTGTATAATATATCAGTAATATAATTGATAAGTTTGCCGTGCTAAGTGGGGAGATAGCGGTGCCTTGTTACCTGTAATCCGCTCTAACAGGACTGAATTCCCTTATGAGGCTGAGCATTGTAAAGTCCGGAAACGGCAAGTAGTGTTGACGGTAAGGTCTTATGCAATATGAACTCATGAACCGTGTCAGGTCCGGAAGGAAGCATCACTAAGTGAATCTTCATATGTGCCATGAGGTTGCCTTGCAAGAGCCAACTGCCGGGATACCGTTTATAGTGCGCTGTCGAATATGGGTGCACGGCTTTTTAATAATAAAGAAGTTCTTAACAAATCGACTTTGAATACGGCAGTATTTCGTATGGAATATATAGCTCAAGGATTGATGTATCTCCGGTACGCCTTCATTTTGGCTGAGCCGCTATCAGCTTGCCGATTTATTGATTACTTCTTATCAGTGATTGTCGGACAAAGGCTTGAAACACAGCTATGTGCCGGCGGTTTTGGTCGATATGAGAGCAGACGAAGCGGCTTATTGATTACAGGACATAATAATAGTACTTTTGAATCGCCTTCGGCATCAGACTGTGTTTATAAAACCTGTCCCATTGCCGATAATTTTGTAAATAACAGAAAGGAAACACAATGGGTTACGTTGCTCTTTACAGACAGTTCAGACCGAAAAGCTTTGACTCCATGGCAGGTCAGGAGCATATAGTCAGAACGCTCAAAAATCAGATAAAGAACAACAGAATATCTCATGCATATCTTTTCTGCGGTCCTCGCGGAACCGGCAAAACATCTGCGGCGCTCGTTTTTGCGCACGCGGTAAACTGTCTTAACAACGTTGACGGAGACGTATGCGGCGAGTGCGAATACTGCACACAGTCAGGCGAGAATATAGATATAGTTGAAATAGACGCGGCATCGAATAACGGTGTTGATGAGATAAGAGATCTTCGTGAAAAGGTGCGCTATATGCCGGCTGTCGGAAGATACAAGGTATATATCATCGACGAGGTTCATATGCTCAGCCAGGGCGCTTTCAATGCACTCCTTAAAACACTTGAGGAGCCGCCGTCCTATGTAATATTTATCCTTGCAACGACCGAGGTCCACAAGATACCGGCGACTATCATCTCACGTTGTCAGAGATTCGACTTCAAGGCGATCACAACAACTGAAATTACAGGGGTTCTTGAGAAAATATCAAAGAAAATGAGCATTCCCGCAGATAAGGAAGCGCTCAATGCCATTGCACGCTGGGCAAACGGCGGTCTTCGAGATGCCATTGGTCTTTTCGACCAGAGCATTGACTATGCGGACGGCAAAATCACGCTTGATGCGGTTAATCAGGTCATCGGTACAGCCGGGCTTGACTTTACTCTTCCGTTTATCAGTGCGATTGCAAGGGGAGATTCGGCGGAGCTTCTGAAAAAGATTGATGAAATTGTCAACCGAGGAAAGGATCTTTCCGTTTTCTCAAAGGATATCACAAATCATCTCCGCAATATACTTATGTATTCACTTACCGGCTCGGCAGAAATGCTTCCGGATACAGATAAAGAGACTATTGAGCAGTATGCTTCAATATCAAGAGAGTTTACCCAGGCAAGGCTCCTGAGGGCAATAGAGCTTCTCTCATCTCTTGAATCTGAGCTTCGTTACACAGGGCAGGCAAGAATAATAGTCGAGCTGACGCTGATTAAAATCTGCAGACCGGAAACCTCTGATGACATTGAAGCATTGAGGGACACTGTGGAAGAGCTTCGGAAAAAGCTCGAGTCAGGCAGCTTTACGGTAACGCAGAGGGCGGCAGAGCCTGAAGCGCAGGATGACATCGAAAAACCGAAAAAACAGGCTGCACCGAAGCCTCAGCAAAAGGCAGAGCCTGTCAGCGGACCTCTTACGGATGTCTGGAAAGCATATCTTTCCGACGTCAAGAAGCAGGATGTCAGATTTTACGGTACTATCAAGGAAGCAAAGTTTGTTCAGACGGCAGACGAAGCTGCTGATCTTGTCTTTTCAAAGAAGGACAGCATATTTGTGCAGATGATAGAAAAACAGAACAGAATGGAGCAGATACAGAAGGCTTTTTCAGAGAAAGCGGGAAAAGACGTCGTAATTACATTGAAATGCGAAGCGCCCGTTAAGGAAACCGGAAGCGAAAAGGTGGAAAAAGCACTTCAGGGAATGCTTGATAAGGATAAAATAGAAATAATATAACGAAAGGAAACATTGAATATGGCAAAAGGCGGATACCCGGGCGGAATGGGTGGAATGAACATTCAGCAGCTTATGAAGCAGGCACAGAAGATGCAGCAGGATATGGAGGCTGCACAGGCAAAACTTGCAGAAACAACAGTAGAGGCAGTAGTTGGCGGAGGAGTTGTAACGGTAGTTGCAAACTGCGCAAATCAGATACAGGAAATAAAAATTGCTCCGGATGTAGTTGATCCGGATGACATCGAAATGCTTCAGGATCTCGTCCTTTCAGCAGTAAACGAAGCTCTTCGTAAGGCAGATGAGAAGTCAAAGGAAGAAATGAGCAAGGTTACCGGCAATATCGGCGGTTCCATGCCCGGCAGCATGTTCAGATAATATTTCCGTGCAGGAGAAAAAATTGTGGCAGAATATGTAAAGGTTTTCAATCAGCTTGCGAATGAGTTTTCAAAGATGCCTAATATCGGCATGAAAACGGCTGAAAAAATGGCGTACTACGTTCTTGATATGCCTGATGCCGATTGCGAAAGACTCATAGGACTTATCCGCGGAGTGAGAAGCAATATGCACTTCTGTTCGGTTTGCGGCAATATGACTGACGAAGATCCGTGCAGGATATGCACGTCACCGATACGCCGCAAGGATGTTCTGTGCGTTGTGAAGGATGCGAGAGACGTTTCCGCAATAGAGAGAACAAAGTGCCATGACGGTCTTTATCACGTTCTCGGAGGACTTATTTCCCCGATTGACGGAATACGCCCGTCCGATCTCCGTATAAAGGAGCTTGTTGACAGGATAGAGAACGGCAAGTTCAGAGAAATAATACTTGCACTCAGTCCGTCGGCGGAGGGCGAAGCGACATCGCTCTATATTGCAAGGCTTCTCAAGCCGTACGATGTAAGGATAACGAGAATTGCACACGGCATTCCTGCAGGCGGCGAGCTTGAGTATGCGGATGAGCTGACTCTTTCAAGCGCATTATCAAACAGAACTGTGATAGAAAAGTAAAAAATAACCGATTTTTTTGAAAATATGGCAGACCGCTATGCTTTTGGACGGTTTGACCTATTGCAGAAAAATGGAAAATATGGTAAAATATATCTATAATATATCAGGAGGAAGAATCATGATTTTTGATTTTTTAAGACAGCTTGCACTTGACGGTGCAACTGTAGGTGAAGGCACTGCATCAGGCACAGATACATCTGCACCAGGCGGACTTTTCGGTGCAGGAAGTCCTTGGATAATTATTGTTTACGTAGTAGTAATTGCAGCTTTGTTCTACTTCATGCTTTACAGACCGCAGAAGAAAAAGGACAAGGAAAAGAAGTCAATGCTCGAAAGCATGAAGAAGGGCGATAAGGTAACAACTATCGGCGGACTTCAGGGCAGAATTGCACAGATCAAGGATGACACGATCGTTATCGACGTTGCAACAGTAGGCGGCGCAGAGAAGGTTAAGATCGAAGTTCAGAGATGGGCTATCGGCAGTGTTGACACAAAGGACGAAACAGAAGACTGATAATAAAGTCGCACGGAAGAGCGCACTTTGAAAATGTGTGCAGTGTCCGTAAAATGGCATTGCACACAATATGAATTGAGTTCATTGATTTGAACTCTTTTTTTATACCAGATTTACAAGGAGCAGTACAATGAAAATATACGAAAACAGTTGGGAATCATTGAATTCACGTCCCGTTCCTGCATGGTTCGGCAATGCAAAATTCGGTATCTTTATTCACTGGGGACTTTATTCCGTTCCTGCATACACGAGAAACGGCGAGTATGCGGAGTGGTACGGAATGCAGATAGAAAACCCCGAGCATCCTGCAAGAGCCTTTCATAACAGAGTTTACGGCGAGAATGCAAAATACGCAGACTTCGTGAAGCAGTTTACGGCAGAGCTTTTCGATGCAGACGAATGGGTGGAACTCTTCAGAAACGCAGGAGCAAAATACATCAACCTCGTTTCAAAGCATCATGACGGCTTCTGCTTATATAAATCGGAATACGCTCCGTTCTGGAATTCAGTTGAGGTAGGCCCTCACAGGGATTTCTGCAGAGAACTCAAGTGTGCGTGCGAAAAGACAGATGTAAGGTTCGGCGTGTATCATTCCGTTTATGAATGGTGGAATCCGATTTACCTGAGGAATCCTGAAGAATATGCCGTAAAGCACCTTATCCCGATGCTGAAGGAGCTGATTGAAAAATATCAGCCTAACACTCTCTTCACAGACGGCGAGTGGGAGCATCCGAGCAGTGTATGGCACGCAACTGATTTCCTGCAGTGGCTTTATAACGAATCCTCGGTCAAGGACTTTATCGTTCCGAATGACAGATGGGGAAATGATACAAGAGGTATCATGGGAGGAAACTTTACCACCGAATACGGTGAAATCGGATACGGCAGAACGCTCGATGCCGAAAACCCGCGTCCTTTTGAGGAATGCAGAGGCATAGGAAAATCCTTCGGCTTCAACAGAATTGAGGAGCCGTCCGATTACCTCAGCGTTAAGGAGCTTCTGAAACTTCTTTGTTCTCTCGTAAGCAAGGGCGGAAACTTCCTTTTGAACATCGGACCTGCGGCAGACGGCACTATCCCGGGAATTATGAAGGAAAGACTTCTCGGCATGGGTCAGTGGCTCAAGGTCAACGGCGAGGCAATTTATGATTCCGTTAAGTTTACAAATGATAAGACGGATGCGCTCAATGTATTCTATACGAAGAAGAATGATGCGGTTTATGCAATTTCAGGCGAATATCCGGCAGGAAAACACGTTTTTGAGCATATTCCTTATGAAGACGGCGTAAAGGTTGAGCTTTTGGGCTGTGACAGAAAGGTAGAAGCATTCAATGCAGACGGAAAGCTCGGCGTGGATGTACCTTTCATCATTCCTTCGGAAGTAAAGAGCGAGTATTATTATACATATAAGATTACAAAGTAAAATCAAAAAACAAATAAGCGGTTCGGTGTATGAATATTGCACCGAACCGCTTTTGTTTTATCATCTGAAATTATTCAGGCTTCAGATTCTCGGGCCTGCCTTGCTCCAGTCATATTTTCTGAAGCCGAGAGCAAATGCAGGTGAATCGTCACTGAGTGTGAAGTCGAGATTATCGGGATCGGCAAAGAGCGGATCGGCAACGATACTTTCATTTTCGAGCCCTCTCTTCTGAGCATCCTCAAGTTCCTTTATTTCTCCGTCCCAACCGTTCTTGCAGTACATAAAGTCATTTTTACTGAAAAGAAGGTTTCTGCCTGTGTAGAAGCTTGTCGGCTCACGGTATTCCTGAAGAATAGGCGTGCCCTTTGAATAATAAATGTTGTTTATGAAAAGAATTGACATATGTGATTCAAGTCTTGTGATGTGCATCAGCGGAGAATCAGACAATGCAAAAATGTTGTTTCTGACAACGTTTGCGGCACCGTAGTGCTGATGGTAGCTGTTCGAAGAAGTGTTGTAGCAGAGGTTGTACTCGAGAGTCATACCTGTTGAGCCTTCATCTGTGTAGAGAGCCCAGCCGCCGTACTGCTTGCACTTGATATCATGAATCTTGTTGCCGCGAACGATGGTGCCTTCTTGTGTACCAAGGAGATAGATGCCACCCATATCGGAGAGAAGTCCCTGACCGACGTTAAAGATGTGGTTGTCGAGAATTCTGTTGTTGCGTGAAACGCTCTTTGTGTAGCCCCATACCCAACCGCAGGAGATGCCTGTGTAGAAGAGGTCGCTTATTTCGTTGTGAATGAAGTCGTTCTCATATGAATTCATTGAGAGAATTCCGCAGGAAGAAAGATATCTTCTGCCTACGCGCTTGATAACGCAGTCCGAAACTGTGTTTCCGTATGTCTCCCAATCCTTTTTGTTATCATAGTAATTTGTGCCGTTTATTCTTATACCGCCGCCGCCTGCATCGAAGAATGTGCAGTATTCGATTTTGATATTGCGGCTTCCGTATGAGATGTTGATTCCGTGCAGACCGTAGTTCCTGAATGTGCAGTGATCAAAGCCGCAGTTTTCCGCAAACTGAAGAGATATAATGCCGTCTGCGGAGCAAACCGACTGGCAGTCTGATGCGTAAGGCTCCTCGGGGCTTCCGCTGCCGTAGTCACCCTTTGTGCAGGCAAACGTGATGTCTCTGAAGCGGATGCCTGATACTCTCTGATTTTCATAGCCCTCGATTCTGAAGAACTTTGATATTACCGGAGCAAATACGGAAATGCTTTCCGGTGTCATTTCAGCGTTCCTCGGGATGTAGTAAAGCATACCCGTCTGACGGTCAAGGTACCACTGATTCGGCTTGCTGAACATTTCCGCAACGTTCTCAATGATATATTCCTGCCCCTCGTGAATTTCGGATCTTGACTTGTAGGACATTGTGACCTTGCCTGTTTCCTTGTCAAGAGAAGTTACGGGAGTATGCTCATCAATCCAGTAGTGATTGAAGCTTATGAAGCAATCATTGAACGCATAGAGTGAGCGGAGCTTTTCCATATCGTTGTCAGCGGCGATGAACCAATGAGAACCCTGTGAATGAACAGTTGCGTGAGGAATCTCGCTGTCCTTCATAAGAAGATAACCGTTTTCGGGGTAACGTGTGAAGTCGGCACGAAGTCCGTCAACGTAAAGATCGGTGAACCAAAGCTTTCCGTTCTTAACGTCATCAATGTATGCGCCGAAGCAGGGAGTGCCGTTGAATTCGGTTTTCCTGAAGTCCGTGATCTTTCTGGCGCCGTAAAAGAAAACGTCTCCGTCGCCGAACGGCTCAAATGTCACGTTTGACAAAGGCGGAACAAGTGATATTGTTTTGTCAAAATAGTATTCGCCTGCGTGAAACTTGATTGTAATCGGCTGCATAAGGTGTGCGCCGCGCAATTCCTGAATTATTTGAAGAGCATGATTGAGAGAGCATGCACTTTCAGGCTGGGGATATAAGCCACTGCCGTTTGCAGACGGAGCAACATATATTATTGATACTACAGAATAATCAAACATATAGTGATTTTCCTTTCAGTTTTGTCAGAGATATACTCTGCTTTTTTACTATTGTATCATATATGGTTGAAAAAATCAATTATATTATCAGTTTTTGTTCATCAAACGGAATATTTTTCCACGAATATCAGTTTTGAATTTGCTTATACTATATCTGTAATCCAAAACAGGAGGTGAAAAAATATGTCAAAGAGTTACACGGTTCCAAACGCAAAGAAAGCGATGGATCAGATGAAGAACGAAACTGCAAACGAGCTCGGCATCAACCTTAAGAACGGCTACAACGGCGACCTTACTGCAAAGCAGGCAGGCTCGATCGGCGGCAGCATGGTAAAGAAGATGATCGAACAGCAGATGTCAAAGATGAATCCTTCAAATAACTGAAGATAGATAAAAGCGGTGCTTTTCTGCAGAGAAAAGCACCGCTTATCTTTTGCCGGTATCTGTTTTTTATACTGTGTCACGGGTAAGATCCTTGACCCACTTATATTTCTTGTAGTGAAAAATTACCCATGGGATTTTTCCTACCTCGTCAAGGCATGTGCAGGCATAAACCGCTGCCACAGGCCAGCCGAGAAAGAACGTTCCTGCCGCGGCAAGAGGCACTGCGAACATCCACATTGCAACCGCAAGAGAATACATATCAAACGCCGTATCGCCTCCTGCGGAGAAGATGCCGTTTATCGTTATCGTGTTGAGCGCACAGCCGATCAGGTAAATCGAGATTATGATCATCATGCTGATGAGGTTACTTCTTGCTTCTTCTGTCAGATTGACAAATGAAAGTACGAGAGGTATGGAGGCGAGCACGAGAAGCATTGAAACGATTCCGCAAATTACACCTATTATCAGTATCTTGTCTCCATATTCCTTTCCTTTTTCGAGGTTGCCGACTCCAAGCTCGTTTCCTATAACGATTCCGCCGCCGCTGGCGATTCCTTTGCACAGACAGCAGACGAGGTCACGCACAACTGCTGCAACGGAGTTTGCGGCTGCGGCATCCTCACCCATGTGACCCATAAAAGCGGAGTACGAAGTGAATCCGATTCCCCAGAGGAAGCTTGCTCCGAGCAATGGCAGAATACAGCGGAAATAATCCTTTTCAAGAACTCGATAATACCTGAAAAGCCCTGCGATATGAAGCCTGAGGTAGCCCTTTTTGAAGGAGAGCAGAATGCACCATACAAGTTCGATGGTTCTTGCGGTGAGAGTTGCATAGGCGGCACCCTTTACGCCGAGCGCAGGAACTCCCAAAAGACCGAATATAAACACGGCATTGAGTGCAATGTTTATTATTACGGAGGCGGTGCTGATTATCGCAACGGAGGATGTGTGATCCGTTACCTTCATCACGGCAAGATAGCATTGCGATACGCCTGTCATGAGGTATGACCAGCCTGCGATTTTCAGGTAGCCTATGCCGATGGCGATCAGCTCCTCCTCGTCTGTGAATATGGTCATCAGAAATCCCGGACAGAACTCGCACCCTGCAAACGTCAATATTGAGAATAAGCCGCTCAACCGCAGCGTCATACAGAATATGCTGTGAGTGGTTTTTGTGTCGCCCTTGCCCATATACTGCGCACCGAGTACGGCACAAGCGGCAACGGAAGCATATATTGCTATGTTTTGAATGAACTGTATCTGCGTTGCAAGTGAAACGGCAGACATGGAGTTCTGATCAACTCCGCCGAGCATGAAGGCGTCTGCGGCGGCAACCATTGCGAGCATAAGGTTCTGGAAGGCAATGGGCGCGGCAAGATGGATCAGCTGTGAATTGAATTTTTTGTCTGAAAAAAGTCCTTTGATTTTCAAATTATCGCTCCGTAACTCCGAGAGTAGTCTGGTCGAAGGCGAAGAGAACCTCGTTTATCTGCATCAGATCGTATTTCTCGTTTTCTATGAAATATCTTACTATTATGTCAAATTTGTAGCTGTCCGAAAAAGCAAAGCCTGCCTTCATCAGCATCTCTTCTGTTTCCTTCAATGACATTTTGAGTGCAATGGCGAAGGCGAGAACAGTCGGCTTTGAAGGTCTGTATGATGCATCACTCCTGATTTTGGAGAAGAGCTTCCTGTCGATATTGGCTTTGCGGTAGCATTCGGAATCCTTCATTCCGGATTCGTCTATTTTCCTGAGGAGCATCTGGGAGAAGCTTTCATCCCTGATATTCAGCATTTCTTCAAGAGACTGCTTTGAAGGAGAAGAAGCGGGTTCGCAGGCTTCGCAAAGCTCATCCATGCATTCATGGGAAAACCTTGCACTATTGAGCTTTTGTAAGCGACGGAATGACCTCTCCCTGATCTCGTGTGTCTCAGCGTATCTGTCATTTATGTATTGCTTTACATCATTATAAAGCTCCTTGGCAATTTCAACGTCATCCTTTCTGAAAATAACGATGTATGCAGTCATATCATTGTTTTCAAGAAATTTCTGTATTTCCGATACTGCGATCTCAAGAGCTTCCTTTTTCGGATAGCCGTAAATTCCTGCGGAAATGAGAGGAAATGCAATGCTTGAGCAGTTATGAGCCACTGCCTCGGCGAGTGAATTCCTGTAACAGCTTTCAAGAAGCTCTTTTTCACCGAAATTGCCTCCGGACCATATCGGGCCTACGGTATGAATGATGTATTTTGCTTTGAGATTATAGCCGGGAGTTGTCTTGGCGTGACCTGTTTTGCATCCGCCGAGCTTTCTGCATTCATTGAGAAGCTCTCTTCCTGCGGCTCTGTGTATTGCTCCGTCAACGCCTCCGCCTCCCAGAAGAGAATTGTTTGCGGCATTGACGATGGCATCTGTATCCATCAGCGTAATATCGTTTCTTACAATAAATAAAGGCATTTTGTTCCTCCTTTAAGAATTATTGTGTATTTATTAATTATATAATAGAAAACGTAAAAAGTCAATCGGCAAAGGCCGCAAAAATGTCGCTTCCTGTGCGACCATTCGGGAACGTGAATGATGTATAATATGCACGTAAACCGATGAGGGAAACAAAAAACATAAAGGAGAAAATAAAATGAAAAAAGGACTTACGGAAATGATTTTTATTCTTGACAGGAGCGGCTCCATGAGCGGACTTGAAACGGACACGGTGGGCGGATTCAACGCTATGATAGATAAGCAGAAAAAGGCAGAGGGCGAGGCAATAGTGTCAACGGTGCTTTTTGATCACGAGAGAGAAGTGCTTCATGACAGAGTGCCCGTTAATGACATAAAGCCTATGACAGAGGACGATTATACGGTAAGGGGATGTACGGCACTGATCGATGCAATAGGCTGCTCGATACATCATATTTCAAACGTTCACAGGTATATCAGGGAAGAGGACGTGCCCGAGCATACGATATTCGTAATCACGACTGACGGCATGGAAAATGCAAGCAGGGAGTATAGTGGAGACAAGGTCAGAAAGATGATCGAGAAGAAGAAAAAGGAAAACGGCTGGGAATTTCTCTTCCTCGGCGCCAACATTGATGCGGTGGAGACGGCAAAGAGCTTCGGAATATCAAAGGAGAGAGCTGTAAATTTCCATTCCGACAAAAAGGGAACGTGCCTGAATTATTCTGTTGTGGGAAAGACACTTGCAAGAATGAGAAGTGAAGGCAGAATAGAAGCAGACTGGAAAGAAGAAATAGACAGAGATTTTGAGGCAAGAAAGTAAACCGGAAACAGAATAATAAACAGCGAAAACCGGCAGTGCACGGAAGAAATCAGACAGGTCCGCATAAAAGAAGGGCTTGAGGGACTGTATTTCTTTGTGTACTGTCGGTTTTGCTGAAAAAGGCAATCCTTTTCAGTCAGACCGAAAAGGGGCAGCGTATGGCCGTTGTGAACGGATTGCCGATTTGTCAATAATACCTGATAATGGAGCTGATGCCGAGCCCCTTCAGTTTTGCTTGCATTGTTTCTGCAGACTTTTTGGTTGAATATGCGCCTGTCTGAACACGGTAATATTTCTTTTCTCCGACAGGTTCGGATATTGCTTCCTCAAGAGTCCTGAAGATAAGCTCTGTATGCTCAAGAACCCACTTTTTATCACGTTCAATATCGGTTGTCGGAGGAAGTGCGGCATCTGACGGTGAACAACCCTCTTCGGACTTTGTTTCAAGCTCCATAAAGTCGGCGATCGTTTCAGCAATCACCTTTCCTATCTCATCCGTGTTGTTTTCTATCCACAATGCTTTATCGGGATTTGAGTGGAATTCAACCTCGATGTATGCTCTTGCACAGGTCGGAGTATTCAGCTCAATGAGGGAATCGTTCTTCTTGCAGCTTCTTTTCCTGCCCGTGAGCTTACTCACATTTTCAAGAAGCATTGAGGCAAGCTCCTTTCCCTTTTCGTCTGATGAATGAAAATATGTTTCGGTACCGGATACGGCAGCGTCACTGAAAGCATTTGTGTGGATGGCAACGTAAGCACCTGATCCGAAAAGCTCGGATATTGTTGCACGCTTTGACATATTGTCTTCCTCACGCCCGATTTCGACCTCGCAGACATAGTTTTCAATAAGATGCTCTGCGGCGGCAGAGGCTATTGCAGTGCACTGCTCGCATTCATTCGTGTTCCGGTAGGCACCGACGTTTGCACGCTGATTTGACGGCGATAGAAATATTTTGTTTTTCATACGGATTCCTTTCGTGATCGGATGATCTTTTGTTTTCCGTGATTATTATCTCACTTATGAGAGCTTCTTTTTTCTGAAAAAGACGATATAAAAAAATAAACGGCTGAAAATCGGTATCCGATGCCCGTAAAACTGAACTGTTTGATGACAAAATATTCATTTGAAACGATTTCTTTATGAAAACAATATAAAACGGATGGACTTTTTTCGGATAATGGTGTATAATATTCATTATAAAGCAGGAAGGACATCAGCAGATGAAAAATAAGAAAAATCCAAACCTTAAATATTATCTCAGTGTTGCGTTTTTGATTGTAATGGCATACGCAACGATAAGGCTTCTGCTGAAGGAAACCGACATAGAGGAGGTAAAGACTCTTCTGCTTGATGCCGACATCAAGTTCATCATTCTCGGAGCGGTAATGATGCTGTTGTTTCTGTTTTTTGAAGGACTGTCAATAAATAAAATAGTAAATTCGCTGAACGGAGAAGGCGATAAACACGTTTCGGTGTGGGATGGCTTTACATACGGAAGCATTGAATCGTTTTATTCATTCATTACTCCTTTCGGAAGCGGAGGTCAGCCGTTCACATTGTACTATATGCTTCACGACGGAATAAAGGGCTATAAGGTCAGCATGGCAATGCTCATGACGTTGTTGGAATACAAACTTGTGCTTATAGTTTATTCGATCGGCGTTGCAGTGGTAAAGCCGGAGATCATTTTCGGCAACGGCGCATGGGTCATAGTGCTTTATGCATTCAGCCTCATTGTGAATGTTGCGATGGTGCTGCTTATCGTGGTGTCCATGTTTGACGACAAGCACGTGAAGAATGTAGGCGCATGGATTTTCAATGCAGGATGTAAGCTTCATATCATCAAGCCTGAAAATCTTGAAGCCAGAAAAGAAAAGTTCTTCTCACAGGTCGACGAGTACAAGAGCGGAGCCGTATATATCAAGAACAATCCGAATATATTCTTCAAGGCTTTCCTCTATAATTTCGGAAGAATAACATCTCTTTTCCTTGTTTCCTATGCGGTTTATTTAAGCTTCGGACTTCCTGCCGAAAGAATAATTGACGTTCTGTTTGCACAGGCAATTATATATATAATGGTGGATACGCTCCCTCTTCCGGGCGGCGTGGGAATCACGGAAACACTGTTCCTTACGGTTTACAGCACGATATACACGGATTCAATGATCACACCTGCTGTTCTTCTGACAAGATTCATAAATTATGCATGGGCGTTGCTTGTCAGCGGCGTGATTTCGTTCTTCAAACAGATTAAAGTAGTGAAAGGAAATAAAAAGAATGCGTAAATGGGTTGGCTTTTATAACTATACGGTTATTCTGACTTATATCGGCTTCTGTTGCGGAGTTGCAGGAATACTTTTTGCAATTTCAAACGGAAATACAATTGCGGCTGTGATTTGCCTTCTTCTTGCAGGACTTTGCGATGGCTTTGACGGAAAGATTGCTTCCACAAAGAAAGACAGAACTCCGGATGAAAAGAGATTCGGCATACAGATAGATTCCCTTTCAGATGTTGTGTGCTTCGGCGTGCTGCCTGCTTCGATCGGCGTATCGCTCGGGCTGAAGTGCGTATGGGGCTATGCGATCATGATAGCATTCGTACTTTGCGGTCTGATCAGACTTGCATACTATAATGTAACAGAAGAAACGAGACAGGAAAAAGAGACGGGCTCAAGAAAGTTTTATGTCGGCTTGCCTATAACTTCCTCCTGTATTGCGTTTCCGGTGCTCTGGGCAATAGCATTTGTGCTGAATATACATGAAGAAGTATGGTTCTCTTACATATACGCGGCATTGCTTGCAGTGATGGGATTTCTGTTCGTGTGTCCTGTCAATGTAAAAAAGCTCGGGATGAAGGGAATACTTGCTCTTGTGATTGCAGGTCTTGCAGTTGTTGCGGCTCTCGTGATAACGCTGATAATAAGATAAGCTTCAGAGGTTAAAAAAATAATATGAAAAAGATAATCTGTCTGATTTTTGCAGTATCGCTTCTTCTTATGACATCAGCCTGTAACAATAATCCTGAGGAAGCAGGGCTTGACGTAGCAGAACTCGGAGAATATGCGATTATATATCCTCAGAGTTATCATACGTTTGAGGTGAGGGACGGCGAGATATACGACTACAGGATGCAGGATGTATATGATCTCAGAGACGCAATAACAGCAGTCACGGGAAAAGAGCCTGCTATTGTATCTGATGCAGAAGCGATAGATGCCTATACAAAAAAGATCATTATTGCTTCGTCCGATGCGGATCACGCACTGAAAGAAAAAACGGAGACGCTGAAAAACGGGTTTGATTATATCATTGCGCTTGACGGGGAGAACGTTGTTCTCGGAGGTAATAATTATTATGCGGATATGAGAGCCGTCTATTCCTTTATCAACGGATGGCTCGGATATGACGACAGAGAAAAGAAAACAGTATCCGAACCCAAAAAAATAAAGGAATACTATGAATATAATTACGAGGACCCGCCTCTAAAAATAGTGGCTGCTTGCTTTTCCGGTCATTTTCCGACGTATGAGGCGGCAAAGACTGTTGCAGATGCAAACTTCAATTTCGTTATCATACCAGAAAACCCGGCAGACTGCTCGAGATACGAGCTAATGGACCAGCTCAGATGGTTTTCGCGTTTTGGCATAAGAGTGATCCTGTCATGGTATTCAAACAAACTCACTCCTCTTTATTTTGATTGCCCTGCCGTCTATGGCCATTTCCATCTTGATGAGCCTAAAGTGAACGATGTTCCTTATCTGGAGGAAATAGATGCGAAAATCAGAAATTATGTCAGCGAAGTTGAGGGTACAGGCTGGGTGCCTATGATGAATTATGCGGGCTTAGAGGACAGAATGGTGTTCTTTACCGAAAATTCACATTTTTTTGATTGCTGTCCCATGGTTTGCCTGGATCTTTACTGGGGAACGGGAGGTACTTTTTCACCTGATTGGTATAACGAATACAATACAAAGGTGCTTCATCAGTGGGAACATGCAAATGAACTCTGCAGCAAGACAGGCAGAGAACTCTGGAGCTTTATTCAGGCATATCAGCTTGACCGGAAAGACTACAAGGGTGACTCACTGAATACATCAAAAATGTTCAGATGGCAGAGCAATACAGTATTGAGCTTTGGATCAAAGGCAATACTGTATTGGAATTATAATAATTTTGACCCCGTTCCGGGCGAATATGTTCTTGATGCAGACTACAATCCAACGAGACATTGGGAGTATGTAAGAAGAAACAATGCGGAACTCCTGAAACTTGCTGATTTGATGGATGGCTATGAGTACAAGGGAACTTACGTCAATAACTTTTACGGAACTGTTGCCAACAGATATTGGGCAGAGCTATCAAATGAATATCACGGAGCAGACGATATACTGAATGTGAAGTACTCTGTGATAGGAGATAATCCTGTGCTTGTAGGATGTTTTGAGAAGGCCAATGGAAAAGCTTTTCTTATTACGAATCTTTCTGACGTTGATCAGCTTGATTACGATGATAGCCTGATGGACATGATCGTTCTTGAAATAAACGGTACTCCGGCATTTTACATTGACGGTGAAAAACTTCAGGAAAGCGATTATTCGGTAGACGGTAATAAATATATGGTATCGTTTGAAAATGGTCATTCGGTATTTGTGACTGTTGAATAAGTATTGTTTCAGTCTGAAAGAAAAGTATCACGTCTGAAAACTTTATTAATAAATATTGACAAATACGGACAAATATGATATAATTCAAAATACAGTTACAGAACTGCATATATGTAAATACATTGACCGGAAACAAGTAATCCGACGATACTGTTTTTCAGAGAGCCTGCGGCAGGTGTGAGCAGGTAAACGTTTGACAGATGAATACATTCCGAGAGTTGCATACCGAAATCACAGTAGGCTATGCCGGGGCGCCCGTTACAGCGATAAAGCATATCGTCAGGATGTGCTTGAGCGGCAGATGATTTTCTCTTCTGCAATAGAGGTGGTATCACGGTAATGATTTATCGCCCTCTGCAAACAAAGTGTTGCAGAGGGCTTTTGTCTTTTCTGCAAAAAAGTGACAAGTGCAGAATCAGGGACAACGGCTTGTACTTCGCAGTATGATTTGTCCCGAAAATAAACGAAGGAACCTTTTGTGAAAAACAAAAGGCGCGGTAAAAAATAATGCCAATTACGGAAGTATTAGTACAGAACGCAAAGCTTTACGGAAATGAAACGGCGCTCGTTGAAATCAATCCTGAATTTCAGTCTTCGAGCCGTATAACATGGAGAGAATATGCTCTTATTCAGCCACAGCCCGGTGAACCCTTCAGAAGAGAGATAACCTGGTCGGATTTTGACAAAAAGGCAAACAGATTTGCAAATCTTCTCCTTACAAGAGGAGTTGAGAAGGGCGATAAGGTAGGCATTCTTCTTATGAACTCAATAGAGTGGCTCCCAATCTATTTCGGAATTCTCAAGGCGGGCGCAATAGCCGTTCCGCTCAACTACAGATATACTGCAGAAGAAATTCTTTACTGTCTCGGCAAGGCAGACTGCTCACTCGTGGTATTCGGCCCTGAATTCATAGGCAGAATGGAAGAAATCTGCGACAGGATCACTCAAATCAAGCATATGTTCTATGTCGGTGAGGAGTGCCCTGCATTTGCGGATAATTATGAGAAGATGATTGCTTTCTGCTCATCTCATGCTCCTGAAATAGAAATTACAGACGATGATTATGCCGCTATTTATTTTTCATCAGGCACGACGGGCTTCCCGAAGGCTATCCTTCATACTCATATGAGCCTTATGCACGCCGCAAGAACAGAGCAGAATCACCATCAGCAGACTCACGATGATGTATTCCTTTGCATACCTCCGCTTTATCACACAGGTGCAAAGATGCATTGGTTCGGAAGCCTTCTCGTCGGCGGCAAGGCAGTGCTTCTCAAGGGTATCAAACCTGAATGGATAATCAAGGCTGTATCCGATGAAAAATGTACTATCGTATGGCTCCTTGTACCGTGGGCACAGGATATACTCGACTCAATCGACAGAGGAGACATCAAAATCGAAAATTATCAGCTCTCACAGTGGAGACTTATGCATATAGGCGCACAGCCTGTTCCGCCGTCTCTCATCAAGAGATGGATGAAGGTATTCCCGCATCATAAGTATGATACAAACTACGGACTATCCGAATCCATCGGCCCCGGATGCGTTCACCTCGGCATGGATAATATCCATAAGGTCGGCGCAATAGGCAAGGCAGGCTTCGGCTGGCAGACAAAGATTATAGATGAAAATGGCAATATAGTTCCGAGAGGCGAGGTCGGTGAGCTTTGCGTCAAGGGCCCCGGCGTAATGCAGTGCTACTATAAGGACGAAAAAGCCACAAATGATTCCATCAAGGACGGCTGGCTTCTCACGGGAGACATGGCAATGGAGGATGAAGACGGCTTTATTTTCCTCGTTGACAGAAAGAAGGACGTCATCATCACAGGCGGAGAAAATCTCTATCCTGTTCAGATAGAAAACTATATCCGTGCAAACGATGCAGTAAAGGACGTTGCGGTAATAGGACTTCCCGATGCAAGGCTCGGAGAGATCGCCGCGGCAATCATTGAAGTCAAGGAAGGAATGTCACTCACAGAGGACGAGGTCAATGCCTTCTGCGCAGGACTTCCAAGATACAAGAGACCTAAGAAAATTATTTTTGCCGATATACCGAGAAATCCTACCGGCAAGATCGAAAAACCGAAGCTCCGTGAAATTTATTGCGGAGAAAGCCTTGTTCAGCAGCAGATTGAAAAATAAGGAGAATTCAGAATATGAAAAAATTATTATTGGGAAATGCGGCAGTTGCCCAGGGTGCTTATGAAGCAGGCGTAAACGTAGTAGCTTCATATCCTGGAACTCCATCCACAGAAATAACCGAAAATATAGTACAGTATCCGGAGATCTACGTTGAGTGGGCTCCGAATGAAAAGGTTGCGGCAGAGGTTGCAATAGGCTCATCAATAGTCGGCGGCAGAGCAATGTCATGCTGCAAGCATGTCGGACTCAACGTTATGGCAGACCCGGTATTCACGGTAAGCTACATCGGAACGAACGGCGGACTCGTATTCTGCGTTGCAGATGACCCGGGAATGCATTCTTCACAGAATGAACAGGATTCACGTCACTATGCAAAGGCCGCAAAGGCAATGATGCTTGAGCCTTCCGATTCAGGTGAGTGCAAGGAATTCACAAAGAGAGCATTCGAGCTTTCGGAGCAGTTTGATGTTCCCGTATTCATTCGCCTTTCAACGAGAGTATCACATTCACAGAGCCTCGTAGAGATAGGAGAGAGAGCAAATGTTGAGCTGAAGCCGTATGAAAAGAACATTGCAAAGAACGTAATGATGCCTGCAATGGCAATCAAGCGCCACGTTGTTGTTGAAGAAAGAACGGCAAAGCTTGTTGAGTTTGCTGAAACATCGGATATCAATACCGTAATTGATAACGGAAGCAAAATCGGTGTAATCACGGCAGGCATTTCCGATATGTATGCTCACGAAGCACTCGGAGATAAGGTAAATTATCTCAAACTCGGCATGGTATGGCCTCTTCCGGTGGAGAAAATCAAGAAATTTGCTGATAATCTTGATAAAGTTTATGTAATAGAGGAGCTTGATCCTTTCATAGAGGAGCATTGCAAGACAAACGGAATCAACGTTATAGGCAAGGAAGTATTTACTCTTCTCGGAGAATATACTCCTGCCATGATCAAAAAGGCAGTTCTCGGCGAAGATGCCGCACAGAGCACGGCTCTTTCGGAAACGATCCCTGTTCGTCCTCCGGTAATGTGCCCGGGATGTCCTCACAGAGGTACATTCTATGTGCTCAAGAAGCTCGGACTCACAGTTTCAGGCGATATCGGATGCTACACACTAGGCGCAGCCGCACCGCTTGCGTCAGTCGATACAACGATCTGTATGGGCGCATCAGTCAGTGCCGCACATGGCATGGCAAAGACGAGAGGTCAGGAATTCAATAAGAAACTCGTAAGTGTTATAGGCGATTCGACATTCATGCATTCCGGAATTACGGGCCTTGTGGATATTGTATACAATAAGGGAAATAATACTGTTATTATTCTGGATAACTCCATCACAGGTATGACAGGTCATCAGGATAACCCGACAACAGGAAAGACAATAAGAGGCGAGGCTACAAAGCAGGTTGATCTTATCAAGCTTGCCGAAGCAGTAGGCATTGAGCATGTTGTGGTATGTGATCCTTTTGATGTTAAGCAGTTTGAAAAGGTAGTCAAGGAAGAAGTCGAGAGAGAAGCTCCGTCAGTTATCATTGCACAGCGTCCCTGCGCTCTTCTTAAAACAGTAAAATATACCGGTCACTGCGAGGTCAACGAAAAGTGCAGAAAGTGCAAAATGTGCATGAAGCTCGGTTGTCCTGCTATATCTGTCGTTGACGGAGTTGTTAAGATAGACAAGACACAGTGCAACGGCTGCGGACTTTGCACAAACGTTTGTCCGTTCGGTGCTATTGAGAAGAAAGACTGATAATGTCTTTCGATCAGCACAAAGGATATGTAATCTGAAGGAGTAAATAATGAGTACAACAAATATAATGATAGTCGGAGTAGGCGGTCAGGGCACATTGCTTGCAAGCCGCATTCTCGGAAATACAGTTATAAATGCAGGATATGACGTTAAGGTATCAGAGGTTCACGGAATGAGCCAGAGAGGCGGCAGCGTTGTGACCTACGTTAAGTTCGGCGATAAGGTTTATTCACCGATAGTCGATAAGGGTGAGGCTGATATTATACTTGCTTTCGAGCTTCTCGAAGCATACAGAGCTCTTCCTTACCTCAAAAAAGGCGGAAAGATCATAGTAAATGATCAGAAAATCAATCCTATGCCCGTAATCACAGGCGCAATGGCTTACCCCGAGAATATAAAGGACAAGCTCGGCGAGGTATGTGACCTCACTGTAACAGATGCACTCAGCCTTGCAACAGTGGCAGGCAGTGCAAAGGCCGTAAACGTCGTTCTTATCGGCGTTATGGCAAAAAATACGGATATTCCTTATGAAACGTGGAAGGAGACAGTAAAGGCAACAGTGCCTGCGAAGTTCCTTGACGTTAACCTCAAGGCTTTTGATCTGGGATACAATCTTTAATTAAAAGGAGAACGGATATGTTTCATGAACATGATCTTGAATGTATGCCGCGTGAGGAACTGAAAAAGCTTCAGTCCGAAAGGCTTGTGGCACAGGTAAAAAGATGCTATGAAAAGGTCGAATGCTTCCGGAAACGAATGGATGAAAAAGGACTTAAGCCTGATGACATTCACGGAATAGAAGATATTTCAAAGCTTCCTTTCTCTTACAAAAAAGACCTCAGAGATTATTATCCATACGGCCTTTTTGCTGTGCCGCTCACGGATGTAGTGAGAGTTCACGCTTCCTCCGGCACAACAGGAAAGAGAATTGTAGTAGGATATACCGAGAACGATATTGAGATGTGGTCAAATTGCCTTGCAAGAATGCTTACGGCGGCAGGCCTCGGAAAGGATGACATAGTTCAGGTCTCATTCGGCTATGGACTCTTTACAGGCGGCTTCGGAGCACATCAGGGAATTGAAAAGATCGGCGCAACGGTCATTCCTATGTCTTCCGGCAATACACAGCTTCAGATACAGACGATGATAGATTTCGGAGCAACGGCTATCTGCTGCACACCGTCATACGCAATGTATCTCGGAGAAGAGATAGAAAAAATGGGCGTAAAGGATCAGCTCAAGCTCAAAGTAGGTATTTTCGGCGCAGAGCCGTGGACTGAGAGCATGAGAGCCCAGATAGAGGAAAAGCTCGGAATCAAGGCTTATGATATTTACGGCCTTTCAGAGGTCCTTGGACCAGGCGTAGCGTGCGAATGTGAATACCAGTCAGGTATGCACGTTTGGGAAGATAACTTTATTGTGGAAATAATAGATCCCGAAACAGGAGACGTGCTTCCCGAAGGCTCAACGGGTGAACTCGTTTTTACTTCTCTTACTAAAGAAGCATTCCCTGTTATCCGATACAGAACGAGGGATATTTGCTCACTTATCACGGAGCCGTGCAAGTGCGGCAGAACTCATATCCGTATGAACAAGCCTTCCGGTAGAAGCGATGATATGCTCATCATCAGAGGCGTAAATGTGTTCCCGTCACAGATAGAAGAGGTTCTACTCTCGGTAAACGGCGGCGAAATCACGCCTAACTATCAAATCGTCGTTGACAGAGTAAATAACACGGATACGTTTGACGTAAACGTTGAAATGAGTGAACGACTCTTTGCGGATGACGTCAAGTCCATCGAGAAAATTGAGAAATCCATTACCGAAAAGCTCCGTTCAATGCTCGGCATAGGCGCAAAGGTCCACCTTGTGAACCCGAAGTCTATCCAGAGAAGCGAAGGCAAAGCAAAGAGAGTAATTGATAACAGAAAATTATAACGGAGGAAACAGCTTATGATTATCAAACAGTTATCTGTATTTGTTGAAAATAAAAAGGGCAGACTTTCTGCAATAGCCGAAAAGCTTGCCGAGAACGATATTGATATCAGCGCACTTTCCCTTGCGGATACACTCGACTTCGGCGTTCTGAGGCTTATTGTAAATAAGCCTGATGTCGCGCAGAAGGTCCTGACCGAAGCAGGCATTGTTGTCAAGATCACCGATGTGGTCGCAGTGGCAATGGATGATACGCCCGGCGGTGCGGCAGGTGCACTCAAGGCCATTTCCGATAATGATATAAGCATAGAATACATGTATGCCTGCATTGGCAAAGCACAGGGAAAGGCTCTTCTAGTGATCCGTACGGAAGACCCCGAGAGTGCAGATGTAATCCTTACAAAGAAAGGCTTCGGAAGCATCAAGCCTTCTGACATTTACCGTATTTAATGGAGAAATATATGAATTTTGAAGTATCCGACAGAATGAGCGGAGTAAAAGGCTCCGCAATCAGAGAAATATTCAAATATGCCGCTGATCCCGAGGTGATCTCTCTTGCTGGAGGAAATCCTGCTCCGGAGCTCTTCCCGAGCGAAGAACTCAGCGAGATCGCACTCGAAATGCTCACAAAGAAGCCGGTTCTTTCACTTCAGTACGGTGTTACGGAAGGCTATACGCCTCTTCGTGAAGCCGTAAAGGAAAGAATCAAGAGAGTGGAAAACATAGGCAGAGAAGATGATGACCTTATCATTGTATCGGGAGGTCAGCAGGGAATTGAGCTTGCAACAAAGGTGCTTGTGAACGAGGGCGACACTGTCATCGTTGAAGAACCGAGCTTCATCGGCGCTCTCAATGCATTCCGTTCATACGGTGCACACCTTGCAGGCGTGCCGATGGATGCGGACGGCATGAACGTTGATGCTCTTGAGAAGGTAATCGCCGAGAACAAGAATGTTAAGATAATCTATACTATTCCGACATTCCAGAATCCTATGGGCGTAACGATGAGCATAGAGAAGAGAAAGGCTCTTCTTGAAATCGCAAGAAAGAACAACATTATCATTATCGAGGATAACCCGTATGGAGAGCTTACTTTCGACGGCAAAAAAATGCCTACGATCAAGTCAATGGATGAATGCGGAACAGTAATTTACAGTGGCTCATATTCAAAAATACTCGCTCCGGGACTCCGTATCGGCTATGCGGTTGCAGATAAGTCGATCATTCAGAAGATGGTCATTGCAAAGCAGGTATCTGATGTTCACACACCAATGCTCACACAGCTTCTTGCAGACGAATATATGAGAAGACACAACATTGATGAGCTTATCGTGAAGATGAGAGCAAACTATGCACACAAGTGCAAGACGATGCTCGATGCAATGGCTGAATATTTCCCGAAGAACATTACATACACAAGACCGGGCGGCGGACTCTTCATCTGGTGCGACCTCGGACATGATGTAGACACACTTGCCATATCAAAGAGAGCGGCAGAGAATAAGGTCGTTTACGTTCCGGGCAATACGTTTATGGTTGATATGGATAAGAAGTGCTCATCTCTTCGTCTCAACTATTCAACAATGAACGATGAAAAGATCAGAGAGGGTATCAGAAGACTCGGAGTTCTTTTCAACGAAGTGATCAAGGACTGATAAATCCGTTATACGGATAATAATACATAAAGAAAGGGTCAATTATGCAGACAGTAGATTTTTCTAAAACAAGAATAACGGGCGGATTCTGGAAAGAAAAGCAGGATATGCTCCGTGAAACAACAGTTCATGCTGTTTACAACAGATTCAAGGAAACAGGAAGATTTGATGCCTTCAGGTGCGACTGGCAACCGGGAATGCTGAACCAACCTCATGTTTTTTGGGATTCAGATGTAGCGAAGTGGATAGAAGGCGTAAGCTATCTTACAAAGATAAAGCAGGAGCCACAGCTCGAGAAAATCGTAGATGACGTGGTTGACCTTATTGTTCAGAATCAGACGGAAGAGGGCTACTACAATTCTCACTTCCTCACAGCTGATCAGGATCAGGTTTTCTGCCATAGAGACCTTCACGAGCTTTACACGGCAGGACACCTCATTGAAGCCGCAGTAGCATATTACGAAGCAACGGGAAAGAGAAAGTTCCTTGATGCAATGTGCAGATTTGCTGATTATATCGAGAAGAGATTCAAGATAGACCAAGATACGCCGATGAGAACACCGGGACACCAGGAGATAGAGCTTGCACTTGTCAAGCTTTACAGATGCACAGGTGAAAAGAGATATCTTGACCTCTCCAAGTTCTTTCTTGATGAGAGAGCAACGAATGAGACTCCCGAGGACGTAAGAACAAATTGCTATGCAAACCAGTCATATGCTCCTGTAAGAGATCAGGTCGAGGCATATGGACACGCAGTAAGAGCCGTTTATATGTATTCAGGTATGGCAGATGTTGCATTTGAATCAGGAACGGAAAGCTTCAGAAATGCCTGCGAGAAGATATTCGATAATATTATCACAAAGAAGATGTATATCACAGGCGGCGTAGGCTCCACAAGATGCAACGAGGCATTCTCCGAGAATTATGACCTTTCAAACCTCCTCTCATACTGCGAGACGTGCGCTGATATCGGACTCGTGTTCTTTGCAACAAGAATGCTCAAGTTTGAGGCTGATTCAAGATATTCAGATACGATAGAAAGAATCATCTATAATGCGTTCATGTCATCAACTTCACTTGACGGCAAGGCTTTCTTCTATGAGAACCCGCAGGAGATAATTCCTTACCTCCACACAAGAGAAGCAAAGTACGGCAGAAGCGTAACGTGGTCGGCAATGGAGAGATCCGAAGTATTCGGATGCTCATGTTGCCCTCCGAATATCGTAAGATTCATTCCTTCAATCGCAAACCTTCTTTACACAACTGATGACAACACGGTTTACGTTCACCAGTTCATGGAGAGTGAATCCGAGTTTGAAGTTGCAGGACAGAAGATTAAAATCAAGCAGAAGACAAACTACCCTGAAGACGGTAAGATAAAGATTACAGTTGACGGAGCAGATATAAGACTTGCAGTAAGAATACCGTGGTGGGCTATTGCCGAATATCCGGGAGAGACGAAGAAGGGCTATGCATACTTTGACGTAAAGAGCGGAGAAACAAAGGAATTCAACTTCAGAATGGAAGCAAAGCTTATCGAAGCAAGACCAGAGCTCGTATTCGATTGCGGCAGATATGCCGTAATGAGAGGACCTGTTGTATATTGCATGGAAGGTGTGGACAACATCGAGAACCTCAGAGACGTAAGACTTGCGGCTGATAAGAAGGGCAAGGTAAAGTTCAAGGAAGAAAGAAACAAGGAGCTTTCTGTTCCGACACTCACTGCCAAGGCTTTCAGAAGACGTATCGAGGATGACCGGCCTCTCTACTCTGAAGCACACGATTCTCTTATGCCCATCAAGGCAACATTCATACCGTATTATGCGATTGCCAACAGAGGCGTTACATCAATGCAGATATGGACAATGATAGAGAAGAAATCAAGTTTTATCTGATCTTTCAGAAAAAATGAACTTTATAGGGCTGCCGCGGGACTCTTCTGCGGCGGCTTTTTCGTTATTAACGGAAAGTGAAGAAATATTCATAATTTGTTTTTATTTTCTACATATTAAATCAAATTTTTATATTGTATTTTGACTGAGTATATGGTATAATATCACAATGAAATAATATATTTTCTGTGTTATCGGGAGAGAAAATGATTAAGTCAGCACTTGAAACAGTAAAAAAATATGATATGCTCCGCCACGGGGATGTTGTAGTTGTAGGCGTTTCCGGTGGAGCTGACAGTGTTGCGCTTCTGATGACATTGTGCGGATTGAGGGAAGAGCTTGCATTGACACTATATGCGGTCCACGTGAATCATTCCATCAGAGGCGACGATGCCGACAGCGATCAGCATTTTGTTGAGGAGCTTTGCATGAAACTTGATGTTGAGTGCAGGGCGTTCGTTTTTGATGTTCCTGCGTATGCAGAGGAAAACGGTCTTTCATCAGAGGAGGCCGGCAGAAAGCTGCGCTACGAGGCATTTGAAAAGGTCGCAGAGGAGATATCTGCATCAAGGATAGCCACTGCACATCATGCAAACGATAATTGCGAGACGGTTATTCACAATATACTCAGAGGCAGCGGAACAACAGGTCTTTCGGGCATACACCCGGTGCGTGGAAAATACATCAGACCGCTCATTGAAACAGAAAAGAAAGAGATCGAAGAGTACCTTACATCCGAAGGCGTGGAATGGTGCACGGATAAGACGAACTTTGAACCTCTTTACACGAGAAATAAGATCCGTCTGGAGCTTATCCCTTATCTGAGAGAAAACTACAATGCATCCATTGACTCGGCGATTATGAGACTTTCGGCGCTTTGCCGTGAGGATGATGATTATATGCGTGAGGAGACGGGGAGATACTTCCGCAAGCTGACAAAGAGGTCACAGGGCAGGATCCTTGCAGAGCGTGAGGGCTTCAACAAGCTTCATATCGCAATAAAAAGGAGACTTTTAAGATTTATCCTTGAGGAGCTTGAAATTCCGCTCAAGGATGTTCATATGGTGCATATAGACAGTGCCATAAGAATGATAGAGGAATCGGAATCAGGAGCAGAGCAGAAGATAAGCCTTTGCAGAATCCGTGTGATACAGTCGGGCGTGCTTTTTGAGAACGAACAGAAGGCTGTGGCAGAGGATGATTACGAATACGAGCTTGACGTGGACAAAAGCGTTTTTGTGAGCGAAACAGGAGAAACGGTCTCACTGACGGTGTCAACGAAATATGAGAAATCGGGTGCAGATACTGTTTTCATTGATGCAGGAAGTGTAACGCTTCCGATGAAGGTCAGGAACAGACGCCCCGGAGACAGATTCCGTCCTTTCGGAATGAAGGGAAGCAAGAAACTCAAGGATTTCTTCATAGACAAAAAGATTGATGTTTCGATCAGAAACAATATTCCGATCGTGGTTTCTGGCAATGATATAGTGTGGATTTCTGGCAATGCACTCAGCGAAAACAATAGAATCACACAAAAGACAGAAAATATTTACAAATTACACATAGAAAAATAACTGTTTATTTAAACAAATATTATATAATAATACATACAAAGGAGATCCGCTGAACGGATCGGGAGGTTTTTATGGATGACAGCAGATACGGAAAAGTTCTTATTACAGAAGAACAGATTCAGGCAAGAATTAAGGAACTCGGTCAGCAGATAACTAAAGACTATGAGGACAAAAAGCTTCTTCTTGTCGGCATTCTCAATGGTTGTGTTTATTTCATGACAGATTTGTCAAGAGAAATCGATAAGCTTGTTCAGATCGATTTTATGGTTGTGTCAAGCTACGGTAATTCTACATCTACATCAGGCGTAGTAAAGATTATAAAGGATCTCAATAAGAGCATTGAGGACTATGATGTTCTTATTGTTGAGGACATAGTTGATACAGGACTTACACTTTCATACATCAAGGATGTTCTCCTCAAGAGAAATCCGAGAAGCGTAAAGATCGTTACACTCATTGATAAGGTCGGCAGAAGAAAGACAGATATCAAGGTAGATTACGTAGGCTTTGAGATACCTGATGCATTCATCATCGGCTACGGACTTGATTATGCTGAAAAGTACAGAAATCTTAAGAACATCTGTATTATCAAGCCTGAGCTTATCTGATCCAAATTTAAAAAGAAAGGAATAATTCATATTGAAAAATTTTCTTAAGGGGCCGGGTTTCATAATATTGCTTGTTGTGCTCGTGCTCATCATATCAATTTCAGTGTCAGGAATGTCGACGGCTAAGCCCGAAAAACTCGACTACTCGACACTCCTTGAAAAAATCGAAGCCGGTGAAGTGGCAAAGATCAGAACGATAAACGGTGAGGTTTATGTTTACGGTCTGTATGCGGATTCAAAAAATGAACCGTTCTTCCCGGATAAGTATGATTTTGAGGCATCAATCCCGTCATACAGCATTTTCTATAATGATGCTGTAGTAATTACGGCACGTCTTACGGGAAAAGCAGCAGAGGAGATATCTTCAACTGATTTCAACTTTGCGATTCTTCCGGAGGAGCCGGAATCACTTCCATGGTGGGTAATGTATATTCCTTACCTGCTTCTCATCATAATGATGGTTGCGGCGTTCATGATTATCCGCCGTCAGGCAGGCGATGCAGGCGGAAAGGCAATGTCATTCAGCAAGAGCCGTGCTGTGCGTTATGATTCAACACAGAAGAAGGTTACTTTTGCAGACGTTGCAGGCGCAGAGGAAGAAAAGCAGGAGCTTATTGAAATCGTTGAGTTCCTCAAGGACAGACAGAAGTTTGAAGCTCTCGGCGCAAGAATACCTAAGGGCGTACTTCTCGTAGGTCAGCCTGGTACAGGTAAAACATATATTGCGAAGGCTGTTGCCGGTGAAGCCGGTGTTCCGTTCCTTTCGATAAGCGGTTCAGACTTCGTTGAGATGTTCGTTGGTGTAGGTGCTTCCCGTGTAAGAGATCTTTTTGCACAGGCAAAGAGACTTCTCCCGTGCATCATATTTATCGATGAAATCGATGCAGTAGGACGTCAGAGAGGAACAGGTCTCGGCGGCGGTCACGATGAAAGAGAGCAGACACTCAACCAGCTTCTCGTTGAAATGGACGGCTTTACGGTCAATTCCGGTCTTATCGTGATTGCGGCAACAAACCGTGCAGATATTCTCGATCCGGCGCTCACTCGTCCGGGACGTTTCGACAGAACTGTTTACGTAGGAACTCCCGATGTCGGAGCAAGAGAGAAGATATTCAAGATCCACTCAAAGAATAAGCCTCTTGACAGCACTATCGATCTTTCCGTTCTCGCAAAGATGACTCCTGGATTCACTCCTGCAGACATTGAGAACATAATGAACGAGGCGGCGATTCTTGCGGCAAGAAGCGGCAAGAAGGTCATCTCCATGTCAGAGATAACAGAAGCTATCAAGCGTGTTGAGATCGGACCTGAAAAGAAGAGCCACAGAGTGACCGAGAAGGATAAGAAGCTTACGGCTTACCATGAGGCAGGCCATGCAATCGTTGCAAGATTCTGCGAAAACACAGATCCTGTAAATGAAATTTCGATCGTACCGAGAGGCAAGGCAGGCGGCTATACGCTTCAGCTTCCTGAGGACGATGAGGATTATACAACAAGAGCCCAGCTCATAGACAGAATCAAGGTCTGCATGGGCGGCAGAATTGCAGAAACACTCATTTTCAACGATTACGGCACAGGTGCTTACGGCGATATCATTCAGGCAACAAATGTTGCAAGAGCAATGGTTACCAAGTTCGGTATGAGCAGTGAGCTCGGCCCGATCAACTACTCGGATGAGGATCATGAGGTATTTATCGGCAGATCACTCGGCACCACAAAGCCTTACAGCGAGGCTACTGCGGCAAGAATAGATGATGAGGTAAAGGCAATAGTTGAGCAGTGCTACAAGGATGCAGAGAAGATCCTCACGGATAATCTTGATAAGCTCCATGCAGTGGCAGGAATGCTCATAGAGAAGGAAAAGATCACAGGCGAAGAGTTCAGACATATGTTTGAGGCTCCTGAGACTGTGAAAGAATAATTTTTGGGAAAGCGGAGTTTTTGTGGGGGAAGGATTTTCTGAGAAAATCCTTCCCCCACACCTCCATCAAAAGCAAAACAAAAAATAATGGTGCAACTCAAGAAAATCACCTTGGCTGTGGTAGCCTCGGAGATTTTCTTTTTTGCTTCTTTTTCACTTGAAGCGCTGCGAAACAGATTTCGGGTCAAGGGATGCAATCCCTTGCGGGTTCTGGCAGCGGCCAAAAAACAGATCACTCACAAATATTCTTCTGTTTCCTATTGAAATTTTCCCATCTTTGAAGTATAATATTATATAAGTAAACTTATCTGTTATCAGGAAAGAGGAATCGAAGTGCCTTCGCAGAGAAATAAAACCATCACGGTCTCACCGTGTGAAGAGAATACACTGCTTGCAAACTGCATCACACCAGAAAAAGCAATTTCGGAAGATGAGGCAAGAAACATCGTTATATATGATGATGTGTTCCATGCGGCAGGAAAGCTTCCCGATGGCTTTGTTGATCTTCTGATAGTCGATCCCCCTTACAACATGACAAAAACCTTCGGGGAGACTGTTTTTCGCAAATCCTCGGCAGAAGAGTACAGAGATTTTACTTTTTCATGGCTAAATGCGCTCAGGCATACCCTCAAGGAGACTGCCTCGATTTATGTGTGCTGTGACTGGTGCACAAGCATCATTGTGGGAGAGGTGCTTTCGGAATGCTTTTCGGTGAGAAACCGTATAACATGGCAGAGGGAAAAGGGCAGAGGCAGCAGAACAAACTGGAAGAATGTTAGTGAAGACATCTGGTATGCTACTGTGTCGGATAAATTCTGCTTTGAGCCTGAGAGGGTAATGCAGAGAAAACGTGTGATTGCCCCATACAAGGATGAAAACGGAGCGCCGAAGGACTGGCTCGAGACGGAAAAGGGCAAATTCAGGGATACTTACCCGTCAAACCTTTGGGATGATGTGTCTGTTCCGTTCTGGTCTATGCCGGAGAATACGCCTCACCCTACCCAGAAACCTGAAAAACTTGCGGCAAAGCTGATCCTTGCATCCAGCAACGAGAATGACACGGTGCTTGATCCGTTCATGGGCTCTGGCACATTCGTAGTCACCGCAAAGAAGCTGAACAGATGCTTTACGGGCATTGAGCGTGAAAAGGAATACTGCTGTCTTGCCGAAAAGAGGCTCATTGCGGCAGATAAAGAAAAAAGAATACAGGGATACTCGGACGGAGTATTCTACGAAAGAAACATAAACAATACTGACACGGAGAATAAAAAATGACGAAACGTGAAACCGCCGTAAGATTATTGAATATTCTTGCCATAGTGGCATATCTTGCATTCTACATTGAAGGAAGTGTGTTCCAGCAGGCAGGATTTTATATTGCAGTGCTTTATATACTATTCCTGATATTGAAGCCGTTTATGCTTCGTCAGCCGTACAGTGCACCGTTCAATTATGTGCTTGAATTTGCGGATATGGCTTTTGTAATATGTATCTCGATATTTGTTACAGACAAGGCTTTCCTTCCGCTGACTTTGTTCACACTTCTCAGATGTGCAATCCTTTTCCCTGTATACTTTGTATTGCTTTCGTTCGCAATAGCTTCTGTATTTGTGATGGTAAGCTATTCCGTGAATGGCGCAACGGAAGCATTCGATATTGGCATACAGCTGCTTCTGGTTGTTCTGCCTTCGTGCATAGTTTGCCTCATCAAGAATGATGTTCTTGCAATAGATTCAAGAAATCGTGAGCTTTCGGAAAAGGTAAGAATAAACAAAACGATCATCGAAGAGCTTCAGAAGTACAGTGACACTCCGTTTGTAGGCGATAACCGCAAGGAAAACGAAATGATAAGAACGGACTATGTTACTCAGATCCCGAACAGATATTATTTTGAGGAAATGCTCCGAAGCGGTCTCAAGAAGACAAGAGAGCCGAGCTTCAATATGGGCGTAATGATGGTGTACATAGACAATCTTTATCAGTACAGAGTCAAGTACAGCTACTCAACGGAGCACATCCTTGTAAAGAGAATAAACGATCTCATTTCCGAGCAGGTAAAGAGCAACGATTTCATTGCAAGATACGAGGAAGACTGCATTGCTGTGCTGCTCTTCAACAAAGACGTCGTTAATGCCGAAGGAATAGCAAGAGTAGTTTACAGCAACTTTGAGGCACTCAAGTACAACGAACCGGAGCTTGCGGATATTTCACTGAAAATCCTCGTCAACGATATTGAGCATTCTCTCAAGGAGGATATGGTGACGGTGGATACCATGAAGCTCCTGAACAGAGGAAAAGTTGTTGATTTTATTGCCGGGGACGGAATAAAAGAGAAGTGATCGGGCAATACTTTTCGTACAACGAACGAAAGGTAAGATCACAGATGAAAAACAGAAAATGCTACATCAGAACCGTTGTAATTCTGACGGTGCTTGCAATACTTATAACGATATACCCGACCGTATCCGAGATACAGCCGGGTTTTTGCGTACCCGCAGACAATGCAGAAGCGCTCATTCTTCCGCCGGTCTGCTTCACAAGAGAGATGTATTCGGGAACGGATGACCTCACACCGAAGGAGCTACTCTCTTCAAAAAACGTGAAAGTCAAGGTCAGACTGAAAATCGCAGATATCATTTGCGAGATATGGCAGAAACTAAGATAAGTCCACGGAAAACAGATTAAAGCTGAATCACGGCACAACATTATATTAAATATCAAAAAATAAAAAAATTTTAAAAATTTAATTAAAAAGGTATTGACATAATAAAAAAAAACAGTATAATGTAATTGAAACACAATATTTGTTGTTAGGATGTATTTTTTCTATGAGAAAAAATTAGTAGCTTGCATTGTAATTGTAATGATTTTACAACTATTATGTATTGCTTCGGCGTCAGCGTATTCCTCAGATGGAATACAGGCATTGACAATTAGTATTCCTGAAGGAGAATACTATATTGTAAATGCAAAAAATGGTAAATGTGTTGCACCGGAGAATAATTCGAATGCTAATAATGCGTCGATACATATTTATGATTTTACTGGAAGCAACTACCAAAAATGGAGCTTTGAAAAAGAACGTGACCATGGACAAGTGTATTACAGAATAAAATCGGTTGCAAATCCGAGCTTGGAATTAGCCGTTAAGAATAGTTCCTCATCTGATGGAGCACAAATTGTGCAGTCTAGTAGCACCTCGTGCTGGAAAAATTACTATGAAAATCAGGAACAAAAGACCGTGCTTCATGAATTTGGTCATGCCTTAGGGTATTATGGTCACATTGTAGATGATAACTATTATGGGGTAATGAAACAGGGAAATTCAAATAATACAAATTTATCAAATTATGATAAAAATCATTTAAGCCAAGCTTATAATTAAGGAGGAAAAGAAAATGAAAAAGATTCTATGTATTTTATGTGTGTTAAGCATTATTGCTTTGTGCGGCTGCACAGGAAACAATAAGCCTGCCAATGAAGATGAGGTCGATTATATTTATTTATCGGATCCATATCCGTATGATAAAGCCCTGGCTGTTTGTTCGAATATCATTCGTGCGGAATGTGTCGGCGAGACTAAGGATTGCAATCTGAAGGCTTTAGTTTTCAACGTGAAGGAGAACATAATGGGTACGACCAACGGCGACAAGATAAATGTTTTCATGCAGAATGTCACAGAGGCCGGCGGCCTTGATTATAAGATAGGCTCTGAATACGTGCTTTTCCTTATGAAGGGTGTAACTGTGTACGCGGAAAACGACAGATATTATCCGTGCATAAGATTGTTCTTCCCTCTTGATGAGAAGACGGCGGTCACTTATTCGGGAAAACCTCTTTATGAGCTTACGGATGAGCTTGATGAAAAATCCGATAAGGAGGAAATCCTCTCATACATAAGAAAAGAAGCAGAAAAAACCACTCCGGCAGAAATACTCGGCAGGGAATTCATAAGGTCTGAAGACAGGGAAGAGATACTTGAAAAATCACAGTATATCATTAAGGTCAGACTTAATGAAAAGGTAGATGAATACAGAGCCAGCAATTCCGAAGACTACACTTTTGAGCTTATTGAAGACATAAAGGGCAACTTCAACGGAAAGCAGACGCGGATCAAATTTACGGCAGGCACTGTTGAGGAAGGCAAGGAGCTGACTGTTGCTGTGCAGGAAACATCAGTCGATTTCTTGCTCTATCTTACTTCAAAGAACAGCATAATCGAATAATAAACAGGATCTTGGAGAGGATGCCATCGTGCATCCTCTTTTTTATATTGACAAATGAAGCTTGTTGTGGTATAATTCCTACTTGTAGGAAAAGTATAACTATATTATGGAGGGAATATGGCAAACGGAAAGCATTTGCTCGGAATGCCTAAGGGCAATCATATTTTCGGTACAGTCAAGGTCGGAGAAAAAGGGCAGATAGTCATACCAAAGGAAGCAAGGGAGCTTTTCGGCATAAAGCCGGGAGACACACTGCTTGTTCTCGGGAATGATGATAAGGGGATCATAGTGTCCCGTCCTGACGTTATAAATAATGTTGCAATGAAAATACTGTACGAGGAAAGGGAGAATGAAGATAATGAAAGCAAATAACAGTAAAATTAATGAAATGTATGCAAATCTCGGTGTTTCCGAAAAGGTATTGAATTTCGCCGAAGAAATTCTGAAGGGGCTTGAGGAAAGATTCGACAGGATAGATGAAACTGCTGAATACAATCAGCTTAAAGTAATAGATGCAATGCAGAAGAACAGAGTGAATGCGGTTTGCTTTGCAGGAACGACCGGATACGGCTATAACGATATAGGAAGGGATACTCTCGAGGAGGTATATGCGTCATGCTTCCACACGGAGGCGGCACTTGTCCGCCCGCAGATCACCTGCGGCACTCATGCCCTGACAATAGCACTGTCTGCAAACCTTCTTCCGGGAGACGAGCTTCTCTCCCCGGCAGGCAAGCCCTATGATACTCTTGAGGAGGTCATAGGTATAAGAGAATCTGTCTGCTCACTAAAAGAGTACGGCGTATCATACAGGCAGGTCGACCTTTTGCCGGACGGAACGTTTGATTATGAAAATATCAGAAAAGCAATCAATGAGAAAACAAAGCTTGTAACGATTCAGCGCTCAAAGGGCTATCAGATGCGCCCGACATACTCTGTAAAGCAGATAGGCGAGCTGATAAGCTTTGTAAAGAGCATCAAGCCTGATATCTGCGTCATGGTCGATAACTGCTACGGTGAATTCGTTGACAGAGTTGAGCCGTCTGATGTAGGCGCAGATATGACTGTTGGCTCACTCATCAAGAACCCCGGCGGCGGTCTTGCACCTATAGGCGGCTACATTGTGGGAAAGAAAAAGTATATTGACAGATGTGCATACCGTCTTTCTGCACCGGGACTCGGTCAGGAGGTCGGCGCAAGCCTCAGCGTTATGACGGCACTTTATCAGGGCTTCTTTATTGCTCCTACTGTTGTTGCAAGCGCACTCAAGGGCGCAATACTTGCGGCAAACATATATGAAAAGCTCGGATTCAATGTTGTTCCGAACGGAAAAGAAGAAAGATATGATATAATCCAGTCAGTTGAGCTCGGATCAAGAGAAAGAATGATCGCATTCTGCAAGGGCATTCAGAAGGCTGCACCTGTTGACAGCTACGTAACGCCTGAACCGTATGCAATGCCGGGCTATGATTCGGATGTTATCATGGCGGCAGGAGCATTTGTTCAGGGCTCATCAATAGAGCTCAGCGCAGATGGTCCGATCCGTGAGCCATATGCGATTTATTTCCAGGGCGGTCTCACGTGGCCGTCAGCAAAGCTGGGTATCCTTATGAGTTTGCAGACAATGTACGAGGAGGGGCTTGTAAAGCTTGATTGATCGGAATGAAAAAAGGAAAATTATTTTACAGTGAAATTGTTGTCATGGCTATTCTTATCATCGCATCGGTTGTATTGTTTGCGATGGGAACAGTTGCGGTAAATAAAGCCGTGACATATAACTTCACCGGAAAGTATACGTTTGAAAGGGTGTATGATCCGGAGGAAGACCATGAAAACGAAACGATATGTCGTGTGGAATTCGAGTCAGAAGATTATACGATGTACGTTGATTATTCCTACGAAGAGTGGGAAGAGCTTGCCGAAGACGAGACGGTAGAGGGCTGGGTTTATGAGATAAATGAATCGGAATATATCGCATTTGACCATGAACCGGACGAAGCCGAAATACTATCCGGCGCAAAAAATTTATTTGCTGAAGAACAGAATTCACTGTTCGGTGTAGCAGTTGCTCTTCTGCTTGTTGCGGTCGGACTTGCGGTAATAACCTTTTTTGCAGGATTCTTCACTACATACGAGAAAATCTGGTTTATTTCGATACTTGCTGCGGCATCGGTCGTATCCGTCATTTTCCCCGAAGAGGATATGAACGGAATAAACGGTTTGTGGATAATGGTATTGTATCTTTTGGATACGTTCCTTAACATCCTTTGCGAATTGCTGATATCAAAGCAGAGCAAATGGAACTTTATAGTGTCCATATTTGTTGAGTTGGCGGAGATACTCATCTGCGTATTGCTTGCTTACAGATTCGCAACAATGGCAACAACTCTCTTCTTCTGGCTGCCTGTTGATATAATAAGCTTCTTCAACTGGCACAAGCATCCCGACAAGGACGAAGAGGAACTGACGGTAGTAAGAAAGCTTTCGGGAATTGGTGCAGTGCTTGTTATTGCGGGAATCGTGGTCTGGACGGTGGTGGTGGGATATTTCCTTTCACAGCTTGACATTGCAACTGATCTTTTCGGCGGAAACAGATCTCTTGCCAACCTGATTTGCTATATTGATTCCTGCGTATCTGCGGTAGGCATTGCAAACGGCTTGTTTATTCTTTTCAGATACAGAGAACAGTGGATAGCATGGTATCTTAATTCGATCGGCGAGGCAGTGATAAACATCCTTTCGGGACAGTATGTTCTGCTCGTGCTGAAGATAGGATATCTTACGAATACAACATACGGCTATATCAGGTGGACAAAATACATCCGCTCGGTTCAGGCAAAAAAAGAAAATAAAATGTGATTTACCAATAGTAAATAAAAAAATGAAAGCAAAGGTAGTTTTCGACATAATGTCAGCAGAACTGCCTTTTTTCGACGGAAAAAGCTGCGTTTTCGACGATAAAGAGCAGGTTTTCAACATGAACAGGTTGATTTGTCAACAAATACAGACACTTTTCGATAACTTTCCACATTGAAAGCCTTAAAAATCAACATTGAATGTTGAAAAGTCATTGCAATGTTGACAAATTGTATTGCTGATGTTGAAAACTGTATGAAAAATAACAATTATGTTGAATCTGTTTACATTTTTGAGTGAAAAAATAGGTTTTTGCGGAAAACACGAAAAAAAATAAAAAATCCCGCGGAGAACGTTCCACGGGATTTGCTTTGTAATTATTCGGCTTTGTAGGATAACTCTGTTGTGAGGAATTTCGTGAATCCGCTTATGCCCTTTGCATCTGTCTTGAAAACGCCTGAGTCTTCAAGAACGTGAGTGCAGACAGCGCCGACTTCCTTACGGAGGATTTCGGTAACGTTTTCTGCGGTGATCTTTTCTCTTGCAAGAATTTCCTTTGCCCAGTCCTTGTGCTTGAATGCAGGTGAATTCTCGGCAAGGCTGTCAAGAGAATCGTTCACCATTGCATCGGCAAGAAGCTTCAGCTCGTTTGCAAGTCTTCCCGGAAGGATGAAGTAGCCCATAACCTCGATGAGACCGATATTTTCCTTCTTGATATGATGCCATTCCTTGTGAGGATGGAAAATACCGTCAGGATGAGCCTCGGATGTGCGGTTGTTGCGGAGAACGATGTAAACGGCAAATTTATTGTCTTCTTTGCGGACGATAGGTGTGACGGTGTTGTGTCTTGTGCCGTCCGTATATGCTATGATATCGTGCTCGGGGTCGGAGTAATTCATCCACTTTGTGTGAATTTCATAAGCGGCTTCCGTAAGCTCGTTTTTATCTGTGCCTGTGAGTTTCACCGTTGACATAGGCCAGTTGATGATTGCCATCTCTGTTGACGGGAACTTTTCGGATGTGAACTTTGCCACAACGGAGCTCGTGAACATAGGCATTACCGCATTACCGCCCTGGAAATGATCGTGAGTGAGAATTGAGCCGCCTACGATTGGCAGGTCTGAATTGGAGCCTATGAAGTAGTGAGGCACTCTCTCACAGAATGAGAGCAGACGAATGAATGAGTCATGCTCTATCTTCATAGGAAGATGCTCGTTTCTGAAAACGATGCAGTGTTCATTATAGTAAACGTAAGGTGAATACTGCATTGACCATGATTCACCGTTAAGAGTGAGAGGTATTACTCTGTGGTTCTGTCTTGCGGGGTTATTTGCCGTGCCGCTGTAACCCTCGTTCTGGGGGCAGAGAAGACACTTGGGATATCCGCTTGCAGGGATCGATTTGAGCTTGGCGATTTCCTTCGGATCCTTTTCAGGCTTTGTGAGATTAATCGTAACAGTGAGGTTTGCATATCTGCTCTGATATGACCAGATTTTGTTCTTTCTGATCCTGTCACGGCGGATGTAGTTTGAATCAAGAGCAAGCGCATAGAAATAATCTGTTGCGGCGTGGATACCTTCCATTGATTCGAGAGCCTCAAATCTTGATGTTACCACTGAGGGCCACTCAACGAGACAACCCATTATTGCCGTGTCGAGAAGATCACGGTAGGTTACGGTGTTGTCGGGAAGAAGTATCGGCTGACGCTCCTTATCACTTGCAATCTCATCGAGAAGCTTTTCGAGTATCGGCGCCGGCTCGTCCGGAGTGTCGGCACATACGCCGTCATAAGGCTTATCCAGAAGGAGCTTCGAGATAAGTGCATTGCGAACGTAAACGGTGTCTCTGGTGTCAAATAATTCCTTTTTTCTTGCATAATTCAGAAGTGCTTCAGCGTAATATGCAATTTTTTCGTTATAAATCATAAAAATATGCCCCTAACCTGTTGAAAAAAAACTGATAAAATGATATAATATACGATAGCATAAAATGTCAAAAAACATTTTATTTATTATAATATATTTTTGAAAAAAAATAAAGACCTAAATTGAAAAATTTTTATATTTTTTTAGAAGAGGATAGTGTAAAATGAAGGTATTGGTAACAGGTGGTGCGGGTTTTATAGGCTCACACACGGTAGTGGAGCTTCTCAATGACAACAGAGAAGTAATAATTGTTGATAATTTTGTGAACAGCAAGCCTGTTGTGCTTGACAGAATCAGAAAAATCACAGGCAAGGACTTTAAGTTCTATCAGGCTGATTTGCTCGATAAGGCAGCCCTTTCAAAGATTTTTGATGAGAACGAAGTAGATGCAGTTATTCATTTTGCAGGTCTGAAGGCAGTAGGTGAATCCGTTGAACAGCCTCTCAGATATTATCATAACAATATTACAGGTACTCTCGTACTCTGTGAAGTGATGGCAGAGCATAACGTGAAGAAAATCGTATTCAGCTCTTCCGCAACAGTATACGGCAAGCCTGAATCGGTTCCGATAAGAGAGACATTCCCTCTTTCAACAACGAACCCCTACGGCGAGACAAAGCTTGAAATCGAAAGAATTCTCAAGGACGTAACTGTTTCCGATAAGGACTGGGGCGTATCGATACTCCGTTACTTCAATCCTATCGGCGCACACAAGAGCGGACTCATCGGCGAGGATCCTAAGGGCATCCCGAACAATCTCCTTCCGTATGTATCACAGGTTGCCGCAGGAAAGCTCAAGTGCCTTTCTGTATTCGGCGACGACTACGATACAAAGGACGGCACAGGCGTAAGAGATTACATTCACGTTGTTGACCTTGCAAAGGCACATCTCAAGGCTCTTGACTGGGTCGTAAATGCAAACGGAATTGATTACTTCAATATCGGTACAGGTAACGGCTACTCTGTTTTTGAGATAATCAAGGCATATGAGAAGGCAACAGGCAAAAAGGTAAATTACAAGGTCGCACCGAGAAGACCCGGCGACATCGGTGAATGTTATGCAGATCCTACAAAGGCACTCAATATCCTCGGCTGGAAGGCAGAGAAGGATATAAATCAGATGTGCGAGGATGCCGCACGTTGGCAGGAAATGAATCCGAACGGTTACGACGACTGACAGAATAAAACTGAAAGGAAATAAATCATATGCTTACAAGAGACGATCTTTGTCAGCTTGAAAAAAATCAGGCTTTTGCAGAAATATATCCGGATACCGAGGCCGCCAAGGCAAGATATCAGGAGCTTTACAGACTTTTCGTTGAAAAGTTCGGCGAACCGGAGATGTTTTATATTTTCTCAACTCCGGGAAGAACGGAAATAGGCGGAAATCATACCGATCACAACCACGGATGCGTGCTTGCAGGCAGTGTTGATCTTGATTCAGCCGCAATTGTAGTACCTACAGATGATACTATGGTAAATATCTATTCCGTAGGCTATCAGCGCCCGTTCAAGGTAAATATTGCAAATACGGAGCCGAATCCAAAGGAGAAGGAAACGACGGTAGCACTCGTAAGAGGCATTGCTGCAAAGCTTTTAGAGCTCGGATATAAGATCGGCGGCTTCAATGCATATATTTCAAGCACGGTAAAGAGAGGCAGCGGCTTGAGCTCATCTGCTTCCATTGAGGTGCTCATCGGAAAGATATTTTCACATCTTTATAACAAGGATAACGAAATTGCTCCTGTTGAGCTTGCAAAGATCGGTCAGTATGCTGAAAACGTATACTTTGGCAAGCCTTGCGGTCTGATGGATCAGACGGCTTGCGCAGTAGGCGGCGTTATCTCAATAGACTTCAGGGATACAAAGAACCCTGTTGTTGAGCAGGTTCAGCTCGACCTTCAGAAGCTCGGATACTGTCTTGCGGTAGTTGATACAGGCGGTAACCATGCAGACCTTACAGACGATTATGCATCTGTTCCGAAGGAAATGAAGGCAGTTGCTGCAGAATTCGGCGAAGAGGTGCTTCGTGACATCACTATGGAGCAGATACTTGCAAATGCAGGCAAGCTCAGAGCAAAGCTCGGCGACAGAGCAGTGCTTCGTGCCATCCACTTCATAAATGATAATAAGCGTGTATCAAAGCAGATAGAGCTTATCAAAAAGGGCGACTTCGATGGCTTCCTTGAGTGCGTGAATGATTCAGGTAACAGCTCATGGGAATATCTTCAGAACTGCATGACTCCGAAGAATCCTCTTGAGCAGGGCGTAACAATGGCACTTGCTGTTACAAGAGAGTACTGCAGAAACTTCAGATTTGCCGCAAGAGTACACGGCGGCGGATTTGCCGGAACAATCCAAGCATTTATCCCTGCAAACGAGTTCGAAGGCTACAAGAAGGCAATGGAAAGCGTATTCGGCGAAGGCTGTGTCACAAAGCTCAGCATCCGCGGAATCGGTACTGCAGTAATCGAATAATGATAATACGGATTTGATCCCATCAATGGCAAATAATATGCTGTAAAGGATGATCAATTCCACAATTTTTGCAAAAAACATAAAAAAACAATATATCTTCGGGGTGGGGTGAGATTCCCCATCGGCGGTGACAGCCCGCGAGCAAATGCATGATCCGGTGAAATTCCGGAGCCGACGGTTATAGTCCGGATGGAAGAAGATGACGTTTAACATGATATGACGGCATCCCGGAAGATTTACGGGGTGCCTGATTTTTGAGGGTGAAAAAATGGATAAAAAAGTAAAAAAATTAACTGTTCTTGCTATGCTTACCGCACTTTCTTTTTCGGCGGCGGCTATCGGCAGAATACCTGTGGTGTTGTTCCTGAAGTTTGATCCGAAGGATGCACTTATAGTTCTGGGAGGCTTCATATACGGGCCTGTTTCGGCGCTCGTGATAGCAGTGCTGTCTTCGCTGATAGAAATGCTCACTGTAAGTGATACGGGAATAATAGGCTTCTTCATGAACGTACTATCAAGCAGTATTTTTGCAGTAACGGCATCTGTGATTTACAGAAAGAAGAGAGATATGGCAGGTGCTCTTCTGGGACTTGTCTGCGGCGGCTTGCTTATGACGGGTGCCATGCTTCTCTGGAACTACATTGTGACACCTGTATATATGAATTACCCGAGGGAAGAGGTAGCAAAGCTTCTTGTTCCTGCTTTCCTGCCGTTCAACCTTATTAAGAGCGCACTTAACTGTGCGATCACACTTCTTATTTACAAGCCTATTGTAAATGCCATGAGACGTGCAAAGATACTTGAGCCTTCCAACGGAACAACTGAAAGCAAGAAAAGCAAGTGGGTTGTGGCGGGAATTGCGTTGCTGGTGATCGCCGCTTGTGTTCTTTCCATACTGTATCTGAGAGGCATAATATGAGAACGACGGATGAATTACCTGAAATACTTGCTCCGGTAGGAGGCAAGGAACAGCTTGTTGCCGCAGTGAGAGCAGGAGCCAATGCCGTATATATGGGCGCAAAGGGCTTCAATGCAAGGCAGAATGCTGAAAACTTTACAGATGAGGATCTGAAGAACGCTGTATCCTATTGCCATAAGAGAAATGTCAAGGTACACGTAACACTCAATACCCTGATATTTGACAATGAGATAAAGGAGCTGATAAGCACCGTAAAATCCGTTGCAGAAAGCGGAGCGGATGCAGTAATCGTGCAGGATTTGGCTGTTGCAAGAATAATAAAGGATTGTTGCCCTGATCTTCCGATGCACGCATCCACGCAGATGGCCGTTCATAATTCAGAAGGCGTGAAAGCGGTGCAGGAGCTTGGATTCTCAAGAGCGGTTCTTGCAAGAGAGCTTACGATTGATGAAATAAGGAGCATCACGTCTTCGGCTGAAATCGAGACGGAAACATTTATTCACGGCGCACTCTGTACGTCTGTTTCTGGAATGTGCTATCTTTCATCAATGCTCGGAGGCAGAAGCGGAAACAGAGGACTTTGTGCTCAGCCGTGCAGACTGAATTTTGTCAACCGCGCCGGCAGAGAGTATGCAATATCGCTCAAGGATATGTCCTATATCGAGAATGCCGATGAGCTTGCAAAGGCAGGCGTGAGGTCGTTCAAGATAGAAGGAAGAATGAAACGCCCGGAATACGTTGCGGCGGCAGTTACGGCACTCCGTGTTTCGCTCGAAGGCGGCAAGCCTGACATACTGACACTGAAAAAGGTATTCTCAAGAAGCGGATTCACTGATGGCTATTTTACCGGCAAAAGAATGGTTTCAATGTACGGAATAAGAACAAAGTCCGACGTTGAAGCATCTGCGGAAAGCCTTTCCGGTCTGACGGGACTTTACAGAAACGAGCGACAGAGCGTTCCTTTTGATGCCGAAGCAGTGCTGAAGGAAAATGAGCCCTCCGTGCTCACGGTTACCGACGGTACGAATTATGTCACCGTGACGGGCGGTCAGCCTGAACCTGCGGAAAAGCTCAGGGCAAGCGAGGAATATATCAGACGTTCTGTTTCAAAGACGGGCGGTACTCCGTTTGTGCTTGACTCATTGAGAGCGGTGGTATCGGGAAACGTTACTCTGCCAGCATCAAAGCTCAATGATATGAGGCGTGAGGCACTTGAAAAGCTTCTTGAAGAAAGAGGCAGAACTGAACCGTGGAGTTTTACCGAAAAAAGCTATTCAATACCGGATGCACCCGAAAGAACAAAGAGCGCATTGAGGGCAAGATTTGAAAATGTGTCACAGATGTGCTGTGAGGACAGATTTGAAAGGATAATTCTTCCGCTTGATGAGATAATCAGGAATAAGAATCTGACTGAAAAGCTCAAGGACAGACTTGCTGCTGAAATTCCTCCGTTGATATGGGAGGATGATATTGCAAAAACCGCAAAAAAGCTGGAAGAGCTGAAGGCATCGGGCGTGAAAAACGTTATTTGCGGAAGCATAGGCACACTGAAGCTTGCAAGGAGCTTCGGATTCGATATTTCGGGAGATATGAACCTGAATATAACAAATTCCATTTCTGCGGGAGAATATGAAAAGCTCGGAGTATCGGATATTACTGTTTCATTTGAAACGGCAATGGCAAGAATATCAAAGCTTTCGGCAAATGTTCCGACAGGCATTATTGCTTACGGATATCTGCCGTTGATGAAGCTGAGAATGTGCCCGTCAAAGACGGAAAAGGGCTGCGACGGATGCAACGGAAGAGAATATCTGACGGACAGAGCAAACGTGAAATTCATGCTTATGTGCAGAAACAGAAAATACACGGAGCTTATGAATTCCGTGCCGCTTTATGTGGGAGATAGGAAATCCGGAAATGTGGATTTCAGGACACTGTACTTCACATCGGAGGACAAAAAGACGGTAAATGATATAATATCGCTTTTCGTCAGAGGAGAAGAACCTTCATTCGCACATACAAAAGGTCTTTATTTCAGAGAGGTTAAATAAAAGTGGAACAAAACAGGTTTGACGGTAAAGATTACAAGCGTTCAAGAAAAGCGTATATTTTTGAATGTGCATTTGAATATTTTGTCGCATTGATGGTATCCGATGCATTCCTTGCGGAGCTTCTGACTTCAATAGGAATGACAGATTCGGAAACCGGAATAATTTCATCATTCGTATCACTTGCGTTTCTGTTCCAGCTGTGTGCGGTGCCGATCGTAAGGAAGGTAACGAACACGAAGAAATTTGCGGTGCTGTTCCATTCTGCAGGTCAGCTCTGCTTCATACTCATATTCCTGATACCATTTCTTGCGTTCCCGAAGGAACTTAACAAGTTTATTGTGTCCGCGCTTCTGCTTGTGGCATATTTCGGCAACTATATGGTAACGTCGACTATATACCGATGGGGAAACTCGTTTGTTGAGCCGAAGAAGCTCGCAACGTTCTCCGGCAAAAAAGAGATGATATCGCTTATTTCCGGCGTTGTGATTCAGCTTGCGGCAGGTGCGGTGGTAAACCACTATATTGACATCAATAACGAGAAAGGCGCTTTTATTTTCTGCGCAGTGTCGATTTTCATTTACAGTGCGCTCGACCTGGTGATGCTTCTCCTGATAAAGAACGAAAAAACGGAGCAGAAGACAGAGAAACCGAAGATACCCTTCAGAGAGGTAATGAAGAACACCCTCGGAAACAAAAGCTATGCGGCGATCGTTGTGCTTGCCTGCATAATAAAGGCTCAGCAATATGCGATCGTTGGCTTTCTGGCAACGTACAAACTCCGTGAGCTCGCAATGAGCATGCTGCTTGTTCAGATAGTGAATATTGCCAGCCATCTCGCAAGATTTGCTGTATCGATCCCGATAGGAAAATACACCGACAGAACTTCCTACTCAAAGGGCGTTCAGCTCGGTCAGTGGATAGCCGTGGCAAGCTTTTTGGTGTTGGTTTTCACCTGCCCGGAAACATGGTGGCTCATTATTCCTTATTCGCTGATTTATAATATCAGCCATGCAGGAACAAATGCCAATATGCTGAATATCACTTATTCGTACGTAGACGGGAAGTATATTACGGAGGCATTTGCCATCAAGAATGCAATAAGCGGAATTGTGGCATTCGCCGCATCGGTCATTTCTGGAAAGCTTCTCGAAGCGATTCAGGCAAACGGAGGAGTAATGCTCTTCGGAAGACTGCTTTACGGTCAGCAGGTGCTTGCGATAATCTCTCTTGCGCTTGGATTATCGGCAATTTTATTCAACAGATTCTGCGTGAGAAAGCTCAAACCGATAAATGCATAAAACGATCTGAAAACGAAATAATTTAAATAATTATTCATAAGCAAAAAGGCATATCGCTCCGGACAAATATACAAGACTGATAAAAACAAGTATTGTCCGGAGCTTTTTTGCTAAAAAATATGGCTGTCAAACTTTATTAATCGAATAAAAGGATAAAATAAAATAAAAAATATTTAAATACGGGTATTGACAAAAACAGAATTTTAGTGTATAATTATGCACATATAAAACATAAATAACAACCACTTCGGAGGAAACAAAAATGGATAAGAAAGAAATCAAAAAAGTAGTTCTCGCTTACTCAGGCGGACTTGACACATCAATAATAATTCCGTGGCTCAAGGAAAATTATAATAACTGCGAAGTAATCGCAGTTTCAGGCAACGTAGGTCAGGCAGATGAGCTCGAAGGTCTTGAAGAAAAGGCTCTCAAGACAGGCGCATCAAAGCTTTACATCGAAGACCTCACAGACGAATTCGTTAATGATTACATTGTTCCTACTGTTAAGGCAGGAGCTCTTTATGAAGAATATATGCTCGGTACATCCTTTGCACGTCCTGTAATTGCAAAGAGAATCGTTGAAATCGCTAAGGCTGAAGGTGCTGATGCCATCTGCCACGGCTGCACAGGTAAGGGTAATGACCAGGTTCGTTTCGAGCTTGCAATCAAGGCATTCGCACCGGAAATGAAGATCATCGCTCCCTGGCGTGAATGGTCGATCAAGTCACGTGAAGAAGAGATCGACTATGCAGAAGCACACAACATCCCGCTCAAGATAAACAGAGAAACAAACTATTCAAAGGACAAGAACCTCTGGCACCTTTCACACGAAGGACTTGATCTTGAGGATGCAGGCAATGAGCCTCAGTATGAGAAGAAGGGCTTCCTCGAGCTCGGCGTTTCACCTATCGATGCTCCCGATGTTCCTACATACATCACACTCGATTTCGAAAAGGGCACACCTGTTGCTTTCAACGGCGAAAAGATGAGCGCAAAGGACATCATCCTCGCACTCAACAAGGTCGGCGGTGAGAACGGTATCGGTCTTCTCGATATAGTTGAGAACAGACTCGTTGGTATGAAGTGCCGTGGCGTTTATGAGACTCCAGGCGGTGCAATCCTTTACTTCGCTCATAACTACCTCGAAACACTCTGTCTCGACAAGATGACAGCACACAAGAAGCAGGAGCTTTCAATCACATTTGCAGAGCTCGTTTATAACGGTCAGTGGTATACTCCTTTGCGTGAAGCTCTTTCAGCTTTCGTTGACAAGACACAGGAGCACGTTACAGGTAAGGTAAAGATCAAGCTTTACAAGGGCAACATGATCAAGGCAGGCGCTTGGAGTGACTACTCACTCTATTCAGAAGAGATTGCTACATTCGGAGAGGACCACGTTTACGATCAGAAGGATTCACAGGGCTTCATCAATCTTTTCGGTCTCCCGATCAAGGTTCAGGCTCAGGTAAACAAGAAGAACAACAAGTAATAACAAAAAGGAAATACGAATCTTATGGAAAAAATGTGGGCAGGAAGGACGGCAGGCGCTCTTGACAAAGAGGCTGACGACTTCAATTCATCCATTCACTTCGATTCCAGAATGTTCAGACAAGATATAACCGGTTCAATGCAGCACGCAGCAATGCTTGCTGCTTGCGGTATTATCGGGAAAAATGACAGCGAAGAGATAATAGATGCACTTGGCTCGATTCTGAACGATATTGAATCGGGAGAGCTTCAGATAGATATGGAGGCAGAGGACATACATATGTTCGTTGAAGCCGAGCTTACAAAGAGGATAGGCGATACGGGCAAAAAACTCCATACATCGAGAAGCCGTAACGATCAGGTCGCACTTGATGTGAGAATGTATTTAAGGGACGAAGCAAACGAGATAATCAAGCTCCTCAAGGAAGCAATCAAGTCCGTGCTTTCACAGATAAAGGCTAATGAAAAGACGATCATGCCGGGATACACACATCTTCAGAGAGCACAGCCGATAACATTCGCACAGCATCTTCTTGCATATGAAATGATGTTCATAAGAGATATCGGCAGACTTGAGGACGCGGTCAGGAGAATGAATTATTCACCTCTCGGCTCATGCGCTCTTGCAGGTACAACATATCCCATAAACCGCAGAATGACGGCAAGCGCACTCGGATTTGACGGCATTACAATGAATTCCCTTGACGGCGTATCCGACAGGGATTTTGCAGTGGAGCTTTTGTCGGCTTTCTCACTCATCATGATGCATCTCTCACGTTTTTCCGAGGAAATTATTCTCTGGTCAAGCTGGGAATTCAAATTTGTTGAGCTTGATGATGCATATACAACAGGCTCATCAATTATGCCTCAGAAGAAGAACTCCGATATGGCAGAGCTCATCAGGGGCAAGACGGGCCGTGTTTACGGTGACCTTATGGGAATGCTTACAGTGCTGAAAGGCCTTCCCCTTGCATACAACAAGGATATGCAGGAAGATAAGGAATCCATATTCGATGCCATTGACACCGTGAAGAAGTGCCTTAGGGTATTCGCTCCCATGATAGAAACGATGCACACAAAGCCTGAAAATATGTATGCTGCAGCCCAGAAGGGCTTTATCAATGCAACAGATCTTGCCGACTATCTCACAAAGAAGGGGCTTCCTTTCAGAACGTCCTATAAGCTTACGGGCTCGATAGTAGCAAAGTGCATTGAAACGGGTAAGGTACTCGATAATTTTGAATTGAGCGAATACAAGAAGTATTCAGAGCTTTTTGAAGAGGATCTCTATGAAGCAATCAGCCTTGAAACCTGCGTTGCAAAGAGAATTTCCGAGGGTTCAACCGGATACGAATCGGTAAAGGCTCAGATAAAGTATGTTGAGGAGTTTCTTGAAAAATGAAAAAGATATTCATTGACGGAAAAGCCGGCACAACGGGCTTGAGAATATACGAAAGAATAGAAGCACGAAACGATATAGAGGTCATTACTCTTTCCGAAGAGGAGAGAAAGGACCCTGCGGCAAGGAAAAAGGCGCTGAATGAAGCCGATGTTGCTTTCCTTTGTCTGCCGGATCAGGCAAGCATTGAAGCGGTATCACTTATCGAGAATGAAAATACTGTTCTTCTTGATACTTCAACGGCACACAGAACAAATCCTCTTTGGGCATACGGTTTTCCGGAGCTTTCACAGGCTTTTGGGGAGAAAATCGCTTCATCAAAGAGAATTGCCGTTCCGGGATGTCACGCAAGCGGATTTATTTCTCTTGTGTTCCCGCTTATTGAAAGCTCAATTCTTCCGAAGGATGCGCTTCTCACCTGCCATTCGCTTACAGGCTACAGTGGCGGTGGCAAGAAGATGATTGCCCAGTATGAGGACGAGGGAAGAGATATTCTTCTTTCGGCACCGCGTCAGTACGGCATTACGCAGCAGCATAAGCATCTTAAAGAGATGAAGGAAATCACAGGCATTGCAAATGCACCGTGCTTCTGCCCGATAGTGGCTGATTTTTACAGCGGCATGGAAGTGACTGTTCCTCTCTTCAGATCACAGCTTGCAGACGGAAAAACCGTTGAGGATATCAAAGAAGCATACAGAAAAAAATATACCGGCTCAATAGTAAAGTATATTGAGAACGGCGCCGAGGAAGGCTTCCTTTCAGCAGGAAAACTTTCCGGCAGAGACGATATGGAAATATCGGTTTACGGAAACGAAGACAGAATTCTTCTGACGGCAAGATACGATAATCTCGGCAAAGGCGCTTCGGGCGCGGCAGTCGAGTGCCTTAATATCGTACTTGGCACAGACAGAACATATGGGCTAAATATTGGATAAACAGGACAGACATATCTGTGTGGAGGAAATATGAAAACGATTGATGGCGGCGTTTGCGCCGCAAAAGGATTTACTGCGGGCGGCATTCATTGCGGTATCCGCAAGAACAGAGAGAAAAAGGATTTAGCTCTTATTTTCAGTGAAAAGAGAGCCGCTGCAGCAGCAGTTTATACGACAAATCTTGTTAAAGGCGCTCCTCTGAAGGTCACAAAGGCTCATATTTCAGACGGATATGCTCAGGCTGTCATTTGCAACAGCGGTAATGCAAACACCTGCAATGCAAACGGAATAGAAATTGCAGAGAAGATGAGCTTGCTTGCCGCAGAAAAGCTCGGAATTTCAGAGAATGACGTTGTGGTTGCCTCAACAGGAGTAATCGGTCAGCCTCTTGACATTGCTCCGATAGCAAACGGAATGGATGCACTTGTTGCTTCTCTCGGACATAACAGTGAGGATGCTGCAGAGGGCATCATGACAACCGATACAAAGCTCAAACAGATAGCCGTTTCATTTGAAATAAACGGTGTTGAGTGCAGAATCGGCGGCATCGCAAAGGGCTCGGGCATGATCCACCCGAATATGGCAACAATGCTTGTCTTCATCACAACAGACTGTGCCATTGCTCCCGATATGCTTCAGAAGGCTCTTTCAGGCGACATCAGCAACACATTCAATATGGTAAGTGTTGACGGCGACACTTCAACGAACGATATGGTTACTGTTCTTGCAAACGGCATGGCAGGAAACAAAATGATTACCGGAAACGGCAAGGCTTTCAATACATTTATGAAGGCTCTCAACACTGTTACGGTATATCTTTGCAGAAGAATAGCAGGCGATGGTGAGGGTGCAACGAAGCTTCTTGAATGCGTTGTATCAGGTGCGAAGGACAAGAAGACGGCAAAAACAGTTGCAAAGTCAGTTATCTGCTCTTCACTCACAAAGGCGGCAATGTTCGGTGCGGATGCAAACTGGGGCAGAGTTCTCTGCGCAATAGGTTACAGCGGAGCAAAGGTCGACGTTGATAAAATCGATGTCTGGTTTGAATCTGCAAAGGGCAAGATACTTGTTTGTCAGAACGGTGCAGGAGTTGATTTCTCCGAGGAGAAGGCAAAGGAAATACTCCTTGAGAACGAAATCAATATCATAATCAACCTTAATGACGGCGCATCCGGATCGGTTGCGTGGGGCTGCGATCTGACATATGACTATGTCAGGATAAACGGCGATTACAGAACCTGATGGTTTGAACGGAGGGAAAGCGATGGAAACTTCAAATGCAGACAGGGCAAAAATACTTGTCCATGCACTTCCTTATATACAGAAATACACGGGCAAGATAATTGTGATAAAGTACGGCGGAAACGCCATGATAAATGAGGAGCTCAAGGACTCCGTAATGAAGGATATAGTTTTGTTGTCCCTCATAGGAGTAAAGGTTGTGCTTGTTCACGGCGGAGGCCCCGAAATAACGGATATGCTCAAAAAAATCGGCAAGGAGAGCGTATTTGTTGACGGACTGAGAGTCACAGACAAAGAGACAGTCGATATTGTGCAGATGGTTCTTGCAGGCAAGGTCAATAAAAGCCTTGTAAACCTCATAGAGAACAAGGGCGGCAAAGCAATAGGCCTTTCAGGTGTGGACGGACATATGATTGAGGCAGAGGTCAAGGACGAGAGACTCGGCTTTGTAGGAAGAATTACAAAGGTTGATGTTCAGCCGGTGCTTGACGTGATAGAGAAGGGCTACATTCCTGTAATATCAACTGTTGGCTGCGACAAGGAAGGCAATGTTTACAATATCAACGCCGACACAGCTGCCGCAAAGATCGCAGGAGAGCTTGGCGCACAGAGCCTTATTTCAATGACGGATATAAGCGGAATTCTTATGGATAAGAACGATCCGTCAACACTTATTCCGAAGATAACTCTCAAGGAAGCACCGGGACTTATTACGGACGGCATCATTTCAGGCGGAATGCTCCCGAAGGTGGAGTGTTGTGTTAATGCGATCAAGTGGGGCGTAAAGCAGGTATTTATCATTGACGGAACGATTCCTCACGCAATTCTTATTGAAACACTTACCGATGAAGGCATCGGAACAATGTTTGTGGATGAATGATATGAATACTATTGAATTGGATAAACAGTATATTGCCGGAACATACGCAAGATTCCCCGTGGAGCTCGTATCGGGCAAGGGCGCTCTTGTCAAGGATGCAGAAGGCAATGAATATATCGATCTCGGAAGCGGAATTGCGGTAAATACATTCGGCTACGCGGATGACGAGTGGCTCAAAGCCGTAACAGACCAGCTCTCAAAATTCCAGCACACATCAAATCTTTATTATCAGCGTCCATGTGCGGAGCTTGCAAAGATGCTTGCCGACAGAACGGGAATGAAGAAGGTTTTCTTCTCAAATTCAGGCGCAGAAGCAAACGAATGCGCCATCAAGGCGGCAAGACAGTATGCGGCAGAGCATAAAGGCAAAGAATACAATACGATAATTACGCTGAAAAACAGCTTCCACGGCAGGACGATAACGACTCTTGCCGCAACAGGACAGGATGTTTTCCACGAAAAATTCCTTCCGCTGACAGAGGGCTTTGTGTATGCCGAAGCAAACAACATTGAAGACGTAAAGCAGAAGGTAAATGATAATAAAGTCTGCGCGATCATGTTTGAATGCGTTCAGGGCGAGGGCGGTGTAAATCCGCTGACAAAGGACTTTGTTGACGGGCTTGATAAAATCGCAAAGGAGAACGATATTCTTCTTATTGCCGATGAGGTTCAGACAGGCAACGGCAGAACGGGAATGCTTTATGCGTATATGAATTACGGAATTCAGCCTGATATCGTTTCTACGGCGAAGGGTCTTGCAGGCGGACTTCCGATAGGCGCAACGCTTTTCTTTGAAAAGACGGCTGATGTTTACAAGCCGGGCGATCACGGCTCAACATTCGGCGGAAATCCTGTTTCCTGTGCAGGTGCGATCAACATCCTTTCAAGGATAAATGACGAGCTCCTTGAGGAGGTAAAAGAGAAATCAAAGATTGTTTTCGATACGCTCAACGGTGCAGACGGCATAAAAGGCGTATCCGGAATGGGCCTTATGATAGGTATAGAAACAGAAAAGCCGGCAGGAGATGTTATTGCCGAGTGCAGAAAGAACGGCGTGCTTGTTCTCAAGGCAAAGAACAAGGTAAGACTGCTTCCTCCTCTCAATATTGAGAAAGAGCTTCTTGTCAAAGCGCTTGAAGTAATCAAAAATGCCGCAAAAATTTGAAAACAGAAGAGAATTATCATGGACTTAAAGGGAAGAAACTTTTTGAAGTTGCTTGATTTTACAAGCGAAGAAATAGAATACCTCATTGATTTTGCGGCAGAGCTCAAGGCAAAGAAGAAGGCCGGAATTCCGCACAGAATGCATGAAGGAAAAAACATTGCTCTGATATTTGAGAAGACAAGCACAAGAACGAGATGTTCATTTGAGGTAGCCGCAAGGGATCTCGGAATGGGCGTTACTTATCTTGATCCGACCGGTTCACAGATAGGCAAAAAGGAGAGCATTGCCGATACGGCAAGAGTTCTCGGCAGAATGTTCGATGGTATCGAGTACAGAGGTTTTGGTCAGAAAATCGTTGAAGAACTTGCAAAGTATGCAGGCGTTCCGGTGTGGAACGGACTTACGGATGAATTTCATCCTACGCAGATACTTGCGGACTTTCTGACGATCAGAGAGCATTTCGGAAAGCTCAAGGGCATCAATTTTGTGTACATGGGCGATGCGAGATACAATATGGGCAATTCACTTATGGTAGGTGCGGCAAAGATGGGACTCAACTTCACTGCCTGCGCTCCGAAGGAATATTTTCCGGATGAAAAGCTTATCGCAGAGTGCGAGGAGATAGCAAAGACAACGGGTGCAACACTTAACTTTGAATCTGACGTTGAGAAGGCAGTCACCGGTGCCGATGTAATTTACACAGATATCTGGGTTTCAATGGGTGAGCCAGTTGAAGTGTGGGAAGAGAGAATAAAGGCTCTTTCACCTTATCAGGTCAATTCAAAGGTAATGGAGCTTGCCGGCAAGAATGCAGTATTTATGCACTGCCTGCCGTCATATCATGATATGAATACGGTGATCGGCAAGGAAATGGGCGAGAAATTCCACAGAGACTCAATGGAAGTAACAGATGAAGTGTTCGAGAGCAGCCAGTCGATCGTTTTCGACGAGGCTGAAAACAGAATGCATACGATCAAGGCTGTTATGGCGGCAACGCTCTGACCTGAGGCAGCAAACAGATAAAGTAAATAAAAGGTATGGGCCGGATCCGATCGGTTCATACCTTTTTTTCTTCCGAAAAAGATTTTGAACAGGATCAAATGCAAAAAATAAAAAAATTTATGATTTTTCAGGAAATGAGCCGAATAGTACTTGACAGAATCGTAAAAAATTTTTATAATATATGCTGAGTATGGGTAGGGGGTACTATGTCCGTTTGGAAAAAGACGGCAGGAATATCTTTCTCCCGTACGGAAAAGATTGGTGGTGTAAACATAACTTGAAAAATATAAATGCCCAGGGAAGTCCTCCCGAAGAGGCTATTCAGGGTAAAAAGAAAACAGAAAATCGCAAACCGAAAGCGAAGCTGTTTTTCCTGCTTATTCTGAATGCTGCTCTGTTGCTTTCGGGATGCACATTCGGCTCAAATGCGTATAAAGAGGGCGTTTCAACACACGGTGCTCTTTGTGTGGACGGAGAGAAGCTGGTCGATGCTTCGGGAGAGCCGTTTCAGCTGAGGGGCTTCAGCACACACGGTATAGGTTGGTTCGGAGAATACGTCAATATGGATGCTATGCTATCGATTAAGAATGCCGGCGGCAATGTGTTCCGTGTGGCTATGTATACGGAAGCAAACAGCGGATATCTTGAGGACAGGGAGAAGAACGTTTCACTTGTTTATTCCGCAATAGAGCTTGCAAAAGAGCTTGATATGTATGTAATCGTTGACTGGCATATTCTTGATGACGGCAATCCTCTCACACATCAGGATGAGGCCATTGAGTTCTTCACGGAGGTCACCTCGCATTATCCCAATGATCCGGCAGTGATTTACGAGATTTGCAATGAGCCGAATGCTGTTGAATGGCAGGACGTTCTCACATACGGCAGAAGCGTTTGCGAAGTCATCAGAAAGAATTCTCCGAATGCACTTATCATTCTGGGAACCACGGAGTACTCGTCAAATCTTATGGATGCGGTGAAGGAGCCTCTTGAGGACAAGAACCTGATGTATGCCTTCCATTATTATGCAGGGCAGCATGATAATTTTGATATCATGATGTCGGCGATACGCAAAAAGCTTCCCGTATTCGTTTCCGAATGGGGAGTAAATAACGGGGAAGACGGTCAGCCGGCGCTTGAGGCGGCTGAGGATTTTGTCATATATCTCAACTCACATGGAATAAGCTGGTGTGCATGGTCACTCTGCAATAAGGATGAAGTGTTTTCCGCAATCAAGCCGGAATGCGAAAAGCTCGGCTTGTGGGAGGATGAAGATCTGACGGATGTGGGAAAACTTTTTTTCAAAAACTTAAAAAGGAAAAAATAATGAAAAAAATCGCAGGAAAAATCTACTTATCCCTCCTGATAGTATTTGCCATGATATATATTGTGTGGCGAATTGGATGGACTATACCGACAGATCACGGACTCGTCTCGGTGATTTTCTCGCTGATACTGCTTCTGACGGAAATTCTGGGCGTTTTCGAAATGATCGTTCATTTCTATACAAGTGTGTGGACTCCTATCAAAGAGCCTGAGAAACCAAAGCGTACTTCAAGCTATATGCCTGATGTCGATATATTCGTTCCTACATACGGAGAACCGACCGAGCTTCTGGAGAAGACTCTCAGGGCTTGTATAGGAATGAACTACAGCGATCCGAGAAAGGTCCATATCTACCTTTGCGATGATGCTGCAAGAGATGAAATGAAAGAACTTGCAGAATCTCTTCAGGTAAACTATCTTTCAAGAAAAAACGGTGCGAATGCAAAGGCAGGCAATCTTAATGCGGCATTGAAGAACTCCTCCTCACCTCTTGTGGTGGTGTTTGATGCGGATATGTGTCCGTATCCGGAGTTCCTGATGGAAACAGTGCCTTATTTCCTGACAGAGACGGGCGCTCTGAACGGAAAGATAGGTTTTGTACAGACACCGCAGAACTTCAGAAATGCAGACCTTTTCCAGAGAGCATTGTGCGTGCAGGATTGCATACCGAATGAGCAGGATTACTTTTACCGCAATCTTGAGCCTGCACGAAACAGAACAAACTCCGTTATATTCGGCGGCTCAAATACAATGCTTTCAAGAAAGGCACTGAATGCCGCAGGCGGATTTACGGAAGGCACTCTTACAGAGGACTTTGCAACAGGCATTGAGATACAGAAAAAAGGCTTCAGATGCTTCGCTATTTCAAAGGAGCTTGCAGAGGGACTTTCTCCGGAGAGCCTCTCGGCGCTGATAAGACAGCGTTCACGCTGGGCAAGAGGATGCATCCAGTCGGGCCGCAAAACACATATTCTGACGGCAAAGGGTCTGAGTTTCATTCAGAGAGTCAGCTATATTACGGCGGTCGGATATTGGTTTGCTCCGGTCAAGAGGTTGATTTATCTGATGGCGCCGCTGATGTTTGCCGTATTCGGAATCACGGTAATGAGATGCGACTTTGTTCAGATGCTTATTTTCTGGCTTCCAATGTATTTGATGGCAGTGCTCGGAATCAGAGCCTTTTCATCCGGCATACGTTCCGCAAAGTGGGCAGATATATATGACCTGTGTCTGTTCCCGTTCCTTCTCTTCCCGGTTATCAGCGAAACACTCGGCTTTTCACGCCGCCGCTTCGTGGTAACGGATAAGAGCGGAAAGAGCGGTTGGTCGGTATGGTATCTTGTGCCGTATCTGGTCCTTATCGCCTTGTCCGGAGTAGGCATTGTGAATACGGTGTCACTCATGCTTGTACAGCAGAGCACGAACTTCCTGCTCTTGTTGTTCTGGCTTATATATAATTTATATCAATTGCTGTTTGCGTTTGTATTCGTATGCAGCTGCAGAAATCTTTCTGCTTCCCAGTGGGAATCCGGATTTGTTCACGACCTGGAAAGGGATAGGGTATGGCGAACAAGTCTATTAAGTATAATATTCAGGATTCTGTCCCAAAAAAACAAATCAAAAAAGGAGAATGAAGAATGAAAAAACTTAAATATGTAGCCATTTTATTGGTTGCTGCAATGGCTTTGGCGTTCTTACTGAGTTTTACTGCTTCTGCAGGGACTACCTTCACCTATGAAGTCGGTAACCTAGAATTGGAATGCAGTTTAAATGGTGACATGGCAATGGTGTCTGTTTTGAAGGTTCTGAACGGAACTGAAGACAGTCCGGTGGAAGTAACATTCCCGAGTGTTGTTACGATTGAGAACAAAGACTATACAGTAACTGCCATTTGGCAGAGCAGTCTGGATAGTGGAGAGGCGATAATTCCTCAGGAATACCAGCAATGCGTAAGCAAGGTCAACGTACCTGAAGGAATAAATTACCTCGGCGGTAACCTTTATTCATGGCGTTATGAAACAGAATACACCAACAGTGATATTATCTACGAGTCTAAGCGATACGATATCCCTGACACTGCAAAAGTACTGAGCAATATCCCTGCTTATGTCAGCAACAACTATGTTGACGGCGCTTTGTACGTTAATGAGTGTCTTGTTCGTGTTGACCCTGCATATACAGGTAACTTCACTGTTAAGGATGGCACAATCTGTGTTCTCGCAGGTGCCTTTGAAGGCTGTAGCTCGATAGGAAATGTTTCTATCCCTGCTTCAGTTGAGTTTATCGGTATGAGAGCTTTCGCAAACAGCTCTGTTAAATCAGTCAACCTGCCTGCAGGTATGGCAGATCATTCAGCCGACCTCGCAAACTACACCTTCTACAACTGTACTTCTTTGGAGACAGTAACAATCGACAAAACGATTGGTGATATCGGCCTCGGCTGCTTCCAGAACTGCTCTTCATTGACAGGCTTTGATTTCTCAAAGGTAACAGGCTATATTTATTCAGTATCATTCGGCAGAGCTTTTGATCCTGAGGCTAATGTTACAGTTGATCTTACAAATGCAAAGATTGTGGGCTACGGTCAGTTTGCAGGCTCAGGCATTGTGGGCGTTAAGCTCCAAAAGGGCAAGATCGTGACTGAAATGTTCCGTAACTGCGACAAACTTACGAATATAGTATGGAATAAGAATATTGATACAGTTGGCTGCAGAGCTTTTGAAAACTGTACTTCATATGCAGCCGATTTCGGTGCTGATGAGGCGATCGCGATTGAATTCCTTGATTATCGCAGCTTTGCAAATACAGCAATCACAGAGATAACTCTCCCTGCAACACTTACTTCTGTCGCCGGCGGTGTATTTGCCGAGAATAAGCAGCTCGCAACACTGAACTGGAAATCACCTGATCTCGGTAGTTCTTATTTTTCTGTTTTCTCATTTTTGAATGACTGCAGCAACAGCGGCCCATCTCCGTATATGGTAACCTGCTCAGCAGATTTGATGAGCGATGACTACTGCAAGAAGCCTGAAAAGAACGGAAACACATTCATCACAACGCTGAATTTCTATGTTCCTTTCATAGAGGGCAACCCCTCTGCTTTTGCTGAGCTTCCGTATCTTGAGACTGTAAACTTCAAGTGTGAAATTGAGACAATTCGTTCCGGGATGTTCAAGTTCTCACCTTCTCTTAAAACGGTAACATTTGCTTATCCTGAGAAACTGTTGAATATTCAATCGGAGGCATTTGAATTCTGCCCGAGCCTCGAGTCATTCCCGTTTGAACAGATGACATCACTCACAACGATCGGTTCAAACGCATTTATGCTTGGTTCAGGTTTCTTCAGCGCAAAGGCTGTTAATGAAATGACAGGCGATATCGCCGGCTACGGACTTAAAAAGGCTGATCTTTCAAAGACAAAACTGAAAACCATCCAATACGCAGCTTTCCAGAATCAGTTCCACATCAAGTCACTGATTACTCCTGAAACATTGGAGGAAGCATACAGCTCTGTATTTGTAGGAACAGCTTCTCTTGAGAATGTAACAATGAACGGTCCTGTAAGTGCTTTCCAGCATTATGAAGAGAGTGGTTGGAATTATAGCTTATCAGCCTCTTTCTATGTTACTCCATCAGATACATATTATTCTTATAAGTATTATGACGGATGTGAGCCTTATCCGATTAGTTGTGTAAATGACACTATCAAGAATTTTACTGCTCTTAATGCCGGACCGGGCACAGAGTATTGCGAGTTGTTTGTAGGCTTTGCAGGTCTTGAAAATGTAACTTTGGGCAAGATGGAAGTTCTTCCCAACAACATTTTTACAAACTGCGTTAACCTCAAGACAGTTAACCTGCCTGATACAGTAAAGTTCGGCGCAGATGGCTGCAGTTCAGGCTTAAAGATGTTTATGAACTGCGCAAACCTTACAGCAGTGAATGCTCCCAAGCTCACAACGATCAACTGCGAAGCATTCATGTACTGCGGTATCAAGAAAATCACTGCTGATATGATGCCGGCTCTTACGGCAATTCCGAATAACTGCTTCATGTATTGTAACGATCTTGCAAGCGTTGAGTTCACTTCTGTCAAGACAGTTGGCACTAACGCTTTCATGAATGACAACGCTTTGAAGACAGTAAAGCTTCCTGCTTTGGCTGAAGTTCAGTACCGTGGTTTTGCTAAGTGCGGTCTTGAGCAAGTAGTAGTATCCGATGGTGTTGAGTACGGTAAGAATGCTTTCCAGGAATGCCGTAAGCTGAAGAATATTATTATCGAAAACGGCAGAACTGAAATGTCTGCGTTTATGTTTGACTCATGTGAGGGAATCGAGAAAATAGCTTTGGCACCAACGCTCAAGACAATAAACTGGGGCGCTTTCAAGATAACAGACTTGTACGATTCTCCGGAAAAGCCTGCCGCAAAGATATCAGTTCTTGTACCTGCTTCGGTTGTATTGATTGAAGATGATGCTTTTGCAAACCGTGAGGTGGATCTGATTCTTGCCGGAGCACCGTATATTTCAACAAAGTATGAAGACAATGAAACTTCTATATACGGTAGTTATTCAGCGACTACTATCGGAGAAAATTCAAGAATTTTCTATATGACTGACGCAGGAAAAGCATCTGCTGAGGAATACGCAGCAAGAGACTTTGATGAAGACTCTGCACCGGATATCCTGAAGGCAGTGGAATCTCTGTTGATTGAAATAACAGACGCTCCGGAAGAGGTTGTAGCAGGGGAGGATTTGGATACTTCTGCCATGACAGTAAAATTCCTCGGAGAAACACTGACAGACGATCTTTATGCGTTGGACTACGATAAGTCTGATGTAACCCTCGGAAACCGTGAAGTAACATTGACTCTCAATGATGCGGACGAAACATATTATCTGGTTCTCAAGAGCAGTATGAGCGGCGCAAGTATGCTTGGAGAGGAATGTAGCGGTACCCCCGGTACTGTTTCCGAGGATAAGCCTCAGAGTGCATCATTTGACGTGAATGTCAAAGCAAAGAAGTATACGCTTACATTCGAGGTAAATGAAGGCTCTGAGATTGATGCTGAAGACATTGAAGAAGGCACTGAAGTTGATCTTTCCGGATACGTTACAACAAAGGCCGGCTTTGAATTCAAGGGCTGGTTTGACAATTCCGATTTTGAAGGCGAGCCTGTAACATCACTTACGATGGACGAAGACAAGACGGTTTATGCAAAGTGGGAAAAGATCCATGTTCATAGCTATGACAAGGAAGTTGAAAGCGATGAAAGCTTTAAGTCAGCAGCAGACTGTGAGAATGCAGCAGTATATTACAAGAGCTGTGAATGCGGCGAAATCAGTGATACTGAGACATTCGAGGTCGGCGAACCTCTCGGACACAGCTTCACAACAAAGCCGTCTGCACAGAAGGCAACGGATGCAACCTGCACAGAGCCTGAAACATACTATGTACAGTGCGACAGATGTGAAGAAATCGACACTGAAAAGACTGTTGAAGTCGGTGAGCCTCTTGACCACGATTGGGGCGAATGGGTATCAGTCAACGATACAGAGCATCACCGTTTCTGCAACAATGATAACAGCCATGAGGAAACAGAGAACCACAACATTGTAAATCATGAGTGCACTGTTTGTGACTATGTTGTACCTTCTTATACAGTTACATTTGAGATGAACGGCTTCGGCACACAGGTAGAAGAGCAGACCGTTTTTGAAGGTGACAAGGCGGCAAAGCCTGCTGATCCGTCAGAGGAAGGATACACATTCGAAGGCTGGTATGCTGATGAAGACTGCACAGAAGAGTTCGACTTTGATGCAGAGATCGCCGAAAATGCTATCGTTTATGCAAAGTGGACAAAGAATGCTGCTCCGATCACTCCTGAAATGGGTGAAAAAGCAGGCATGACTTTCTGGTTTGTACTTATGATTGCAGGTATCTTTGCTCTTCTTGCAATGGTCGTTTGCACAAAGAGAAAGAAAGCTGAGTAATCGGCAATAACAAAATGGCGGAGCGATTTTCAGTCGCTGCCGCCTTTTTTGCATCTTAAAATATTGACAAACTTCTTATATTGTGATATTATTTTAATAAATAAAGCCGGATACATTACGGCAATAAAAAAGGAGAAAAATGATATGAAAATAGTATTTCTCGGAACGAGCCACGGTCTTCCCGAAAAAGACAGATATTGCTCATGCACCCTTCTTAAGGTTGGCGATAAATCTTATCTTATTGACGCAGGTGCGCCTTTTGTAAATATGATGTTAAGAAGGAATGAAAATCCGTATGACCTTTCTGCAATATTCATAACACACACTCATGGTGACCACATGAACGGTCTTAATGAGTTCATAGACCTGACATCATGGTATTATAAGAATTCTGCAACGAAGATTCTGATACCTGAACAGAAGGCTATTGATGCCCTTACAGCATGGACGAGAGCTATGAACGGAGACGGAACAAGGCTTGAGGATATGCAGGTGTATGAGGCGGGAGAAATATACAATGACGGAACGATCACCTGCAGAGCATACAGAACGGCTCATACAGGCACATCACACTGCTTCGTGATCGAAGGAGAAGGAAAGAGAGTTTATTTTTCAGGCGACATTTCATCTCCTGACCGTGATTTCCCGAAGGAATGCTTTGAGAAGTATTTTGACGTTATTGTTTGCGAGAGCGCACACGTAAACGTTGCCGATGCAAAGGATACGTTTGCAAATTGCAACACAAAGAGAATATATCTCAATCACTACGCACCTTACAGAAAGACGGCAGTTGAGGAGATGATGGGCATTGCAGACGGATACTCACTTGTTCTCGCAGAGGACGGAATGGAAGTGGAAGTCTGAACAAATTAGCAATGTTCCAAATATACAATATTTTTTATAAAATACAGATGTTTTTGTGTAATTCTCCGACAAATTAAAAATAGCATTGACATTTTATTATAAGTAGTATATAATAATATAAAAATTTAGTATTTAGTTGTATTCAGGGAGAATAAATATTATGGAAGAACGTTATTCAGAAGCCGCAAGAATATTCAAGGCACTTGCGGATAAGCACAGAGTAAACATACTCAATATGCTTATTGAAAGTGAAATGTATGCAGACAAAATCCTCGAGGAGCTCGATGTATCACAGCCGACGCTTTCTCACCACATGAAGATTTTGTGTGATTCAGGGCTTGTGGAAGCAAGAAAAGACGGCAGAATGGTGTTCTATTCAATATCGGAGAGCGGCAGAGACAGAGCTTTTGATCTTCTCGCAGAATTTACTGCAAAGCCTGAAGAAGCAGAAAAGATTCTCGAAGAAAAGAAGCCTGTTGCCAGAAAAAAGAAGGATATTGTTCTCTTATAATATAATTGCAATAAAAAAGTACTCCCCTTGGCGGAAAGCTGTCAGAGCGGCTCCGGCAAGAAGCGATACGAAAACGGAAGAAGAGAAAAACAAAATTGTCGGGAAGATACGCTCTTTCCGACAATTCTTTTTTTATTTGATACTATTCGGGCAAATATCATTCGTTTGTGAATGCGACAAAATCGTTGTTTCTCGGCTCGTCGTGAGAAATGATTCTCGGTGAGGGCAGGACAACTGTGGAATTATCGGGAACATCCTTCACAACAACGCAGTTTGCGCCTATTCTGACGTTGTTTCCGATTTTTACGTTACCTATTATCTTTGCGCCTGCGCCTATGATAACGTTATCACCTATCGTGGGAGAACCGACATTCTTGCTTCCGCTTGATGTTACGGAGCCTATTGTCACCTGATGGAAAATGGTGCAGTTTTTGCCGATTTTTGCGCCCTTGGAAATAAACACCCCGTTGATTTCGTGGGGGAAGGAAGGCTTTCCTTCAAATCTGGCTGAAAGCGGGATATATGCATTGAATGCTCTGAGAACCTTTATGCACTTGATTCTGTGATAGATAAGTGCAATTTTCCCGGCGCGAAGAGCTTTTTCTCTGTGCTTCCAGTATGTTTCGGATGACGGACCGCAGGTGATCCTGTATATTGCTGAACTGAGCTTGCTCAAAATAAAACCTCCATTGTTAATAATATTCTCAAAAACTGATTTAATTTTACCACATATCGGCTGATTTGTCAAACGGATACAAAAACGGCAGGCTTCATGATCATGAGAAGTCTGCCGCTTGAATTTTTTGTATCAGATTTTCATTTCGTCGCCGAGAATAGCGTTGTAAATTGGTTTCATGCCGACGCGTGACGGATTGTGAGCGGGAAGCTGAAGGATATCGTAGCCGGGCATATGGTTTGCTTCCACGAAGAGCGGACCGTTCTCGGTGATTGCAACGTCCCAACCGCAGTAGCGAAGCTCCGGCGTTACGAGGGCGGCTTCTTTCACCATTGCAACTGCTTCATCCCAGAAGGGAATGATAAAGCCCTTGATGGGATGGCCTGTCATAGGATGAACATCATACTCGTTTCCGTCTTTATCGTAGCCGGGGAAGAGTATTTCGCCTGTTGCGATGTCAACGGGAGAAGCAAGACCACCGTTATTTATGTTGTCAACGACCTTGCCGTTATTGCCGATACGAATGGCGGCAAAAATGATGTGTACATCTTCGCCCTTGAGAATTGTCATCACACGGATTGTGTTGACTGAATGCGGATAAAGAGCCGAGATAAGGTGATGCTGGATGATATAATCCTCAAGAAGATCGGCTGAAGGATCGTTTTTCAGAGCATCGTACATTGCATCAAGGCTATCAAAGTCGGCAACGGAGAGCTTCTTTACGCCGATGCCGCAACACTGATCAACAGGCTTTGCAATGATTGCGGTTTTACCCGAAATGAATGACATAAAGTCTTCCTTTGATGCCGTTCTGAAGTCAAGCCAGTCTCTTTTGAGAAATTTGTTATATTTTGTATTGAATTCTATTTTGTCATTGAGGCAATGATAGTATTCTTTCTTGTTGCAGTGAGCAATGATGAGGTTGTTTGTGGTGCGCACAACGTATGTCCTGCGAAGCTTTGCAGGGAGCTTCCAGAACTCATAGAGCTCGTAATCCTTGTAGCCTGCACCGTACCTGAAACCGCATATTATGATATCAAAGAAAAGAAAAGTGCAGAGCTTTCCTGTTTTTTTATGAAGCTTTCTTACCATTGCAAAAAGCGCTTTGTAGTCCATATCCTTGAGGCGCTTTATAATAAACCTGATTTTTCCCATAAATATCTCCGTAAATCAATTTATATATTCAATTTTAGCATAAAAAACAGTCTTTGTCAATCGGAATATAGCATTTAACAGCCAAAATATGTGCAGGGACAGGAAAAGACTTGAAATATATCAGGAAATATGATAAAATATTATGAGAAATAATGTGGAGGAAAATATGAGATACGTCAGTGAACTTATAGAAACGACACTCAGTACAGTACGAAAATATATAGTCAGATCATCCATGGGATGCGGAGATTTCTTCTTCAAGGAGTGCGGCTATAAAAAAGATAACAATATACCCGAGGTGGATGACTCCTGGAAAAAATGCACGGGATATATGGGAATAAATGCAAAGGATATGCATTTCTGGATAAGAGGAAAGGTAAAGACTCCCGATTCGATTCCGGAGAATACAAAGCTGATGCTTGCATTTGAAACCCCTTCCTCGGATCCGCAGACTATTCTTTATGTTGACGGAAAGATGAAGTGCGGACTTGATCCGAATCATAAGAGAATCCCCGTTGAGTGCGGCAGGGAATATGATGTTGCATATTATGTTTATATGTCAAATGTCAGAGAAAAGGATGCAATGCCGTACCCGAGACTTTACGTAATAAATGAAAAAGTAGAAAAGCTTAGCTACGATATGGGCGTGCCGTTTGATGCCGCACGCTGCTATGGCTTTGAGTCACCGGAAAGAAAGAAGATATTCAGATATCTTGAAGCAGCTTGCCTTATGATAAATAAATCATACGAGGGAAAACAGGAATTCTTTGATTCACTCGATGAAGCCCAGAAGTATATGGATGAGGAGTTCTACGGTAAGGCTTGCGGAAAGGACGATCTCATAGTAAAGTGCATAGGCCACACGCATATTGACGTTGCATGGCTCTGGACGATCGCACAGACTGAAGAGAAGGTTCAGAGATCGTTTGCTACTGCACTTGAGCTTATGGAGAGATATCCTGAATATAAGTTCATGATGACTCAGCCGCAGCTCTATCAGTTCATGAAGAAAAATTCTCCGGAGCTTTACGAAGAGATTAAAAAGCGCATCGAAGAGGGCAGATGGGAAGCAGAGGGCGCGATGTGGCTTGAGAGCGATTGCAACATCCCGTCAGGCGAAAGCTTTGTAAGACAGCTCATCAGAGGCAAGAGCTTCATAAGAGATGAATACGGCACGGAGTCAAAGACACTCTGGATTCCCGATGTATTCGGATACAGTGCTGCTCTCCCGCAGATATTGAAGAAGGCTGACGTTGAGAACTTCGTTACGGGAAAAATCAGCTGGAACGATACGAATAAGATGCCGCAGGATACATTCTATTGGAGAGGCATCGACGGAACAGAAATTTTTACGTTCTTCATCACTTCATTCAACGGAAACATGACGCCTGAAGAAATCAAGCAGACGTATGACAGATACAAGACAAAGACATTCAACGAAACAACGCTTCACCCGTTCGGCTTTGGTGACGGCGGCGGCGGAGCTACGGCAGAAATGCTTGAGAGATACAGAAGACTCAATAAAGGCATTCCCGGCATCCCGAAGACGGAAATGACAACTCTTTCCGATTATCTTGATGAAACAAAGAAGACATTTGATGATAATTGCGAAAAGCTTCGCGAGATTCCGCGCTGGGACGGAGAGCTTTATCTTGAATTCCACAGAGGCACTTATACAAACATTGCCAAGGTCAAAAGAAATAACAGAAAGGCAGAGTTTGCGCTTCGTGATGCTGAAGAAACGTCGGTTATTGCAGGCAAGCTTTGCGGCACAGAGTATCCTTTTGAAAAGCTCGATAACGATTGGGAGACCGTAAGCCTCAATCAGTTCCACGATATTATTCCTGGCTCATCGATCAAGGAAGTTTATGAGAGATCAGAGAGGGAATACGCAGAAGTGCTTTCGGATGCAGGCACAATAGTGGATTCCAATGTAAAGAAAGTTGCTGAAAACATCAGATCCGACGGCGGCTATGCTGTATTCAATATGAACTCGGCTGAAGGTACGGGCATTGTGGAGCTTGACGGAAAGCTTTATACTGCCGATAACGTACCTGGTCTCGGCTATGCCGTGAAGAAGTCTCTTTATGACAGGAATGAGGCGATCGTTTCGGAGAATTCAATAGATAACAGATACTTTTCAGTCAAGTTTGATGAAAACGGCTTTATGACATCCGTATATGACAAGCTTGAGGACAGAGAGCTTTTGAGAGAAGGCGAAAAAGGAAACAGAATAGTGGTATATGAGGACTTCCCGACAAACTTTGACGGTTGGGAGATATCACATTACACAAGACTCAAAGGCAAGGAAGTTACAGAGCTTGTATCCGTGAAGCCTTATCAAAACGGAGCCGCAAAGGGTCTGTCATTTGAATGGAAGTATAACGATAACATAATAAGACAGAACATTGTTGTTTACGATAACATCCCGAGAATCGATGTGTTCAATAACATTGACATTGCGCAGAAGCACATCATCCTCAAGGCACTCTTCCCGTTTGACGTCAGAACGACAAAGACCGTAAGCGAAATACAGTTTGGTAATGTTGAGAGACCTATGCATATGAATACCTCATGGGATGAGGCAAAGTTTGAAACCTGTATGCACAAGTGGGTTGACGTATCCGATAACGGCTACGGCGTATCAATTCTCAATGATTGCAAGTACGGCTTCAGCTCATATGAGAACACTATCGGCATCACTATGATAAAGAGCGCAGAGTCTCCTTATGACGGCGGTGATTGCACAAACCACAGATTTACATATTCAATCTATCCGCATAAGCTTAATGCGGTAGCAGGCGGAACGGTCGAAGAAGCATACAGACTCAATGATCCCATGAAGGCAGTAAAGATAAATGCCAACAAGGAGGGCACACTCCCCGAGACATTCTCACTTGTAACTGCAGATAAGAAGAATATCGTTGTTGAGGCGGTAAAGCGTGCAGAGAAGAGCAGCGGCACGGTATTCCGTATTTATGATGCATACGGAATGGCATCAAGAACAACAGTGAAGTTCGGCTTCAATGTAAATAAAGTATATCTTACGAACCTTCTCGAAGAGAAACCGGTGGAAATACCCGTTGCGGATAACTCGGTTACTCTGGATGTCAGAGCGTTCGATATCATTACGCTTGTGACGGAATAAAAAGGAGGCACAGGATAATATGAAGTATGTAAATGATCTTATAGAATCAACAATAAATACAATAACATATTACAGGGTGAGAAGCTCTGTTGAATGTCCGGGATTCATGTATACCATCTGCGATTACAAGACGGATAACGTTATCCCTGAAATAGACGAAACATGGAAAAAATGGGAGCCTGTGACGACCGAATCGGGCGAGAAACACATCTGGGTGAGAGGCAAGGTCAGAACACCTGACGAGACACCCGAGGGCACTCTCCTTGTGCTTGACTGCACGAGACCTTCAATCAATCCGCAGACGATTCTTTATATTGACGGACACATTTCTGCAGGACTTGACAGAAACCATGCAAGAATAGCTCTTGAAGCAGGCAGAGAGTATGATATAGCACTCTATATCTACTTCGACGGAATGACTCCGGGAGACAGAATGATAGTACCTTGCCTGAAGTATATCGATATGGCAATGGAAAAGGCGTACTTCGATATGAAGGTCGCTTTTGATGCGGCGCTCTGCTTTGAAGAAGGCACAAGAGAGCGTGCGGTTCCGTTCAGATATCTTGAACAGGCGTGCATCATGATTGATAAAACGCATCTCGGTCAGAAGGAATTCTTTGATTCGGTTGTGAAGGCTGACAAGTATCTTGAAGAGGAATTCTATAACAAGGAATGCGGTCACGAGAGAACAGAGGTATGTTGTCTCGGCCATTCACACCTTGATATCGCATGGAGATGGACTATCGACCAGACAAAGGAGAAGGCGCAGAGAACCTTCGGCACAGTGCTTGAGCTCATGAAGGTATATCCTGAATTCAGATTTATGATGAGCCAGCCGCAGCTTTATCAGTTCGTAAAGGACGAAGCACCTGAAATGTACGAAGAGATAAAGAAGAGAGTCAGCGAAGGCAGATGGGAAGCCGAGGGTGCAATGTGGCTCGAGAGCGACTGTAATATTCCTTCAGGTGAAAGCTTCGTAAGACAGCTTATCCACGGAAAGCAGTTCCTGAGAGATGAATTCGGCAAGGAATCAAGAACTCTCTGGATTCCTGACGTTTTCGGATACAGTGCCGCACTTCCGCAGATCCTCAAGAAGTCAGGTGTTGACTATTTTGTAACGGGAAAAATCAGCTGGTGCGATGTCAATGACACTCCGAGCGACACGTTCTATTGGAAGGGCATTGACGGAAGCGAAGTATTTACATATTTCCTTACGAATAAGGACTTCAACATTGGTCCGTGGTTCCCGGAGAAGAGCCATGAGTACGTTCTTTTCAACGGTATGCTTGACCCGAGAGAAGTCAAGAGCACATATGACGTTTACAGAGCAAAGATGTGGAACGATGAAACGCTCCATACATTCGGCTACGGTGACGGCGGCGGCGGGCCGACATACGAGATGATGGAACAGTACAGAAGACTTGAAAAAGGTCTTCCGGGCATTCCGAAGGTAAAATTCTCACTTCTTGATGAATTCCTTGATAACGTAAAGCATAATTTTGATGAGAACTCAGAGAAGCTTCACGAGACTCCACGCTGGGATGGTGAGCTTTACCTTGAATATCACAGAGGAACATATACTTCCATCGCACAGATAAAGAAGAATAACAGACGTGCCGAATTTGCACTCCGCAAGGCTGAAATGCTTTCTGTTCTCGGCGAGAAGCTCTCGGATACGAAGTATGATAAGGAGAGCTTTGACAGGATGTGGGGACTTATGAATCTCAATCAGTTCCACGACATCATTCCGGGCTCGGCAATAAAAGAGGTTTATGACCGCTCACAGGTTGAGTATGACAGCATATTTGACAGAACGGGCGAGATGGTGAACGAAAACATTTCATCCATCGGAAAGAATATAAAGACAAACGGCGGACTTCTTGTTTATAATATGAACTCACATGACGGAAACGGCATTGTAAAGTACGGCGATAAGGTCTATACTACGAATGAAATGATCCCGGGCATGGGCTGGAAGGTCATTGACGGACTTTATGACGAGAGCCATGCCGATATCAGGTGGACGGAGGAAGAAAAGTATATTGAAAACAGATTCTTCAGGATCGTATTCAATGATATGGGCTTCATGACGTCAATATTTGATAAGACGGAAATGAGAGAGCTTCTCCGCAAGGGCAAGCTCGGCAACGAGATAATGGGCTACGAGGATTATCCGTACCATTGGTCTGCATGGGAGCTTTCACACTACACAAGACTCAAGCCGCATAAGATGGAAAAGCTTGTTTCGGCGGAGCCTTACAGAAACGGTGCGGCAGAAGGACTTACGTTCACATGGACGATCCTCGGAAACACAGTGACGCAGAACGTGGTTGTTTATGATCAGGTAGGCAGGATCGATATTGAGAACGTGGTTGATATGAAGCAGCTGCATCTGCTCCTCAAGGCGCTCTTCCCGTTCGATATCAGAACATCAAAGACTGTCAGCGAGATCCAGTACGGACACGTTGAGAGACCTACACATATGAACACATCATGGGACGAAGCAAAGTTCGAGACATGTATGCACAAGTGGGTCGACGTATCAGATAACGGCTACGGTGTATCAATACTCAATGATTGCAAGTACGGCTTCAGCTCCTACGATGATACAATCGCAATTACTATGGTAAAGAGCTCTGAAGATCCTTACTACGGCGGCGACGTGAGAAAGCATTACTTTACATATTCAATTTATCCGCACAGAAACAATGCGGCTCTCGGCGGAACAATCGAAGAAGCTTACAGACTCAATGCTCCTCTTGAAGCTTATGCAGTGGAGAAGAATGAGAACGGCACTCTTGCAGATGCATACAGACCGATAGAATGCGATAAGGATAATATTATATTTGAGGTAATGAAGAAAGCGGAAAAGAGCGACGGAACAGTTGTGAGACTCTACGATGCTCATAATATGGCTTCAAAGCCTGAAATTAAATTCAACTTCCCTGTAAAGGAAGCATATATTGTGAACCTTCTTGAGGAAGAACCGCAGAAGCTTGATGTAACAGACGGAAAAGTCAGAATCAAGGTCGGTGCGTTTGAAATAGTAACGCTTCTTCTCAAGAATTGAAACGGAGTATGACTTATATGAAAAAGAAAGCAGTACTTCTGACCTCTGATGCCGTGAGCGCCGGAAGAGTCTGGGAAAACAGCGCCCTTGAAAAGCTTGCGGAAAAACTTGATTTCGTTGCTCCGGTATTTTCAATGGACGATTTTGAAAAGAGAAGGGATGAGCTTGCCTCCGTTGAGATAGCTTTCTCAACGTGGGGAATGTTCCCGCTCACGGAAGAAGAAATCAAAAAATATCTTCCGTCATTGAAGGCACTCTTCTATGCGGCAGGAACAGTTCAGTACTTTGCAAAGCCGTTTATTGCTTTGGGAATAAAGGTTTTCAGCGCGTGGGCAGCAAATGCCGTCCCGGTTGCCGAGTTCACGGTTGCCGAGATAGTTCTTGCGGCAAAGGGCTACTATCAGAGATTGCATCAGGGAAGTAAAACGTTCACTGAATGGGCAAATCACGATGCCTGCACGAACGTTCCCGGAAATTACGGCGTAAAGGTAGGACTTATCGGAATAGGAATGATAGGCTCACTCGTTGCCGAAATGCTCAGAAGCTATAAAATCGATGTTTGGGGATATGATCCGTTCCTTTCCGATGAAAAAGCAGAGAGGCTCGGAATACATAAGGTGAATGATGTTCACGAGCTCTTCAGCGAATGCTTTGTAATATCAAATCATCTTGCCAATAATGATCAGACGGCAGGAATGCTGAATAAAAGCTGCTTTGATCTGATGCAGAAGAACGCAACGTTCATAAACACAGGCAGAGGCAGACAGGTCATTGAGGCAGATCTCATTGAAGCAATGCAGAAGGAACCCATGAGGGTTGCACTTCTTGATGTAACATATCCTGATGAGCCTCCGAAGGCAGACAGCATGCTTTACAGACTTCCGAACGTATTCCTCACGCCGCATCTCGCAGGCTCCTACGGAGATGAGGTGCACAGAATGGCATGGTATATGGTGGATGAGTTTGAGAAATATTCTGACGGAGAAAAGACAAAGTATGAGGTTACGGCAGAAATGTTGAAAACCATGGCGTGATAAGGGACAACGGATATGGAGAATAAACTGATTCCCGGGCTTGTCTCGGTGACCTTCAGAGGGATGACTCCCGAAGAAATAATAAAAACGGTAAAGAAAAACGGCCTCAGGACAATAGAGTGGGGCTCTGACGTGCACGTTCCCGCAGGCGACAAAGCTGCGGCGGAAAGCGTAAAGCGTCTGTCGGAGGAGAACGGAATTCTTGTTGCTTCGTACGGAAGCTATCACGGCAAGGGCGAAAGCGGATTTTTCAAATTCGCAGACTCAATTGCTTCGGCAGAGATGATCGGCGCAAAGAATATCCGCATATGGGCAGGAGCCAAGAACTCGGAGGACGTATCTGCGGCAGAAAGGCTTGAATATATTGCCCATGCAAGAATTCTGGCAGATATGGCGGCAGAAAAGAACATTGATATCAGCTTTGAGTGTCATGGCGGAACGCTTACGAATACTGCGGATTCAGCCATAAGTCTTATAGAAGAAATCGACAGGGATAACGTGTTCCTTTATTGGCAGCCGCTTCAGTCGGAGGACGTTCAGAAAAATAAGGCGATACTCAGAAGATTCCTTCCGCATCTGAAAAACGTTCATATTTATGCATGGAAGGGACTCGAAAGATTTCCTCTTGAAGAGCATAAAAAAGCATGGAGAGAATACGCCGATATAGTCAGAAGCGACGGGAAAGAGCATAATATGCTTCTTGAATTCGTCAAGGACGATGACCCCGATCAGCTTATGAGAGATGCAGAAACACTTCTTTCAATATGTGAATAAAAGGAGAAAACAATGAACAGAAAATTACTTAAATCAATTTGTCTGATGCTTGCGCTGATAATGGCAGTTTTCTGCTTTGCAGGATGCATAGGATCAGATGACCCCGAGCAGACTTCGGCTCCTTCCAAGCAGCCTACTGCAAAATCGGGCAAGGCTACGATCGTATTCCGCAAGGATGCTCCGATGATCGATTCTCTGAAGGCTTCCGACGGATGTGTTTTAGCAAAGAATGTTGCTCTGGCAGTGCCTGAAGCTGTTGAATTCATGCTTCCTGCCGACTTTGATATGTCTCTCGGAGAAGATATTCCCGATGGAGCACAGCTTGAGGCAGTTGAAAAGAAGGTTGACCTGACTTTCGTTTCATCTGAAAGAATAAGCGACGTGCTCAAGGTAACATATGAGGATGCAGAGCTCGGAGTAAGAGTCAATGCCTATGTCAGATGCTACACTGAATATGACGGTGCATTTGAATTGTCACTTGAGATCGAGAACACTTCAAAGTATGATTTCAGCTTTTCACAGGATAAGCTCTTCACACTGAAGGTCAATGGTGCAGAAGCCGTTTCCGCAATAAGATACAGACATGAGATCATTGCAGATGAAAATGGAAACAATGTCCTCAACCTGACAAAGAAATATATTGCAAAGAATGTGACTGTTGATGTTTCGTTTTCAGAGAAAAAGCATCAGGAAAGCCCATTTGTTCCTGCCATTGAGTGCAGAAAGGGTGATACCTACGGTGTGATCTGGGCGCTTGAGGAGAACGTTGAGGGTACGGTTTTTGCAAAGGTACTGGAAGACGGAATTGAGCTTTCTGCTGAAAACAGAATTCCTGCTGAAGAACAGGAAGACATAAAGTTTACACTTGCCGGTGGAGAAAAGATGAGCTTCCCGTCCGTATATACGTTTGTTTATTCAGAGGGCTTCACAAAGGGCGCAAAGAAATTTGAAAAGTGGCTCGGAGAAGTCAAATTCCCTGCTGAAGAATCGGGCGCAGAGCTTATTTTCAGCGACAATTTCGATGCAGAAGAGCTTGATGAGACTATTTGGACGGCACTTGACGGTGAGATCAAGGCAGAATCTTCAGGCTGGAGCAAAAATGCGGTTTCGGTTGAAAACGGCGTGCTGAAGCTTGGTGCTTTTGTAAACGAAGAAACAGGCTTGCTTGAGCTTGGCGGTGTCACCACTGAGGACAAGGCAAAGTTCGGTATGGGCTACTACGAGGCATCCATCAGATTCCCTGCAGTTGAAACAGCAAGAGGAGCATTCAGGATCAGGCTCGGAAACTATACTACATCAGAAGCAGACGGCACGGGCGTTGATGAGGCGACACTTGACGTTGTCGAAGCCACAACCGCTTCCTTGAAGAATACGGTTTACTGGGATATAAATACAGATCAATGTACTTGTGTAAGCTCCAAGTATGATGACCTTGACATATATGACGGCGAATTCCACAGATTCGCAATCTGGAGAACTGAAACGGCATATATTTTCTGCATCGACGGTGCAAAGCTCTGGGAAACGGACGGCGCAGGCATTTGCCTTGAGGACGGCATTATGATGCTTTCACTTGAAGCTGATGCAAAAGAAAGCCTTGAAGCTGAAAAGGCTGAAATGGAAGTGGATTACATCAGAATCTGGAACACGAATCCTTATGAGGCGTTGAAACAGGCTGAATAAATCTGACTTGCTTAGATACGATTGACGGGTGACAAAGAATAAAATATACCCCACAAATCCAAAAATCAGATTGATTGAAAATGAGTCCGGCATCGTGACTGGCTGCTGGTAAAATGCAAAATGAAGTAGTGTCTGACAGCCATTGTTCCTACAACAAAGCAAAAACACAACAGAAATGAGTCCCGGGACAGCTGCTGCTCTTTAAAACAGATATAGAACGAAAAATGTTTTGGTTGTTTTGTCGGAAAGACTGTTCTGATGGGTCGACAGTGGATCAATCTTATTTGCATTGACATATTGAAATTAAAGTGCTATAATACTTAATTGTATAATAGCACTTTTTTTACGGAGGCATAAATGAAAAAAGATTTTTTCAGAGGCATAATATGTGGTTTGCTCATAATTTGCCTGGCACTTACGGCAGGCTGTTCGGAAACTCCGGCTGATCCGACACCCACTCCTGCAGATGTAATTGAAACAACATGGAGCATTGCATCGGGGAATTCAGCTGTTGCCATTGAGATTGAAGACAACAAGCTCTATATCGATTCTCTCACGGATGAAAACGGAAAGAACGCCATTGAAAGAACAAGAATAATCCTTCCTGAAATAGCAAGCCTTCTTATTCCGTCAGGATATGATATTTCGGCGAACGAGAAAATCCCCGAAGGCACAAAGCTGAAAGAGGAGTACAGAGGCCCGAAGTGGGTATTCACAAAAGTAAGATCGTACACGTGCGTTGATGAAAACGGCAATCCGGCAGGCACAGGAAAAGATTTTGTGTTTGAGGATAAGGAGCTGAGGCTTTATTGCACTGTGAGTGTTATGGGAAACAATGATTCTTCATTTAATTTCTATATAGAGATCACAAATGACAATAATTTCGATGTGAATTTAAGAATGGACAGTGTGCTCGTTCTTGATGTACCGTATGCGGACGGAAAGACTGACATCACAACTGCAACGCTTGTTGAATCGCTTGACTATTCCGAGGGAAACACTCCCGTTTACTTCAGAAGAAGCACATATTTCCATGAATATACGCTGAATACACTCAGTATGGGCTCGGTAAGCTTCAAGACAGAGGATGTTGAAGCCGAGCTTATTTCACCATTTCTTTATGCCGCTTCGGATAACGGCACAGGCGCTTACATTACGTGCTTTGGTCACGAAGCCGTTAATTTTGAAGCGACAACATATGCTACGGGCACGGAGATATTTACGAACGGCAATCTTGAGGGCGGAGAGTACGGTGCATACTTCAAGGCTGGAAAGAAATGCATAAGCACAACGACTGTGATCACGTTCGGTGCGGCAGAGACTATGGAAAAAGCTCTAGGCATCATGAAGAATTCACCGCAGGGAAGAATCGACATGGAACACGCAGACAATACTGCTCTTGTCCTCAATGAGAACTTCGACGGAACAGAGCTTGACGATACGCTCTGGAACCACTGTGAGGAGTATGATCGCCAGGGTGGAAGCCGCTGGAGAGATGAACGTGCTTACGTTGACGGAACGGGCAGACTTGTAATTGAAGCGGTGTGGGACGATGAAGCCGGTCTTATTGAGACAGGCGCAATATTCACCAACGGAAAGAAAATGTTTACCAAGGGCTATTTTGAAGCATCGATCAGGCTCCCTCTCACAAAGATTGCGGAATGCTCGGAGTGGGGCGCCTTCTGGCTGCTCGGTCCTGATGTCATGACTCCCGGAAGCACATCAAAAACAGGAACGGAGATAGATATTGTTGAATCATTCTGGGCTGTATATGATGAAGTGCATCACGGAACCGTACCGAACTATGTTGACGGCGACATTGTGGAGGAAATGTACGGCGAAACTGTTTACGGCGAGCCGTTGTCATCAGCAGAGGTGTATGACGGAGAATATCACACGTTTGCACTTGAATGGAATGATGATATGTATTATTTCTACGTTGACAACATCCTGAAATGGGAAACGAACAAGGGCGAAATATGTGAGGTTCCGCTTTATATGATACTTTCAGTTGAAGCCGGCCCGACACCCGAGGTTGTATTCAAATCATTTACATCTGATGAAACATCAATGTATGTTGATTATGTAAGAATATTCGAGAACAATCCTTATATTGAGAGATAAACGGCTGATAATGAATGAAAAGTCCTCCGGAAACATAATCCGGGGGACTTTTTTGAGTGAATATATGATTTTTGGGACACAATGTGATGCTTTGGCAGGAAGACACGGAAAATGCCGGTGAAGGATGAATTGCAGTAAAAATAATGAAAAATGAGAATTGCATTTTTCTGAATATATGGTATAATATTAGCAGGAAAATCTTGCGATGCAAGCTTTTTCGTGCTACGCACGCCGTATCTTACGATACGCCTGCAATATTGAACGGCTTCGCAAAAATACCCTTGCAAGCAAGCATTTTTGCTCATGGTATAATATCAGGACAATCCTCTGATTCAATCGATTTTGCTTGGAAATAATAAAAGAAGTGCGGAATATTATTAAATCATAATTCAAATATTAGGACAGACATTCATTTGGGAAGGAATATACAGAATGGAAATACAGGAGAATGATTCTTTACAGACACAGCAGCCGAAAAAAATCAAGAAGGGGTGGTTTATTGCTCTTCTTATTTTGTTTGCGGTAGTGCTTGTATTTGTTTTTTTCAGATTTCAGGACTTTGGCTCTGTTTTTTCAAAGATTGCAAATGTTCTTGAGCCTGTTTTTTACGGAATAGCATTGGCGTACCTGCTTAACCCGATAATGGTGGTTTTCGAAAAGCTGTATGCTTTTGCGGCAACAAGAATATTCAAGGCTAAAACGGATAAATACAAAAAACTGGGAACAACTGTTTCGATAGTCTTTACGATACTTGTTCTCTTTGTACTGGTTTACATACTCTTTTCATCGATCCTCCCACAGCTCTATCAGACAATAATGTCTCTCATAGGGTTTATTCCTGACGGACTGGACAAAGTTTCCGAATGGTATGATGACCTGAGAATCAGCGATGCACAGTGGATCAAAACACTCGGGCTTGATTTCGATGACCTTCTGAACAGAGTAGAGGTATGGTTTACTGAAAACCTCGCAGGCATGGCAAATCAGGTGCTCGGATACATCACAACAGGTGTAAAGTCAGCAGTATCCTTCATTGCCAATGTGGTAATCGGTCTTTGCGTGGCGGTTTATCTTCTTAAAGAGAAAAACGTCCTTTTTGCTCACCTGAGAAAAGCCACATATGCGATTTTCAAAAAGCCGAGAGCAGAGAACATAGTCAGAATGGGCGTTCAGGCAAAGGACATCTTCAACGGATACATATACGGCAATGTTGTGGGCTGTCTTATCGTCTTTGCGGCAACGCTTATTTTTATGAAAATAACGGGAATGCCTTATGCAATCCTTATCAGCACGATAGTGGCGATAACAAACTTTATTCCGTTTTTCGGCCCGTTCATAGGTGCTGTGCCGAGTATATTGATTCTTCTTATTTACGATCCCATGATGGCGATTACGTTCACGATTTTCACGCTCGTGCTTCAGCAGGTCGAGGGACACTTCCTCACTCCTCTCATCATAAGCGACCAGACAGGCGTATCACCGTTCTGGGTTACTGTGGCGCTCCTTGTGGGCGCAGGCTTCTTCGGAATAATGGGACTTATTCTTGCAGTGCCGATTTTCTCGGTCATTTATTACATCCTCAAGGAAGCATTTGAGAAGAAGCTCTCGGAAAAACGCCTTCCTGTTGCTACAGACGAGTACGTTATAGACAATGATTTTGAAATCGGAAACGTTTTTTCAAAGCTGAAGGAACGCAGAAACAGAGGCCGGAAGGCAAAACGCAATAAACACTGAAGACGAAAAAGCATCTACCGGCAGAAAATGCCGGCTTTTTCTTATGCCGGACTTGTAAACAATTTGTAAACAGGACTTAAAAACCGATAAATCGGTTTATTTATTCAAACAGAGTTAATAATTTTATGGTAAAATATTGCATGGAAAAATTATGGAAGGAAGAAATATATGCTTGAATTAAGAAATATTATCAAGGACTATCAGGCAGGAGATACCGCTGTCCATGCGTTGAAGGGCATAAACATCGAATTCAGAAAGAGCGAGTTCGTGTCTATCCTCGGACCGTCAGGCTGCGGAAAAACAACTCTTCTCAATATTGTAGGCGGACTTGACAGATATACAAGCGGCGATTTGATCATCAACGGCAAGTCAACAAAGGAATTCGGGGATTCCGACTGGGATTCTTACAGAAATCATTCGATAGGCTTTGTTTTTCAGAACTATAACCTTATCCCTCATCAGACTGTTCTTTCAAACGTTGAGCTTGCACTTACTCTAACGGGAGTATCAAAGGCGGAGCGCAGGAAAAGAGCAAAGGAGGCACTTGAAAAGGTCGGCCTCGGCGATCAGCTGAACAAAAAGCCGAATCAGATGTCAGGCGGTCAGATGCAGAGAGTTGCGATTGCAAGAGCTCTCGTCAACAATCCGGAGATCCTTCTTGCAGATGAGCCTACCGGCGCACTCGATTCGGAAACGAGCGTTCAGATTATGGAGATACTCAAGGAGGTTGCAAGCGAAAGACTTGTAATCATGGTAACTCATAACCCGGAGCTTGCAAAGGAATATTCAACAAGAATAATTAATCTCCTTGACGGCGAGGTGCAGAGCGATTCAATGCCTTACACAAGCGAGAAAACAGATGCGCCCAAGCAGGAGAAGAAGAGCGGCAGACGTACTCCCAAGGTAGGAATGTCATTCTTTACGGCGCTTTCTCTCAGTATAAACAACCTTATGACGAAGAAAGCAAGAACGATTCTTACGGCTTTTGCGGGAAGCATAGGTATTATAGGTATTGCACTCATTCTTTCAGTGTCAAACGGTGTTCAGAACTTCATAAATGACGTTCAGAGAGATACGCTTTCAAGTTATCCTATCACGATTCAGGCTGAAACACTTGATTTGTCACAGATCATGGCATCATTTATGGGCGTAAAGTCAGAGAATGAGGATCCGGATGAGACACCGATTGAAAGAGATGAAGATAAGGTTTATCTGAACTCTGTTATGTACGATATGATGAATTCCTTCATGAATACGGAGACACAGAAGAACAATCTTACCGCGTTCAGAAAGTATATTGAGAACAGCGAAGAGTTCAAAAAATACACTACATCAATTCAGTATGCTTATAATTACGATATGAACGTATTTACAAAGGATATTGAAGGCAAAATAATCAAATCCGATGCGATGACTCTTATTGACAGTCTCTATTCTTCTGCAGGAATGTCAACATCTTACCTTTCGGGCATGAGCTCATCATTGAAAATCTGGGAAGAGATGCTTCCCGGCGAGGACGGCGAGCTTGTCAACCCATTGCTTAAAGAACAGTATAATCTTGTGGCAGGTGAATGGCCTGATGCATATGATGAGGTCGTTCTCATTGTAAACAGAAAGAACGAGCTCAGCGATATGGTGCTCTATACGCTCGGACTTATTACAAAAGACCAGATTATGGGCATTTACAAAGCCATGACGAATAAGGAACCGATTGAAACCGAATTCGGACCGTGGGATTTTGATGAAATAATCTGGCAAGAAGGCGAAGAGGCTTCGTTCAAGCTTATCCTTTCAAGCGAACTTTTTGTAAAACAGCTTGACAACACTTATTCTGATATGACGAAAACAGATGCAGGACTTGCAATGCTTTACGGCAAGGACGAAGTCGGCATTCAGCTCAAAATATCAGGTATCATAAAGGCAAATGAAGAAGCATCATCAGCAATGCTTTCCGGCTATATTGCATATACGAGCGCTCTCACAGATAAGGTAATTGACCTGACGTCAACAAATGAGCTTCTCCTTGCGCAGATGGCAGACAAGGAGACAGACGTTATAACGGGACTTCCTTTCAAACCTGTGGATTATGACGAGAGCTCAATAACAGACGCCGAAAAGAAAGAGAAGATAACCGAATATTTCAGCCAGCTTTCCGCAGAGGAAAGAACAAAAATTTATAAAGAGATTCTCATGGTTCCTAAGGCATCCTATATTGAGGAAGAGACGGCAAAGCTCTTTGCAATGTTCACGGAGGAGCAGCTGAAGGAAATGACTATCCAGGCGATCCTTTCACAGTATCCGACTCTTACTGAAGAACAGCTCCTTGCAAACTACGATACGATGGATGATCAGTACAAGGCACAGATCGCAATGGCAGTGCTTTCCGCACAGGTTACAATGCAGTATTCTGCAAAAATGGGTGCTGTGCTTCAGATGGCAGATGCAGACTCGGTTGAGACGATGTTTACAAAGGCTGAGTATGATGAGAAGGATTTTGCAGGCTTCTATGATTCATATATGCCGAGAGAATTCTCCGAGTCCACATATGATGATAACCTTGACATCCTCGGCTATATTTCAAAGGATGCTCCGAGCTCAATAAGCATCTATTGCGATACGTTTGAGAACAAGGACAAGGTTTCAGAACTCATCAAGGCTTACAATGCTTCAGTTGAGGATGAAGACGATGAGATTGAATACACAGACTATGTTGCACTTCTGATGTCATCCATCACAACGATTATCAATGCTATCTCATACGTGCTGATCGCTTTCGTTGCAATATCACTTGTGGTATCTTCCATCATGATAGGTATCATAACTTATATCTCTGTGCTTGAGAGAACAAAGGAAATCGGTATTCTCCGCAGTATCGGTGCTTCAAAGCGCGATGTTTCAAGAGTATTCAATGCAGAAACGCTCATTGTCGGCTTTGTTGCGGGAATAATAGGTATAGGCGTGACGCTGATTTTGATCTTACCTATCAATGCCCTCCTTCTTTTCCTGACAGACCTGACAAACCTCAGGGCAGCACTTCCTGTTTCGGGAGCTGTGACACTCATACTCATCAGCATGGTGCTTACATTGATTGCAGGAATCATTCCGTCACGTCTTGCGGCTAAGAAGGATCCTGTTGTTGCACTCAGAACAGAATAAAATCAAAGGCAATACCGCCAAAGCTCCCGGGTTTACCCGGGAGCTTTTTTCAGCAGCACGCCCACACAATTCCTGTGTGGGCGTGCTGATTTGATAATAAGAAGAAGAAATATATGAAGGAGTAACAGCTTACTGTATTATACGGGCTCAATTATGCCGTATCCGCCGCCTTTTCTTCTGTAAATGACATTGACTTCAAACGAGTTTCCGTTGGTGAAAACGTAGAAATCGCGGTCAGTGAGCTCAAGCTGGAGGATAGCCTCCTCAACTGTCATCGGCTTTTTGGAATATGTCTTGTGCTTCACGATGGAAGATTCAATGTCATTGATTTCTTCGTATTCATCTGAAACAGGAATATCATCAAAGTCATCTGAGCGGAATTTATTCTTATAGCGGCTCTTATATTTGATTACCTGCCTTTCCAGCTTATCAAGAACGGTGTTGGATGCTGAATAAGCATCATCATCTGATTCTTCTGCTCTGAAAACAAATCCGCTGTAAGGCACTGTAACTTCTGCTTTGTAAAGGTTACGTTCAAACTTGATCACGAGAGTTACGTTCACGTCGCCGTGAAAATATCTTTCAAGCTTGGAGTATTTCTTATTAACTGTTTTTTCGAGATTGCCGAGTGAATCGACAGGCTCGAAGCCTTTTGTGATGAGTGTAATGTTCATGATAATTTTCTCCTTTCAATGTGTGTTATAACGTTGAAGTCATAATATCATGGAAATCACCCGCTTTCATTGCTTTCTGATATTATTATAATACATATTGTCTGAAAAATCAATAGACTTTTCAAAAATAATTACAAAATATGATAAAATTATCACATAATTCTAAAAATGTTAACATAAAGTACAAAATACAATAACAAGATCGGGGGCAACAAAGCGAAAAAGCAAATAAAAAACCGCAGGCCTGAAAACCTGCGGTAATATTGAACATTTATTACATGAAACGCTCGTGGATGAAGTCGCTTGAGAGCTTGAGGCTCTTGAAAGGATCGTTGTCGATCCAGTTGCAGTCCTGCTCAACGATGAAGTGCTTGATGCCTGTATCAAGAGCTGTCTCGATGATGCCCTTCCAGTAGAGGTTACCTGAACCGATCTGTGTGATGTACTGATTGTCAGGTCTTCTTTCCATATCCTTGAGGTGGAGAATATCGATTCTTCCTGCAAGCTTTTCGATAGTTGCGCGAACATCTGCGCCGCCATGCTGTACCCAATATGTATCGAGACAGAATGAAGCATACTTAGGATCAAGACCTTCCATGAGGTACTCGAAAGCTGTCTTGCCATAGTACTTGATGAATTCATGGCTGTGGTTGTGATATGTGAACTTGTAGCCCTTAGGTCCGATGTTTTCACAAACCTTGTTTGCCTTGTCGATGAAGTTGAGGTAATCCTGAAGTGTGTTTGCGCCGAAGCCACCGATACCCATGATTTTTGTTCCGAGGAGTTCGTGGATTTCGATAGCTTTTTCAGGTGTTTCATACATAAGATTGAAATCTTCATGTGTACCTACGATTTCGATACCTGCATCGTGAGCAAGCTTACCGAATGAAGCGAAAGGAATAGCACAGCCGGCTGTCTGAGCCTCGTCAAAGCCGAGAGCCTTAAGTCTTTCAAAACTCTTTTTTGCATCTTCTTCTGTGTTCAGGTAGTCACGGATCGTGTAAAGCTGAACACCTAATTTTTCAATTTTAGCCATTTTTTATTCTCCTTAATAAGATTGTTATGGTAACTATATTATAACTTTTATTGGGATAAAAGTCAACACTTTTTTGAAAATCATGACAGAAATTAGAATTATTTTATTGAAAAATCCTGACTTTTGTGATATGATAAAAGAAAAAGGAGCACTGACATTGAAACTTTATCTTAAACAAAAGGTCTTTTCATGGGCCGACAGATTCTGGGTATATGATGAAAACGGAGAAGAAAAGTATTCCGTTTGCGGCAAAGCGTTTTCCTTCGGAAAGAAGCTGACCGTTTATGATGCAAACGGCAGCGAGCAGGCTTTTATTTCAGAGAAGTTTTTATCATTCCTGCCTAAATATTATATTTACAGGAATGGAGAACAGATCGCCGAGGTAGTGAAGGAGTTTACATTTTTCAAGCCCGAATACAGTGTACATGGTCCGGACTGGAAAATCAAGGGTAACTTTTGGTTACATGATTACGAGATAACAGGGGAGAATGGAACTGTTGCTGTAATCTCAAAGGAATGGTTCACCTGGGGCGATGCGTACGGCATTGATATTGCGGACGGGGAGGACGAGATTACAGTTCTCTCAGCGACGCTTGTGATAGATGCCTGCATAGAAGCTTTAAATTCGTCTGCGGGTGCGTCAAGCAGCAACTGAAAATGACAGGAAGCCTTTACATGGCTTCCTTTTTTGCGGTCGGAATGCCTTTTGCGACACATTTTCTGCTGAAAATGCCTTGCAACCGACTGTTGACAGATGTGAAGCAGAGGTTACATTTTTCGACAAAATGCTTGACAAATGCGTATATATGTGCTAAAATTATGTACATATTATGAATTTTATGTTTCGACGGATAATAACTGCCGGAAATGAATAAAATTAGTTAATAGAAACCACGGAGGAAAACTGTATGAGCGATTATGTGATTTTACCTGATGTGACTTGCGATCTTTCAGAAGAGATCAGAAAAGAGTACGGACTTGACGACTATGTTATGGGACACGTAAGCATGGGCGAAGGCAGAGACTATTATTCCAAACTTGACTGGAGCGATATTTCAAGGGACGAGTTTTATAAAATCGTTTCCGGGAGAAACGCAAAGGTCACAACTGCTCCGCCGAATACGGAGGAATACTTTGCCGCATTTGAGAAGTACGTTTCAAAGGGAATCAAGGTGCTCAGTATGTCACTTTCTTCCAGAATCAGCTCGACATATGACTTTTCAACGGTTGCCGCAAAGAACGTAAAGGAAAAATATCCCGATGCCGAGATTTATTGTTTCGATTCATTCCGTATGTCAGGTGCATTCGGTCTGCTTGTAATGAATGCCTGCAGACTTAAAAACGAAGGCAAGTCTTTTGAGGAGACGATAGCATGGCTTGAGGAAAATAAGAAGAAGGTTCATCAGATGGGACCGATTGATGACCTTATTTTCGTTGCACGCCACGGCAGGATCACAATGGGAAAGGCAATTATGGGCAGCTTTGCAGGTGTAAAGCCTATGGGCGACTGCAACAGCGACGGCTACACAACTGTTCTGACCAAAGCAAAGGGAATCAAGAAGGCCTTTGACATTACGGCAAAATATATTTCAGCTTCCGCAAAGGATGTAAAGGAGCAGACTCTTCTTATTGCTCATTCGGACAGAGAAGAATATGCAAATGACCTCAAAGCGATCCTTGAAAAAGAAGTTCAGCCGAAAAAAATCCTTATAACAGATGTTTTTGACGGATGCGGCCCAAACATCGGACCCGGAATGATAGGTGTGTACTATCTCGGCGATGAAATATCAGGGGATCTTTCAAAGGAAAAGGAAATAATGTCGGGCGTTACGGGAAAGTAAAGCCTCGGTTGGGATTAGTTTGATGAAATATACAGGAGAGAAATATAATGCTTGAGAGATTGGACGGAGCGGGCTATCGTGGATTGATGGAATACGGAATCAGAAATTTATCCGTTTTCTGTGATGAAGTCAACGAGCTCAACGTTTTTCCGGTGCCTGATGGCGACACGGGAACAAACATGATACTGACACTCAAGAACGGCAGAAATGCGATAAGCGGCTCAGAAAATGAGCTTTCCGTGCTTGCACAAAAATTCTCAAGTGCGGTGGTGCTAAGCGCAAGAGGTAATTCAGGAGTCATAATTTCACAGTTCTTCAAGGGCTTTTCGGAAAGCTTTAGCGGAAAAAGTGAAGCAGACTGTTCTTCTTTCGTAGCGGCACTTGAAAACGGCGTTTTTTCGGCATATAAGTCAGTGGCTCATCCTGTTGAGGGCACTGTCCTGACGGTACTCAGAGAAGCAACGGAGCATTGCAGAATCGCTCTTGATGCATCAAAGATCAAAGATATAGAAACACTCCTTGAGGAATTTATAATAAGGGCGAAGGTATCGCTTGAAAATACTCCTGAGCTTTTGCCTGTCCTGAAAAATGCAGGCGTTGTTGACAGCGGCGGTGCAGGAATAGTTTACTTCTTTGACGGAATGAGAAAATTTGCGGCAGGAGAAGAGATTCAGGAGAAGCCTTCCGAGGAGAATCAGGCTGAAGAAGAGCAGACAGACTACACAAAATTCAATAAGGACACGAGATTTGAATACGGCTATTGCACGGAGCTCCTCATTCAGACAACGAATGAGGCCGAAGAGGCAAGTCAGAATGCATTCAGAAGCGGCCTTTGCGAAATTGCGGAATCAGTTGTGGTATCGTTTGAGGACGACAAGACAAAGGTTCACGGTCACACGCAGAAGCCCGAGGAAATACTTGCCTACTGCCACAGATTCGGCGAATTCCTCTCTCTCAAAATAGAAAATATGACGGTTCAGCATTCAAATACGAATAAAAACTCCGTTGAAGTGTCGGCAAACAGGCATACGGCTGAATTTGCGGTTGTTGCCGTTGCAAATGACGATAAAATGAAACAGATTTTTATGGATATGGGTGTTGATGTTGTGGTGAAGGGCGGCTCCGGCTATAATCCTTCATCAAGCGACTTCATAGATGCCTTTGATGCGGCAGGAAGCGGAAAGATAGTTGTATTCCCGAATAATTCAAACATTATTCTTGCGGCAGAGCAGGCGAAGGATCTTTATGATAAGGCGGAGGTCGTTGTCATCGGCTCAAAGTCTGTTGCGGAGTGCTATTCGGCATTGGCGATTATTGATTACGAAGAAAGCGATATTGATGCCGTAAAAGAAACCGCCGAGGAAGCTATTTCAAACGTTTATACCGTCATTGTAACGAACGCCGTAAGAAATGTAAGGTTCGGAGAGAAAGATATCACTACGGATGACGTTGTGGCAATGTCGGGCAGCAGATTGATTGCAGTCGGCAAAAATACTCTTGATGCAGCAAAGGAAGCAATATTCAGGATCATGTCCGATGAGGAAAAGGATGTAATCAATCTTTTTGCAGGAAAAAGATTTTCAGAGGAAATGATACAGGAAACTGTGGATTACGTTTCCGCTGAATATCATTATACGGAGGTCTGCATAACCCGGACCGATGACGAGGTGTATGACCTCATAATTTCATTTGAATAATACAAAGTATTATTTACTCTGTTTATAAAAATACAAAGGAGAAGAAAATGAAAAAACTTACAAAAAAATGGCAGATCATCCTTTACGGATGTTCGGGTATCGGCGTTAATATGCTGAATATCATTGTAGGCTCATATCTGTGCAGTGCGCTTCTTACCGGCGGCTTCAAGGAGCACGTTGAGTCATGGACTTATATGAATAAGAACCTTGTAGTAGCGGGCATCTGGGGTGTGCTTATCCTCGTTGCAAAGATTGTTGACGGTCTTATTGATATTCCGATGTCATCCTTTACGGATAACCTGAAAACAAAATGGGGCAGAAGAAAGCCGGCTATTATTATTGGTTTCGTTCCGATGATTATTGCATATGTTCTTTTTCTTTTTCCGCTCAATAATACAGCTTCCGTTCTCAATACGATCTGGTTTGCACTCATACTTTGTCTGTTCTATGCGTTCTATACGCTAACAATGGTAACGTATTATGCAACATTTGCGGAAATCGTTGAAACAGACAAGGAAAGAATGCTTCTTTCCAATACAAAGTCCATCTGCGACGTTGTATACTTCAGCATGAGCTATGCACTCGTTCCGATTTTCGTAAACGGCGGCATAAACATCAGAATTGTTGCTTTGTGCGCAATTCCGCTCAGCCTTTCAATGATAATACCGTTCTTCTTCATTAAGGAGCATTCAACAAAGGATGAGCCTGTTGCAAGAGAAGAGGGAGATGCAAAGGGCGTCAACATTTTTGAATCATTCAGATTGTCAGTCAAGGACAGACCGTTTATGTACTGGCTCTGCGTTCTCTTTGTGATGAACTTCGGACTTCAGCTTTTCCTCAGCGGTATCAACGAATTCTTCTCATCGACCGGAATCAGCATGATAGCTGTTATGGCATCGGCGTTTGCACCTGTGCCGATAACGATCTGCCTTTATAATAAGATTGTAAAGAAAAAAGGCCTTGGAACAGGCTTCAGATATGTAATGGTAGTTTTCTCGGCTGCAATGCTTCTTATGTTGTTCTGCCTCCCGAAGACATCAAAAATGACTTGCAACTCAGCACTTATCGACGGACTTACTCCCGGAACTGACTACGTTGTGTCAATGAAGGTAGCGGTTACGGATGAGGAAAAGGAGAGCGGTGCAGAGGATTATTCGATCGTAAGAACATACAAGGCAGATCAGAACGGAATAATTGATCTCGGAGCAGAAGCTCTTTATGACGGCTCAGACGATACATTTGCAGATTATGCGATAGGCAGTGAGATCGGTCTTTCACAGAAGAAAGGCTGGGCACTTTACTTTGCGATCGCCTGCGGTGTTCTCGCTTCATTTGCAATAGGTGCATTCTTCTCAATCACATACTCTGTTCCTTCAGAGCTTGCGGCAGAGGAGAACAAGAGATCAGGCAAGTGCGCATCTTCAATTTACTTTGCGGTTCAGGGACTTTTTGAAGGCGTATCTGCAGGACTTTCATCAGGTGTTGTGCTTGTGGCAATCAAGACGGCTGATAAAGCTTCCTACATAACCGTAATCGTTGCGGCAGCACTTATGGCTGCATTCGGCCTCTCATTCTTCCTTTCAAAGAGAATTTCTCTCCTCGGAAAGGTTCAGAGAAGCGAGTAATCAGATTTTCTGATATAAAGAACATGGTAAAAGCATTAAGTTGTCAGAAAAAGAAACTTAATGCTTTTTTATGTATTGCAAAGATCACACTTGTATAGTATAATATAAAAATAATTCAAAAAAGGCGAACAGGGTAACTCGCGGCAATAAATGAAAGGGTTCGGAAAGGCATGGACGAATTGGATATATTCATAAGAGAAAATTGTGAAAGGCTGAGGAACAGCAAACGTACATTGCAGGATATCTACGAGATAGTATTCAGCGTTCCGGAAGCGGTGATGGCTGAAACGGGCTCAATATCCTCAAAATCGGGCTATATGACCTACGGTGAAGCCGAAAAGAGAATAAACAAGCTTGCTTCGGCAATATACAGGTTGAATAAGGGTCAGAGCTCATTCATTGCACTCAGGGCAGAGAATTCTCCCGAATGGATTATTCTTTTCTGGGCAATTCTGAAGAGCGGAAATAAACCGTATCTTGTCAACCTCCGTCAGCCTGAGGAATTTACGGATTCGATCATCGAGACACTTCAATGCAGGTATATTATTTATATAGGAGCAAAGCCGAAGCTCAAGGGCGAGCTTTTGGACTTTGCAGAGCTTGAGGCAGAGCCTTCGGGAGATGAAAAGCCGGAGAGTTTCGGAAATGAGCTCGCTATCACCACCAGCGGAACCACTCTCAAGCATAAAATCTGCATTTATTCCGGAAATGAAATCACCAATATGATGCTCAATACGGAATCCATCGTCAATACAAACAGAGAAATAAAGTCAGATTACAAAGGAAAAGTTAAGCAATTCGTTTTCCTTCCGCTGTATCACATTTTCGGACTTGAGGCAACTTATCTCTGGTTCAGCTTCGGCCATGTTGCGTTCGTGTTCCCGAAGAACCTTTCTCCCGATACGCTGATAAGGACTATAAGGGATCACGAGGTCACTCATATCTTTGCAGTACCGCTTTTCTGGCATACTGTTGAAAAGAGCCTTCTGAAGGAGCTTTCAAATTATGATGAAAAGACGAGAAAGAAGTTTGAAAAAGGCGTTGAATTGAGCATAAAGCTTCAGCACATAGCGCCAAAGCTCGGCAGAGCCATCGCAAAGAAGATGTTCAGAGAGATAAGAATGAATCTTTTCGGAGAAAGCGTAAAGTTCTGCATTTCGGGAGGAAGCTACATCAAGGCATCAACGCTGAAAATAATCAATGCGCTCGGCTATCCGCTTTATAACGGCTACGGAATGAGCGAGATAGGCATTACTTCGGTTGAGCTTTCGCTTGACATAAAGGACAGAATGCTCGGATCGATAGGAAAACCGTTCAATTCTGTTGAATACAGGATAGACAAGGATTCAAGGCTTCAGGTCAGAGGCGAATCTGTTTGCAGGAAGGTCATTGTTGACGGAGAATTGCTCGAAAATGACGGCTGGTTCGACACAGGCGACATAATGCATGGTACTTCCGACGGAAGATATTATATTGACGGCAGAGCTTCGGACGTGGTTTTTTCAGATAACGGAGAAAACCTGAATCCTGATCTTCCCGAAAAGCTTCTGAATCTTTCCGGCGTAAAGCAGTACACCGTAACCGGCGATGAAAATAACGAGAACCTTATGCTTGTGGTTCAGGTGCCCAGAGGAATGCTTGAGATACAGAAAAAGCTCCTTGAGGACGAAATACACGAGAAGAACAGCCGCCTTCCGCAGTCATATCAGATAAAGAAAATCAGATACACGTTTGATCCCATAATGAACGAAAAGGATATCAAGGTCAGCAGAGCATATCTGAGAAAGATGATAAACGAGGGCAAGATCGTGCTTTTTGAAAGCCTCTATGATGAAAGCATTGAGAATGAGGGCGAAGAAACCGAAATCAGAAAGGCATTGAGAACCATATTTGCGCAGGTGCTCGGAAGAGACGAGAGCGAGATCACGGCAAACGGACACTTCATAAACGACCTCGGAGGAACAAGTCTCGACTACTTTACGCTTATCAGCGAGATAGACAGAAAGTTCGACATTACGATAGACTATGAGAACGGAGAATTCGGATACTGTCTCAATGACTTTGAGACTCTTGTAAACGAAAAGCTGACAGAGAAATAATATGTATGAATTTTTCAGATTCATTGCGCTGCTGACGGGATGGCCAATACAGCTTGCGCTTTTCAAAACAAAAAAGATATACGAAGACGAAAACGAAAAGAACAGAAGAGTCAAGGGTGCGGCGCTTGTCATATCGAACCATTTCAGCGTATTTGATTATATGGTGAATCTCTTTCTTTTCGGATGGAGAAAGCTCTATATTGTAATGTCCGAGAGCGGCTTCAAGGACAGAGCGTTGAGGAAATTCGGTCTGAAATGCTTCGGTGGGATAAATGCAAAAAGAGATGTTCACGGAATGCGCTTTATTGACCAGAGCGTTTCCGTCCTTAAAAAAGGCAAAATGGTGCAGATATTCCCGGAGGCGTATATCACGCATGACGGAAGGATGCACGAATTCAAGCCAAGCTACATAATGATAGCGCTTCGCTCGGGAGCCCCGATCATTCCTGTGATAACAGACGGCAATTACGGTGTTTTCAAGCAGGTACACATCATAATAGGCAAAAAGATATATCTTTCTGATTATTGTGATTCTGTTGATCCGACAAGAGAAGAAATAGAAAAGCTTAATGAGATGGTATATAATAAGGCAAAAGAACTAAGAATATTGCTTGAACAGAGAACGAACGGTACAGACGGAAAGGATAAGGTGGAATGATGCTGACTGAACTTGCATTAGCGGCAATATCTGCAGGCACTGTTAAATTTTTGATATGGGCAGCGGCGGCAGTAATCGGGATAGGAATCCTTTTTTGGATAGTATCGGGAATTGTTGCTTCTTCAATAGTATATAAGATCATATTTGTCAAGGTGGATAAGGACAAGTGGGGAAGAGCACCGTCAAGCAGTGATGCCGATCAGATTGAAATGTATGATGAGGGCATGCTTTGGGCGGAGGAGAACAAGGAATTCATGAAGCCTGTTTCCATTTCAAATGACGGGCTGAAGCTTTGCGGAGAATTCTATGATTTCGGCTTTGATAAGGCGGTAATATTTCTTCCCGGCAGAAGCGAAAGCCTTCATTACGGATACTATTTTGTATCGATGTACAGGGAATGCGGCTTCAATGTGCTGCTGATAGACCCGAGAGCACACGGCTGGAGCGAGGGCAAGTACAATACAATGGGCTGGAGCGAAGGCAGTGACAACGCTGTTTGGGTGAACTTTGCAAGGAACGAGCTGAAGATGAAGACTGTCATTTTTCACGGCATATGCGTGGGTGCTTCCGGAGGCTTTATGGCTCTTAAAAACGGCTGTGAGGTTGACGGATTTATTGCGGACGGACTTTACACGACATTCAATGAATCATTCAAGAACCATATAAAGGAAAGAAAAAAGCCTGTTTATCCTACTGTGACGTTTATAAATATGAGGCTTCTCTTCACACAGCACAGAACGATGCACTTCGGCCCTGTGGATGTGATCGATAAGTTTGACAAGCCACTGCTGATGCTTCACAGCAAGGAGGACATTTATTCCGTACCGAAAAAGGCACAGAAGCTTTATGATTTGTGTCCTTCGGAGAAAAAGAAGCTTATCTGGTGGGAGCACGGAGCACATTCTCACCTGAGATATGTTGATAAAGTTAAGTATGATGAAGCAATAAAGGCTTTTTTGAAGGAGAATTATTGAATTGACGGCAGAAATGCCGTCTTTTTATTTTTATTATTTATAATATCAAGAAAAAATGCCTTCGGCACTTGTAATTTAGCAAATAATGTGGTACAATAATCTATAATGGTATATTGGGCATAGAAGACTATTTCTGAAGGATTAAATATGAATACGATACTTATAATGATGCTCTCGATGTTCGTTCTTATTGCGGGACTTGTTGTGATTTCAGGCATTCCTGCGATGATGGTCGTTACGGGGTACAGAAAAAATCAATACTGGATTGTGGCATTCTCGGTGGCGATTGCCGCCTTGTTTGCAGGCTTTATAAATATAATGGCGGGCTTGTGTGCACTGCTTGTGGTGCTGCCGTTCAGCTATGTGATATTATATTGCATGATGCAGAAGATACAGTTTTTCAGATCGGTGCTGATAGCGATGCTTACATTTATTATTGCGACAGCGGCAGTGGGCTATCTTATACAGAGGTATACAGACGGAAGTATTCTTGATGTTGTCAGACAGTATTCTGATAATATGGTGCCTGTTGTGAAGGAATATGCGGCGGAACTCTTCAAGGATCTGACCGATGAGGCCGCGGCAGAGCTGACATTTTCAATGGTGCTCAACACGATCCCTGCAATTCTTGTCTGCTTTGCATTCTCTGTTTCACTTATGACATATTCATTTGCCGCATCTTATATCAACAAGAAGTGCGAAAAAAAGGTATTATACAGGAAATTCAGCATTTGGGAGCCGCCGGCAGCATTCGGTTGCCTGACGATAATAGCGATGATGATCCTCTTCATACTGATTTCGTTTGACGTTGAGTGGGCAGATCCTATTGCGGAGCTTATTTTCACCGCATATCTGCTCATGCTCACGATAAAGGGCGCAAGCTGTTTCTTCTTTTATCAGAACGTACACAAAATGCCGGATGCTCCTGCATGGGTGATTACGGTAATACTTGCCTGTGCGGCACCTCTGCTTTTTACGATAATAGGATTCATAGACGGAATGTTCAGATTGAGATTTTCTTATATGCTCAAGCACGGAATGATTGCCGTCAAGAAGCAGCAGATAAGTGTGGATATTTTCAACAGACCAAAAAAGAATTCAGAAGAGGACGACGGCAGGATAATCTTTGACGATGATGAAAGAATCATAAATGACGAGCCAGATGACAATGATCCGGAAAAAGATGAAAATGCACCGGAAGAGCCGGACGACGAAAAAGACGATAATGACAAAAACGGCGATTGAAAAATCAGCCGACCAAATAAAAAACATAATTTGAAAGGATGTATATAATATGAAGGTAATCTTATTACAGGACGTAAAATCACAGGGAAAAAAGGATGATGTAATCGAGGTAAGCGACGGTTACGCAAGAAATTTCCTTATAGCAAGAAAGCTCGCAAAGGAAGCAACAAACACTGCAGTAAACGAACTCAACAACAAGAAGAACGCAGAAGCATACCGTCAGAAGCTTGAGCTTGAAAAGGCGCAGGAGGACGGCAAGAAGCTTGACGGCAAAACGCTTACGATTTACCAGAAGACAGGTGCAGGAGACAGACTCTTCGGCTCTGTAACAGCAAAGGAAATTGCAGATGAAATCAAGAAAACAATGAATATTGACGTTGATAAGAAGAAAATCGTTATAGACGAGCCTATCAAGTCACTCGGAAGTTACAAGGTTGACGTAAGACTTCATGTAAATGTTCATGCAAAGCTTACAGTAACAATCGCACAACAGAAAGACTGATCGAAAGGAATCTGAAAAACCGTGGCTCAATCATTGCCAAACAGTCAGGAAGCAGAACAGGCCGTTCTCGGCGCGATGCTGAATGATGACAAGCTTGCACAAAAGGCGCTTGAAGGACTGAAGGATGATGACTTTTTCTGGGACAACAACAAGGAAATATTCCTTGCAATGTCTGATCTGAATGATCACCTCGTACCTATTGATATGGTTACTCTTACCAATGAGCTTGATAAAAGAGGCTCACTTGTAACTGTAGGAGGTCTCGGATACATCTCACAGCTTCTCTCCATTGTACCCGTAAAGGCAAATATAGATAATTACATAGATATTCTCCGAGAAAAAAGCACTATGCGCCAGCTTATTGTCATGTCGCAGGACATAATGGCAAAGACGTATGAGGGGCAGGAAGCACCGCAGCTTCTGATCGATTCTGCGGAGAAGAGAATATTTGATATCGCAATGAAGCGTGCAACGAAGGATTACGTTGCATTTACAGACGTAATGTTTGACGCTTACATGGATATTGAGAGAATTGCACTGAATAAGGGCGAGGTTATAGGTGTGCCTTCGGGCTTCAAGGATCTTGACGCAATAACGGCAGGCTTTCAGAAGACTGACCTTATCATCATTGCGGCACGTCCTGCAATGGGTAAAACCAGTCTTGCGCTCAGCATTGCCTATAACATTGCCGCAAAGAGCAAAATGCCTGTCGGTTTTTTCAGCCTTGAAATGTCCGCAGACCAGCTCGTTCAGCGTATCATAAGTATGGAATCAAATATTTCCCTCTCGAAAATCAGAGGAGGCGGCCTTAATGATGAGGAGTGGGGAAAAATGCAGGACGCCGTTCGTTCACTTACGGATATTCCGATTTATATTGACGATTCCAGCCTTATCACTACGGCAGATATAAGATCAAAGGCAAGAAAAATGAAGCTTGAGCATAATGTTCAGGCGATATTCATAGACTACCTTCAGTTCATTACGGGTGACAGCAGACTCGGAAGCAGACAGCTTGAGGTTGCCGAAATATCACGAGACCTGAAATCACTCGCAAAGGAGCTTGAGATACCTATTCTCACACTTGCCCAGCTTGGTCGAGGCCCGGAAGCAAGAACTGACCACAGACCTGTTCTGAGTGACCTCAGAGACTCCGGCGCTATCGAGCAGGATGCCGATATCGTATGCTTTATTTACAGAGACGAGTATTACAACAAGGATAAGACGGATAAGCCCGGCATAGGCGAGCTTATTCTTGCAAAGCATAGAAACGGTGCTACGGCAACGGTAGAGCTTGCATGGCTTGCTGAATATACACGTTATGATAATAAAAAGAGCTGAAACGAAAAGGCATTCTATTTTATCTTATTGAAAAAAGCGGCAGATTTTTATTCTGCTTCTGAAAGGAAATAATAATGAACAGAAAATTGATGCGTACGGCAATCGTGCTGATTACGCTTCTTGTAACGCTGATCATAACGGCAATACCTGTATATGCCGGTACTCAACCGATAATTGAGGACGGCGGATTTGAAAAGAATACCGCAAACTGGAACACTTATACTTGGTATGACGCAACTTCGGTTCTTGAAATCGTGGATGATGTGGCAAGAACAGGCTCACATTCGTTTATGATAAGCAGTCCGAAGGAGAACGATGCCAGAATTTATCAGGAGATAATCGTTGAGCCGAATTCGTATTACACGGTAACGGCTTACATCAGAACACAGGATGTTCCCGAATCGACTGATTCACAATATCATGTCGGCGCTACTATCTCGGTAATGAATACAACGTTTATATCCGAATCGGTAGAGGGCACCACAGGCTGGACACCTGTTGAATTCTCTTTCCTTACTTCTGAAAAAACTGACACTGTTGAGCTTTGCTTCACACTCGGCGGCTACGGATCACTCAATTCCGGAATTGCATGGTTTGACGACATTGAAGTGGTAAAGGTAAGCGAAAGACCTGATCACTGCTATGCACTCAGCTCACTTGACAAGGATGACGAAGAGAAGACAAAGGTCAAAGAGAAAAACTGGGCAGGCTATGAGCTGAATGATAATCCGTACAGAGTAAAATGGATGGCAATTTATGCCGTTTATTTCTTCCTCCTTTCACTTGTTGTGATCGGCTACGCAAAGAGCGGTGCACTGAAGACTTCAGGAAAGAAAACGGTTGTGATTCTGATTGCAATGCTTACTGCTTCTGCAATATTCAGAGCATTAGTGGCAATATTCGGACCTTCATACACATATGATACAGGACTTTTCAAGTACTGGTCATGGGCGGCAGCAAAGGATCTTTTCAATATATATAATGCAAACCTGAGCTACCTTGATTACCCTCCGCTTTATCTCATAATGCTTGCACCTGTGGGACTTTATGCCAATGCGGCATCAATTTCGACGGTTGCAGACGGCGGACTTTCGCTCTTCTTCCTCAGATTACCTGCAATGACCTGCGATCTGATATCTGCAATAGTTATATTCAGGTTCGTGAAGAAGTATGCGGATGAGAAATGGGCACTTGTCCTTTCAGTATTCTATGTGCTCAATCCTATGGTCTGGGTTAACTCGGCATCATGGGGTCAGGTCGATTCAATATTTGCTCTTATCATTATGGCAATGCTTATCTGCATGTTTGAGAAGAAATGGATCGGCACGGGATTCTTCTTTGCACTCAGCGTACTCCTCAAGCCTCACGGAATCATTTTCACTCCTGCGGTTGGCATGGCGACGCTTGTCGAGCTTATCAGAAACAAGCGCATCAAGCCTCTGATCGCAACGGTGGTTTCGGGAATAGCGACATTTGTTATTGTGCTTCTTCCGTTCTACATCAGGATGGGCTTTGAAAATCCGCTGTGGATAGTGGATCTTTACAAGGGCACGGTCGGAAATTATAATTATGTTACATTCAACGGCTTCAATTTCTGGGCTATGCTCGGAAAGAACCTCACGAGTGCAAACAATCTTTTCCTCGGTGCTTCGTATTCATTCTGGGGAACGCTTGCGATAGCGGTTTCATGCATGCTGGCAATCATTTTTACACTCGCCGGTACAAGAGAGAATGTAAAAGCAAAGAATGCGGTTCCGACGATAGTATCAATGGTCGTTCTTGTGACAGTATTTACTTTTGCACACAAGATGCATGAGAGATATATGTTTGCCGCAGTTATCATTGCGATTCTGGCATTCATTCAGACAAGAGACAAGGGCTTCCTCCATGTGGCAATACTGTTCTCACTTGTTGTGTTCATAAACACATGGTATGTCTATGATATTCATGTTATGTGGACGTATCCTCATCCTGACATGAAGGATAAGTGGGTAATGGTATTCGGCGGTATTGAGTTCTTCTCATTCATCTGGATGATGGCGGTAACGATAAGAGTGCTTTGCTTCAACAAGATACTCAAGCCGAAGTCCATGAGAGAGCTTCCCGATATCGTGATTGAGGAAAAAATCAGAGAACCGAAACCAAACAAGAAAGATAAAAGCAAAAAGCATCCTGAAGGAGAAAAGACCGCTTCCGGAATAACGGAAGACAAAGAGTCCATCTCTTGCGAAGATCAGACGGAGGCATAATAATGAAGACGGCTTTTAATAAAATTTCAATCAAAGAAAAAAACAAAATAGCCCGCGCAACAAACCGCGACTATTACGCTCTGAAGATGACCTGGAAGGACTGGGTGACGGTTGTCACGATGATGATAATCTACACCATCATTGCAGTGACACTCCTCGGAAATACAGATACTCCCCAGACGTATTTCACTACGAGCAAGGTCGGAGAGTATTTCATCGTTGACCTCGGACAGGAGGTAGAGCTTTCAAGAATAAACTACTATGTCGGCGTTAAGCCGGACGGTAAGCTCAATGCGCTCTACTATAATAATGAAACGGATGATTTTGAACAGATTTATTTCGTATCGGGAAGCTCGAAGAAGCGTGTTGCGGATATGACGTACAACGTTTTTAAAATCCATTCCGTGGATTGTATGACAGAAAATTACGGCACGATTACCACGAGATATATCAAGTTCGTTACGTCAAAGAGCGGACTGTCAATAGGTGAAATCGGAATTTATGTTGAGGGCAACAAGGAGCCATGGGATAATATAACGATCACCACGAACACTGTTCTTGAGGTAAACGGAGATCCGAGCGTTCTTTTTGATGAACAGGATTCAATGTACTATTCATATGATGTAATGAACAGTACGTATTTTGATGAAATTTATCACGGCAGAACAGGCTATGAGCATCTGACAGGCATCAAGCCGTATGAATGGAGCCATCCTCCGCTCGGAAAGATACTGATTGCTCTGGGCATGGCAATATTCGGAAAGAATATGTTCGGCATGAGAATAATGGGCACGCTTTTCGGCACGCTTATGATACTTCTCATGTATCTCTTCGGCAAGAAGGTCACAAAGCACAGCTTTGGCGGATTTGCGGCGGCGTTCCTCATGATGTTCGACTTCATGCACTTCACGCATTCGAGAATCTCTTCCATTGATGTTTATGCTGTTACGTTCGTAATACTCATGTATTACTTTATGTATGATTATTACGTGTCAAGACCTCATAACCTCGGAATCAAAAAGAGCCTTTTCTTCCTGCTTTTCTCAGGCTTCTTCATGGGCTGTGCAATGTCTGTGAAGTGGAACACTGCATACGGTGCTGTCGGACTTGCCGCAATTTTCTTCATGACTCTTGCGGAGCAGGTAAGAGACTGCAATGTCATCAGAAGAAACAAGCTTTCGGACGAATATTCATGGACGAAGAATTTTGAAAACGATTATATTATCCGTGTGGGTATTTTCTGTGTGACTGTATTTATCATTCTTCCGGTAAATATCTACCTTGCATGCTATATCCCGTATACAACGGTAACTGACGGCACACCTTATTCCTTCGACGGGATTTTAAGACTTCAGGAAACGATGTATAACTATCACAGTCAGCTCAATGCAACGCATGACTTCCAGTCAGCATGGTACACATGGCCTGTTATCGGCAGACCTCTCTGGATGTACAATTCAGCAGACAACACTGACGGCCTCAGAGGCACGATAGTAACTATGGGCAATCCTGCAATATGGTGGGCAGGCGTGATCGCGGTAGTAGCATCAATCGGAATTGCGCTCCAGAATAAGGACAGAAGACTTACTCCAATCATCGTTGCGATCGCATCACTCTGGCTGCCCTGGATACTCATTACGAGATGCACATTCATTTATCACTACTTCCCGGTACTTCCGTTCGTGATAATTTGCCTTGCATATTTCCTTGACTATCTGTGGCAGAAGTCAAAGGCATACAAGATAGGTATTGCAATCTATTTCGGAATAGTGGTAGTTCTCTTTGCAATGTTCTACCCGGCGCTTTCCGGACTCAGGGTATCATCCGACTACATCACAAACGTGCTTCGTTGGTTCCCGTCATGGTATTTCTGATTTTAATATTAACAATTTATTAACAATATTTTATTTACTTTAGTTTAAAAAAAGAGTATAATAATAGGAAAGACATATGCTATGCAAGTATATGTCTTTCTTCAATAAAAAAGAAAATATATATTATTACAGAAGAGGTAATAGTTTTGTTTGACATATTTATTATAGGCAGCGGTGTATCAGGAGGCTTCATAGCGCTTGAGCTGTCAAAGTATAATCTTAAAACTGCCATTGCAGAGCGCAGCCTTGAGCCTGCAAACGGCAGCAGCAGAGCAAACAGCGGTATAGTTCACGCCGGATACGATCCGATTCCGGGAACGCTCAAGGCAAAACTGAATATCAGGGGCGCAGAGCTTATGCCTGAAATGGCAAAGCGTCTTAATATTGATCTTGATCTTTGCGGAGCATATGTTATCGGATTCGGCGCAGAGGATGATGAAAAGGTAAATGCTTTGTATGAAAGAGGCATTGAAAACGGAGTAAAGGGTCTTTCGATAGTCAGCGGAGATGAGCTTCGTGCAGTTGAGCCGAATATAAGCAAGGAAGTTACAAGCGCACTCCATGCAAAGACAACAGGCATCATCAGCCCTTATAAGCTTGCGATTACTTCAACGGAGCTTGCATGCATGAACGGCTGCGAATTCCTCAGAGGAACAGATGTTATTGCGATGGAAGACGCAGGAGATCATATAAAGGTGCACACAAACAACGGCGTGTATGAGACAAAATACGTTGTAAATGCCGCAGGCACCAATTCCGCAATAATTGCCCGTATGCTTGGCGACGATACGTTTGATATCATCCCGAGAAAGGGCGAATATCTCATACTCGACAAGAGCGAGAGACAGATCGTGAACAGCGTAATATTCCAGGTACCGTCAAAGATGGGTAAGGGAATACTCGTTTCTCCTACCATTGACGGCAATATCCTGCTCGGACCTACATCTCACAATGTTGACGATATGGATGATAAGGCTACCACAACGGCAGGCATCCGCGAAGCAATAGCAGGGGCAAAGCGCTCTGTTCCGAGCGTGAATGAGAGAATGCTCATCACTATGTTTGCAGGAATGAGAGCCGTTCCAACCACTGATGACTTCATAATCGGTCAGAGCACGAAGAATAAGAGACTCTTCAATGCCGCAGGCATAGAATCTCCGGGACTCTCCTCATCTCCGGCAATAGCAGAGTATCTTGTCGGAATAATGAAGGAGGCAGGCGTTGAAATGGAGAAAAAGAGCACAAAGTATTTCTTTGAGCGCCCTGCAGAAAAGAAAATGTATAAGATGTCTTCCGATGAAGCAAACAGGATTATAAGTAAAGAACCTGCTTACGGAAAGATCGTTTGCCGCTGCGAAAAGGTTACTGAGGGCGAAATCATTGATTCCATCAGAAGACCTGCCGGCGCAGTTACACTCGACGGCGTAAAGATGCGTGTCAGAGCAGGTATGGGCAGATGTCAGGGCGGCTTCTGTTCATCAAGAGTGATGGAAATACTTGCAAGAGAGCTTAATGTCCCCGAAACGGAAATCAGAAAGCATAATGCAGGCTCCGAATTACTTTCAAGAGAACTCAGAGAGGAGATCAAAAAGTAATGGAGAATTATATTGAAAAGGATCTTGTAATTATCGGCGGTGGCCCGGCAGGACTTGCGGCGGCGGCTTCCGCAAAGAAGAACGGAATAGACGATATCGTTATCCTCGAGAGAGACAGATATGCAGGCGGCGTTCTTCGTCAGTGCATACACGATGGCTTTGGTCTCCAGACATTCGGAGAGAGACTTACAGGCCCGGAATATGCGGATCATTATGAAAAGCTCACGGAAGAGCTCGGAATAGAAATAAAACTCAATACCTTTGTTCTTAACCTGACTGATGACAGAATAGTTCAGGCGATTTCGCCTGATGACGGAATGGTATTCTACAAGGCAAAGGCAGTTATCCTTGCAATGGGCTGCAGAGAAAGAACAAGATCAAACATTATGCTTACAGGCGAGAGACCTGCCGGCGTATATACGGCGGGACTTGTTCAGAGACTTGTTAATATTGACGGATATATCCCGGGAAAAGAAGCAGTTATTCTCGGCTCGGGCGATATCGGACTCATCATGGCAAGAAGACTTACTCTTGAGGGCGTGAACGTAAAGGGCGTTTATGAGCTTATGAGCTATTCAAGCGGACTCAAGAGAAATATAGTTCAGTGCCTTGACGATTACGGCATTCCGCTTCACCTCAATCATACAGTTACGAATATTCATGGCAAAGACAGAATAACAGGAGTCACTGTGGCAGAGGTCGATGAGAAAAAGCAGCCTATTCCCGGAACAGAGGAGTATATTCCCTGTGATATGCTTGTTCTCTCGGTAGGACTTGTTCCTGAAAATGAGCTTTCAAAGGCGGCAGGAGTTCAGCTGAACAGAACAACGGGCGGACTTGTGGTCGATGATAATATGTCGACGAGCAGAAAAGGCATTTTTGCCTGCGGAAACGTTGTTCACGTTCATGACCTTGTTGATTACGTTACACTTGAGGCTGAAAATTCAGGTAAGTGTGCCGCAGAGTTCATCAAGGGCGAGATCGAAGAGTCGGAAATGATAAGCGTTACACCTTTTAATGGCGTAAGATACGTTGTTCCGAATACGGTTCACAGGAATACTCCCAAAAAGAATATTGAATTCATGTTCAGAGTAGGAAATGTTTACAGAGATACCAAGCTCGTTGTGAAGGACGGCGACAGAGTGATCAAGTCAGTAAAGAAGAAGATACTTACTCCCGGAGAAATGGAGAAGATCAGGCTTACGGCCGAAGAGATAGCTTCTGTTACGGACGGAATATCCATCGGAACGGAACAGTAAGGAGGCAGTTTATGAGGGAAAATGTAACATTGACGTGCGTTGCCTGCCCTAATGGCTGTGACGTTACGGTTTCATTCAATGAGGATGGAAGCATCAGGGAGATAACAGGAAACAAGTGCAAGAACGGCATTGCATATGCAACGTCCGAGGTAACGGCTCCTGCAAGAATCCTCACAACAACAGTATTGGTTGAGGGCGGAGACTTCAGACTCTGCTCTGTAAAGACGGCAGAGCCCATTCCGAAGCAGCTGATGAGGGAAGCTGTAGGCGAATTGGCAAAAATCAGAATTCAGGCACCTGTCAATGTAGGAGATATTATTATGAAGGATATACTTGCAACAGGCATTGACGTAGTTGCCACTGCAAGGGTAAAAAAGGTTTAATAACAGATGGAATACAAGGATTATATTAAGCTCATAACCGATAAGAAGGTAAGACCCGTCTGTCTCATGACAGGCGAGGAGGATTATGTTAAAAAATCCGTGATAGAGCGCCTGAAAAAGACGTTTATTGATGAATCGATGATTGAGTTTGATATGAATCTTTTTGATAACGATAATGCAACTGTTGACAATATCCTGTCTGTTATCAGTTCGCCGGCTATGTTTTCGGAAAAACGTGTCGTTATTGCGGATGTCAGAGCCGAATCCCCGCTTTTTAAGGATGAAAAGCTCGTAAAACTGATCGATTCACTTTCGGACGATGTGCTTCTGGTGCTTGAGGTAAGAGGTAAGCCCGACAGAAGGTCATCTATAGTGAAGCACATAGAAGAAAAAGCAGATTGCGTTTTGTTTGATAAAATAGAGAAGAGCGACCTTATAAAATGGATCGTAAGAGAATTCAAAAATTATGGAAAACAGATATCAAACGCCGATGCGGAATATCTACTTACGCTTGTAGGAGAAGATCTCTTTGCTCTGCAGTCCGAAGTGGCAAAGCTTTCTGACTGCACCGAAGAAAAAACGGTAAGTCATGCAGATGTGGAGACGATGATAGCACATACTCCGGAGCACGGCGTATTTACTCTCGTTGATGCAGTGGCGGCAAAGAAGCCGAAGGATGCCATGAAGCAGACGAAGCTTCTCTTCAATGACGGATCGGAGGCGTTTCAGCTGCTGGCGCTCCTCGAAAGACAGTATCAGCTCATTCTGAGATATATCGGAATGATGTCAAACGGCTATCAGCAGAAGGAAATAATGGACAGGCTCGGATTGAAGCCCTATCCGTTCGAGCTTCTCAGGAAGCAGGCAGGGAAATACACCGCCGAGTCCTGCAAAAAGGCGCTCCAGATGTGCCTTGACCTTGACTTCGCTGTGAAATCGGGTAAGGCCGATGCGAACACAGGCTTTGAAATGCTAATTGTAAAATTGAGCACATAATATTGAATATGCAAAAAAGATCTGCCGTCCGGCAGATTTTTTTATGTTCGTGATTCGATAATAAACCTGAAATGAAGTTAAAAATAAATGCTTTGTTATGCCTATGTGGAAGCAATATGAACGTTGCGTGAAGATATTTGCCGAACATTTATGATATTTGGTGAGATAATTGTAAGAAAATAACATGATAACAGGTCAAACAAAAAAATGCTTTTTTGTAAATAAATAGAAACGTGTCAAAAAAAGTGTTTGACAAAAAATAAATCATGTATTATAATATTACTAGCTTAAGTTGGATTATTGTTGGCATGGTGTAACTTGACCTTCTGAAGTACTTTTTCCGACGCAAATTCAACTTTAGACAGACTTAAAAAGACAGCAAAAGAAACGTGATGTTATGGAATAAATTAACAAATTTGTTCAACTTTTACAAAACTTTTCTGAAATTTAAGTGAAAATGTTAAAACATCTCATGTTCAATCAGTGGTTTGATATAAATTCCCTAAAAGGAGTTCATATAAAAATATTTCCAGGAGGAATGAAAGATGAAAAAGTACATATCAGTGTTATTGTGCTTGGCTATGATTATTAGCTTTGCATTACCTGTAAGTACGGCATTCGCAGCTGAAGGCAGCACAAGCGTAACAGTAATTGCTGACCATGCAGCAGCGGGTGTGGATGTAACCTCTCCCATCACAAAAGATGGTTGGGGAGAGCCGACGATCCACGTTGATAAGAATTCATCAAACGTAACTCTCGAGTCACTCACAGGAGCAGACCCGGGACAGGTTGAGATGGATCTCTATTTCCGTTGGAATCAGGATTATCTGTACATCGGTGTTGTAAGCCCTGATGACAGACCGACCGGCTCAGGTAATTTCTGGGATGGTGACGGTATCCAGTTCAAGATTACTGCACCGGACGGAAAGCCTGTAGATGTATGTGTAACGTATGCAGTTGACGGCAGCGTTATGACATATTCTGATGCATACGGCAACTACGATGCAGTTGATTGGGCATCATCGCTCAGTTTTGTTGACGGTAAGATGAACCTTGCTCTTGCTATTCCGCAGGATGCTCTCGGACTTACAAAGAAGGACGTTAAGGCTGGCATCAAGTACACGTTCAATCTTCTCAGAATCAGCGGCGTTGATGACTCAGAAGCAGGAATTTATTCAGGCTGGCTTGCTTGGGGTAAGTATTTCGCAGAAAACACAGGTTACTGCGCAAATTGCTCAGGCGACAACTATATTGTTCTCGGCACTGAAGAAGCAGATGTAAAGGGCGTTGTTGAGGCAATCAATGTTGCAGGCAAGCTCAATACAACAGTTCCTGTAACAGCAGAAGCTTGGGGCGAACCTACAATCCATGTAGACAAGAATACTTACAATTCTTGCATCGACAATTATAACAACTCAATCCCTGAGAATGATTCAATGGATGTTTACTTCCGTTGGAATTCAGAATACTTCTACATTGGTGTTGTAAGTGACGATGAGCAGTTCGTTGGTCACAGCGAATTCTACTGCGGCGATGGTATCCAGTTCAAGCTCAAGGCAGGCGACGGCGCATACATTGATATGTGCATTACGCTTGACGAAGCTGGCAATGCAATGATCTATTCAAATGCATACGGTAATTACGATGCAGTTGATTGGGATGGCTATTGCGGCATCGTTGACGGTAAGCTCAACGTAGCTATTGCAGTTCCTCAGTCAGCTCTCGGCGTAATCGCAGCTGACCTCAACACATCTCTCGTATATGCTATGTCACTCCTCAGAATTGATGGCCACAACGGCGACGGTTATGCAGGATGGCTTGCATGGGGTGAATATTTCGTAAACAACACATCTCTCTGTGTTCCGAATCACGGTGATAACTTCATCGTTCTTTCAGACAAGATGATGTTTGCTGATGGCGTTGTTCCGGGCAACAAGACAACTGCTCCTATCGATACAACAGTAGCTGTATCTGCTAAGGCTTGGGGTCTCCCGACAGCTCACATCACAAAGGACACATACAATACTTGCATCGATAACTACAACAACACTATCCCTGCAGATGAGTCAATGGACATTTACTTCCGTTGGGATAAGAGCTACTTCTACATTGGTGTTGTAAGTGAAGATCAGCAGTTCGTTGGTCACAGCGAATTCTACTGCGGCGACGGTATCCAGTTCAAGCTCAAGGCAAACGATGGCGCATACATTGATATGTGCATCACGCTTGACGAAGCCGGCAATGCAATGGTATATTCAGATGCATACGGCAGTTATGATGCAGTTGATTGGATAGCATATGCAGCTATCGTTGACGGCAAACTCAACGTATCAGTAGCAGTTCCTCAGGACGTTCTCGGCCTCACAGCCAAGGACATCAAGGCAGGACTTGTTTATGACATTTCTCTCCTCAGAATCGACGGCAACAATGGCGACGGTTATGCGGGATGGCTCGCATGGGGCGAATATTTCGTAAACAACTCATCTCTCTGCGTACCGAACCACGGTGACAATCACATTGTTCTCGTTGACGAAGCAATCGCTCAGCCGAACGTTTACAAGGCAACGAAGATCACGGCAGCTCCTATGATCTGGGGCGCTCCGAACAATGCTATCAACCCTGCAACATGGGGCAAGCCGACAGTATCAGTAAGCAAGAATTCTTACAATACTGTTCTTTACGGACACGAAGGCGCTCAGCCTGAAGACACAACAATGG